>CAMBEZ010000006.1 GCA_945865885.1 Owenweeksia hongkongensis DSM 17368
GCATAATTGTATTCACGTAATCCAGCAATTGAAACCGCCCACTTATCGATTAGTCCAGAAGTAGAAACCTCATTCAGCTCCTTGTAGAAAGTATCGGGGGTACTTGCCGTAAAACCTTTTCCGATCAAATCGTAATTGGGCGAAGCCACGGCATCAGTGGGCCAGACGGCATCGTGATAGTCTCCGCTGTAGGCAATAGCAGGATCTTTAGAACTGGAGCAAGCCGGTTGTAAATTAATAATAGCGACACCCTGCATTCCATGACGAATGCTATCATGAACTTCATAGGTTACTGAATACGCGTAAGTTAACCCATTCTGATCTACTACACCGTCAATTCTGGGGTGTGTAATAACGTTTGACGGTAGATTGTTGCCCGATGTGAAGCCACTTAGGACTGTGTTATAATCAAATAAATCAATACAGTCATTGCCCGTAATTGAATCAATTCCCTGAGCTACGAACAGGTATTTTTGATCGTCGTACACCTGTACATCCGGCCGGAAGCGGTCAATAATTTTTCCGCCTTGGGTAAGTCCAATGTTTAGAACCGGCAAGGACGTCCCAAAGCCACCCGTTAGGGTTCCTTCGGCATATTTCAAATCGCTGCTGCCAACCGAAGTTTCAAAAACGATCACTTCGGGATCGCGACTGATGGAATCGGTTGGGTTATCGATGTTTGGATGATGGGCATTGGCGTGCACCAATTTTGGAGTGCTCAAAGTCAAAACGCCCGGGGAGTACGTAAACGTTCGGAATTCAATGCCTGTTCCTTTTTCGTTAACCACTACGCCGGAAGTTCCATCCAGGCCAAAGACAATGTCCGGATCCCACGAACCAGAGGGCAAGGGCTGGATGAAAACGCCCATCCCGGGCTCATAAACGGCGATGCCCGGACTGTCTCCATCCCAAGTATACGCGTGCGCAACCCCCTGGGCACAGCCGCTGCATTCACTGATGGCGGCTCCTGTATTTTCTACATTTGCATAAGGCCCGCCTGGCAGGATAAAGTCGTTGGTTTTAGCGGGATAAATTTGTCCTGATACGGGTAGAACGGCCCCAAACAGGACAATAAGTACCGTCAGCCTTTTTAGGAAATGCGTATTGTTTTTCATTTGTTTCTGATTCAGAATTGATTTTTTATTGGAACGAGTGTACCAAAACAGGAGTGAATTCGGTCCAAAAATTCACCCTATTTGATGATACAATGTTATCGGTTATTCCGAAAAGAAACGTGATAGAAAAATATCATGCTGGAGCGATTTAAGTCAATAAATCGGGAATTTGGTCTTTGTAGGAAGGTTTGGGTTGAAAAAAGGGGAGTCCATCAAAATGCATTTGCTGGTTCATTTTTTCCGGCACGACTTCTCCGCGTTGGCCGAGACCGGGTTCCGACGAACCGATGCTTTTACATCAAAGCAATCCGTAAAATGGGATGCGTTGTGCGCGCTGCAGAGCGGCACAATGAGCCAAGGGCTGTGTTCGTCGTCGCAGGCTTTAACGCGGCCACCCACAACCGCCTTGGTGGTGCATTGAATGACGGAACATTGGGGCGTGCTGTGGCTGCCGTTGTTTTTCATCCAGTGGTCCAACCAGCTGGTGCAGTTGCAGGTCAATCCTGTTGTATTCGGAGTGTTTTTAAATTGCATGGGAATTTCTAATAATGCCCTGCAATTTTATCAAGTATTATGGAGAAATACGTGATAGAAATCTATCGTTTATGAGCGATTTTAGTTTTCCCAAAAACGAAACCGCCTCATTAATTCCTCTTGGCTATCGCATTCGTTGATGTCGCGGGCTTTTGCGATGTGGTTGTCAACCGTGGTGGCGGATATTTTTAAGATTTCAGCGGCTGACTTTCGGTTGTGTCCTTGCTTGATGACGTTCAATACCTTGATTTGGCCTTTGGTCAACTTCAAAGGGGCCGTTTCTTTGTACGTACTTGTGGAAAGCTTGGTTTGAATGACTAAGGGGCAGAAGTAGGATTCTCCGTGCAGCAGTGCTTGAATGCCCCGTTTCAAGGCCTCAATTCCAGAGGTCTTTGAAACGTAGCACGGCACTTCGTAGCGCTCAAAAAGTTCGATGAGCATTTTATTGACGTGTGAACTGAAAATGAGCACCGGCTTGGCGTTGGTGCGCGCCGTTTCCATAAGGCTCGGGTTGCAACCCTCCGTCAATTCCAGGTCGCTTATCACACAATCCACGGGAAGACGTTGTGAAAAATGTTCCAGGGCTTCTGGGATTGTGGCATACTCAAATATTTCGGCATTGGGCAGTACGTCCAACACGTACTGCTTGACAACAAACCGAATGGCTTCGTGGTCGTCAAGAATCAGAATTTTCATAGGGTACACTAATCGTATGCGTTACAACTTGATCTTGAACGGTGATCTTTTGTTTTGCACCGATGATGCGCAAACGGTCTCCAATGATCAACGTGCCAAAACCACTTTTAGCATTCCTTTTCCCCGTGATCCATTTCACAGCTTCGGGAGTGGCCCGGTAAACCACCATAATATTCAATACATCCTCTTCGTCGACGGTTGATATTTGAATTCGCGATACGTGAGCGTGCTTAATGGCGTTGGTGAGTATTTCTTGAACAGCCCAATAGGCGTGGTGGAGAAATTTTTCTGAAGGATACCGTACGGCATGGGACTCAAAAAAAACCCGTACGTTGCCCATGGACATTTGGAGCGCCATGGACTTAAAGCTCGTTTTCCAATTCGGTGTCGCAAGACCCTTGGGGTACATGAATTCTACGATTTGATGTGTTTTGTCTTTGAACAATTGATAGTCCACCTCCAATTGGTTCAATGCAATGAGTTGTTCGGCGTTCAATTCAGTCTTGAGCCGCTCAAAATTGTGGGACATCCTCACCCAGTGTGCGCCCAATTGATCGTGAAGTTCACTGGCGATTCGTTTCCGTTCCGTGTCAACGCCTTTAAAGCTTAGGTTATAAAGCCGGTGCACCACCGCGGAATACCTACGCAGTACGATTCTACTGAAGGTGAAGGTGCCTATCAGTATGATCGCAGCCGTTGAGGTAATTGCGAATAAACTAATGATTAAAGAATCTCCTGAGTTGGACATGTAGTGCAACAATAGTTGTGGTGAATACAATTAAATTCCCGGCACCCATGTAAAGAATGAGTTGAGCTGCTTGCCAATCAAAGTTAAATTTCCGTAGAATTAAGATGGACATGGAGAACATCAAGTCTATGGCTAAAATAATATAGATCACGGATTTTTGAATATTATGACTGCTCAATTTAGCCAATTTATTGGCTTTATTTATAAGAAGATAAATCGCTGTAATGTATAAAATCAAGTAGATTAAATAATGATATAAAATCAAATTAATCAAAGACAGCAATAGTGTCAAAGGCGCCAAATAGATTAATTTCAGCTTCTTGGCAAAACTTACGGCTACGACTATTCCGAGTGGAGAAAAAGCATGGTAAAATCGAAAAAGGGGATCACTTTGATTTAAAAAAATGTGCCCCAAGTTGTTCAGTAATAATATAAAAATGTAATAAATTACTTCGACGTGATTTACGATTGATTTACGCCTTATAAAGAGATTGAATAATACTCTACAAAAAAGTATGGTTATTGCAATGAATTCCAGGATTGGATACCATTTTTGAATCATCAAATCATCAATTCCGAATTTGTAAAACAGGTAGTGGGGCAATTCAGTGCACGATTGAGGAGCACTCCATCCGTCATGTCCGCGCCATTGGCGTCAACACCCACCACAACAATGGTCAGTTTGTCGTCATCGTTCAAGGCGAAATACGTGCGAATGTTCACACAGTCGGATTGATCCATGATCAGTTGGTACGCTTCTTTATCGATCATACTGGCAACCGTTAACCCTTGGAATTGTGTTGCATTCTGGAACGCATGGGTCATGGTTTGCGCTTGATCTAAGGTAATTACGTGGCTGTTGGTTGACATGCTTGTAGTTTTTTTTGGTTTCAACAGCGAATTACGTTCAAATGTATTTAGCGGAGATGATAGAAATCTATCACGTAGATGAAAAAAGTTCGTTTGAACTTGACCGGCTGGTTCAAAGTCAAGGCCAAATCGTTGACCTGATTACCAAATGCGGGAGGGGGCCTAAAACGGGCCTAAAACGGCCCCGGGATCAATACAGAAAGGTGTCGTACGGAAAGCGAACGGCGTGCAGGGTGCTTACCAAGCCGTAGAGGGCGTCTTTGAGGCCGTCGAAGTTGTCTTTTTGGGTGGCGGAAATGAAGACGGCTTGGCCCTGTGCCCGGTCTTCCCAGGCGCGTTTCACCGCGTCCAAGGCGCCGGGCTCAGCTGTTTCCAGAAAGGCGTCCACCTTGTTGAATACCATCAAGATGGGCTTGTCCCGGGTGTCCAGTTCGGCCAAAATCAAGTTTACGGAAGCGATTTGGTCCTCGTAGGTAGGGTGCGCCAGATCCACTACGTGCACCAAAACGTCGGCCTCGCGCACTTCGTCCAACGTAGACTTGAAAGATTCCACCAGCTGGGTGGGGAGCTTGCGGATGAACCCGACGGTGTCGGACAGCAAAAAGGGCAGGTTGCCAATGACCACTTTGCGCACGGTGGTGTCCAAGGTGGCAAACAGCTTGTTTTCCGCCAGCACCTCGCTCTTGCTGAGCGCGTTCATCAAGGTGGACTTCCCCACGTTGGTGTAGCCCACCAAAGCCACGCGGATCAAGGCGCCGCGGTTGCCGCGTTGGGTGGCCATTTGGCGGTCAATCTTCTCCAATTTTTCCTTCAGCCACGCAATCCGCTGTTGGATGATCCGACGGTCCGTTTCGATTTGGGTTTCTCCCGGTCCGCGCATCCCAATTCCGCCTTTTTGGCGTTCCAAGTGCGTCCACATGCGGCTCAAACGCGGCAGCAGGTATTGGTACTGCGCCAACTCCACCTGCGTCCGGGCGTAGGAGGTTTGGGCGCGGGCCGCAAAAATGTCCAAAATCAAGTTGGTGCGGTCCATCACCTTGATTTCAAACAGGCGCTCAATATTCTTCAGCTGCGACGGCGTCAATTCGTCGTCAAACAGCGCCAAATCAATGTTGTGTTCTTGGATGTAGGCGTGGATTTCCTCCATTTTACCGGACCCCAGAAAGGTGTAGGAGTCCGGCTTGTCCATTTTTTGGGTGAACCTGGCCACGGTGGTGGCACCGGCCGTTCGCGCCAAAAAGTCCATTTCGTCCAAGTACTCCTCAACCTTTTCTTCCGGTTGCAGGCGGGTAATGGCTCCGATCAGGATGCACCGCTCTTCGCGGTCTTCCCGGGTTTGGCGTTCAATCATGTAGGACGGTCGGTATCAAAAAAGGCGTTCCCAAGGAATGCGGGACAAAATAAGCAACAGACCAATGCCCATCCACGTCATGCGGGTGGAGAATGCACCGGCGGGGTCTTGCTTTTTGGACTTGGAATAGCCCACCGTCA
Organism: Owenweeksia hongkongensis DSM 17368; assembly: GCA_945865885.1. Taxonomy (GTDB): domain Bacteria; phylum Bacteroidota; class Bacteroidia; order Flavobacteriales; family Schleiferiaceae; genus CAMDTE01. The sequence goes on from CAMBEZ010000006.1 coordinate 5,455, forward strand.
GGAGGACAATTCCGATGATGTTCACGGCGATGTGTTCTACGGCAAACCAGCGCAAATCTGCATTTTTCATGACTTCCGCGGTGTTGGTGGTCAATTGGTTGAACCAGGGGCCCACAAAGTACAGCGCCAAGCCAAAAAGGAGTTGCAGGTGGCCAAAGATCAACGCAAAAAGAGCGGTCCGACGGTCCCAAGCGTTTTGTGCAGGGCGTTTGGATATCCATCCTTGCAGGGCCATTCCAACAGCTGCCACGGCGGCAATCAGGAACAAATAAGCGAAGAGTCTGTGGGAGTGAAGCAGTCCGGTGTACATGAGGAAAAAACGTTACAGCCTTGCGGCTTGGGTTTGACGGTATGAAGTTACGGCAAAGGTGCGATGCGCGCTACCGTACCGAAGGGAAGTCTTTTTCCGTGGGGGTCTTCTGCGTAGTGTTCCACCAAGGCGGCGCTGCGTCCAAAATGCAAGTTCAGCAAGGTGTGCGCCACCACGGCGCTCAACCCCATGGAATACAGGTTCAAAACCACAAAGCCGTTGGGTTCCATCAGTTGTGCGCAGTCCCGCAGCAACCCGTCCAGGTGGTCTTCCAAAATCCACTTTTCGCCGTCCGGGCCGCGGCCGTAGGCCGGAGGATCCAACACAATGCCGGCGTAGCGGTTGCCGCGTTTGGCTTCGCGCCGCACAAAGGCTGCGGCGTCTTCCACCACCCAGCGGATGGCGCTCAATCCGGAGGCGTCTTGGTTTTGACGTCCCCAGTCCACCACCTTGCGCACGGAGTCCACGTGGGTAACTTCTGCGCCGGCCGCGCGCGCCGCCAAGGAAGCGCCGCCGGTGTAGGCAAATAAATTCAGCACCTTGGGAGCGCTTGCGGCCCCGCCCAGGCTGCGCACCGCGCTGTAAATCCATTCCCAATTCTCGGCTTGCTCCGGAAAGAGCCCAATGTGCTTGAAGCCGGTTCGCTGAAGGGAAAACCGCAGTTTGTGGTCCTGCAAGGCGTAGCTCACTTCCCACCGTTCCGGGGTTCCGTTTGCCACCGTCCACAAACCTTTGTCCGGGCTGTCTTTGGATCGGGAAAACGTGGCTTGAGCGCGTTTTTTCCATTCCGACGCCTCCAAAGAGGGCGCCCAAACGGCTTGCGGTTCCGGCCGCGCCAAGACCAACGGCCCAAAGCGCTCCAGTTTGTACTCGTTTCCGCAGTCCAACAGGGCGTAGTCTTTCCAGCGATCGGCCGTTGCCAGGCCAATGTTTACGGGGGCAGCCGATGCGTGCTTCATGCCGCTCAGCGGGTACGGCGTTCGTTGTAGTACGCCTGCGTTTCTTCCGACGGATTGAAGTACCCAAAGGCCACGTTTGGGTAGTGCGTGCGCACCAATTCCTGCAACTTCAATACCCCCAAAGGTTCGGGATCCGGTTCCAGCCGTACTTTTTTGAAGTACCAGTCCGGGTCAATGGTGAAGTTCCGCCACTGAATCATGTTCAGGTCCGTCGATTCAATCAACCGCTGCAGGGCCTCCCATTCCGCGCGGGCGTCCGTCACCCCCGGGAACACAAAGTAGTTGATGCTGGCCCAACCGCCGTGCTTGCGCACCACTTTCAGGCTTTCCACAATGTCTTCAAACGCGTAGTTGCGCGGAAGGTAGTAGTTGGTGTACCAGTCCTTCCGGGCTGAGTTCATGCTCACGCGGATGCTCTGCAACCCCGCTTGGCACAAGGCTTCCACGGCGTCGGGCTTGGACCCGTTGGTGTTCATGTTGATGATGCCCTTGGGGGTTTGGGCGCGAATTTTTTGGATGGCCTGCACCAAGGTTTCCCAAACAAGCAGGGGTTCGCCTTCGCAGCCCTGACCAAAAGAAACAATGGGGTAGGGGGCGGACTCAATGTGGTACAACGCCATCTCCGCAATTTCGTTGGGGTCCGGGATGAACTTCAACCGAAAGTGGGCGCTGTGTACGTCCTCGTCCTCCTGCAGGGAGATGCACCCCAAGCAGGTGGCGTTGCACGCGGGCGACGCCGGCACGGGGCATTCCCAGCGGTTCAAAAAGAAATTTTGGGCGGCACGGCAGCTGTAATCGCTGGCGCAGTTTTCCGCCAGGTGCTCCACCACGCGGTTGGCGGGGAAGCGCTTCCGCATTTGGTCTATGGACCGATCCACCAGGGGCTGGTGAAACTGGCTGACGTCTTGGCGTAGGTCCGGATCTACCCGAACGGCTGCGGTCCAAAAGCGGTCGTTGAACCAACCCACGGCAGTGTAGGCGTAGAGCGGCAAGATGGGCGCCGTTCCGCGCTTTTCGTAGGCCGCCAAATACGTTTGGCTGTGCGCCGGGCTGATGAATGCCGCCACGGCCTCGGTTCCTTCGTACGGCTCAATTTTGCCGGACTTGGGATTCCAGCCCAAGGGTACGCGTCCGGGCAAAAAGAAGAATTCACTTCCTTCCGGCAGCGGGATGAAGTCTTCCGGTTGCAAAACCACGGAGGTTTTGCCCGTCCGGCCCACGCAGCGCCAGGTTTCGTGTTCTACAATTTCACCTTCCGCATCCGCAAAGAGCATGAACGGAACTTCCGCCGGGTGTTCCACCGGTCGGGCTTGAAAAAGGGGTGAGGTTGCCAATTCCGCCATGCAGCAAAGGTAGTTGGCCTCAGCGATTTCGCTTCCACCAAGGGGCGGAACTCTTGTTCGCGTCTGCACCCGCTGCATTGCTGCCGCCGTCGGCCCGGTTGGGGCGATCGGAAGATCCCCCCGTGCGGCCGTCGGCCCGCCCTACGGGCCGGCCTCCTCCGCGCGATTCACCTCCGCGCGCTTCGCCACCGCGGTATCCGCCGCCGGCGTTGCCGGCCGCGCTACCGCCACGGTTGGACGATCCGCCAGACGCAGATTTCGTGCGGTTGCCGCCGCCGCCGTTGCTTCCGCCCTTGCCCTTTCCGGGGCCGCGCGGTTCGCGCGGCGGACGTGGGGGCTCAGGTGCCTCCTGGGGCAATACCGCACCGGGCTGGTACGGATGCGTAGCGTCCACCGGAATGTCCTGGCGGATCAACTTTTGGATGTCTTTCAAGAAGGGAAGCTCCTCGCGGTCCACCAAAGACCAAGCAATTCCGCTGTTGCCCGCACGTCCGGTACGTCCAATGCGGTGCACGTACGTTTCCGGAATGTTGGGAATTTCAAAATTGATCACGTGCGTCAGCTCGTCAATGTCGATGCCGCGTGCCGCAATGTCTGTGGCCACCAGAACGCGCGTGGTGCGGTTCTTGAAGTTGCCCAACGCATTTTGGCGGGCAGACTGGCTCTTGTTGCCGTGAATGGCCTGGGCGGTGATGCCGTTGTTCGCCAAATCCTTAACCACCTTGTCCGCGCCGTGCTTGGTGCGGGTAAATACCAATATGGACGGCACTTCGGGCGCCACATCTTTCAGCAAATGGCGCAGCAAGAAGCGCTTGCCTTTTTGGTCCACCTTGTAAACCACTTGGCTCACTTTTTCTGCGGTAGAAGACACGGGAGCCACGGAAACGCGCACCGGCTGGTGCAGCAGGTTGTCCGACAACTTCACAACTTCCGACGGCATGGTGGCCGAGAAGAACATCGTTTGGCGCTTGGAGGGCAATTTGGCAATGACTTTTTTCACGTCGTGAATGAAGCCCATGTCCAGCATGCGGTCTGCCTCATCCAAGACAAAATGGGTCAAATGACGCAAATCAACGTGCCCTTGGCTCATCAAGTCCAGCAATCGGCCGGGGGTGGCGGTGACCAAATCCGCGCCTTGGCGCAAAGCATTTACCTGGGGTTGTTGGCCGACGCCGCCAAAAATTACCGAATGGCGCAGCGCGAGGTTGCGTCCGTACGAGGCAATGCTTTCGTCAATTTGCAAGGCCAATTCCCGTGTGGGGGTGAGGATCAAGACCCGGATGGGCCGCGGTCCGCGCGCTTCAGGAACGTGCATCAGGTGCTGCAAGATGGGCAGCGTGAAGGCTGCTGTTTTGCCGGTTCCAGTTTGTGCGGTTCCCAAAAGGTCGCGACCTTCTAGGGCCGGGGGAATGCTTTGGGCTTGAATGGGAGTGGGGGTGGTGTACCCCTCGTGGGCCAGGGCCTCCAACAGGGGAGCGGCCAGGCCGAGTTCAGAAAATGAATTCAAAAGATGATGGTGAAGACAGGCCGGTCAATCGGCGGAATATCGGGGTTATTGAGTTCCTTTTTGGTGCTGCGCGGCCCTTCGGGTTTATTGACACCGCCAGCAGGATCGAAAGTACAAAGGTACAGCAAATTATTTTGAGGCCTTTCCGGAACGCGCAGCGCTGTGGCTGGGGGGTCTAACAATCAGCCGGATGATGTTTTTGTGGGAGAAGTATTTCATGGCCCAGTTGAACAAAACCACCAGTCGGTTTTTGAACCCAATCAAGGAAACCAGGTGCACCGCCATCCAGAGGTACCAGGCCACAAGGCCCTGAAAGCGCAGTTTGCCCACTTCCACCACAGCCTTATTGCGGCCAATGGTGGCCAGGTTGCCCTGATCACGGTACCGGAACGGATGCGCGGGCGCCGCGTTGGACGCCAACAGCAGCAGATTCTTCGCCAACACCTCCGCTTGCTGAATGGCAACCGGGGCCACCATGGGGTGGCCGTTGGCCCCCACAAAGGCAACGTCGCCCACGGCAAAAACATTGGAAACGCCGTCAACCTGCAGGAAGTCGTTGACGGACAAGCGGTTCGCGCGGGTGTAAACGTTTGCGGGCAGTCCGGAGACCGCGGCGCCCATGACTCCGGCAGACCAGATGACGGTGCGCGACCGCAAGGATTCGCCGGTGGACAGCGTCAGCATTTCGCCGTCGTAGTCCAGCACGCGTTGCCCCAAACGCAATTGAACCCCCATGGAGCGGAGGTAGTCTTGCGCCACGTGGGATGATTTTTCCGAAAAACTGGCCAGTACGCGGGGGCCCGCCTCAATCAAGGTGATTTGCATGGTTTCCGCGTCCACCTCTTTGTACTCTTCGGCCAAAATGTTCTTGCGAATTTCCGCCAGGGCACCTGCAACTTCCACCCCCGTAGGCCCGCCGCCCACGATCACAAAATTAAGCGCAGACCGACGGTCGTCGTCCTGCAAATACAAGGCGTCTTCAAATTCCTGCAGGAAGTCCGAGCGAATGTCCAAGGCCTGAGCGATGGATTTAAGCTGCAGCGAATTGCGCTCCAGGGCTTCGTTTCCAAAGAAATTGGTCTTGGAACCGGTGGCAACCACCAAGTAGTCGTAGGCAAAAATGCCTTGATCCGTGTGGATGTGTTGTTCTTGGGTGTCTACGGAATGAACCACCGCTTTCCGGAAGGCCACGTTGGGAATCTTGGCGATTTTCCGGCGGTAGGGGAAGCCGATGTTGTCCGGCGCCAAAGAGCCGGTAGCTACTTGGTACAGGAGCGGTTGAAACGTGTGGAAGTTGTTTTGGTCGATCAAGAGAACTTTGACCGGTTGCTTCGCCAATTTTTGGATCAAGGTAATGCCGGCGAAACCGCCGCCCAATACCACCACGGTGGGTCCGGGGAGGGCGTCTAAGCCGGTTGAAACAAGATGTGTCATGCGTTTAATTAATGCAGCAAAGGTCGCCTTTTGTGGCGAGCACCTGCGACGCTCCTCATGCAAAAAGTACACCACACGGTCTTTTTAATTCTATTTTAGCACGGTTGTTGCTGCAATGCACCACCCGATCTGCCCCTCCATGAGATTTATCCACCTCCGCGCTTTGCCTTTTTGGGCTCTACTCTTGGGAGTTGCCACAACAACGCTTGCACAAAAGAGCAGTGGGTCGCCTCAATTGGATACCGCGCAGTCTCAGGACTTGGATGAGGTTGTGGTGGCAGGCTCGCGTTGGAGCCAAGCCATGAATCACGTGCCGTCGCAAGTGGACGTGGTCAGCAAAAAAAACATTGCGCAGTTTCAGCCGCAAACGGCGGCGGATCTGCTGGGATTGTCCGGCAAGGTGTTCATTCAGAAAAGCCAGCAGGGCGGGGGCAGCCCCATGATTCGGGGGTTTGCCACCAATCGATTGATTTATACGGTGGACGGAGTGCGCATGAACACGGCAATTTTTCGCAGCGGAAACATCCAGAACGTCATCAATTTGGACCCCTTCGCCACGGAACGTGCGGAGGTGGTTTTTGGCCCGGCCAGTGTGGTGTACGGCAGCGATGCGGTGGGCGGTGTGATGGCGTTCAGCACGTTGCAACCGCATTTTGGCAGCGCCGTTCGTGGAAACGTAGATTTTCGCTTTACGTCCGCAAATAAAGAACAGACGGCCCACGCAGACGTGTCCTACGGCGGCAAGCGCTGGGCGGCGGTGACCAGCTTGAGCCGGTGGGATTTTGATCACCTCCGCCAAGGATCCAGGGGACCGTCGGACTACGTAAAACCCTACTACGTGTTGCCGGGTTTGGAGGGGGATTCGGTGGTGCTGCAAAGAGATTCGCTCCTGCAAATTCCAACGGCCTATCGGCAGTGGAATTTCATGCAGAAGGTGGCGTTTAGGCCGTCGGCTCAGTGGAAAATAGAGTACGCCCTGCACCATTCGCAGACGTCCGCTTACGGTCGGTACGACCGCCACAACCGGATTCGGAACGGGTTGCCGCGCTACGCGGAGTGGGATTACGGCCCGCAGCTTTGGACCATGAACCTGCTGAGCGCCCAGCATTTGAAAAAAACGCGCTGGTACGACCAAGCTTCGTACCGTGCTGCCGTTCAAACGTTTGCAGAGTCGCGCATCGACCGCAGCCTGAACAAACCGGACCGCACCGTGCAGTCCGAATACGTTACGGCTTATTCTTTTAATGCGGATTATACCCGGGCTTTGGGCAATCGGCACCGGATCTTTTATGGATTGGAGGGCGTGCTGGACGACGTTCGATCCGCAGGCGAGGTGGTTCATTTGGATACGGACTTGAGCGAACCTACTTTTTCCCGGTACCCGCAGGCCACGTGGCACTCCGTGGGTCTTTATGCAAGCGACGAATGGAACGCATCCCCAAAAACCACGGTCACTTCCGGTTTGCGCCTCAACGCCGTGGGCTTGGACGCGGACTTTACCTCGCAATTGGCCTATTTCCCGCTGCCGTTTGCGTCGGCTCAGGTTCGCGACGAAGCACTCACGGGCAGTTTTGGGGTGGCCCACCGCCCCAATGCGCGTTGGACGTTTAAGGCCAACGCCGGCACGGCGTTTCGTGCGCCGAACGTGGACGACATGGGCAAGATTTTTGACTCTTCCCCCGGTATGGTGGTGGTTCCCAACGATCAACTGAAGTCCGAGTACGCCTACAACGCAGACGTGGACATCGCGTGGAAGTCTTCCGCCGGTGTAAAGGTTGATTTTGCGGCCTACGCTACGCTGCTGGAGGGTGCGTTGGTTCGTCGGCCCACCACCTTGAATGGGGAAGACAGCATTCTGTACGACGGTGAGCTGAGCCGGGTGGAGTCCATCCAAAACGCGGCCGTTGCTCGTGTGGCGGGGGTGCATTTGGCGGCCGAGGTGCCGCTGGCTCCCGCATGGTTGGCCTACGCATCGGTCAACGTGCAGAACGGCACGGAGGTGATGGACGACGGGACGGTTTCTGCCGCGCGCCACGCCGCCCCTGTGTTTGGCACGTCGCGGTTGACGTACCGCAAAAACCGGCTGCGTGCGGACGCCTACGTGAACTTTCAAGGGGCTCGCGCGCACGATCGCTTGGCGGTAGAAGAGCAAGCCAAGACGGAGATTTACGCGAAGGACGCCAACGGCCAAACCTACAGCCCGGCCTGGTATACAGCGAACGTACGGGCCACCTACACCACCAAATTTGGTTTGCGTGCCCAGGTGGGCTTGGAAAACCTAACCGACGTTCGCTACCGTCCCTACAGCTCCGGGGTTTCCGGTGCGGGTAGAAGCGTGGTGGTAGCGGTTCACGTGCAGTTTTAACGACGTTCTCGTCTCGTACTTTGTTGACGGCAGCGGCTCCTTGGGGAGCCGCTGCTCGTTACAACCAGACCGTCCAGCCGGCCACGGCCCATTGGGCGTATTTGCCCAGGCCTTGAGCGGGGAAGCTGTCGTTGAAGGCCAAAAATTGCCGCGTTTCCAAGCGCAGGAGGGCGCGGGCGTGGGGTTGGTAGTTGAGGGTTAGGCCTCCGGACGCGGTGCGGAATCCCGGATAACCTTGGAGGTACGGCGTCACCACTTGATTGGGGTCGTGGAAGTACTCCAGCCGGCCGGACAGGCTCCAGTTTTTGGCCAAAGGGGCCTGCACTTGGGCGTTCGCCTGGCCCCAGTAGCCTTGACCGGCTTGGTGGCCCAGGTAGGCGTCTGCCGTTGCTTTCCATCCTTTGGGGCCCTGGTAAATGGCATAGAAGTCCGCAAACAGCCGACGCGTGGCGCTGCTGGGGAACAACTGTTGCTGTTCTTTTCCGGCAAAGGCCACTGCGTTCAACAACCAGCGTGCGTTGGGGCGGTATTCCCAGTGAACCACCCCGGCCATACCGGGCGTTTGGTCCTGCATCTGTTGCCATCCGTTTACGGCATAAACCGCGACGGTGGATTTCTCGCCCAAACCGGCAGTCAATTTCATGCCCTGCAGGTAGTAGGGAACGTATTCCGCGGAAAAGGACCGCAGGTACATCAGGTGGTCTTTAGACAGCGCACTCTCGTTGGTGAATGGGGAGCCCAAAATTCCCCCGTCCAACCACAGGTTGGCCTTGGGGTGGAGTTTGATGCCGGCGTTGCCTTCCAGCAAGGGAAGCTCGCCGGGGGCGTAGTTGGATTGCACGTACGTGCCCCAAGCAGGCATGAGTCGGGCCCGCACGGTTCCGTCGTTGTACCGTACGTCAATGGCCGCCACGTTGAGCGCAAACTGGTTGAGTCGATTGGACGATACAAAGTAGGGGAATGCGGCACCCCCTGAGAGGTTTGACGTTCCGGAGTAGGCGTCCAAGTAGGCCCCTACCGTCAGTTTTCCCAGTTTGACGCCGCTGGTGGTGTCCGCAAATCCGGGGTTGGCTACTTGGGCGGCGGCGCTGGTTGCAGCAAGAATGGCCACAAGGGGAAGTAGGTTTTTCATGGGGCTACTGTGGGGTTTGATCCGGTCCAAACACAAAAGTGTAGTAGGTGGTGCCCTGGTCGTATTTCTCGTACACGGCGATGGGGGCGGCCCGACGGCTCGTTTGGTAGGCTTCCGTCAGCAAAGGATAGGCCCGCAGGGCGCCTAGGGCGAAGGCGAGCTTGTTTTTGGCTTGGTAGGCCACCACCAAGGCAGTTCCGCCGGGGAGGGTGTCTGTGCGCAGTCCGGCCAGGAGAAGCGCGGCCGTGCGTGCGGAATCCGGGGAGTTTTGCAGAATGCGTCCGTAGAGTCCGCGGCATTGTTCGGGAGCTACCGCGCTGGGGTCGTCAAAATACCAACTGAATCCGGGACCGCTGGGGCCGTTCAGGGAATCCAGCAGCACGTTAGCTTTTTCAAGGGTTGGAAAAACGGTTTCGTAGGGTCCGGTGTAGTCCAAGCCGGCCACGGTTTGCGGCAAAACGTCAACCGTCTCTACGCGCAGGGTTTGAAACCCGCCTCCGTAGGCGTAGGCACCTAAAACCAAAGCCGTTACGACACTGGCCACAACCGCAACGCCGACGACCCATTTTTTAACCGTTTTCATGAATCAAAGGTGGGCAAATTTTCCGCTCCACGCTTCGTTCTTGCGCGGGTTTCGCTTTATTTTTTGCCGTACTTCGCACCATGAAGCAATCGGTTGTTTTGGGTTTGGCCTTGGGGGCCTTCAGCTACGGCTGGCTCTTGTTGGAAAAAGCATTTGGGCTGCACGGCCCGCGGTTGCCGCTGTACGTTTATTTTGTTTTGATCTCTGTGGTTCCCACGCTCTTGCTGTGGCAGTGGGGGATGCGCCGCATTCGTTTGGGGCTGCCGGAGGCGCCCAGTTTTGTTCGACTTTTTCAATCCGGCCTGGTGGCGGTTGGTGTTTGGGCCTTGGCAACGGCGTTGGGTCAGTGGCTGTTCCACACTGCGGTGAGCCCTCGTTTTTTGGAGGAGGCTGCAGCACGGGCGGTGAGCGTTGGATTGGACGCGTCGACGGCGGCCTCCACCTACAGCTTGGGTTCGTACGTGCTGCAAAACGTGGCGAGCACCTTGTCCCAAGGCGTGGTTTTGGCCGCTGGATTTGCCTATTTTGGAAGTCGTCGGGCGGAGGCACACCGGAAAACTACGGAGGCGGTGCGCGGAATGATGAACGGCTCCGGCAAAGCGGGTTCCTCGTCCGCCAAAGGCGGCCCCAAAAGCGGGAAGCGTGCTTGAGTTGGCGTGTTTTCACCCCCGCGCCGTGGAACGAGCGGCGGAGTGGGGCGTGCCCCGGGTGGAGTTTTGTGCTGATGCTTTAGCCGGTGGAACCACGCCGGATCCCGCCGATGTGCGCGCGATTCGGGCGGGCTACGACGGAATTTTGGGGGCCATGGCCCGGCCGGTGGCGGGGTCGTTTGCGTACGATCGGGCCGCTTGGCTGCAACTGCAACGAGACGCGGTGGCCGTGGTGGAAGCCGGGGCTGATTTTGTGGTTTTTGGCGCGTTCAACGAGCACGGAAACTGGGACGCTGAGCGTTTGCGCCAAGTGGTGCAGGCGCTACCGGTCCCCTGTGTTTTGCACCGGATGTTCGACGACCTTTCCGATCCGTTGGCGGCGTTGGAAGACGCAATCGACGCGGGTTTTCAACGCATACTCACCGGCTGGGGGGCACGCGATCTGGAAGTGCTGAAGTTTTTGCGCGAACGTGCGAACGGTCGGATTGAGCTTTTGCCGGGCGGAGGCATTCGTTCCGCCAACGCGCAGCGCTACCGCGCCGCGGGTTTTGATTGGATTCACTCGGCGGCTTTGTCCCCGGAGGCCTACCGTGCGGCGGTGCCCCTACCGGACGAGGCCGAGGTTAAAGCCATGATGGTGTGATGCTGGATACCGCTTTGGTGGTCTGGGCCTTGGCGTCCCTTCCTGGGGCACCGGAAATTTGGCCAGAACCGCAAGCAACCGTAGTGGTTTGGGAGCTGGAAGAAGTAGACGGTCCGGCGTTGGCCTTCTACGAGCCCGGTACACCGTCCTCGTTCGGAACTTCCAGCCGATGGATTCCGGGTCCGCTGGAGCCGGCTTCGTGGGTGTTGCCGCGCGGCACCCGTTCCACCGATCGCGTGGGCATGGCTTTTCCGGATGCCGACGAACTGGCCCATGTACGGCGCGCGGCGGACGGCAAACCCTACCCCACGGACAACGATCCCGCCGGACGAACGCCCCACCTGCGGCGTCCGGGCGTGGAATACGGTTGGGATTTTTCCCGGCCGCAACCGCGAACCGGGCCGGGAACGCACCGCATTCGGGTGCGGAGTGAGGCGGCCTTGGTAGATGCTCGGTTCCACCCAGAAGATTCGCTGGCGCGCTCAGGCGCTTGGTCCGTGCACGTAGCGGTGGCCGTACCCGGGACCTACCGCACCGCCGTAACTGCGGAATGGAAAGATGCTGCTGGGCACCGGGTGGTGCAAACGGTGTCGAACCAAGTTCACCTAATTGCGGACGAGCGAGAACTTTCCGGCTCCGTTGCGCTCCAGGATTGGCCCCTGTGGCAACCCCGGCAGGCGGGCGGCCGATTGCGCACGTTGCCGCAGCGGGTCCACGTGAAGTGGCAGCTCTGGGCCGTAGACGGGCCAGCGGGCGCCGAGCATCTGGTGGATTCTGCATCGATTTGGACCGGAAAACGCACGGTGGCTCTGGAGCAAACGCCGGAACATCCGTTTGCGTTGGTGGTCAACGGCGAGCGTCGGTTTTGTGCGGGCGTTAATGCCGTCCGCGCTCAGAACCGGACGGCCTACCCGGCGGAGAGCCCCACCCTGCGCGAGGAGGATGCCATCTTGCAGCAGCGCCTGGAAGAACTGGCGCGCTCCGGCGCCAACACCGTTCGCTTTTGGGGCGGAGGGCGCTATCCGTCGGAGCGGTTGCTGCGCTGTGCCGATTCTCTGGGCCTGATGCTGTGGGTGGATTTTTCCTTTGCCGGAACCGTTTACCCAATGGGTGGTCCTGTTTTTGAGGAGATGAAGCAGGAGGTGGAGCGCCAAGCGGCGCGGCTGTCCGCGCATCCCTCCGTGGTGCTTTTGTGCGGCAACAACGAACTGGAAGTGGCCTGGAACAACTGGGGCTGGCAAAAAAAGTACGGCATACACGGCACGGACTCCGTTCTGTTGGCCCAGGGGATGCAGTCGTTTTTCCGCGAGTTTGTGCCGACGGCCCTCGCCCGCCAAGCACCGGGAACCCTATACCTGCCTACATCGCCCTTGAGCAACTGGGGAAAACCGTCGGATTTTCAGACCGGGAACAACCACGATTGGCGCGTATGGCACGGCGAACAGCCTACCGCGGTACTGGCCGAGCGGATTGCGCCTTTTGTGACGGAATGGGGTGTTCCTTCCCATCCGGGCCCCTCGGTGCGCCGGCGCTGGGTGGGGACCGACGACCACTACCTGTTCAGCTACAAGGGCATGTCCCTCCTGAATCGCTACTTGGAAAACGAAACGCGCGCTTCCCAACGCTCCTTGTCCACCGAGCGCGGTCGTGCAGGGTGGAGCCGACGCTGGCAGGCCCGGGTGATTTCGCGCACCATTACCGCTCAAGCAGCCGACCCCCGATGCGGCGGATCCTTGGTGTGGCAATTAAACGACGTGGACGACGCCATTTCCTGGAGTTTATTGGACGCCGACAACCGGCCGAAACCGGCGTGGCGCGCGGCCAAGCGCGCCTGGCTCCGCATCCGTCGCTAGGCTTCCAACAACGAAGGCACGCGGATCAGTTCGTCTTGTTCCGGGGTGCGCACGGCGTAGCTGAATCCCGGGCGCAAAGCGTAGGCGCCGGTCTCGCCGCGCAGGTTGACGGCAATGAACCCAATTTGGGTGTCGCCCCAGTCCACGCCCCGACGAACAAAAAATCGGTGAATTTCTTCAACCGCCTGTTTGCACGCCGCTTGCGGGGATTTGCCCGCCGTCATGGCGGCCACCACCCGGAAGGAACCCACCGTGCGGATCACCTCTTCGCCGTGGCCGGTGGCCGTGGCTCCGCCCACGCTGCCGTCCACGTACAGGCCGGCCCCAATGATGGGGGAATCGCCCACGCGTCCGTGCATTTTAAAGGCCATGCCGCTGGTGGTGCACAGGCCGGCCAGATGGCCCGCTCCGTCCAGCGCCAACAACCCAATGGTGTCGTGGTTTTCGATGTTGGGAATGGGCTTGTATTCGGATTTGATTTTCCACTGCTCCCATTCTTTTTTGGAGTCCGGAACCATCAGGTCTTCTAGGGGAAACCCCATCTCCCGAGCGAATTGGCGAGCGCCGTCGCCCACCAGCATCACGTGCGGCGTGTGCTCCATGACGGCGCGGGCCAAGCTGCTGACGTGCACCACGTTTTCCACGGCGGCCACGGACCCGATGTTGCCCAAATGGTCCATGACGCAGGCGTCCAAGGTCACAATTCCGTCCCGGTCCGGACGTCCGCCCAAGCCTACGGAGCGTTCGTTGGGGTCCGCCTCGGTGCGCCGCGCAGCGGCCTCCACCGCGTCCAGCGCAGTGCCGTCGGGTTGCGTCAACCCGTCCCAAGCGGCGCCAATGGCGGTTTGGGCAAAGGGCCACGTGCCCAGCATGACGGGGCCGCGGGCTTTTTTGCCGTTCCGTTCGTCAGCAGGGCGCGCGTCGGTTTCGCTGGAATGACTCAGAAAGTTTGCGCCTTTCAGCCCCGTCCAACCGAACATACCGCCGGCCAAGGCCAGTCCGGCCGACTTCAAAAAATCAATGCGTTTCACGCCGTGTGGGTTATTTGGAGTTGAGAAAATGGGGAGCAACCCGATAGCCGCTGCGCTCCAAGTCGCGAGCATAGAGGCGCATCCGCCGCTGAAAATCCGGAAGGTGTTCCGGTTTGCGCGGTCCGGTCCACAGGACTTCCGCCAAGGCCTCCATCCGCGGGTGCATCATGTATTCCACGTGGTCCGGGGTGAGCATGTATTCGGTCCAAACGTTTCCCTGGCTGCCCAAAATGCGCTTTTGCTCCTCTGGGGAGAGGCCGTCGGGCACCACCGAATAGAGGTACACCGCTTCCACCGGGTTGTACCCGCCGATGGCGTGCGGCTCGCCGTCTACCTTCGCTTGGTAGTGGTCAAAATAACAGGGTTTTCCGGGGGTCATGATGGCGTTGTGGCCGCTCTTCGCCGCCGCTTTGCCGCCTTCTTCCCCGCGCCAACTCATGACGGTGGCGTTGGGGGCCAGTCCGCCCTCCAAAATTTCGTCCCAGCCAATGATTTTTTTGCCGCGGTTGTTGGCAAAGCGTTCCATGCGCTGAATGAAATAGGACTGCAGTTCGTGGGCGTCCTTCAAGCCCTCTGCCCGCATGCGGGCGGTGCAACGGGCGCACTCGTTCCATCGGGTTTTGGGGCATTCGTCGCCCCCGATGTGGACGTATTCGCCCGGAAATAGGGCAAAGACCTCTGCCAAAACATTTTCCAGGAAGGCAAAAGTGGAGTCGTTTCCGGCGCAGAAGACGTCATCAAACACGCCCCAGCCACGAGCAACTTCCAAAGGTTTTTGGCGGCAGCTCAGTTCCGGATAAGCGGCCAGTGCCGCCAACGCGTGCCCAGGCATCTCCAGTTCCGGGATGACGCGGATGTGCCGTTCGGCCGCGTAGGCCACCACCTCGCGAATCTCTTCTTGGGTGTAGAAGCCCCCGTAGCGGAGGGTGTCGAAGTACTGCAAGGAGTAGGGGCCCTGCTGGGAGCCGCTGCGCCATCCGCCAACCTGGGTAAGCAGTGGATACTTTTTGATTTCAATGCGCCAGCCTTGGTCGTCCGTCAGGTGCCAATGAAACGTGTTCATTTTGGCGCGCGCCAAGGCGTCGAGGTGTTTTTTAAGGAACTCTACACCGAAAAAATGGCGGGAAACGTCTAAGTGCATGCCGCGGTAGGCAAAGGCCGGACGATCTTCTACTTCCAATTTCGGCAGACGGTAAACCGCCGCCGCGGTGTCTTCCACAGCACACAGAAATAGAGTTTGCAGGCCGTAAAAGACGCCCGCATCGCTGCCGCCTTCCAGCATGATTTTGCCGGACTGAACCCGCAGTTTGTACCCCTCCGCAGGCAGCGAGACGTCCACGCTCAGTTGCGCGCTCCATTCCTCGGGCTGTTGCAGGGCGGTGCGCGGTGCCGGCAGGCTGCACCGGCTCCACCACGAACGGAGCAGTTGCGCCTCTCGTTCCAAGGCGGCGGGCGCTTTAAGATTCAGCGTTCCCTGGAGCACAGCACTTCCATTCCCCACGTTCCAGGAGGCAGGAGCGGGAATCACCGGCAACCCGGGGGGTACCGCATTGTTTTGGCTCCAAAGCGACGCCGGTCCGCACAGAATGGCCCAAGCCAGCAATGCGTGCCCAACAAATTTCAATGAAGTAAATCGACATGCCATGCGTCCAAGATACGTACCTATTTTTGCACCATGCACAATTTGGAAGGTCGTCGGGTTACCGTTTACTGCGCGGGTAGCGCAAAAGTTCAACCCAAGTACTTGCGCGCTGCGGAGGTCCTAGCTGCGGACCTCGTGGACGCCGGCGCCACCTTGCTTTTTGGCGGCGGAAAAACCGGCCTGATGGGCCATTTGGCCACCTGCGTGCTGGATCGCGGCGGTAGAGTTCAAGGCGTGATGCCGTACCTCTTAAAGGATATTGAAATGAACCACCCCGGCGTGGACGATTTTACCTTTGTGAACAGCATGGCAGAGCGCAAGGCTCTTCTGCTCCAGGACACGGCCGGTTTGGTGGCAATGCCCGGCGGCACCGGCACGTTGGACGAGCTCATTGAAGCCGTTACCTTGAAGCGCTTGGGCCAGTACCTCCAGCCCATCGTCTTGCTGAATCAGGACGGTTTTTACGACCCCCTCATTGCCCTCATCGACCGCATGGTGGACGAAGAATTTATGAACCCCGAACACCGCAACTTGTGGACGGTGGTAGCGCACCCGAACGAGGTGGTTCCTGCCCTGAAAAGCACGCCTTTGTGGGATTCTCAGGCGGTTCTTCGGGCTTCGGTGAAGTGAATTACCCGGGTGTTCTTTCTTAGGGCATGTAAATTTCGTGTGAAGTGTGCAACACGGGTATTGTGTTTCTCAACGTTTCCATTACTTTTGTCGACACTATTTAAAAAGTAACTCAACTAAAAACCCACATGAAAAAGGTTTTTGCTTCCGCGCTTTTGGTCGCCATGGCACTCCAAGCGCCCGTTTTTGCCCAAGATGCAGCTGCACCTGCTGCAACGGAAACTGCTGCACCGGCTGAAGCGACGGACACCGCCGCCGCCGCTGCTGAGGAAACAACTGAGGCTGCTGCCGCTCCTGCAGAGGAGTCCAGCTACACTCAAGTGTTCAAAAAGAAATTCATCGAAGGTGACCCCATCTGGATGGCGCCGGTTTTGTTGGTATTGATCGTTGGATTGGCCGTAGTTATTGAGCGTTTGTTGTACTTGACCTTCGCTTCTTCCAACAACGCCAAGTTCTTGAGTGAAGTTGAAGCTGCCTTGAACAAAGGTGGTGTTGATGCCGCCATGAAAGTGGCTTACGAGCACCGCGGTCCGGTGGCTACTTTGGTATACCAAGGTTTGGCCCACTACGGTGAAGGAATGGACATGGTGGACAAGTCCATCGTTGCGGTTGGTTCTGTTGAAAACGGAAAACTAGAGCGCAACATCACTTGGATTGCCCTGTTTATTGCCTTGGCTCCGATGTTGGGTTTCTTGGGAACAGTTGTTGGTATGATTCAGGCGTTCGACGCCATCGAAGCTGCTGGTGACATTTCTCCGACCTTGGTTGCCGGTGGTATTAAAGTGGCCTTGTTGACGACCGTATTCGGTCTGATTGCCGCCATGATCTTGCAGGTATTCTACAACTTGATCCTCTCCATGGTAGACGGTATCGTCAACAAAATGGAAGACGCATCCATCTCCTTCTTGGACATGATGATTTCGTTCGACAAAAAGAACGGTAAATAAGGGATCATGGAAGGGTTATTGGCCAAATACGGCAAGTGGATCGCCATCGCCCTGGGGGTGATTGGTTTGATTCCTTCACTTGTTGTTTACTTCGTCGAAGGCGAACAACTGGATAAAACCGTTGAGTACGGTTTGTACTTGACGTACATCATTTCTTTGGTGGCCATTGCAGCTGCTATTGGTGGTGCAGTACGTGGGATTTTAATCAACCCGAACGGAGTTCGCTCTACCGTGTTGGGTGTTGGATTTCTCTTTGCCATTTTGGTGGTTTCCTATCTTTTTGCAGACGGAAGCGATTACATGGAGTACCAGAAAATGAAGATGACCGAATCCGGATCTCGCTGGGTGAGTGCAGGCTTGAATGCTTTGAACATCATCTTGGCCTTAGCCACGTTATCCGTGGTCTTCTCTGCTTTGTACCGTGCGGGCTTGATCCGATTGCGCAAATAACTGAGTTATGGCCAAGCGTTCAGTACCTGAAATCAATGCGGGCTCGATGGCGGACATCGCCTTCCTGCTGTTGATTTTCTTTTTGGTAACCACCACGATGGACGTGGACAAGGGATTGAACCGTAAGTTGCCGCCGTGGGACGATAACCCCATTAAGGAAACATCCACCATCAAAGAAAAGAACGTTTTCGTGGTGTTGGTTAACGGTCAGGACCAATTGTTGGTTGAAGATGAGTACATGGATGTGCGTGATTTGCGTCAGGCAGCCAAGGAATTCATCGACAACAATGGCGACGGTTCTTGCGACGTCTGCAAAGGAAGCCGCAGTCCGGAGTCATCAGACAATCCGGCAAAAGCAATCATTTCTCTTCAGAACGACCGGGGTACCTCCTACGAGACCTACATCAAAGTTCAGAACGAATTGGTAGCTGCCTACAATGATTTGCGCGATGAATTGGCTCAATCCCAGTTTGGCAAGCCTTTTGATTTATTGGGCGAAGATGCCAAGAAGTTTGTGCAAGACAAATATCCTCAGATCATTTCCGAGGCCGAACCCGTTAGTTTAGGAGGACGTTAATATGGGACGCATTCGTAAAAAGAAGTCCGGCGGGACGCCTGAGCTTTCAACCGCTTCGTTGCCGGATATCGTATTCATGTTGTTGTTTTTCTTCATGGTTACAACAACCATGCGTGAGGTGGATTTGAAGATTTCTTTGAAGAAACCGCGTGCTACTGAAATTCAAAAATTGGAGCGCAAAGATTTGGTAGCCTACATCTATGTGGGTACTCCCAAGAATGCTGCTACGTACGGTACTGAGCCTCGTGTGCAGTTGGACGATCAATTGGCCACAACCCAAGACATTGGTGGTTTCGTCGTGGTGAAACGCGAAGAGATCAACGAAAAGGAGCGTCCGTTGATGACCGTTTCGATTAAGTCGGACATCAAGGTGCGTATGGGTTTGATTGGAGACATCAAGCAAGAACTGCGCAAAGCACAGGCTTTGAAAATCAATTACTCAACCAATCCTACCACGTCAGAAGAATTGTTTAAGGTTTATTGAGGTTCTTTGTTGTTTAAAAAAACCCCGCCTTGGCGGGGTTTTTTATTGGTGCCTGTTGCTCTTTTGGGCGTTACTCAACCGTTGGTGGTTGCGCATCCAGTGTGGGGTGCAAGCGGTGCGCACGGTACAAGAAGATCCCCAAGGCGGCGCAGAGAAGTGCCGTACCAACAATCAGCGCGGCCGAATGCGGCGGTTGGTCTGCGAATCCGTATTCCGCAGTTGGGCTGAGTTTGGCAACCAGCAAGGTCAGGCCGTTGTGTGCGAAGTGTGCAGCCATGGGAACCCAAAGTTGCCCCGTTTGAACGTATGCCAGTCCCAAAAGAAAGCCGGCCCCCAGCAAAAAAGGCAGTTGGCTCAGACTCAAATGGGCCGCGGCAAAAAGCAGGGTGGATAGGAGGAGAGCCATTCGTTTGCCGTAGGCCTGTCCCCACAACGGGAGCAAGGTTCCGCGGAAGAAGAATTCTTCGCCCAGGGCCGCCAGGGGGACCAAAACAAGGGCCACGCCCCATTGATCCACGAGGAGCGGCGCTTCCAACAAGGTTTGGATGCGGGTAGCTTGTTCGGCTTCGGCTGTCCACCAGTCTGCAAGCTCGGGCCATGCGCTGAGGCCTTCCCGCCAGTACCAAGAGATTTGTTCCAAACCAAAGGCGGCGAGGGGGGGGACTGCTGCCCAAGCAAGTAAAACGGACCAGGGAAGTGCGGGCGCTGGAGGGGTGAGTTGGGGCAGGCCTTGGATTTGGCGGCGGGTCCGAATCCACGCCGCGGGCAAAATAAAGAAGCCGACGGCAGCAAACAGTTGGAGCATCCAGTCCCGCCGGGGGGTGTCTCCGTACAGGCTGGTCAGGGGCTCCATCGCCAAAGCGGCCACGGTACTTCCCAGTGCAAAAGCCAGCAAAAGGGTCCACAATGCTTCCAATGCGGGTTTTACCGGAGGATTTAGGGGGTTCATTGTACCTTTGCGTTTGGATTCATGGCGAAGATAGCACACATCGACCTTGGGGAATTTCCCCTGCTGCTGGCGCCCATGGAGGACGTTAGCGATCCGCCGTTCCGCAAACTCTGCAAGGAACAGGGCGCGGACATGATGTACACCGAGTTTATTTCCTCAGAAGGATTGATTCGGGACGCCGCCAAGAGTTTGATCAAGTTGGACGTTTTTGAATACGAACGCCCCATTGGCATTCAGCTTTTTGGCAGCGAGATCAGCAGCATGCGCGAGGCCGCGGAAATCGCCGAAAAAGCCAATCCGGATTTGATCGACATCAACTACGGGTGCCCGGTGAAGAACGTGGCGTGCAAAGGAGCGGGGTCGGCCCTGCTGCAGGACATTCCCAAAATGGTGGCCATGACGAAGGAAATCGTGGACGCCGTGGGGTTGCCGGTGACGGTGAAAACCCGTTTGGGGTGGGACGACAACACCAAGAATATTGTGGAGGTGGCGGAACGTTTGCAAGACATAGGGATTTCCGCGTTGAGCATACACGGACGCACCCGGCACCAGATGTACAAGGGCGAGGCCGACTGGACCTTGATTGGCGAGGTAAAGAACAACCAGCGCATGCACATTCCCATTTTTGGAAACGGGGACGTGGACACGCCGGAGAAGGCGGTGGCCTTGCGCAACCGCTACGGGGTGGACGGCGTGATGATTGGGCGGGCCAGCATTGGGTATCCGTGGATCTTCAAGGAAATCAAACACTTTATGGCCACCGGAACCCACTTGGCACCCCCGGCCTTGGAAGAACGCGTTTCCGCGGCGCGCAAGCATTTGGAGTTTGCGGTGGAGTGGAAGGGCGAAGGCATGGCCATACGGGAGACGCGCAGGCACTACACCAATTACTTCAAGAATTTCCCGCACTTCAAGGACTACCGCTTGCGCTTGGTGACCGCGGAAACCGCGGCGGAGGTGTATGCCACCTTGGCAGAAATCACCCAGGTGTATAGCGCGGAAGGCGTTGTTTTGCCCGGAACCAACGTGCACGACGTGGACGTTTCCGCGGCGCCGTGTGACTTTTGATACGTTTTGTGGGGTCCGCCCCCAGAGATTAAAAAATCCGGGATCGATTTAGCCTACTTGCGGGCGGCTTTCGCGAGCGGCCCACGCACTGGCAACCAAGCTCAAGCCCCAAGCAATGCCAAAAGACAGCAAGGCTCCAGACCACGTCCAGCGGACGGGGTAGGCGTCTAGCGCGAACCCGGTGCCCAGTTGAATCCAGCCAAACGTACTTTGCCCCCACACGAGCAAAGAACCCAGGGCCACGCCGGTTAGGGCGCCCAAAGCGCCCACGAGTAGGCCGTTAATGCGGTAAACGGCTGCAACCGTGTTCCAAGAGGCTCCCATGGCATGCAGGGAGGCGTTTTCCTGGGCCTTCTCCAGCGCAAGGAGTACGGTAGAGCCGTAAAGCCCCAACGAGGCCAGGAAGACCACCAGGCTCAAAATTCCCAGGGTGGCCAAGCGTTCTGTGCGCAGGACGCGGAACAAAGCAGATTGCTGTTCCTCCAACGGTACCCAACGCACGCCTTGGCTCCGTTCCGGATGACCGTCGGTCCACTGCTGGAGGTCCTGCGTGCGCACCAAGGGTCCGTCGGGCTGAATCCAGGCCAAATGGGTGTAGGTGGAGTCCCATTCCAGGAATTGAGCCCATTCGGGGGACCACACCACCAGGGCGCTTTGGGCGTCCAGCTCCGGGTGAACGGTGAACGAGCCGTTGGGTTGAAAGAAACCGCTTTGCAGCTGCGGTTCCAAGTCCAACAAATTGTTTACCTCCAAATTGGCGTTGGAGGGCAACCAGATTTCTAGTGCGGGCCAGTCCCGACGGCCTTCCAAGCCCAGGGTGGTGGCCACGCTGGCGCCCAGCATGAAGGAGGTGGCTTTTGGGGTCCAGGGCCAGTGGGGGGTGTCTTCCGGATGCACCAACGTCAGCGTTACCACGCACTCGTTCAATCCGTTGCGCAGCAATACTTGGCGTTCCACCACGGGGATCAGGTGCGCGTTACCGGGCACGACGGGGGACCAGGCGCGCCGCAGGCGCGCCACGGTTTTTTGGGTAAGGGAAGAGGAGGTGCTGTCCGGTTCCGCGGTAGCGGCGGGGTAGGCCGGACGGTACACGTCCAAAACAGACTGCTCCAAGCCGTTGAAGGCGCTGAGGACCACCACCATGGCGGCCGTTCCCACGGCCAAGCCCAAGGCGGAGGCCCGGGTTACCCACTGCGCCATGCGCGCCTTTCGGCGTCCGCGCAAGTAGCGCCACGCCACCAACAAAGGGGTGTAGACGCGTCCCATGGGTTGGGTTAAAGGATGGGGTTTTCGCCGCCCTCGCGCAGCAATCGGTCAATCGTTGCCTCGTAATCCAAGGAGTCGTCCGCGTGGTAGTGCAGTTCCGGAACAACGCGCATTTGGTGGCGAACCAATTGACCCACTTGGTTGCGAATGGCGGATTTATGCTCCTCAATGTAGGCCATGGAATCCGCGGTGCGGTCCGCGGGGAAGACGCTCAGATAGATGCGCGCCATGCCCACGTCTGGAGTAACCCGAACTTTGGTGACGCTCCACAAGGTTCCCGGAAAATCCAAGGCTGCCCGTTGGCGCAAAATTTCCGCGACGTCGCGCTCCAACAGGCGCGCCATTTTCTTTTGGCGAGTACTTTCCACAGCGCAAAGGTACGGAATTGGCCGTCCGCGGCAGACCGGGAATTCCCCGTACCTTTAAAGCCCATGAAAGGCTACTGGCGCGTGCTCTCCTATGCGGCCCCTTACCGCAACCATGCGGCTTTGGCGGCCCTTTTCCAGGTCTTTTTCACCCTCTTCAGTTTAGCAGCGGCCGGCATCCTCATTCCGGTGCTGGACTTGCTCTTTCAGCAGACCCCAGGCGCGAACGTTCCGTATCCGGAAACCATTGGTTCGCTAACCGACATCAAAGCCACCTTGTCCGCCTGGGTCAGTCAATTGGTGGCTACCCGCGGTCATTCCGGTGCATTGTTGTGGGTGTGCGGCGCCGGATCGTTGGCGTTTTTGTTCAAAAACCTATTTCACTACCTCTCTTTGGCCACCGTCGCACCGCTGCGAACGGGCGTGGCGCACCGGCTCCGCGTGGATTTGTACCGCAAACTGCTGTCCATGCCCCCGGGAACCTACACCCACAAGCGAAAAGGAGATATGCTTTCCCGTGCCAGCACGGACATGACCGAAGTGGAGTGGTCCATGCTCAACACCTTGGAATTGGTGGTGCGCGAGCCGCTCCTCATTTTGGGCTCCCTCACCATTTTGCTCAGCATGAGTCCGCGCCTCACGCTCTTTTTACTGCTGGTGTTGCCGCTGTCCTTTACCCTCATTCAGACCGTCGGCAAGAGCTTGAAGCGATCCAGCGTTCAAGCCCAATCCCAGTTGGGACGCGCCTTGGCACTCCTGGACGAAACCCTCAGCGGCCTGCGTGTGGTGCAGGCATTTCGGGCCGAACGCCTCCTGACGGCCTCTTTTGAGCGCGCCAGCGAAGCAACCCGGGCCACAGCCACCCGCGTGCTGCGCAAAAAAGACGCCAGTTCCCCGCTGTCGGAATTTTTGGGCGCCTCCATCCTGCTCTTGGTCATTTGGTACGGCGGACGTCTGGTTTTGGATGAAAAAAGCCTTTCCGGATCCGCCCTCATGGGGTACGTGCTGTTTTTTTACCAGTTGATTCCCGCCTTCAAAGCATTAACCCACGCGTACTACGCCATTCAGCGCGGCAACGCTGCTGCGGAACGCATTTTTGAGGTGTTGGATTGGCCCGACGAACTCCCGGATCCGGTTGCTGCGGTAGGCGCTCTACACGAGGAGGCGGCCCGCGGTTCGGCCGCTCCGGTATTTGCCTCGGAATTGAAATGGAACAACGTTTGGGTGCGGTATCCGGAGTCCGATTCCCCGGCCGTGCAGGGCATTAGCGCAAGCGTTGGAAAAGGGCAAACCGTGGCTTTGGTAGGCCCCAGCGGCGGCGGAAAAACCACCTTGCTCAATTTACTTCCGCGTTTCTTGGATCCCTCCGAGGGAAGCGTCACCGTGGACGGGGTGGACGTTCGCCACTGGCCCAAGGAGCGCGTTCGCTCCCTTTTTGGATTGGTTTCGCAGGACTCCTTTTTGTTCCACGACACCGTTTGGGCCAACCTCACCTTGGGCAAGCCAAACGCCACCTTGGAGGAGGTAGAGGCTGCTGCGCGCGCCGCGCAAGCCCACGAATTCATCACGGCCCTGCCGGACGGTTACCAAACCTTGGTGGGCGAGGCAGGAACGCGTTTTTCCGGCGGCCAAAAGCAAAGGCTGGCCATTGCACGGGCCCTCTTGGCCAAACCCCAGATTTTGTTGCTGGACGAGGCCACGGCGGCCTTGGACGCGGAAAACGAGCGCGCCGTGCAAGCGGCCTTGGACGTCCTCTTGCAAGGAACCACGGCCGTCGTGGTGGCCCACCGGTTGGCCACCGTGCAGCACGCAGACTGCATTTTGGTGGTGGACGCAGGTCGGTTGGTGGAATCCGGAACGCACGAGGAATTGATCCGTCGGGACGGATTGTACGCCCGGTTGGTTCGCTCGCAGGAGTTGCGCGCTTAATTCCGGAAGGAGGTACCTTTGCCCTGTGAACAAGATTGAACACTTAGGAATCGCCGTAGCCAACCTGGAGGAAGCGGAGGCCCGATGGACCCAGTTGCTGGGCGTGGCCCCGTACCGTCGGGAGGAAGTGCCCACCGAAGGGGTGCGCACCGCCTTTTTCCAAGTGGGTCCCAACAAAGTGGAACTTTTGGAAGCCACCCATCCGGAAAGTCCCATCGCCAAGTTCATCGCCAAGCGCGGGGAGGGAATCCACCACACGGCTTTTTCCGTACCAGACATCAAATTGGAAATGAGTCGCCTGCAAGCACAGGGCTACCGTTTGCTCTCCGACGAACCCCGCCCGGGGGCCGAGAACATGTGGGTGTGCTTTCTCCACCCCAAGGAAGCCAACGGCGTTCTGGTGGAGCTTTGCCAGCCGCGGGAGTAGCGCGGCGCACAATTGCAAGGCGCGCAAAAACAAGGGGCCGATCCGTCAGGATCGGCCCCTTGTTTTTAGGGGGAAGCTCAAAAACAGGCTACTTCACCGGCTCCAGAGCCTTTAACCAGGTAACCGATGCCTCGTTCCACTGCTTGGCCAGCGGCGCCCAGTCCGTCTCAATGAATTCGTTGATGGAGCGGACCCGTCGTTCCGTTTGTTCTTGGTACAACTTGAACTGATTCAGCGTGTTGGCAGACGGTGCTCCGCGCAGGCTCCACACGTAACCACCCATGGTTCCGGACTGGCTGGACCACGTGTCCGGCTGCTCGTAGTATCCCTTTTGGTTTTCCTTGCCAAACAAGTCCAACCGACGCACTTCCAGGCTGTCTTTGACCGCTTTCACGGACTTTTTCAGCCCCTTAGTCGCTGTCGTGTCCGACGAAGCGCCCAACAGCGTCTCCATGCGGGCCATCTGCTCCTTGGCCAGGCGGAGTTGGTCCACCGCGGTGGTCAAGCGCTGCGTTTGGGCCATAACAGACTTTTGGAAGGCCGTGTAGGCTGCCCAGTCTGCCGCGGTAGAGGAGACCCGGGGGTCGTCTTCCACGCGAACCGTTGTGGAGTCTTTGTGGGAACCGTAGGTAAACACGATTTTGTACGTGCCGGGCTCCACCATGGGGCCGCCCCAAGGATCCGATCCGTCTTCGCGCTCGCGTTTCTCCAAGGAGGGAGATTCCACCCCAGCGCTGCGCAATTCCCAGTTCCAACGCATCAAGCCGGTTTCCTCCGGCACGCGGCGGGCCATTTTGCGCACGGCGGTGCCGTTGCTGGCGTACACCGTGGCGCGCAGAAACTTCTCTTTTTTCAGCGCCTTGTCTGCCGTATCCCGTACCACGTACAGGCTCAAACGCGCGCCGCGGCTGCGGTTTTGGCCCTTGAACATGGCGTCTCCTTGGAAACGAATGCCGTCGGACTCCGCGTAAATGGCGTGGTAGGCGGTGGGGGCGGTAAAGGCCGTCAGTTTGCGTTGCGCGGGAGCTCCTTTTTGGCGCACCCAAGCGCGCAGTGGCTCCAAATCGTCCAGGATCCACGCGGCGCGTCCAAACGTACCCAAGATCAGGTCTTTTTCACGCGTTTGCAGTGCTAAATCCTGCACCGGCATGGTGGGCAAGCCCTTCCAGCGCTGCCAGCTCTGGCCCTTGTTGGCACTGACGTACAGGCCCGTTTCCGTGCCCAAGTACAGCAGGTTGTCCACCTCGTTGTCCTGAACCACGCTCAACGTGTGGCCGGTGATGCCGCAGCCGGTAGGGGTCAGGTTTTTCCAGGTTTTTCCGTAGTCGGACGTGTAGAAGAGGTAGGGGGTGAAGTCGTTTTGGCGGTAGTTGTTCACCACGGCCCAGGCTTCTCCAGCTTGGTGCGTACCCGCGTGGAGGTGGGGAACCCAGGCGCCGGCGGGCATGCCTTTGATGCGCGGGGTGCAGAGGGTCCAGGTTTTGCCGCCGTCGCGCGTGATGTGAATCTGGCCGTCGTCGGACCCGGTCCATACCAGGCCGCGCTCCAAGGAGGAGGGCGCAATGGCCAGCAAACAGGTGTGGTTTTCGGCACCCGTGACGTCCCAGGTAAGGCCGCCGCTCTCCAGGGCCTTTTGCTTGTCTGGGTTGTTGGTGGTCAGGTCCGGGGAGATGATTTGCCAGCTTTGGCCGCGGTCCGTGCTGAAATGCACGTACTGCGAACCGTAGTAGAGGGCGTCGGCCTGGAAGGGGTCTTGGGCAATTGCGGCGTTCCAGTGGAAGCGCAGCTTTTGGCCCTCCGGATGCACCGGCTTGATGAAATCCGCCTGACCGGTTTGGGTGTTTACGCGTCCCAAATAACCTTCTTGAGCCATGGCGTACGCGGTGTGGGGGTCGGTGGGGTGGGGCACCACGTCAAAACCGTCGCCAAAATAAAGTTCTTGCCACTCCGTGTTGCCGATGCCGGCATCCTTGAAGGTGTAGGCCGGGCCTTTCCACGATCCGTTGTCCTGCATGCCGCCGTACACGTTGTAGGGCAGGGCGTTGTCCACGCGGATGTGGTAGAACTGCGCTAAGGGGAGGTTTTCCACAAAGCGCCAGGTGTTGCCGCCGTCGTGCGAAATGTTCAAACCGCCGTCGTTTCCTTCAATGAGGTAGCCCGGAACGGTGGGGCTGGCCCAGAAGGCGTGGTGGTCCGGGTGGATGTTGTTGTACGGCGCAATGGTCTTCCACGTGCGGCCGCCGTCCTCGGATTTGGTCACCAGCGTCCACAAGGAATACACGGTGTTTTCGCGGAACGGGTCCACGTAGATTTCCGAGTAGTAAAACGGGCGGTTGCCGATTTCTTCTTCGTCCGAGATGCGCGTCCACTTCACGCCGCCGTCTTGGCTGCGGTACAGGGCGTTTTTTTCTTTGTTTTCCACCAAGGCGTACACCACGTTGGGGTGCGTGCGGGAGACGGCCAAGCCCATGCGGCCCAGATCGCCGGCCGGCAGGCCGTCTTTGTCCGTGCGTTTCACCCAAGTGTCCCCGCCGTCGTGGGTAACGTACATGCCGCTGCCGGGACCGCCGCTTTTGAACACCCACGGCCAGCGTCGGTATTCCCACATTGCCGCGAATAATTTGTTGGGGTTTTGCGGATCCAGGATCAAGTCCGCTGCGCCGCTTCGGTTGTTGGTGTACAAAACCTTCTTCCACGTTTTTCCGCCGTCCTGCGTGCGGTATACGCCCCGATCTTCCGTATCTCCATAGGCCAAGCCGATGGCCGCCACGTACACGTTGTTGGAGTTGCGCGGATCCACCACAATGCGGTGGATGCCCTTGGTTTTTTCCAGTCCCATGCGCTGCCAGGTGCGCCCGCCGTCCAAACTGCGAAACAGACCGTCGCCAATGCTTTGGGAATTGCGCGGGTTGCCCTCACCGGTGCCCACCCAGATCACGTCTGGGTTGGACGGATCCACCTTCACGGCGCCAATGGACGCATTCGGTTGGTCGTCCCAGATGGAGTTCCAGCTCTGCCCGGCGTTGCTGCTCTTCCAAAGTCCGCCGGAGGCAGAACCCACGTAGATCACTTCCGGGTGCACCGGATCTGCGTCGATGGCCGTTACGCGGCCGCTCATCCCCGCCGGGCCGATGTTCCGAAATTTCAAGTTTTCCATCAAGGGATCCGGCAGCGATTCGCTTCCAGAAGTGCGCTTCTCCGCGCCCGTCTGGGCATTTGCGAACAGCGTGGTTCCCAATCCAATGGCCAGTGCTAAGGCCCGTACGGCAGTGCTTTTGATCATAAAACAGCAGATTTAACGGTGCAAGGTAAACGAACTCCGCCTTCGTTCCGTAACTTGGGGTGATGAAAAAAATGGCCCGCGCACTCGGGGGAGTGCTTGCATTCGTGCTGACTTTGAGTGCCTCTGCCCAAGAAGCTGTAGTGTTTCAAGGGACCCTTTCCTACGCCTTAGTGCCTGATTCCACGCTTCCCGCGGCCTTATTGAAAGCCTTCCCGGAGTCCATGCGCCTCACTTTTTCCGGGGACGACGTCCGCACGGAGTTTTACTACAACGGTCGTTTGGGCTCTACCCTGATCTATCTGGCCAAAGAGAAGCGCGCCTTTGCGTATGCTCCGGAATCCACCAACGGCATCTCCTTGACGGAACAGGAGAACTGGCTCCTGGCCGGCGGGTTGAAAAAGGTTGAACTGTCGGAGGTAGAAAACGGCACGCCCTGTATCCCCTTGAGCGGCTTGGTGGAGCTGCAGAACGGTGCACGCGTGGAATCAGTGGGATGTACGGACCCTGCTTGGCACCTTCCCGCCAAAGCCAACTACCGCACCGGAAACCAAATTTTGAACGGGTTGCCTTCTGGGGTGGTGCACCTGCCCATCGGCGTAGATTTTGTGCAGAAATTGCCCGACGGTTCTTCAGCGTTCCGCATTCACGTGGAACGCACTTCCCTAGAGCCCGGCCAACCGGAGGAGCTGACCTTGCCGGAGGGGGTGGAATTTTCGCCCATGAAGGCCCCCGGAAAAGGGCGCTAAGCCTTCCCGCTCGAACCTCGTTCGGATTACTTGCTGCCGTATCGGTTTTCTAGAAATCACAAGCGCTTTACTGCCTACAGCTAGGCTGTGGGTGTTTTACGCCCCCCGAGCAGCGGTGTATTTTTTGGGAGTGGTCCCAAACTTCTTTTTGAAAGCGGCAATGTAGTGGCTGGGGTTTTGGTACCCAACTTGAAACGCCACCTCATTCACGGAATACCGGCCAGAGTCTAGAAGCAGTCTGGATTTCTGCAGTTTGGCATCCATGACGTAGCCGTACACCGTGGTGCCGTAGATTTCCTTAAAACCCACCTTGAGCTGGTACTCGTTCAAGCCGTGTTGTTTGGACAATACCCGCAAGGTGGGCGGGTTGAACACGTCGCGCAGGAGGTGTTCTTTTGCGTCTTTGAGCTTGCGTACGGTTTCTTGATCCCGCAAGAAGGGGCAAGCCGCTGTATTGGGCGCGGTCCGGTCAAAGTACAAACCTAAAAGCTGCAGAATCAGGCCGTGCCGTAGGACGTGGAGCGCTCCTTGGGCGTGGTCTGCACCCAGCAGGGATTTCAATACCACGTTCCACGTGGGTTCGCACGCCCGCTGCTCGTACACCGGTTTGTCCGTGCCCGGATTTTGCAAAAAGGGGATGTCCAGGTCGTTTTCCGAGCTGGTCATGAACAAACGGTGGAGTTTGTCAAACGTCAAGGAGAGTCCAACGCCCTCGCCGCCCGCTGCAAACTGCAGTTGAACCGGTTGGTCCGTTTTGGGGTTGAAGAGAAAGAACGACTGTCCTTCCGGAAGTTCGCGCCCGTAGTGTGGGGAGAACTGAAAATACTGCGGACCCGTGAGCGCCCAGAACAAGTGTACCTGCATGGCGGGAAGGGTCAGGTCCACGCTGCCGGCAGTGGCGTCTGCGGGAAACAGTCCAACCGTAACTCCTTCGTCAATTGCCGTTATTACGGCTTTTCGTTTTGCGGTATTTTTATCAGGCAGCATGGCCACAAAAATAGCTAAAATCCAATAAATCATACACTTTTTATAGAGGTATAGATTTTACGGATTGGGGCATTGACACTTTTGGTTTTGGGGTATTTTAGCAGCGTGAAAAATCCAATTTCGCTCCTCAAAACCTACCAAGGGGTCTATCGATCCGAAGGCTGGTCTGGCTTGGTTCGCACCATGGGCCGCCCCGCTGCTGTGGTGCTTTTTCTTTTCTTTTTGGGAAAGGGCTTGATTTGGCTGGCGGTGCTGTACGGCGGTGTCAAGTGGTTTAGCTGACCCCGGTAGGCCCGCGCGGGGATCGGGGGCTTTTTGAGTGCCGTACAACGTTGGTGCACCCCGTTAATTGAAGATTCTTATTGATTTTCGTCCGAGTGTGCCGACGTCGTCAACCA
This sequence comes from Owenweeksia hongkongensis DSM 17368, assembly GCA_945865885.1. GTDB lineage: Bacteria > Bacteroidota > Bacteroidia > Flavobacteriales > Schleiferiaceae > CAMDTE01. Next base: position 35,413 of record CAMBEZ010000006.1, read on the forward strand.
CTCCGGATCTTCGTTGAGCGGCAAGATTCTTATCAAGGTTTTGCGTAAACGCGGATCTTTTTTGGCGCGAGCTTCTCCTACAATGCCGGTTGCTACGTCCGCGACGGGGCCAACGGGGAGCAAGAAGATAAACCAATCTGGCGGTTGTGTTCCGCTAAAAAGTGAATAGTATTGAATTAATCCTAATCCAACGGTTCCAATAGGGTAGTAGGCATATTGTTCCCCCGGAGACACGCGCCCCCAACGGAACGGTGTGGCTCTTTTTAAAAACCGACGGTCCGCCAATAGGAAGCGGTGCCCGCGGACTAAGTTTTGTTCTTGGTCCCAAACCAACAGGGTCATTCGGTTTTCCGATTTTTCAAATACTAAGTTTCTGCCGGCCCAACGGTGGTTGAGGGTGTCGCCTTCTTCGTTGTGCAACGTGGTGTGCCAACGGCCGCTTGCTACGTTCTCAGCCAGGTCCGGACGCAAAGCCGTGGGCCCCTTCAGCCGAGGGGGTACTTTTTGTTCCGGAGTCCAAAAGAGGTTGCTGCAACCGGTGGTGCTCAAGACCAGGAGTGCCCCGGCAATCAAGGCGATCCATCTTGGGTGAAGGGTGTTTTTCATACCTTTGCGCTCTTTGATTTTAGGGCCAATAGCTCAGCGGTTAGAGCAGGGGACTCATAATCCCTTGGTCGGGGGTTCAAATCCCTCTTGGCCCACACCATTCGTATTAACCCCAGGCATTTCTGCTTGGGGTTTTTTTGAGCTCGGTAAATTTAAAAGCAACCCACGGCCCGGCCAAACGTTTGCGGGCACTTTACGGATTTGAGCGATAAAAGTTCCTGTACGTTCCAAACTTCATTGAATTTTCCAACTGATCAGTCATATTCTCTTCTAATTCCGCAGGTCCACATACCCCCTCTGAAACACCTACCTTTGCGCCCATGAGATTTGACGACTTTGACCTGAACGACACCTTATTGGACGCGGTGTACTACATGAACTACACCGAAGCCACCGAGATCCAGGCCAAAGCCATTCCGCTCATCTTGGAAGGCAACGACCTCATCGGTTGCGCCCAAACCGGCACCGGAAAAACTGCCGCCTTCCTGCTGCCGCTCCTCAACCACCTGTCGGAGATCGACGGTGCAGGGGTGAAAGCCTTGATCTTGTGCCCCACGCGGGAGCTGGCCATTCAAATTGCCCAACAAGCCGAAGGCCTTTCGTACTTCACCCACGCCAGCGTCAAAGCCGTCTACGGCGGCGGCGACGGCGTTGCCTGGGACCAAGAAAAGGCCGCCCTCACCGGCAAGGCAGACCTCATCATCGCCACCCCCGGCCGCCTAATGGCCCACATGGAACAAGGCTACGTGAAATTCGACCGCGTGGAGTTCCTTGTTCTGGACGAGGCGGACCGCATGCTGGACATTGGATTCTACGACGACATCCTCAAAATCATCGACAAGCTTCCCAAAAAGCGCCAAAGCCTCATGTTCAGTGCCACCATGGCATCGCGCATCCGCCAGCTGGCCGTGCAGATCCTCCAAGACCCCCAAGAAGTCAGCGTGGCCATTGCCAAGCCGGCCGAGGGAGTTACGCAGAAAGTCTACCTCGCCTTCGACGAGCAAAAAGTGGCCCTGGCGCGCCACCTCCTCGCAGACAAAGACGAGTACAAACAAATCATCGTCTTCTGTTCCACCAAGAAAAAAGTGGAGCAATTGTACCGCAAACTCCGGGACCGCAACTTCGCTTGCGCTCCCATTTCCTCCGACTACACTCAAGAAGAACGCGAGCAGGCACTGTCGGACTTCAAAAACGGCCGCACCCGCATTTTGGTGGCCACGGACGTCATGAGCCGCGGCATCGACGTCAAGGGCATTGATTTGGTCATGAATTTTGACGTCCCCCACGACGCCGAGGACTACGTGCACCGCATTGGTCGAACGGCCCGTGCCAAAACCACTGGCATGGCCATCACCTTGGTGAGCCCGGAGGACATGTATCGTTTTTCCAAGATTGAACGCCTCATTGAGCGCGAGTTGGAGAAACTTCAGCCGCCCACAGAACTGGGGGAGGGCCCGCAATGGGAGGCACGCTCCAAGGGTTCCGGTCGCCCCGGTGGCGGACGTCCAGGCGGCAATGGCGGTGCCAACAAGCGCTTTGGCAAGCCCAAAGGGCCGCGCCCGCAGGGCGGCGGCGGAGCAACGGCCTGATCGCTCAGCAACCAAGGTCGGATCACTCAGTAACCTTTCCCGCAAACCCAAGCAGGAGCGTAAATACCCTCCGTGAACGACGCATTTGGGATTTAGGAAAACCTAGAATTTGTTTACCTTTCGGTGAATAAATCCGTTCGTTTGTGGCCAATTTCCCCGCCTCTTTTTGGGCTCGTTTAAACCCCGTCAACCTCTTGCGCCAAGCTCAAGGCGTCGTGAAAACCTTTCCAGGAACGGTGGGGGTGGCCTTCCTTTTGGCGCTGCACCTCACCGGCATGATCTACGAGTGGGAATGGCTCCAGTCCTTTTGGGCCAGCCCGGAATTGGACGAGAACACGGAAGCCTGGTTGGGCGAGGCCGGACGTTGGAGCCTCTACCTGGCCTTGGGACTGCCGCTCTACGTCGCCGCTGAATTCGGTGCCAAACGTTTGCCCTGGGGCAAACTCAACCGCAGCGCCGCGCACGAAATTGCCCTGGGCATCCACGCCGCACTCGTCATCGTGGCGCCCGGTCGGGACGAAATCTTCACCGGAGCGTTCCTGTTGTGGTTCTTTCCAACAGTCCTCTTCACCCACTTGTTGGTGGCTCTGGTGCCGTTTGTCTTCCGCAAAGACCGCCCGCAGGCCTTTTGGTTCACCAACCAGGCCCTCTTTTTGGGTTTTGCCCAAAGTGCGGTCTTCTCCTTCATTCTCTACGCCGGTATTGCGGGCATTTTGGGCGCCTTGGTAGCGCTGTTCGACGTCTCCCTGGACGAGAAGGTGTTTTTGACCGTCTTGGCCTGGGTGGCGATTCCCGTCCAGACCTTCATCTTCCTGGCCAACGCCCCGGATCCCTACCAGTCGGAGGAAAGCTGGCCGGAGCCGCCCCGCGTCTTGTGGAACTTGCTTCGCTTCATCGTGTGGCCGCTGATGGCCATTTACGCCGCCATCCTGTTGGCCTACGGCGTCAAAATCATCCTGGAGGGTACCCTGCCGCGCGGCGTGGTCACCGGATTGGTGGGCGCCTTCGGCAGCGTGGGGTATTTGGTGGTTTCCCTCTCCCGGGCCTACCAACCCGCGCGCTCGTGGTCCACGTGGTTCCAGCGCATTTTGGCGGTGCTGTTGATCCTTTTGTGGGTTGCTTTGGGCCAGCGCATTGCGGACTACGGCTTCACCGAACTGCGCGTTCTGGGCTTCTACCTCGGTCTCTTCCTTACCGTGGTGACAGTCTATTTTCTGGTGCGCCCCAACGCCGGAATCCGGGTGGTCCCGGCGGTTTTGGCCCTGTTGGCCCTGTCCATCACCGTGGGCCCCTTCAAGGCCTCGTCTTGGGCATTCCGCTCCCAGTACGCCCGTTTTGAGCGCATTGCCGCCGCCAACGGATTCGTGAAAGACGGTAAAATTTTGGCCGTACCCATGGGCGCCGACACCACCGCCGTGAACGAGTTCCTGGAAACGGCCGTCTACTTGGCGCAGTACCACACCCCGGCCTTGCAAGGCACCCCATTGGAAATTATCGACGTGCAAGACCAGGAAGTGCGGGAGTGGCAGGCGCGGTCGGAGATGGCAACGTCATTGAATGAGTTGGGTTACGTGCAAATCAGCACGACAACGGGGGAGGTGGCAGCCGAAATGACGCCGCAGTACCAATGGGAATCCCAGCAAAAGTCCATCGATCCATCCACCTACATCCGTGTGCAGCACTACGAGGCGTTCAACCTCTGGGAAGAGAACCGAGCTTTTGCAGAAACCGGAGCCCTGTGGCGGACGGATTTCTCGATGGCAGGCCCCAAGGGGAACCAAACCGTCAACGTTCAATTTCCGGTGCCGGATTGGATGAAGCGCCAAGAGTGGAAATTGACCCGCAGCTTCAATGAGCGCACCGGCAAGGAACCCGTCGTTTTGCCTACCTCGCGTTCGGACGTGTTTTTTGTTTTAACCGACATTAAAATATCCAGCTCAAGCTCAGAGCCAGATTCTAAGGAACCCATTGAGTTGGATCGATTGGAAGGATACTTGGTTCAAAAAAAGAAGTAATCTCGGAGGCGCAAAACCCCACTGAGACCAGCGCGCTTGGTTGCGGGGCGGAAATACTCCGGATTGGGGTATTTCCGCCTTTTTGTTGCCCGTAATTTTGCGGCATGAAATTTACTTTTTACGGGTATTTCCGCGCGATCGTTGTTGCAACTGCAATCGGCACAACACTGAGCGCACAAGCGCAAGCCTCCTTTGAGGGCCGCATCCAAGGAACCGTGGTAGACGCCGTCTCCGGCAAGCCCATTGCCAAGGCAGAGGTATTCGTATTGCCGGGCACCGCGGAACTCAGCACCAACCAATTGGGGTATTTTGAAGCCAAAGGACTGAAGCCCGGAGCGTACAACATTCGCATAGAAGCCGTTGACCACCGCACCACCTTGCTGTTCGACGTCGCTGTATCCCAACACAAGCCGGCCGTCGTGCGGATCTCCCTCACGCCGGAAAAGTCCGTCGTGATGAAAGAGGCCCAGGTTACCTCCGACGCCTTCATCCGCACCACGGAATCCCCCTTGTGCGTCAAAAACATGGGCTGGGCGGAAATGGCCCGCATGCCCGGCGCCACCCTGGACATCACCAAGGCCTTGCAGGCCTACCCGGGAATCCTCCCCAAAAGCTCCTTTGGCTACAGCCTTTCCATGCGCGGCGGCGCCAGCTCGGAGAACCTGTACACCTTGGACGGTATTGAAGTGCCCACCCTCAACCACTTCTCCATCCAAGGCGCCAGCGGCGGCCCCAATCCGCTCATCAACATGGATTTTGTGCAGGGTGTAGACGTCTACACCGGAGCTTTTCCGGCCGCCCGGGGAAATGCCCTCAGCGGCATCATTGAGCTGCACCAAAAGGAAGCCCGCACGGACCGCTGGGGCGCGCGCATCACCGCCATGCCCACAGACTACGGCGTCACCGTGGACGGTCCGCTGAGCAAGAAAGCAGGAATGATGCTCTCCGTGCGCAACTCCCTCACCCAGCACTACTTCAAGTTGTTCAACATCCCCATTCTGCCTACCTACCAGGACGCCCAGTTTCGCGTGCGCATCCAGACCGGAGATCGGTCGGAGCTCATCCTGACCGGCGTGGGCGGCAACGATAAGTACCGACTCTTCACCGAGGGACGCGGTTCGGACGCCCTGCTGTACAACATCGGCTACATCCCGCAGGGGGAGCAGCAAGTGGGTGCCGTGGGCGCCGTGTACAAGAAGTATTTAGACAACGGCCATTGGACCTACGTGGCCAGTGCCGACGGTTTCATCAACAACGCAGACAAGTTTCTGGGCAACACCAGCGTGGAGGCAGACCGCACCCTGCGCTACCGCTCGATGGAGCGCGCGCAGCGCTTGCGCGTGGAACGCCTGTGGGCCGGACGCACCTACGAAATCAAAGCGGGCGGTGGCTTGGCCTTCCGCCAGGTGCGCGTCAACAACTGGAACATCGTCCCCACCAAGTACGGCACGGACACCGTTTCCGGAGATGCTCAGTTTGGCTTCGTAAATGCGTCGGCTTTCTTCAACGCCAGCCGTCGCTTTTTGGACGGCAAGTTGTCTGTTTCCCCCGGCATCCGGGTAGACGCCTATACCTACGGCGGAACCAACGTCCGTCTTTCGCCGCGCCTGGCCGCCTCCTACAAACTCGGAACACACTGGACCCTGAACGCCTCAGCGGGTCAGTACAACCAGGCGGCGCCTTCGGTGGTGCTGGCCTACACCAAAATGGCAGGCCTGCAAAACGGCCTCAAACCCCTCCAAAACCGGCAAATCGCGCTGGGTACCGAATACCGCGCAGGGTCCTCCTACCGGTTGGGCGCGGAGGTCTTTGCCAAGCAGTACTTTGACTACCCCTTCCTGTTGGGCGATTCCGTTTCCTACGCAAATGCCCTTGCGGCCTACGTGGCCGTGGGCAATCAACCGGCCAACAGCACCAGCACCGGCCAAGCAGTGGGCTTTGAGTTCTTCGTGCAGCGCAAATTTGAGCGCGGTTACTTCTGGATGACCTCCTACACCTACAGCGAGTCCCGCTTTGGCGGTCCGGACGGCGAACTTCAGCCCTCCGTGTGGGATTCTCGCCACTACTTCTCCCTCAACGTGGGCCGTACCTGGGGCAAGGGCTGGCAGTGGGGCCTTCGCTGGCGCTACAGCTCCGGCACCCCCTACACCCCATACGACACGGTCTTGTCTGCCCAGCGTGCGTATTGGGACGTGGCCCAGCGCGGGCAGTTTGATTACTCCCGCTTGAACGCTGCTCGTTTGGCGCCCTTCTCCCAAGTGGACCTCCGTTTGGACAAAACGTCACACTTCAAAAAATGGAGTCTCAACTGGTTCGTGGACATCGCCAACGTTCTGGAAAACTCCATCCCGTTGATGCCGTACCTCACGGTGGTGCGCGACGCCTCCGGTGCTCCTGTGGTGGACCCCAACAACACCAACGCCTACCTCATCCAAACCATCCAGTCGGATACGGGCCGACGGCTCCCCACCATCGGCGTCATTGTTGATTTTTAAGGAGCAAAACCAAAAGCACGCCGGAGTAGTTGTACCTTCGACTTAAATGACTTCATTGCGTTCCATTAGGTCCTCCTGCACCGCATTAGCGGTGGCGATTGCCTTGTTGTGGACCAGTGCACAGGCAACCGCACACGCCGCCTACCACGCCTTTGAGGAGCACGCCCACGATTTCTGCCACGAAACGGGGGCCCACCTCCACAGCGGCGACGAAGCCCCGTGCTGGTTGGATCTGGACGCCGTGGCCACTCCGGCCTTGCAGCCGGAACGCCCGTCGCCATCCTTCCTTCAACGTGCCGTTTACCCCGTTCGGCAGCACCTCCCGCGCTATGCGGCGCCCCATTCCCAGTACCACTGGACTGCAGTCCCCCTGCGCGGTCCACCTGCGTGCGCAAAAGCTTGACTTCGCTTTTGTCTCACGCAAACCTTTATTCATGAAACAATTTTTTAAATCCGCGGCCGCTACAGTCGCTGGAACCCTGTTGCTGCCTGCATCCCTGTGGGCCGCACCCCAAAACAACGACACCGCCGTCGTCCGCCTCGTGGACGTGTGGGTGGCATCCCCTATAACGTCCACCAGTCGCGTGGATTCCAAAGAATTGAAATCCTTGAGCCCCATGGCGCTGACGCAGTTGGCCACCGTGCAGCCGGGTTTCCAAATCCAAAGCATCGCCAACCACACCGTGAAACCCGTTTTTCGCGGGATGTCCGGCAACCGGATGCTCACGGTGTACCAAGGCATGCGCTACGACAACCAACAAGGCGGCGGAGACCACGGCTTGGACCTCCCGCTGTTGGGCGTAGAACAAGTACGCGCCACCACCTCGCTCAACTGGGGCACCGAAGGTGCGGCAGGGACCCTGATTCTTCAAGACCTTCCCTTGTTTGCCGGGTTGAACCGATGGAAGGAGACCCGCGTCCAACTCGCCGGCCTCAACCAACCGTGGGGTCTGGAGGCCTGAGTTGAACACCAGGTCACGGGAACCGGTGTGCGCAATCCGTACTACCTCGGCGGCCTATTCACCCAACAGGGGGAGTACCGAGACGCCCGTGGCGACACCGTGCACGGCACCCATGCGCGTACCGCTTCGCTGCGCTATTTGCAAGGTTTTGCGGGCAAACGCTGGCTGACCACCGTCGGGCTCACCCACACGGACCGGTTCTTTGGCATTCCCACCACCGAAGAGAGCGCCTTACCGGGCTACGAAGCACACGACCACGAGCAAAACGTACAGAACACCCTCGCCACCGCGCAGTGGCAGCAACGCCAGCAAGAGCCCCCTTCGCCGCGCACGCGGTGGGGCCTTCCCCAAGTGCAGCACCAACTGGGTTACCTGCGCGCCAACCGCCTGGAATTGGGCGAAGATGGGCGTGATCACCCCGAATTGGCCTTCGCCATCCACTCCCTCCAGCACCAGTCGCAATGGGAGTGGTCGGCCACCGGAACGCAGTTGATCGTGCACAACCAATTCCGGGCCCTACAAAACAACCCGGAGGCCCACGAACAAACCTATCCCAACGCCTCCCTATGGAGTACCGCCGTGGTGGTCAACCAGCGCATTGTACATAAAAATCGATGGCTGCTGGATGCCGCAACCCGCTTGGAAACCGGAACGTTCACCTTGTTTGGGTCCCAGATCCGTGCGGAATACCAGATTTCGGATCGTTGGACCTTGTCCCTGGAGCTTCAGGAAGCTTCCCGCGCCCCCCAGATCGAAGAGCGTTTTGCCGACGGGCTCCACGTTGGGGTGGGTCGGTACGAGGTGGGAAACCCCAATCTGAATGAGGAGAACGCATTGCACGCCACTGCGGGCATTCGCCAAACGTTTGCCTACACCCCAAAATTCAACGGGGGCTTCCAAGCCTACGCCTACGCCAAGTCTTTCCGCGGCTACATCCTCACCACGCCGTCGGATACTTCTGGCACTTTGAAATTCTACTACGGCCAGGACGACGCCCTGCTTTTGGGCGCAGACGCGCAGTTGTTTTTCAATTTAACGCAGTCCCGAACCCAATCCCGAACGGTGGACCACCGGCTCCAATTCAACGCCAGCGCCCTCCAAGGTTCCCGCGGCAGCGCCTGGTCCCCAACCAGCAACCCGCTGCCCGGAATGCCGCCCTACCGTCTCACCGGAACCTACTCCGGCACGCACCACCGCCACCGGGCCGCTTACGGTGCCTACTGGAACGTGGAAGCCCAAGCCCATTCCGCCCAAAACCGCTTGAGTGCGGACGAAAAGCAGGTGTGGAACGCTACGCAAACACCCGGCTTTTTGCTGGTGAATGCCGGCGCGGGTTGGAATTTTGCCAACAATCGGATGTCCTTGGAATTCCGCGTGTTGAACGCCACCAACGCCCGCTACGCGCACCATCTGTCCTACGTGCGGGCCCTGGGACTGTACGAGCCGGGCAGACAATACCGATTGCGCCTTACTTTTGCACTCTAATCCCTTGGGCGTCCTCGGACGACCAAGGCCTTCGGGCAATTAGCTCAGTTGGTTCAGAGCGCCGCCTTGACAGGGCGGAGGTCACTGGTTCGAGCCCAGTATTGCTCACAAAAAAGGCGCCGCGAGGCGCCTTTTTGCATTTTTCCGTAAACCGGTAGGGGTGCTCCAGGAGTTGGGTAGTCCCACTACCCAACTGAATTTCCACCTACAAAATCGTGTCCTCCGCTTCCACCACCAACCGACGGATGGCGTCCACCTGTTTGCGCAGTTTGCCCACGTATTTGTCCCGCTGGGCTTGGCCGGAGCCGGTGGCCAGGGTAGACTTGGTCAGCAGCTCGTCCATCCACTTTTTGGTTTGCTGCGTGAAATACGGGTGCGTCGTTTCCAGAAAGTTAAAGGAATTGTAGCTCAGAAACGTTTGATCGCCCGACGGTTTCTCCATGTAGGCCACGTTTTGGCCCACCTGCAAATCCGTGATGTACCAACCAAAAGAGCCGCCCACCGGTTGTCCCGTGGCGGGGTTGATTTTCCGACCGCATTCGGACTGCGCCACCAAGTAGTCCAACAGCCGGTCCAAGTCGTTCAGCACGGACAAGGCCTCGTCGGCCTGCGTGAAAACCCCAGTTTCCCAATACAATTGGACTTGTTTCAGGGTGCTCAAGTAGCAGGTGCTGCTCCACAATTCCGTCGAGTTTAAGCCGATGTACGCCTTAACAATTTCTTCGGCCAAAGCACGGCGTTCTTCCGGAATCAGGAACTGTTGGTAGGTAATGGCCTTGAATTCCGGCAATCCCAAAATAGAGCGTCCCCAATAGTACGATTTCAGCCGGGCCACGTTGGGAAACATAAAAATGTAGAAGAGCGGAAAATCCAGTGCTGCATAGGTCATGTGCATTTCCTCCCGACTCTGCTGAAAGGCCAGCATTTGGTGCAAAATTCGCGTGGTGTACTTCTGGTAATCGTCCGCGGAGGCAATCACCGGGCCGGCGTCAAAGTCCACCCGCTGGGCATCCATGTCCCGCAACGTGTCCAGCGAAATGTGGAATTTATTGGCCAATTGGATGGCTTCTTCCAAGGTGAGGGCCGTGTCCCCGCGCATGCGTCGGTAAACGGAGTCGGATCCGATGCCCAAAAGATCGCCGATTTCGTCGACCATGTTCAGGTGCGGAGCAATGCGCATCTTGATGCGCTCAAAGAATTGGCGTTGGAGGTCCGGTTGCATAACTGAAAATGAGAAATCTAGTGAAACGACGAGTTGCGATTTTTCCGTAAAAGTAGTTTTTCAAACCGCACCGCACCGTAATGTAATCTAAAAGTAAAACGACATCTTTGTAGTAGAACTTGCCTTCGGGCGCAAATAGTAACCCATGAAAAAAATGTTTCTCCTGATCGCCGCGGTCCTCGTGAGCTTCACCGCCCGGGCGCAAGCCCCCAAGCAATCGGTGGCAATTTTGGATTTTGACACCCGTTCCTATCCTGTGGACGTTCAGCAGGTCCTCCAAAAGGCCACCATTGAAATGATGCGCATCAACCAGTATGAGGTGATCGACAAGTACGACATTGAGTTCATCGCCAAGCGCGACAACGTGCAGCTCAAAGGTTGCTTCTCCAAAATTTGCCTCAAAGACATTGGCGAACGCCTGCAGTGCGACTACATCATTACCGGCTCCTACGATTTGCTGGCGGACAAAGTGGCGCTGACCATCCGCATGTTTGAAGTGAAGACCGGCGCGTTTGTTAACTCCACGAGCCGAATCTACTTGAACATACCCGAGCAATCCCTGGCCATGATGGAGGTGTCCCTCAACGACCTCTACAAACTCCCGTCGGACGAGCAGTTGGTGCGCAAGTTGACGGTTTCTGAAGACTACGAAAGCGCCTTGAACAACCCCAATGCGTCCGTCATCAACAACAACGGTCCGCGCATTGGTTTGACTGCGATCGCTGGCCCCAGCGCCAGCATCTTGACCCTGGACCGCAAGTACGGCGGTTTTGACTACGCCGTGCCCCTCCTTTCTTCCTTTGGCTATCAGTTCGAACAAGTATTTGTAAACTCCGGCAATTTCCAGGCCTTGGTGGAATTCATTCCCTTGGTGGCCGGTTTGGAATACGGACGCATCATCCCCAGTGCCTCCGTTTTGTTGGGCATGCGCAACTCACGCACCGGTTGGGAATTCGCCATCGGACCCAACATCACTTCCACCGTTACTGGAGAAGGATACTACACCCAGCCCAACAAGGACTTGCCGGGCCATTACGAAAGCTGGCGATTGAACGGATTCTCCCCTGGATACAACCCAACCGGTTGGGAAGAAATCACCCGACTGGATTCGCGCGGCGACTTCGCTTTTGCCACCGGTTTGATCATTGGCGGCGGTAAAACGATCAAGTCTGGCCGCATGAACTTCCCCATCAACGTCTTTTTTGTGACGCCGGGCCGCGGTGATTCGTGGCGCATCGGTGCGTCGGTGGGCTTCAACATTGTGCGCAAAAAGACCCCGCGTCCCATGCGAACCTTTGGTTCGGATTTGCTGCCGGCGGGGGGAGGGTTCTAAACCGTCCCGGCGAGTTGGAAACGGCTTGCAGCCAATAGCTCCAGAGAACACCAGACCAACCCCCATTTGGGGAGCAACCGCCCGGAAACGGGCGGTTTTTTTATGCCTTTTTGGGCGTGGCTTTGGGCTTGACCTTGCCTTGCGCCTGAGCGTTTTCGTACGGGGTTTGGGATGGCATTTCCCAAGCGGCGCGGAGCAATTCTTCCAACACAGCAGGGTCTGCGTCCGCGAGCTTTTTGAGGTAGAGGCAGCCCATGCCTGTGGTGTGCTTGCCCAGTCGGATCAAATAGGAGGAAAAGCGCTCCATGCCTCCGTTGCAGAGGTAGACGGTTAGGGCGGATTTGCGGGCGGCGTAGCCCAAGCGCATCCAGGAGCCGGTGCGGCCGCTGGCATACGCGTAGTCGTAGGTACCGAAGCCCACCATGGAGGCGCCCCACATGCGGCCGGGTTCGCCGGAAACAGACTCCAGGAGCGCGTGCAGTGCGCGGGCGTCGGCTTGGCGTTGGGCAGGCTCGACGGTGTCCAAGTAGCTGGAAACGGGGACGTCGGTGGGTTGGATGGTGTTGGCGGCCATGGGTACCTAAGGGAATGAATGGAATTAGGCAGATGCAATCATGCCCGCGGCAACGGTGGCGCCGGAAGCTTCGTCTACCAGAATGAAAGCGCCCGTGACGCGGTTGTTTGCATACGAGTCAAACGCCAGGGGTTTGGCCAGGCGCAGCCGGATGCGGCCGAGGTCGTTGGGGCGCAGGGGAGTGGCGCTGGGCGCGTAGGCCAGGGTGTGGAGGTCCAAAATACCGTCGACGGATTCGATCAGGCCGCGTACTTCGGCGGTGGCGCAGCGCACCGCGTACCTAGCGCCGGGCACTTGTGGGGAACGGTCCAGCCAGCACAAGGTGGCTTCCAGGTTTTGTGCCGCAACGGGCTGGGGTTCGCTGGAGTGGGCCAGAAGGGAGCCGCGCGCCACGTCCAAATCGTCTTCCAGTTCAATGGAGACGGACTGTCCGCGCTGGGCGCTGGTCAACGGTTGGCTGCCCAACCAGAGGGCACTGACGCGGGAGTTGAGGCCGCCGGGGTAGGCGGTGATGGGGTCGCCCACGGAGACGGAGCCGGAGGCGATGCGGCCGGCGTAGCCGCGGAAGTCGTGGTGCTCGGTGGTGTGGGGGCGCAGGACGGTTTGCACGGCCATGCGGAAGGGTCCGTCGTTTTCCAAACGAGGAATCTCCAGCGATTCAAGGGTGCTCAAGAGGGGAACGCCGGTGTACCACGGCATGTGGGTGCTGGCGTCCACTACGTTGTCGCCCAAAATGGCAGACAGAGGCAAGAAGTGCACGGAACGCACGCCCGCCTCGCGCGCAACGCGCTCGGCGTCCGCACAAATGGCGGTGTACACGGATTCGGACCAGTCCACCAAGTCCATTTTGTTGATGCACAGGACTGCCGTGGGCAAGCCCAGGAGGCCGGCCAGGAAGAGGTGCCGTCGGGTTTGTTCCACCACGCCGTTGCGGGCATCCACCAAAACAAGGGCAACGTCGGCCGTGGAGGCCCCGGTGACCATGTTGCGCGTGTACTGCACGTGGCCGGGGGTGTCCGCAATGATGAAGGTGCGCTTGGGGGTGGAAAAGTAGCGGTAGGCCACGTCGATGGTGATGCCCTGCTCGCGTTCGTCCTTGAGGCCGTCGGTCAGGAGGCTGAGGTCCACGTGGCTCAAGCCCTTGCGCAGGCTGGTGCGCTCCATGGCTTCCCACTGGTCCATCAAGACGCTTTTGGCGTCGTACAGCAGGCGGCCGATGAGGGTGGATTTGCCGTCGTCCACGGAGCCGGCGGTGGTGAAACGCAGGAGGTCCGCCGGTGCGCCGGTCGGGGCAGATGTGGGGGAAGGCGTTTGGGAGGTCACTAGGGAGGGGGTTGGGGTGCTCATCGGTTAAAAGTAGCCTTCGCGTTTGCGTTCTTCCATGCTGTTTTCGCTGCGTTTGTCGTCCTCGCGGTTGCCGCGCTCCGTTTGGCGCGACGACTCAATTTCGCGGATGACGTCGTCCAGGGTGCTGGCCTCAGAGGCAATGCCGCCGGTGATGGTGATGTCTCCCAGCGTGCGGAAGCGGATGGAACGGGTTTCCGGTTGGTCCGTGGGGCGGAGGGTGATGAATTCCGATACCGGAAGCCAAGCGTTGTTGCGCCATACGACGTTGCGGGGTCGGGCAAAATAGAGTTCCGGCAGTTCAATGCCCTCGCGTCGGATGTAGTGCCACACGTCCAATTCCGTCCAGTTGGAGATGGGGAACACGCGGAAATGCTCGCCCGGGCGCTTTTTCCCGTTGAAGAGGTTCCACAGTTCCGGGCGCTGGTTCTTGGGGTCCCATTGGCCAAAATCGTCGCGGTGGCTGAAAAAACGCTCTTTCGCGCGGGCCTTTTCTTCGTCCCGACGGGCGCCGCCCATCAAGCAGTCAAAGCGCTCGCGTTCAATGGTTTCCAGCAACGTAACCGTTTGAATGCGGTTGCGGTTGGCCTGGTTTCCGGTTTCCTCTTGCGCGGAGCCGCGGTTGATGGACTCCTGCACGCTGCCCACCACCAGCCGAGCGCCCAAGCGCTCCACCAGGGCGTCGCGGTACGTCAGGGTCTCCGGGAAGTTGTGGCCGGTGTCTATGTGCACCAGGGGAAAGGGCAGTTTGGCGGGCGCAAAGGCCTTGGCGGCCAAATGCGTGACCACAATGGAGTCTTTTCCACCGGAAAACAGAATTCCGGGGTGTTCAAATTGGGCAAAGGCCTCGCGAATGACGTAGATCGCTTCGGCTTCCAGTTCGTCCAGGTGGGCGTAGGTCAAGGGCATATTCAGAGGGGCAAGGAGCCAAGGATTTGGTAAACGCATTCCGCAACGCTGCGCTGCGCGGTCAGAAGGTGAATGTTGGGTGCTTCCGGGGCTTCAAAAGGCGCGCTGATTCCGGTAAAATCAAGAATTTGACCGGCGCGTGCCTTGGCGTACAGGCCTTTGGGGTCCCGACGCTCGCATTCCTCCAGCGGGGTGTCTACAAAGATTTCAACAAAGCGGTCTTCGCCAACCACCGCGCGCGCAGCGTCGCGGTCTGCCGCGTACGGAGAAACAAAGGCGGTGAGGACCACCAATCCCGCGTCCGCCATCAATTTGGCCACTTCGGCAATCCGACGGATGTTTTCCGTGCGGTCTTGGGCGGAAAATCCCAAATCGCGGTTCAAGCCCAGGCGCACGTTGTCTCCATCCAGCAGGAAGGTGGCGCGGCCGGCCGCGTGCAACGCGGCCTCCGTGGCATTGGCCAGGGTGCTCTTGCCGCTGCCGCTGAGCCCCGTAAACCACAAAACGCGGCCGGTTTGGCCCAGCAAGCGTTCGCGATCTGCCGAGGAGACGGTGGGAACGTGGAAGGTGAGGTTGGAAGCGGGGTTCATGAGGAATAAAGGTCGGTCGGGTTTACAACAAAAAGAGAGCGGAAAATCCCAAAAATGCGGTGCTGTAGGCCGCAGTGGTTACCCAACCCATGCGGAGGTAATCTCGTCCGGTGTAGCCTCCAGGCCCCATCACCATGAGGTTGGTTTGGTAGCCAATGGGGGTGAGGAAGGCATTGCTGGCGCCAAAGGCAATGGCCAGAAAGGCCGGTACCGGCGGAATCAATCCGGCCACTACCACGGCCGCGGCCAAGGGAAACATCAAAGCGACGGCCGCGTTGTTCGTTACGGCGTTGGTCAGGGCGGTGGCCACCAAAAAGAGGACCGCCAAGAGCCCAAACGGCCCCAGTGCGTGCAGGGGCTCGTACAGTGCCTCCACGGCTTTAGCGGGCCAAGGAGAGGCCACCAGCGCCTGGCCCAAGGCCAAGGAACTGCTCAAAACCAATAAAAGTTCCAAATCCAAATGTTTGCGCGCCGCGGAAAGGGTAACAAACCCCAGGAGGGAGCCCACAAAAAGAAGGCCCACGGCCACGCCCAGAAGGTCCGTCCAGCCGAGGTTGGCGGCCAAGATCAACAGGCCCAGGCTGGCCAGAAATAGGCGGATTTTCACCGGATCGCCCGGTGCGCTTTCCGCGGCCCGTTCGCCAATGGGGTAGAGGTCCGTTTGGTTTTCCAGCCGTTCGTCCAGTCGTTCGGAACCCACCAAAACCAGCAAGTCACCGGCTTGAAGCAGTTGATCGCCAATGCGTCCGCCCAAGCGCTGTCCGCGGCGGTGGATGGCTACAATGGCCGCGCCAAAGCGTTCCCGGAAATTGCTTTCCTTGACGGATTGGCCCACCAGGGAAGAGGCGTTGGGCACCAATACCTCCACCACCGGAGCATGGGCAGCGCGGTCCGTCAGGTCTGCCTGGGGCAGGGCCAAACCCGGACGTTCGGCAGTCAATTGGCGAATTTGGTCCAAATCCCCGGCGAAGAAAAGTCGGTCTCCCGCCACCAGCACCTCGTCCGGCCCCACCGGCGAAATGGTTTGCCCGCTCCGCATAATTTCCACCAGAAAGAGCCCATGGAGGTTGCGAAAACCGGCTTGGGCAACGGTTTTGCTCACGGCCTGAGCGTTGTCCAGCAGCAGTGTTTCCACCGTGTAGGAGCGTGCCGCAGGGTTTTCGGAGGTAGAACCGTCCGTTCGTCCGCGAAGCAATCTGGGAGCAAAAAAAATCAGCACAAGGCCGGTCAAAACAACCACCGCCAGGCCGGGACCCCAGTACTGTGCCGTTTGGAGGGTGTCTGGCATCGACGCGCCCAGCAAGCCGGGGGATTCTTCCAACAAGCCGTTTAAAACCAGGTTGGTGGAGGTTCCGAATACGGTCAACATGCCGCCGGCGGTAGCGGCAAAGACCATGGGCATCAGGAGCGGTTGTATGGGTTTTTTGTTTACTTCCGCCCATTTGCGCACAAAGGGGATGAGCAGCGCCACCAAGGGGGTGTTGTTGATGAATCCGCTCAAACCGGAGGTAGCGCCCACCAGTGCCGCCAAAAAGCGGTTGGGGCGGTTGCCGCTGGGCAAAATACGCAAAAGCGCAGCCGTGAGGCCCAGTCTTTGTTGCACGGTGCCTGCCAAGATGGTCAGGGCAAAGATGGTCAGCAAACTTCGGTTGCCCAGGGTTGCGGCCCAGTCTTCGAGGTCCAGGGCGCCAAATGCCCATGCGGTTACGGCAGCGCCGGCAAAGAGCACTCCCGGCCGCACCCCGCGTACGAACACCCCCAGAACCAAGGCCCCGTACAGTAGTAATAGTGCGTAGTCTGCCATGCTTGGATGCAAAGATACAAATTCCTACCTAAATGGTAGGTTAATAGGAAAATCGGTGCTGCCCACTGCGCTCAGGTCCCGTGCAAAACCTTAAATTCGCATCCTGCACCCGCTCTGCAGCCTTCCCGTGGAGCTTCAAGAATTCCCAAAGACGATCATGAAGAAAAACCTGCCCCTCTACCTCCTCACCGGACTTTTTTTATTGGTTTATGCCGCTGTTTTCGATTCCAAAATAGACTTGGGCGGGGACAACGCCGGCTACTACATCCTGGGAAAGGCGTTGAGCACCGGCGCCGGCTACACAGACATCCACCTTCCGGAGCAGACCCCTGCCAACCATTTCCCGCCGGGCTACCCCGCCTTAATGGCCCTGTTTATGTTTGTAAGCGACTCCTTTGTGTTCCTAAAACTCATGAATGGAGCGCTCTTCTTAGCTACCGTCCTGTTGCTGTACAAGCTGTTTGAACGGACCGTCGGCAACACCACCGTGGCCTTCCTGGCGGCGGCCTTTGCCCTCCTCAACGGCCACCTGCTGCGCAGCGCCACCATCATGATGAGCGAGGTTCCGTTTCTTTTCTTCTCCGTGCTCGTGCTCCACGCCTTGGTGCGCTGGGAGCGGGAAGAGAAGCCCTTTTGGAAATCGCCCGTATTTTGGTCCCTGGTGCTGCTCAGTGCCGTGAGTTACCACATCCGGACAGCCGGCATTGCACTGGTGGGGGCCGTGGGCCTGTACCTCTTGTTCCAAAAGCGTTGGGTGCCTGCCGTGGCCTACGGCGCCGGCTTTTTGGCACTTTGCCTGCCGTGGTACCTGCGCGGAAAAGCGTTGGGCGGCAACGGCTACCTGCAGCAACTCGTTCGGGTCAATCCCTACCGCCCGGAAGAAGGACTGCTGGACGGCAGTGGTTGGGTGGATCGCATTGTTGCCAACGCCTCCCGCTACCTAACCCAAGAGCTCCCCAACGGATTCTTTCCCGCCTACGAGGTCTCCTACCAAGAAGAACAGCTGGTTTCCTATCCCCTGTTGGGCCTGTTGTTGCTCGGCCTCACCGTCTGGGGCGCCGTCCGCATGCCCAAACTGCGCACGCTCTACGCCGGTTACCTCGCCTCCAGTGCGGTGATTTTTCTCCTGTGGCCCGACGTCTGGTTTGGGGTCCGCTTTTTGCAACCGCTGCTTCCCCTGGTGGGCTTCGCCGCCCTCGTGGGGGCGTGGGACCTCCTGCAGCGCGCCGCACAAAAATCCTCCATCGGGCTGCTGGCACACCCGGCCGTTCTGGCGCTCTTTCTGCTGCCCGCCTTCGGAAAAGCCACTACGGCAGAGGATCCCGTGAGCAACCACCCGTGTATTTTGGCGCAGGTGAAGTCCTCCAAAGAGCCGCACATCAGCAATTTCAACAACTACTTCAACCTGGGCAAGTACGTTCAGGAAAACACCCCCGCCGACGCCGTCATCTGCACCTACAAACCCGCACTTTTTTACCTCTACGCCAACCGAACGTGCACCAAATTTGACTCCAGTACCGATCCAGACACGGTTTTGGCCGGCATGGAACGATCCGGCGTCACCCACGTGGTCATCGATCAAATGGGGTACGCCAGCGTGGGCCGCTATTTGGTCCCGACGGTTCAGCAGCGCCCCGAACGGTTCCGCTTGGTGCTCACCTTGCCCAATCCGGACACGTACTTGCTGGAGCTTTTGCCGAGGTCCGCTGTTACTCCTTAATCCACCGAACTGCAGCGTCCCCGCGTCGGAAGATGTAGAGGCCGGCCGGCCAACCGAAGGTGGCAACGTCCACAAACTCTTCGCGGCCGGCGGGTGCCGTCCATACCGTGCGTCCGGTCCAATCCGTGGCCGTCCAAACGTTGGTGTCGCCCGCTGTGGAAGATGTGCTGAGGCGCACTCGGTCTGAGCCGGGGTTGGGGAAGGCGCGCAGCGCCTGCGCCTCGTCGGCTTCGTCCAATCCCACGGAGTAGGACAAACGAATGTCGTCCAGGTAGAGGTTGTTGCCGCCTCCGTTGATGCTTTCAAAGCGCACCATGATTTCGGGGGCGGTGGCGGCCGTCGCGGACAAAACCACAGACAGTTCCTTCCAGTCCGACGCCTGCGGGATGTAGCCCACGGTGGGGAAAAGGTTGGCGGTGGAGTTCAGTTGGAAGGTGGTGATCAGGCGTTCCAAAGTCCAGGTTTTGCCGCAATCGCGGCTGGTGAAAATGCGCAATTGGTCCGTGTTGTTGGCCTGTTTCTTGGCGAAGGCCAACCAGAACTTCAAGGTGAGGGTGCCGGTGCCGCCCGTGGCCACCGGGGCCGAGGTCAGGAAATCGCCACCGCCGGGGGCTTTTACGTCAAAATGCCGGATGCGCACGGATTTGGAGCCGGTGTGCGCGGCGGCTGAGGTGCTTTCCCAACCGATGTTGTCGCCGCTTTCGTCCACGGTCCACTGCAGGTTGGGCAGGACGTTTTCCAGGGTCCAGCTGGGGGAGGCTACCGCGGGAGGGGTGGAAGGATGAACGGTGAGGTAGGCATCGCGGGTCACGGTGGAGGAACCGTCGGGATTGCTGACGTTCAATTCCACTTTGTAGCGGCCCGGTTGCGTGAATTTGATTTTGGGGTTGGGGGTCAGGAGGTGGAACTGATTGTTCTGGTAGGCGTCCATGATGGTCCAGTGGTAGAACAGGGGCTTGTAGCCAATGGCCAGTTGTGTGAACTGAACGGAGTCACCGGCGCACACGGTGCGCGTGTTGGAGGTCCAGTTGGAGACCGGGATGCAGGTGGGCAGGGGAACGGTTGCGCCGGTGGCCACCAAGTTGGACGGTGCGGTGAGGGAGCCGCGCAGGTTGAAGGAGTTCAGAGCAGCCCAGGCGCGCGAACGTTGGTCCAACGTAAACGTGTTCATGCAGTTGTCGTCCGAGTAATCCATGTAGTTCTCCAGCATGTCCGGAAGGTCCGGAACGTCGTTGGTGCAGGTGTTTTGGGTCTTGTTGCAACCGTCGGAGGCGCTGATTACCGGGGGGGTGTCCGCGCACTGGTCCCCTTGGCCGCAACCGCCTTGAAAGGTGTGGTATAAATTAAAGTAGTGCCCGGCCTCGTGGGTCAGCGTGCGTCCGTTGCTCACGGAGGTGCCCGTTCCGCCCACTTGATCGTGCCGAATGACGATGCCGTCTTGGGTTCCGGGAAGGCCGTTGTAGGGGAAGGCCGCGTAGCCCAGCACAATCACGTTCGGTTGGGTGCCGGCGAGGTCGATTTCCCGCACCACCCAAATGTTGAGGTACTTTTTGTTGTCCCAGCCCACAACGCTTTTTACGTTGTTGTTGGCCGCCAGGGTAAGGGGCGTCTGCGTGCGCGTGATGCCGTTGGTGCACTTGCCCGTGGGGTCCACCTTGGCCCGAACGAACTCAATGTTCAGGTCTGCAGCGCGGGCAGTAAAGATGGAGCGCAACTGGCCGGCGTCGCTGTTCAGGCGTCGGAAATCCTTATTCAAACGAATCAGGGCATCGTTGATTTGCGCCTCGGAAATGTTGTCCGTCTGGTCGTAGTACATCACGTGGAACACCACCGGAATGGTGTAGGTGGCCTCCGGGGTGTACTGGTCCAGTCCCGGGTTGTCCTGCATCCACTGCGCTAGTGTGGCGTCGGTACGGGCCCGACGGTCCTCAAAGCCCGCCAATCCGGCGTGGTACTCGTCCGTGCCGCACCGGTGGGTGGTTTGCGCCTGCACCTGCAGGGATCCCGCCAAGAGAATGAACAAGAGCGCAATCCGACGTACGGACGCAAGAAGAAAGGAGTAGATTGGAACCATTATAGAAGATAATCGAGCAGGAGCGATCAAAGACAACGGATCAAGGATGGTGAATCATTAAAAAAGGAAACCGAAGGTAGTTATCAAAAGGCATACCGACGTCAGGAGCGCCTGGCTGCGCGCGCTTTTCACCCCCGGAAACCACCGAAAAACCGCTTTAAACGCAAATGCGGAACCGTCGACCCGTACCCTTTTGCATTTTTTGCACCATGCGGTGTTGGTAAATCCCAAAAAATCTCCGTATCTTCGCAGCCCCATAAAAAGACCCATAACACAGTGGACGCGTTAAGCTATAAGACTCTATCCGCCAATAAGGCGACGGTCACGAAAAATTGGCTCGTGGTGGATGCCGAAGGTCAAACCTTGGGACGCATGTCGTCGCAAGTGGCCAAACTCATCCGCGGCAAGCACAAGCCCTCCTACACTCCGCACGTAAATTGCGGCGATCACGTCATCATCATCAATGCCGATAAAATTGCTTTGTCTGGCGAGAAGATGGACGACAAGAAGTACGTTCGCTACACGGGATACCCCGGTGGTCAGCGTTTTTCTACGCCAGCAAGCGAAATGAAGCGCAGGCCCACGCGTGTTGTTGAGGAAGCGATTCGCGGTATGTTGCCGAAGAATCGTTTGGGACGTGCTATGTTCAACTGCTTGCATGTATATGCAGGTGCTGAGCATTCCCACCAAGCACAAACGCCTGCTGTTGTCAACCTGAACGAAATTTTCTAAGCGATGTCTCAAACGCATGCCATCGGTCGCCGCAAGACCTCTGTTGCCCGAGTATACATTAAGCCCGGCACCGGAACAGTGATCATCAACCACCGCGACCTGAAGAACTACTTTGGAACGGCGGCTTTGCAGTACAAAGTATTGCAGCCGTTCGCTTTGACCAATTTGGTGGACCAATACGACGTGAAGGTGAACGTTGAGGGCGGTGGCATCACCGGCCAAGCCGAAGCCATCCGCATGGCCATCAGCCGTTGCTTGGTTACCATCAACAGCGAGAATCGCCCGATGCTCAAGCCAGAAGGTTTGCTCACTCGCGATCCGCGCATGGTGGAACGCAAGAAGTTCGGTCAGAAGAAAGCCCGCAAGCGCTTCCAGTTCTCCAAACGTTAATCGACCTCTTTTTTTATCGGTTTGTTTAGTATCCAAACCGGTGCGACTCGGAGCTTACTCCGGCTACCCATCGGTTGTTTTTTGTGAATGTAAACCCAATCCCCATGGCCCAAACGCCAGACATCCAAACGCTGCTTGACGCAGGCGTACACTTTGGTCACCAGACCCGCAAGTGGAATCCCCACATGGCTCCCTACATTTTTATGGAGCGCAATGGAATCCACATCCTGGACTTAAACAAGACGCAGCGCAAATTGGCGGAAGCCACGGACGCCATGGCCAAAATAGCCGGCAGCGGTCGCAAAATTTTGTTTGTTGCCACCAAGAAGCAAGCTAAAGAGACTGTAGCAGAAACGGCTAAGGCCTTGAACATGCCGTACATCACGGAGCGCTGGCCCGGCGGTATGTTGACCAACTTCGTAACCATCCGCAAGGCCATCAAGAAGATGACCAACATCGACAAGATGAAAGTGGACGGTACATTCAACACCCTTTCCAAGCGCGAGCGCTTGCAAGTGGATCGTCAACGCGCCAAACTGGAGAAGAACTTGGGTTCCATCGCGGACATGAGCCGTCTTCCCGCCGCTTTGTTTATTGTGGACATCATGCGCGAGCACATCGCCGTTGCTGAAGCTCGCAACTTGGGCATTCCGGTTTTTGCCATGGTGGACACCAACAGCAACCCGCACTTGATTGATTTTGTGATCCCGTCCAACGACGACGCCACCAAGTCCATCGCTTTGATCATGGATGCGGTAGGAACCGCCATTCGTGAGGCCCTATCCAACCGCAAGGAAGAAAAGGAAAAGTCTGGCAACGACAAGTTGGCCAAGAAGACCGCCCAATCTGCGGAATAACGCAAACTTAATGGCGCGGCCCCAGGGCCGCGCCTATTTTTACCGCCTGTACCGAAGGGACTCCCAAAACCGGTGCGGCACGCCACAAAAGTCAAATCCGAATTAAATTCAAAAAGCCATGGCCATTACCGCTGCCGACGTAAACAAGCTGCGCCAAATCACGGGTGCAGGCATGATGGACTGCAAAAACGCATTGGTCGAAGCCAACGGAGACTTCGAGCAAGCCATTGATAACTTGCGCAAGAAGGGTCAGAAGATCGCTGCCAAGCGCGCCGATCGCGACGCCACCGAAGGTGCTGTTATCGCCAAAGCCAACGGAGATTCTACCCGCGGTATTGTGATTTCCTTGAACTGCGAGACGGACTTCGTTGCCAAGAACGACACCTACGTTGCCTTGGCCAACCAATTGGCAGACGCCACTTTAGCCGGTTTCCCAGCTACCAAAGAGGAATTGTTGGCGCTGCCGTTTGAAAACGGAACCATTGCCGATAAATTGACCGAGCAAACCGGTGTCATTGGTGAGAAGATTGAGATCGCTTTCTACGAGCGCGTAGAGGGAGCCTTCGTGGCCACCTACATCCACTCCAACAACAAATTGGCTACGGCCGTTGTGTTGACCGCTGCTGCCTCAGAAGCCGGCCGCGACGTGGCGATGCAAGTTGCTGCCATGAATCCGGTATCCTTGAACAAGGACAACGTGCCTGCTGAGGTTTTGGAGCGCGAGTTGGAGATTGCCCGCGATCAAATCCGTCAAGAGGGCAAGCCTGAGGAGATGGTAGAGAAAATTGCTCAAGGCAAACTGAACAAGTTCTTCAAGGAGAGCACTCTGGTGGAGCAAGAATTCATCAAAGACAACAAAATGACCGTTGCTCAGTACTTGGACAGCGTGCAGAAAGGCCTGGCCGTGGTGGATTTCCGCCGTGTAGGTTTGGGCATTTGATCCCGTTTAGAACCGAAAATGATTCAAGGGGGCCCCAGCGGGGCCCCCTTTTTTTGTGCCCGTGGTTTTTGTTTCTTTTGCGTTAACATTCCCCGCCCAGAAAACGTTGGGTAAACGTATCTTTGATCTTTGATGAAGTACAAGCGAATTCTCCTCAAGCTCAGCGGCGAAGCGCTGATGGGCACCCAGTCCTACGGTATTGAGCCGGCACAACTGCAAACGTATGCCCGCGAAATCAAGGCGGTAGTGGAACTGGGAGTGCAAGTTGGCATTGTCATTGGCGGCGGTAATATTTTCCGCGGCATGGAAGGTGCCGGAAAAGGCATGGACCGCGTACAAGCAGACTACATGGGCATGTTGGCCACCATGATCAATGGTTTGGCGCTGCAAGGCGCCTTGGAAGCAGAAGGCGTGTTCACGCGACTGCAGTCGGCCATCGAGATGGACAAAATTGCCGAGCCGTTTATTCGACGCAAGGCCATTCGCCATTTGGAGAAGGGTCGCGTGGTCATTTTTGGGGGCGGAACGGGCAACCCGTACTTCACCACGGACACGGCAGCTACCTTGCGCGCCATTGAGATTGAAGCAGACGTTATTCTGAAGGGCACCCGGGTGGACGGAATTTACTCCGCAGATCCGGAAAAAGACCATACCGCCACGAAGTACGACACGCTCACCTTCTCTGAGGTTTACGAAAAGGGGCTGAACGTGATGGACCTGACGGCCTTCACCCTGTCCAAAGAAAACGAACTGCCCATTGTGGTGTTTGACATGAACGCTCCCGGAAACCTGACCCGCGTGGTGCGTGGCGAGGTAGTGGGAACCCTGGTGGATCCCCGCGGCTAAGGAGCGACGCGGCACCCCGCCTCAAACCAAGGGGCTAGGTTTAGTTATCTATTTGATTTACTAAGAGCTGGAATGAATAATTCCGGCTTTTTTATTGTTTGTAGGCCGGAGGGGGTGGCGCGAATGCACCAAAAAACCGGATAATTGGGGATTACAATCGCCAAAAACCTGGATAATTGGGGATTAGCAGCGCATGGAGTGGGCCGTGGAACCGTAGCGAGGGCAGCGAAAATCCCGTAAATTTGTACCAAAGTCAAACCCCATGGAAGAAGACATTCAGCTCATCAAAGATTCGGTTAAGGAGGACATGAACAAGGCGATTTCGCACTTGGAGAAGGCCTTGTTGAAGATTCGGGCAGGTCGGGCCAATCCGGCCATGCTGGATGGAGTTCGGGTGGATTACTACGGAGCCATGACGCCCTTGGCGCAGGTGGCCAACATCAATACGCCGGACGCGCGTACGCTGCTGGTGCAGCCGTGGGAGAAGAAGTTGATTCCGGACATTGAGCGCGCCATCATCAACGGCAATTTGGGCTTCAACCCCATGAACAATGGGGAGGCCATCATCATCAACATCCCGCCGTTGACGGAGGAGCGTCGGAAGTCGCTGGTTAAAATGGCCCGCGAGGAAGGCGAGGAGGCCAAGGTGAGTATTCGTGCTGGCCGCAAAGAGGGCATGGACGAGACCAAGCGCTTGGAGAAGGACGGACTTGCGGAAGACATGGGCAAGGATTTGGAGAAGCAGATACAGGACCTGACCAACTCCTACGTGGCCAAGGTGGAGAACCTCATTACGGAGAAGGAAGCGGAAATCATGACCGTTTAAATCGGTGAAACCGTCGGTTCCCGTCAAAAGCCTTGCGGAGGAAATCAAGCAGTCCAGCTTTGAGAGCGATCACCAGCGCGTGGTCCTCAACATTTTGTTTACCAACGGGTGGCTCAAGGAGCAACTGGCGCAATGGTTGAAGCCGTACGGCTTGACGGCCCAGCAATTCAACGTTTTGCGCATCCTGCGCGGCCAGCACCCACAGCCCGTCACCACGTGGGAGATTCGGGACCGGATGCTGGACAAAATGAGCGACGCGTCCCGTTTGGTGGACCGTTTGGCCAAGTTGAAGTATGTGGAAAAGTGCGTCAGCCCCGGGGATCGTCGGCTGGTGGACGTGCGCATCAGTGCCGCAGGCCTGTCCCTTTTGGAGCAGATCGACGTGCGCACGACCGCGCCCCAAGAACGCATGAAGGAAGCGCTGACGCCGGAAGAAGCGCAGCTATTGAGCAGCTTGCTGGACAAGTTGCGGGCGTGTTGAGGGGGCTTAGCCTTGCTGCAAGCCCCGTACGTGCGCGATGAGCGCTGCGGTGGAGGCGTCGTGTGTGCCGATGGGGCCGTCGCCCTCCAGTTCCGGAAGCACGATGTTGGCCATTTCCTTGCCCAATTCCACGCCCCATTGGTCGTAGGGGTAGATGTTCCAAACGTGTCCCTGGAAGAAGATTTTGTGCTCGTAGAGGGCAATCAGCGCGCCCAGGGCGTAGGGGGTGAGGGCGTCAAACAGGAAGGTGGAGGTGGGTTTGTTGCCCTCGAATACCTTGTAGGGGGTGGGGGCGGTGGGCCGGCCCAGGGCGAGGGCCTCGGTTTGTGCCAAGAAATTGCTCAGGAGCTTGGCGTGGTGTGCGTGCAGCGGGTGCTGCGGATGCACGCTGGCAATGAAATCCGACGGTATTAATTCCGTGCCTTGGTGGATCAATTGGTAAAAAGCATGTTGGCCGTTGGTGCCGGGTTCGCCCCAAACCACGGGTCCGGTGGCGTAGGTAACGCGGTTCCCGTCTCGGTCCACGGATTTGCCGTTGGACTCCATGTCTGCCTGCTGCAAGTAGGCCGCAAAGCGGTGCAGGTACTGGTCGTACGGCAAAACGGCGTGGCTGCTGGCGCCTAAAAAATTTCGGTACCAGATGCCAAGAGCCGCCATGATTTGCGGGATGTTCTGGCGAAAAGGGGCCTCTGCGGCGTGGCGGTCGATTCGGTGCGCACCGTCCAAGAAGGATTGGAATTGCTCCGATCCTAGGGCAATGCACAGGGGCATGCCGATGGCGCTCCAAACGGAGTAGCGTCCGCCCACCCAGTCCCAAAAGCCGAAGGTGTGTTCCGGGGTGATGCCGAAGGCCGCAACTTTTTCCGCGTTGGTACTGAGGGCTACAAAGTGTTTTTCGGTGCAGGCGGGGTCGCCCAGTTGTTGGATGAGCCAGGCGCGCGCAGCCTCGGCGTTGGCCATGGTTTCCTGGGTGGTGAAGGTCTTGGAGGCCACCAGGAAGAGCGTGCGCTCGGGGTCCAGCTGCCGCAGGCATTCGTGGAGGTCTGCGCCGTCGACGTTGGAGACAAAATGGATTTGGAGATCGCGGTCTGAGAAGGGTTTGAGCGCTTCGTAGGCCATGCGGGGGCCCAGGTCGGATCCGCCAATGCCGATGTTGACGATGTGGTTGAAGCGCAGGCCGGTGTGGCCGCGTTTGCGGCCGGCGCGGACGGCGTCGGCGAAGGCGTACATGCGGTGTCGCTCGCCGGAGGCGAGCGCGCGAACGTCCACGCCGTCCACCAGAAGGGGCTCGGTGCGGGGGTCGCGGAGCGCCGTGTGCAACACGGCGCGACCTTCGGTGGCGTTGATTTTGTCGCCGCGAAGCATGGCTTGGAACCCTTCGGCGGCGCCGGTTTCTACAAAAAGCTGCTCCAAAAGGCCCAGGGTTTCTTCGGTGACGCGGTGCTTGGAGTAGTCGAAGAGGAGGAGGTCGTCCAGGCGGATGGTTTGCGCCGAAACGCGGGCAGGATCCGTGAGGAGGTCGCGCAAATGCAGGTTGAAGGAGGAGGAATGGGCCTCAAGGGCCTGCCAGGCGCGGGTTTTCGTCGGATTCATGGAATTCTTAAAAAGTAGGACCGTAGGTTAGGCCGCGACAACGTCGTCGACCAGGGTGGGGAGCATGCGCTGGAGGATGTTTTTGATGCCGGACTGCAGCGTGAGGGTGCTGGAAGGGCAGCCGGAGCAGGCGCCTTGGAGCTGGACGGTGACGATCTTGTTGGCGTAGCCGACGAAGGCGATGTTGCCGCCGTCTTGCGCCACGGCGGGTCGGACGAATTCGTCCAGGACTTCTACGATGCGTTGCTCGATCTCGCCCAGGTCGGTGGGGAGGGAGTCCAGGGTGATGGCTTGGCTGCCAGTTTCCTCGTCTTTGCGGGGCGCAACGGGGCCGGTGAGAATGGGTTGGCCGGAGGTGACCCAGTCGGTGAGGAATTGGCGGATTTCCTGGGCGACGTCGTCCCATTCCACGACGTTAAATTTGTGGAGGGCGACGAAGTTGCTGGAAATGAAGACTTCTTTGACGAAGGGAAAGTGGAAGAGTTTGACGGCCAGAGGGCTGGGTTGCGCTTCTTCAATGTTGCGGAATTCGACGTGGTCTTGGTCGATGAGCATTTTGTTGGCGACGAATTTCATGACCGAGGGGTTGGGGGTCGATTCGGCGTAGATGCTGACGGGGACGCGTTTGATTTCCATACCCCAAAATTAGCGTATTCGGTGGATTGGCGACCGTGTCTTTTTTGGTGCTTTAGTGCAAACGTTTAGTAATGCACAGTTAGCTGATATTCAGTAAAGTACACTTTTAGTCGTTTGTATACGCTTCTATCCGTTTAAAACCGATTGTCGGGCCAAAAAAGGTCCAACTTGCACCCCGTTAGGGATGGGTAGGGGCGTCGAACCAGGAACTGTACATCAGGTAGTTTTGGGCAATGCGCTCAATTTCACCTTTTTGGAGCTCCGGGCTGATGGCTTTGATTTTGCGCGCGGGGATACCGCCCCAGATTTCGCCCGCGGGGATGTGGGTGTTCTGGGTGACGACGGAGCCGGCCGCTACGATGGAGTTGGACTCGACGGTGCAGCCGTCCATCACGATGGCGCCCATGCCGATGAGGACGTTGTCGTGGAGGGTGCAGCCGTGGACGATGGCGTTGTGGCCTACGGAAACGTTGTTTCCGAGGGTGGTGGCGAATTTTTGGTAGGTGCAGTGGATGACGGCGTTGTCTTGGATGTTGACGCGGTTACCGATGCGGATTTGGTTGACGTCGCCCCGGACGACGGCGTTGAACCAGACGGAGCATTCTTCGCCAAAGACGACGTCGCCCACGACGGTGGCCGTTGGAAGGAGTTTGCAGGATGCGGGGATGGTGGGGGCGATGCCGTTGACGGGAAGTACGAGGGCCATGGTCAGTGTGCTAATTCCAGGGTGACGACGTCGCCGAAGAATTGCTGGGCGATTCGCTCGAAGGTGGGGGTGTAGTCGCTGACGAAGAAGCGGTGCGGCGCGTGCGGGGTTTGCGGGCTTTGCGCGGTGGCGGTTGGTGCTGGACGGTCGGGTTCGAGGGCGTTGGCCACGGCGTTGGCTACCACTGAGGGGGCGTCGATCAGGGTGATGGGGGTGTTGCGCTCGGCGAAAAAGGCGCGGATTTCGTCGGTGAGTAGGGGGTAGTGGGTGCAGCCGGGGATGAGGGTGTTGATGCCTTGGAGTTCCGGTTGCGCGAGGTAGTGGTGCAGGGTGGCACGGAGGATTTCCGAGTGCGCCAGGCCTTCTTCGATGATGGGCACCAGAAGGGGCGTGGCCAGGGCGTGTACGGTTCCCGGTACGCCGGCGGCGTTGATGCGTGCGGGGTAGATGCCGCTGCCAATGGTTCCGCGGGTACCGATGACGCCGACGTTGGGGGGTGTTGTTTGGGAGCGGTAGGTTTGGGCCACGGCGGCAACGACGGGGTCGATGACGTTGATGATGGGGATGTGCGCGGGTACGTGGGCGCGGAGCGCGTCCCAGGCCACGGCCGATGCGGTATTGCAGGCCACAACAATCGCAACGGCTCCATGGGCCAGGAGGTAATCCGCAATGGCGATGGAGTAGGATTGTATGGCTTCGGGCGATTTGTCGCCGTAAGGAAGGTGCGCCGTGTCTCCAAAGTAGAGGAGTTGGCGGTGCGGAAGGCGCTGCGCAACCGCGCGGGCTACGGTGAGACCGCCGACGCCGGAGTCGAAAAGTCCAATGGGGCCGTCGGGGGTTGCTTGCATTCGGCTGAGGATGGGGCGATCGGGAAGGCGATCGGAGGTAGTGGAGGTGTTTCCTCCAACGGCGCGTCAGCGCCGTTGGAGGCTCCCCGCGGCACTATTGCCGCGGTTTACTTGATGGCGAGCTTGGCTTTGACTGCCTTCATGAGGTTGTCGCCGCCTTTTTGATACACCAAAACGCCCTTGGAGCGAGAGCTGTCAATGACGTAGGACAGCTTTTGGGCGGTGGCGACGTCGTCGATGGCTTTTTGCATCTTTTCCAAGACGGGGGTCAACATTTCCACTTCCTTGGTTTGCAGGGTCTCTTGAGCGTTCTGCATGTAGGACTGGATGTTGGCGTAGGCGTCTTGCAAACTCTTGGTTTCCTGTTGCTTCCGTAATTCGCTCCAGTTGGTAGAAGCGGCTTGCATGGCAGCGGCGCTCTTTTCCAATTCGGCTTGCATTTCGCGGGCTTCGTTCTCAAATTTGGCTTGCTCAGCTTCCAGGTTGACCATGGCCGCTTTGTATTCCGGCATCAATACCAGCAAGGAGTCGATGTTGACGTGACCCACCTTTTGGGCAAGTGCGGGAGCAGCAGAGAGGAGTGCGATAGCGGCGGCGAAGAGGACTTTTTTCATGATTGTGGGGTTGAGACCGCTTTGGTGCGGCTGTCGTTTGATCGGTTTGAGGTTCTTGGGAATTCGTTAGTGGGCAAAGATAGGAGTTGGGTTTTAATCGGAACGTTAAACGATTGGTGGTGCGGGCAACGGGGAGGCGCGTGTTGGCATTGGCGTTGTTGGTGCCGGTGGTTTAGCGGCCGAGTTTGTCCAGGACTTCGTCGGAGATGTCGTTGGTTTCCGCGGCGTAGAGAACGCCCACGGCGGTACCTTGATCAAAGACGAAATCGAGTTTTTTGCGTTTGGCCACCTCGCGAACGGCATTGAAAACTTGGTCTTGCAAAGGCCGTACCAATTCCATTTGCTTTGTGAACAGCTCGCCTTCGGGGCCGAAGTATTTCATTTGGAGGGTGCGGGCTTGCGCGCGCTTGTCTTCAACGGTTTTTTTGCGTTCGGCTAGGAGGGCGTTGGTGAGGAGGACTTTTTCGGCCTCTAGGGCTTGTTCCAGGGCTTGTGCTTCGTCTAAGGCGGCCAAGACTTCGCCTTCCCATTGTTTGGTGACGCGTTCAATTTCCTTTTTGGCTTGGGCGTATTCGGGCATTTTGTTCAGTACGTACTGGGTGTTGCAGTAGGCCAAACGTTGGGCCGACGCTTCCAAAGACCAGCCCCACAGGAGGGTAACTACGGCCAACAAACGCAGGAACGGAGCAGAAAAAAGGTGGGTTTTGGGCATCCAAACGGGCATTGAAGGGAATCTACTTTCCATGGAGAACGTCAAAGGGGAGGGCGGGATTAGAATTGCTGCCCCATCACGAAGTGGGTACGCCAGCCGCTGGGGGTGAGTGCGCCGGGTTGGGGGTCAAATCCGTGAGCCAGGTCTACGCCCAGGAGGCCAAACATGGGCATGAAGATGCGCAAGCCCACACCTGCGGAGCGTTTGAGGTAGAAGGGATTGTAGTCCCGGAATCGGTCTACGTTGTTGCCGGCTTCCGCAAAGGCGAGGAGGAAGATTTGTGCGCTGGGGTTGGGGGTTACCAAGTAGCGCAGTTCTGCGGTCAGCTTGTTGTAGAGGGCGCCGCCGCCGTTGGGCGTGAGGGAGTAGTTTTGGTAACCGCGCAGGCCCACGATTTCGCGGCCGTCCAGCACGAAGTTTTGGAGACCGTCGCCGCCCAGGTAGTAGCGTTCCAAGGGGGGCAGGCCGTAGTTGGCGTTGTACATGCCCAGCATGCCGAATTCCATGTAGCCGCGGAAGACGGTGTTTTTGGCCAGGAGGGCGTAAGAGTCAAAGGTCATCTTCCACTTGTGGTACTCTACCCAGCGGTATTTTTCCGTGGCGGTGAGCTTGGAGTAGTCGCGGCCGTCCAGCAGGGAGAGGGGCGGGGTGGCTTCTAGGGTGAAGTTGAAGGAGGTACCGCGGGTGGGGAAGATGGGGTAGTCCCGGTTGTCCCGACGCAGCACAAAGGAGTAGGCCAGGGCGTGCATGACGCCTTGCTTGAAGTCTCCGCCAATGAACGGGTAGTTGTTGACGTCGAACCGACGGAATTCTACCTGTTGGAAGAGGGTGAAGTAGTCGTCCGGCCATTTGAGGCGTCTGCCGAGGCCTACGGACACGCCGGTGATGGATATTTTTTGGGCCAACGAGTCCGTGCGGCCGTTGGAGTTCATGATGTTGTGGTATGCGCTTACGCTCAGGGCGTTGGGTTTCTTACCACCCAGCCAGGGTTCCGAGAAGCTGAAGGAATAGGAGGAGAAGAAGGTGCCGTTGGTTTGCGCGCGGAGGTTGATGGTTTGTCCGTCGCCGGTGGGGAGGGGTTTCCACGCCTTTTTGTTGCCGATGTTGCGGGCAGAGAAGTTGTTGAAATTCAGGCCCAAGGTCCCTACCACGGTATTGGCGCCCCAGCCGCCTTGGAGTTCCAATTGGCTGGTGGACTGCTCCACCACGGTGTATTCCAGATCAACCGTTCCGGTTTCGGCGTTGGGCTTGGGGGTTACGTTGACGTTTCGGGCGTCAAAATAACCCAGCTGGCCCAGTTCGCGGATGGTTCGTTGGATGTCTGCACGGCTGAAGAGGTCTCCCGGGCGGGTGCGGACCTCGCGGTAGATGACGTGGTCGTTGGTGCGGTCGTTGCCGGTGACGGTGACCTTGTTGATGGTGGCCGGGCGCCCCTCGCGGACGCGAATTTCCAGGTCGATGGAGTCGTTTTCCACGCGGGTCTCAACGGGCATGACGTTGGAGAAGAGGTAGCCGTTGTTCAGGTACAGGGAAGCGATGTCGTTGGAGTTGGGGTCGCCGTTGACGCGTTCGTACAAACGTTTGGCATCGTAGCGCTCGCCTTTTTGGATGCGCAGGATGGATTCCAGCACGTCGGTGGGGTATTCGGCGTTGCCCACAAAGGAGATGTTGCGGAAAAAGTGGGGTTTGCCCTCTTCAAGGAAGATTTTCAGGTGCAGGCCTTCTGTCGTGCGGTAGGAGGAGTCGCGCACTACGCGGGCATCGCGGAAGCCTTTGGTGTTGTAAAAGCCAATGAGTTTGCGCTGGTCGTCGGCGTATTTGTCTGCCAAGAGTTTGGAAGACTGAAAAATATTCCAAGCGGCATGCTGGTGGGTTTCCTTGAATTTACTGCGCAATTTGGCGTCTGGGTAGGAGGGATTGCCCACAAAATCAATGCTGGCGATGCGCAGGCGCACGCCCAAATTCACGTCAAAACCCAAGGTGACGCGGTCCGTGGCGGTGGAATCAACGGCTTGTACCACGTTCACGCGGCAGTCTGGGTAGCCTTTTTCCAAGTAGCGCTTGATGATTTTGTTGGCGGCCGTCACCTTGAGGTTTTCGGACACCACGGCGCCGCGTTGCAGTTGGATCAATTCCCGTACGGCGTCTTGCTGGGGCTTGGTGAGTCCGGTGAAGTAGAATTTGGAAAGTTTGGGCAGGGGCTGCAGGGCGATGGTGAGGAATACGATGTCTCCTTGGCGTTCGTGCACATAAATCTGGACGTTGTCGAACAGTTTTTGGTTCCAGAGCGTTTTGATGGCGTTGGTGACTTTTTCACCAGGGAGGGTGAGGCGGTCTCCGGCGGTGAGGCCGCTGAGGAGCTGAATGACGCTGGGGTCTAGGTGGTCTGCGCCGGTGACGAGGATGCCTCCAATTTCGTACTCCATGCCGGGGACGTAATTTGCGGTGGAGGGGCCCACGAGGCCTTGGGCGCGGGCCGCAGGTGTTCCAAAGGGGTTGTGGAGGGCCAGTAGTAAGGCCGCTCCAAGCGGAAACCAAGTGAACCGACGGGGGGTGGCGGCTTTTGAGGACGGTAGGGTCACGGAGAAAGTCATTTAGGCCACGTTGGGGGCTACTTGTTCGCTGGTGAGGCCTTTGCGGCGTTCGCGGCCGGCGTATGCGGCCAGGGCCTCTTCCAGGTGCGGTCTGTCAAAATCCGGCCACAAGACCGGGGTAAAAAAGAGCTCGGCGTAGGAAATTTGCCAAAGCAGAAAGTTGGAAATGCGTTGTTCGCCGGAGGTTCGGATCACGAGGTCCGGGTCCGGCATGTCCGTGGTGTACAAAAAGCGTTCCACGGTTTTGGCGTCCAAATCCTCCGGGCGCAGACGGCCGGAGGCGGCTTCCCGCGCCACGTGTTGGAAGGCGTCCACCAGTTCCTCGCGGCTGCCGTAGCTCAACGCGAGCGTGAGGGTCATGCGGTTGTTGGTGGCGGTGGCTTCGATGACCTCATTCAGCTGGCGTTGGCACACCGCGGGCAGGTCTTGCAGGCGGCCAATGGCGTGCAGTTTGATGCGGTTCTCTTGAAGTGTGGACAGTTCCTTATGCAGCGCATTCACCAAAATGCTCATCAAGGCGTCCACTTCCAACTTGGGGCGGGCCCAATTTTCCGACGAAAACGCATAAACCGTTAGGTAGCGGATCCCTATTTCTGCCGCGGCAGTGGCGGTGCGTCGGAGGGCTTCTACGCCGGACTCGTGGCCGCGCACCCGCGTGAGAAACCCCTGTTTTTTGGCCCATCGACCGTTGCCGTCCATGATGATGGCAACGTGTTGGGGCAGCGAGTTGTTGGGGGTAGACACAGGGAGGACGCCGTTGAAATTATTGGTACAAGAAAGACGCGCACCGTTCCAAAAACGTCTCCAAGTGGATTCCCACAAAGATTCCAGCCGTAGCGTAGGTGTCTTGGGTTTGGGCGTTTCCGCGCGGACGTCCGGCGCGGTTCTGCACCACCAGGGAGGGGTCTGAGAGGGCCGCTGCGGCGGCGCCGTTGTAGGTGGCCAGTGCCTTGGAATCTACGTACAAACCGGAAACGTCGTCCAAATAGTCCGTGGAGCTAATGCGCCATCCGGCTTCCGCCCCCACGGTGAGCAAATCACCCAAGCGGTAGCGAACGCCCATGCCTACGGGCAAAATGGCGGCCGTTCGGGCGTATGTGGCTGTATTGGAGAGGGGCGTGCCTTGGCCCTCCGTACCCAGGGGCTGGAGGTCTGTCCAAACGCCGTGGTACTGGGCTTGCGGGTTGAAGCCCATGATGCCCGCACCGCCAAAGAGGTACAGCGTGGTTTGGCCCTTGCTGCTGCGCAGTCGCTGGGGCACGTAGTCAATTTCCACTTGGGCCGACGCCTCCCAGAACGGGCTGCGGAAGTGGCTGTTTCGGTTGATGCGTTCGCTCAGACCGCTTTTGGCGTCGTCCGCAAACAACTGGCCTTGTTGGTACACCGCGCGAAAGGCGTAGTGCCGATGTCCTTGAATGCGGTAGTAGGCGCCAAAAGCAGCGCGTTGGGGCACGGTCAACCCATACGCACCTACATCACCGGTGAAGGTGGTTCCGGCCGTACTCAACCCAAATTCGTGGGTGGCTTGCGCCCAGGCGGGGGCCGTGCTCAGCAGCACGCCCAGGGCCCATAACCACAGGCGGTTTGTTGGTTTTTCGTTCATCCTGAACATAACGCGCAAAGGTAGCATTTTTGTATGGGACGACCGGGATTGAGGGGGTGGATTTTACGTGGATACATTTGGCTGCACCGTCATGAGGTTTTGGGCCCCTAGGGAGGGCAAATCGATGGGCCGACCTTGGTTTGCGAACCGTTTTTAAGGCTTCCTGAGGGTGGTGGCGTGGAGAAGTTGTATATGACTAAAAAACAAGCTGTTATATTTTCACTTTACAAAATCTTGACCTTTCACTTTACAAAATGTGAGGGTTTCATTTTACATTTTGTGAACTTTTGGGATGTTTCGGCATCCAAATGGAGTATGAACCAGCCCCCACCCTCCGTACGCGAAGTTCTGCATTGGGGACGAGTGCAACCCGCCCTCTTTCTCTTTTAACCGTTTGTTGCCGCTGTTCCGCACTTTGGGGTGTGCGCTCAATTCCTCCGGTCCAAACCCCACAAAAGTTTGTTGCGCAGGGTGGTGGCAAAGTCTGTGTTGAGCATGCGGACGAGGCGCAGTTTGAAGTCTGCTTTGTGGAGCACCAGTTCGGTGCTGCCGTCTAGGGAGTAGACGCGGGAGTCCAGGGAGGCCAGGTAGGCGTCTTCGCGGGATTCAATGCGCAGGGTAATGGTGTCTGTGTTGGGGATGACGAGCGGACGCACGGTGAGGTTGTGCGGCGCAATGGGGGTGATGATGAAGTTGTCGGACCCGGGGATGAGGATGGGGCCGCCGCAGGAGAGGTTGTAGCCGGTGGAGCCGGTGGGGGTGGAGATGACCAGGCCGTCCGCCCAGTAGGTGTTGAGGAAGGAGTCGTTGAGGTGGACGTGGACGGAGATCATGCTGGTGGTGCCCTTGCGGGAGACGGCTACTTCGTTGAGGGCGAAGTTGGGGTCTAGGGTGACGCCGCCGCCGCGGGCCTCAGCTTGGAGCATGTTGCGCTCCTCCACGGTGTATTCGCCGCGGAGTACGGCTTCGGCGGTGGCTGCGGCTTCCGTGCGGGGGACGGAGGCCAGGAAGCCCAGGCGTCCGGTGTTGATGCCCAGAAGGGGGATGCCGCTGCGGGCTACCAAGGTGCTGGCGTCCAGAATGGTGCCGTCGCCGCCCAAGCAAATGACCAAGGCGGGGTGCAGGGCTTGGAGTTCTTCGGGCGTTTTGAAGGTGGGGTAGTCCCAGCCGGCGTTCCAGTGGGTGTTGGCCCGGTCTTGCAGGCCGCGGTAGAGGTGCACGGGCTCTCCTGCGCGCGCAAAGACTTCGAGCATTTCTACTACGTAGGGAAGGGATTCTTCCGGGAGCCGACGACCGTAGAGGGCAAACATGGTGCGAAGGTACAACCTTCGTTACAGGTGGAGGTAGTGGTGTAGGTTGTCCAAGGCGTCTTGGGCCTCGCGGTCCGTGTCTGTGGGCGGAAGCGTTTGCACCACGGTCCATCCGAAGCGACGCGCTGCTTCTGCGGCGCCGGTGGGGTCTGGCGCATCAATCCGCACTACGGCACGCGGGCGGTCTCCGGGTTCTGCGTAGGCAGCCAAGGCGCGGCAACCGCTGG
This sequence comes from Owenweeksia hongkongensis DSM 17368, assembly GCA_945865885.1. Classification (GTDB taxonomy): domain Bacteria; phylum Bacteroidota; class Bacteroidia; order Flavobacteriales; family Schleiferiaceae; genus CAMDTE01. Next base: position 72,050 of record CAMBEZ010000006.1, read on the forward strand.
ATTCCAGGGCTTTCAGCGCACTTTGCAGCAGCCCGGTGAGGGCCTCCATTCCTTGCGCGGGAGTGCTTCGGTTTCCCTCCGGTTCCAATACCAACCAGCTTCCCGGCGTGTTCAGGCACCAAAGGTCTTTGGGGTTGGTTGGTAGGTTCATGGAGTACCAAATGTATGGGGTAAATTCGACAACCCACTCACCGCATCCATGTTAAACAGCTCAACTTAACGTCCAAAATCGTCTTGAAGCCGAACAATGTCCTCTTCGTCTGAGGGGTGTTGGGGGTCCAAATGGCGCCACAATTCCGCCACCACGCCGCGATGGTTCAAGCCCACCAACCGGTGGCGTTCTCCGGCCGAAAACACAATGCGTTCGCCTGCCGCGCAGGATTCCACCTGAGTTTCTGCGTCCGTTAAACTGCGTGCAATGCCCACGGGTCCGTCCACTACGGTCCATATTTCTGCCCGACGGTGGTGGTACTGCCAGGAAAGGCGTTTGCCGGGCTCCACAAACAGGAGTTTGGGGCTCAGGGTGCTTTGAACCTCCAACAGCGCTGCGGCTTCTTCCGGGAAGTACCGGGCAATGAATTCCGCCGTTTGGGATTCGTCGATCCGCACGTAACCGCCCCACGGACGGGAGAAATTCTCTTCGCTGGTGCGAAACGGCAGGTTGAGGGCTTCGTACGGATTCATGATTTGTGAAAATAAGGTTTAATCCAACACCAGGTCCCTACAGGTCCTCCGGAGCCGGCTCGTCTGCGGCAGTAATTTGCGTTTGGCGGAGGTCCACCTGCACTTCCAGGTCCAAGCTCTCCAAAAACAGCACCAGACGGTTGCCCCGACGCTCCACCACGGCACCGTCGCGCCCCATGAGGGCTCCGCTCTCAATGCGGGCCCGCCCGCCGGGTTCCAGCCCCACCACCTCCAAGGCCTCCCCGGAGTAGTCGTTCAGCCACCGCTGCAGGGTTTCCATTTCCGAATCCCGCACCACCGCCGGCTGCTTCAACCAGTACACAAAACGCACCACGGCGGGAACGCGCAGCACCTCCTGGCGTTCGGCTTCGGTGGTGCGTACAAAAACGTAGCTGGTGAATAAAGGGGTTTCCACCCACTTCCAGCGGTCGGACCACTTGCGTTTCTCCCGCTTGAGCGGGCAGTACACGCCAATGCCTCTTTTTTCCAATTCGGCGGCGGCCTTTTTCTCTTGGCGCGGCTTGGTGTACACCACCAGCCAACGCGCGGCGGCCACCGGCACGGATGCGTTCACGGTCTGCAGAATTACAATCGGCCGTCCACCTGCGCTACCGGCAAAAACGCCTTGGTGTCGTACACCACGTAGGGACGGTTGGGGGTGTTGGGCGCCAGCGGCAAATCCTTAAACTCCCGGTGCGCCACGGCCAAAACCACCGCTTGGTAGTCTTCCAGACGGAACTGCGGCACTAGGGAAATGCCCAATTCGTGCGCGGCCTCCTCCGGTTGGGCCCAGGGATCGTGCACCGCAACCTGCAAACCAAACTGCTCCAATTCGTGAACAATGTCTACCACGCGGGTATTGCGCAGATCCGGGCAGTTTTCCTTGAACGTCAGGCCCAGCACCAACACGCGGGCGCCCTTGATGGCAATGCCCTTTTGGATCATCAGCTTCACCACCTTGCTGGCCACAAAAATGCCCATAGAGTCGTTGACCCGGCGGCCGGACAAAATCACCTGCGGGTAGTACCCCACGGCTTGGGCCTTGTGCGCCAGGTAGTAAGGATCTACGCCAATGCAGTGGCCGCCCACCAAACCCGGTTGAAACGGCAAAAAGTTCCACTTGGTGCCGGCGGCGCGCAAAACTTCTTGCGTGTCAATGCCCAGACGGTCAAAAATCAGCGCCAGCTCGTTCACAAAGGAAATGTTCACGTCCCGCTGCGCGTTTTCAATGGCCTTGGACGCCTCTGCCACCCGCATGCTGCTGGCGCAAAACGTTCCGGCGGTGATGATTTTTTGGTACAGGGCGTCTACCCAGGCGGCGGCCTCCGGCGTGGAACCGCTGGTAACCTTGCGGATGGTGGCCAAGGTGTTCACCTTGTCTCCGGGGTTGATGCGCTCCGGGGAATAACCGCAGTAGAAATCACGGTTGAACACCAAACCGCTGGTTTTTTCAAGCACCGGCACGCAATCTTCTTCCGTGCAACCGGGGTACGTGGTGCTTTCGTAGATCACCACGTCGCCGGGCTTCAGCACGGAACCAATGGTTTTGCTGGCGGCCAGGAGCGGCCCCAGGTCCGGTGTTTTGTAGTTGTCTATGGGCGTAGGAACCGTTACGATGTACGTATTGCAGTCCGCCAAGTCTGCCTGGTGGGCACTGAAACGCGCCCCGCCCGCCAGCGCCTCCTGCAGTTCCGCTGGGGTTACCTCCAACGTGCGGTCTTCCCCGCCGTTGAGTTCCGCCACGCGCGCCGCGTTGATGTCAAAGCCCAGCACCGGAAGGTGCCGGCTGAACGCCACCGCCAACGGCAGCCCCACGTAGCCCAAGCCGATCACGGCCACCTTGGGCTGGGACGGGAGCGAACGAACCGAATGATTGGATTCCATACCCTCCAAAGGTACGGAAAGTTCCGGCCCATCGCTTCCGTGCCTACCTTTGCGCCATGTCTGCTGCTGCCCCCAAACTCTCCGTGAACATCAACAAAATAGCCACCCTGCGCAACGCGCGCGGCGGCAACGTCCCCAACGTGTTGGAGGCCGCAGAGCGCATTCAGGCGTTTGGCGCCGACGGCATCACCGTACACCCGCGTCCGGACGAACGCCACATTCGCTACGCCGATGTAGCGGACCTGCGCCCGGTGGTCACCACGGAATTCAACGTGGAGGGCTACCCAGACCCCGCTTTTATGGAACTGGTGCTCCGCGTGCGCCCCAACCAAGTTACCCTGGTGCCGGACCCTCCCCACGTGCTCACCTCCAACGCCGGTTGGGACCCCTGGGCCCACGAAGAACTCCTGCACCGGGTACTGCAGCAGCTGAAAGCCGCCGGAATCCGCACCTCCCTGTTTGTGGAGTGCAACGAAGAACACCTGCGCGGCGCCGCCCACGTGGGGGCAGACCGCATTGAACTCTACACGGAAGAATACGCCGTGGGGTACCCCAAAGACCCGGAAAATGCCGTGGCGCCCTACGCGTACTGCGCCGAGGTGGCCCATTCCCTAGGCCTGGGCGTCAACGCCGGGCACGACCTCAACGCCCAAAACCTGGCCTTTTTTGCCCAAAACGTTCCCCACCTCACGGAAGTCAGCATTGGCCACGCCCTTATTGCGGACGCACTTTACTGGGGCCTGGAAAACGCCGTCAACCTCTA
>CAMBEZ010000007.1 GCA_945865885.1 Owenweeksia hongkongensis DSM 17368
ACGTTACAAGTAAAATCAAAAAAGTCTTAGATGATTTAAAATGAGTCTGATTCAAAAAATATACACGAAGTTTAACCCTTTAATTTCCTGATAGTCACATACTCAATCATCGCATTATAGTTGCATCTTTCGTCTGTAAGGGGAGCCACCAACAAGAAGCCTCACAGCGATGTGGGGCTTTTTTGTTTATTCAAATTCAACCTGTTTGAAATCATTAGGTTTGCCCCCCCGGGCAATGGTTGGTTGGGCTCAAATAAAATGAACTTGGTAACATCTAGCTAACATACCCGTAATCTTGAGGATATGTAGCAGGGCGAACTTTGCATCTTGAATAAATCCAGTAATGCCCTGTTCGCCATGTACCGCATCCTCCTCATTGTTTCGGTTTTTGTTTTGAATTTCTCCGCCTTTGCGCAGTCTGGCAAGTTAGTTGGGACCGTGGTGGACGGTTCTACCGGAGAAACGATGCCCGGTACACGTATAATGGTAGAGGGCACGAATCTCACCACGCTTACCAATTTCGATGGCGAATATTCGTTAAGTGCAGCCGCTGGAACCTACACCATTACGGTGAAGTCCTTCGGGTTTTCCAACAAGTCCATCTCAGGAGTAGTGCTCAAACCCGGTGGTGAAACCACACTCAATGTGACCATGGAATTTTCAAAGGGGGAAGCCTTGGAGGTAGTTACCATCACCGCTTCAGCAACACGGGAGAACGTTAATGCACTTCTGATTCAGCAAAAATCTCTTTCATCGGTATCGGATGGGATTTCGTCCGAGTCCATCCGTCGGACACCGGATCGCAACACCGGAGACGTGCTGAAACGCGTTTCAGGTGCCTCCATTCAAGACAACAAATTCGCTATTGTCCGGGGCTTGAACGATCGATACAACGCCGCATACCTCAATGGCGCTCCCCTTCCTTCAACCGAGTCCGACCGTAAGGCATTTGCTTTTGACGTTTTTCCCGCCGCACTTCTGGACAACCTGGTGATTGTAAAAACGGCTTCGGCAGAACTTCCCGGAGAATTCGCGGGTGGCGTCATTCAAGTGAACACCAAAAGCTTTCCGGGCAAAGCCTTTCATGAGTTCAGTTTTTCAACGAGCTACAACACCATCACCACTTTTAAAGATCGCTTGGATTACCAAGGCAGCTCAACAGATTGGTTGGGCGTTGACAACGGTGCTCGCGCATTGCCAACGAATATGCCTACCTCCAATCAAATGTTCCAACTTTCCTCTTCAGAACGCGTACAAGTTGCGAGCAAATTCAAGAACGATTGGGCGCTTCAAAACAAGACTTTTTTACCTGCACTTTCCTTTCAGTACAGCGGAGGAAGCAGCAAAGATATCGGCACCAAACGCCTGGGGGCAATCTACTCTTTGACCTACAACCAGAGTAACCAATACAACACAACGCGCCGGCAGTCTTGGCAAAACGCCGTGGGTTCAAACGAGGAATCACTCATGGAAAGTGATTTGCTCGACGACAATTACGTTGTGAACACTTTAGCGGGTGCCCTCGCAAACATCTCCTACAGCGCTGGTCCAAACACAACCATTGGATGGAAAAATTTGTACTCCATTACCTCACAAGACCGGGTACTCATGCGCAATGGCACACGCCAACCTATTGACGCACCCAATCAAGTCCTTCGCCAAAGTGCTCGTTGGTTTACCAATAACCAGATTCTGAGTAGCCAACTCAACGGATCCCACTACTTTGAATCGTTCAAAGGGAAGCTTCAGTGGTTGGCCTCATACAGCGGCATTTCTCGCAGTGTGCCCAACCTGCGAAACACCCTTTACTACGGAGATACCGATGTGCCAGACACTTCTTGGAGGGCCGGCATTACCTCTACCTCTGTTGGTCCAGATTATTCCGGCAGTCGTTTCTATGGATTAAATCTTGAAGGCATTACGAGTGGGCAAGCCACTTTTGAATTGCCTCTTGACTTGGTGGACCTGGGTATTCGGAACAACTTGAAAGTTGGGATTGGTGGACAGTATCGGGACCGAACCTACACCGCTCGTCAATTTGGGTATGTCTTGGCCAATTTCATGACGTTTGACCAAAATTTATTGAATGCCCCGATTGAAGAGATATTTGGAGCACAAAACATGAACGCAACGAGCGGCTTCTCCATGCGCGAGGGAACGAAATCCTCCGATTCCTATTTAGCCAATGCCACCACATCTTTTGGCTTCGTTCAGTTTGATTCACGCATTTTGGAAAAAACCCGTGTGAACTGGGGATTGCGTGCGGAGAATTTTGAACAAAACATGTATTCAAAAACCGACAACAACGACACGGTCCAGGTTGAAAGCACGCGGCTTGACATCCTTCCTTCGGTTAACTTTATTTACAGCATCAACGATGCGCAAAATCTGCGACTTTCCTATTCGCGAACCCTCAACCGCCCAGAATTCCGCGAGTTAGCTCCATTCGCGTTTTACGACTTCCAAACGCGCTACGTCGTTACCGGCAATCCTTCGTTGGTGCGCTCAACGATTGATAATTTCGATGCTCGTTACGAATGGTACCCCGGGAAGGGCCAAGTCTTTTCAATGACTGCCTTTTACAAGAACTTCATCAATCCTATTGAACAGGCCACTCGTGAGGATGTAGTAACAGAATACACCTTCGTCAACGTACCGAAGGCGGTAGACTTTGGACTTGAATTCGAAGGGCGCTTACTCTTGAGCACCTTGTTTGGAAAGCCAGACCAGAAAGTCTTGAATAAGATGACCGTGTTTGCGAACTATGCCCTCATTCGCTCTCAAGTATCGCTTAATTTGCCCACGGCTGCAGATTCCATTCGCCCACTGCAAGGTCAGTCACCGTATGTTGTCAATGCAGGTATTCAGTACCAAAATGATGAGTCCGGCACCACAATCAGCGCCGCATTCAACCAGGTAGGCGATCGAATTTTTATCGTTGGATCAAGCCAAGAGCCCAGCATCTGGGAAAAAGGGCGCGCCGTACTCGACCTCTCTTTGAACCAAGAAGTCAACGAAAAGCTAAGCATCAAGTTGACCGCTCGCGATCTACTTGCGCCAGACTTGATTTTCTTCAACGACATCGACAACAACCAAAAGTGGTCTGAAGGAGATGATCAAATGTGGCGCAGCAATTTTGGCCCCACCATTGCACTCGGACTTACCTACCGACTGTAAGTGCTTAACATTCCCTTCGCATTCGCATAACCCAACCATAACAATACCTTAAGACACAGGTATTCTTCACCGAGTAGATTTGAATCAAATTTTCAAACTACTCATGAAAAAAGTTTTACTTTTCCTTTTAGCGGCCATAGCGACCTCGTCGTTTGCCCAAGTCAATTGGAAGTTTGAGCCCACAAACTACCGTGGTGCTTTTGCTCCAGCTCCAACTCCGATGTGGACCACCGGATGGACAAACTGGGATCCGCAAACCACGGTATACGGCACCCCCACGGTAACGGTTGCAGCCAACATTTCTGCAAATACTACGTGGACTTCTGCTAACGTATACTTGCTTTCGGGCCCTATCTACGTTACCAACAACGCAACCCTTACGATTCAGCCTGGAACCGTCATCCGCGGTAACGTTTCCGTTGCAGGGTCTGCACTGATCATTACCAAGGGCGCAAAAATTATTGCTGCCGGTACTGAGTCTCAGCCCATTGTCTTCACTTCAAGCGCCGCGCCAGGCAGCCGTCAAATCGGTGACTGGGGTGGTATTGTGGTACTTGGAAAGGCCACCAACAACCTGCCCGCAAATGCAACGGCTGGAACGCCTGCCGGCATTGGCAACATTGAGGGTCTGCCCGTTACGACCAACTCCGAATACGGCGGTGGCGCAACACCCGACGACAACGACAACAGTGGCGTCCTCAAGTACATTCGCCTTGAGTTTGGAGGGTATGCCTACCAAATCGATAAGGAAATCAATGGATTCACCTTCGGCTCAGTAGGAGCTGGCACCGTAGTTGACTACCTCCAAACTTCATTCGTGAACGACGACGCATTTGAATGGTTTGGCGGCACCGTCAACGCAAAGCACTTGGTAGCATACCGCTGCTTGGACGACGACATGGACTGCGATTTTGGATTCCGAGGTAAAGTTCAGTTTGGACTCATCGTTCGTGACCCAAACATTGCTGACCAATCTTCCGGTTCTACATCAGAAGGTTTTGAATGCGACAACGACGGCAGTGGCTCAACCAACACACCAAAAACTGCGGCGATGTTTTCAAACTTCACCGCCATTGGCCCACTTCGCGGCGTTCCTACTGCCACCATCAACAGCAAGTTTGAGCGCGCTCTTCGCCTTCGCCGCAACAGCGAAATGAAAATCTTAAACTCAATCTTTATGGATTGGAAGCGCGGGATTCATATCGACGGTACGGCCGCTGAGCTGCGCGCTGGAGAAGATCTTCTGCGTTTCCGCAACAACATCATCGCTGGATGCCAGCCTTCCAACAAGATGGTTACTGCATCAGCAACCTTTAATTCAAAGAGATGGGTTGGGGATAACATGAACGATACGCTGGTAAGTTCGGCGAACATCCTGGTGAATCCTTACAGCTACACGGCACCTGACTACCGTCCTGCATCGACCTCTATTGCTTTGAACAATGTGGATTTTAACGATCCGGACTTCCCTCAGTTTACAACCACCTCTTTCCGTGGCGCATTTGCTCCTGCTCCAGAACCTATGTGGACCGACACTTGGACCAACTGGGATCCCGCGAACACCATTTACCCAGCTCCTACGGTTACTGTTTCAACCGAGATTAACACGAATACACGGTGGACGGCCAACAATACGTACTTGATCAGCGGCCCAATCTACGTGAAAAATGGCGCTACATTATTTATTGAGCCAGGTACTGTGATCCGCGGCAACAAAGCCGTGGCGGGTTCTGCCCTCATCATTACCAAGGGATCAAAAATCATCGCCAACGGCACCAAGAATGCGCCCATCGTGTTTACTTCAAGCGGTGGTGTAGGTAACCGTTCCATTGGTGATTGGGGTGGCATTATTGTTTTAGGTAAAGCCGCCAACAACTTGCCCGCTAATGCTACTTCCGGAACACCCGCAGGAATTGGCAACATTGAAGGTCTTCCAGTCACTGCTGATTCTGAATACGGCGGCGGAGCTACTCCCAACGACAACGACAACAGCGGAGTGCTGAAGTACGTGCGTATTGAGTTTGGTGGTTACGCTTACCAAATCGACAAGGAAATCAATGGACTCACCATGGGTTCTGTTGGTCGCAACACCATCATTGACTACGTTCAAACGTCCTACACCAACGACGACTCTTTTGAGTGGTTCGGCGGTACCGTTAACGCGAAGCACCTCATTGCTTACCGTGGTTTGGACGACGATATGGACTGCGACTTCGGTTTCCGCGGGCAAATCCAGTTCGCCCTGATTGTGCGCGATCCGGCCATTGCTGACCAGTCATCCGGTTCTACTTCAGAAGGTTTTGAGTGCGACAACGACGGAAGTGGATCTACAAACACACCCAAGACTGCTGCCACGTTCTCGAACGTGACTGCGGTAGGACCGCTCCGCGGAAATGTCACCGCAACCATTGACCCCAAGCACGAACGTGCCTTGCGCCTGCGTCGCAACAGCGAAATGAAGATTCACAACTCAATCTTCATGGATTTTAGAAAGGGTCTGTTCATTGACGGTGCTACCACAGAGGCGCAAGCCACCTCTGGAAACCTACAGTTCAAGAACAACCTTCTTGCGGGATACCGTCCCAACCAAGGTTTCTACAAAACCAGCGCTACCTTCAACATTAAAGCATTCTTTGGCGCCAACGCAAATGACTCGTTGACCAGCTCAGCGAACATTTTGACTACACCTTACAACTACACGGCTCCCGATTACCGCCCAGGCGCTAGCTCCATTGCGCTCACAGGCGCATCGTTTGCTGCCACTCCTTTTGTAAACAACATTGCGTGCGGACTTTCTGCTCCTTCGGTGACCGGTTCACTTACGGTGTGCCAAGGTTCATCAACCACGCTTGCAGCTCCATCTGGGTTTACCTACTTGTGGAGCAATGGTGTAACGTCTCAATCCATTACGGTTTCTGCCGCCGGAAACTACACGGTTACCATCACCGATGCTTTAGGCTGTTCCAACAGCACCACTTCATCGGTAGCAGTAACTACTCGTCCGACGGTTGCTATCACGGGAACGGCGACGATTTGCGCAGGTCAAAACGTTACCCTCACTGCGAATGGCGGTGCCACCTACACGTGGAACAACGCAGCAACAACCAGTGCAGTTACCGTTTCTCCAACAGCAACTACCACGTACACCGTAATCGGTGCCAACGCTTCCGGTTGTGCGGATACCGCCAACTTCTTGGTAACGGTTGTTGCACTTCCTTCACTTACGGGAACTCCTTCGGTGACCAACGCTAGCTGTGGCCTGTCGAACGGATCTATTTCAAACGTAGTGGTAACTGGTTCCGGCCTGTCCTACAACTGGACCAATGGTTCAGGCTCTTCAATTGGTACTACCGCTGCCTTGACAAACTTGCCTGCCGGTGCATACACGCTAACGGCTACAAACGCCAACGGTTGTATTGCAACTTTCGGACCGTACACGGTCACGAATCCATCAACACCCCCTGCCCTTACAACGAACCCTACGGTAGCGAATGCAGGTTGTGGACTGTCAAACGGTTCGGTTAGCGGTGCTACGTTCTCCGGAACAGGCCTTACCTACAACTGGACGAACAGCGCCGGTACTTCGGTTGGAACTTCAGCTAACCTTTCAAACGTGCCTGCCGGTGTTTACAACGTCAGCGTAACCAACGCCGCAGGATGCTCTGCCAGCTTTGGCCCGTACTCCGTTGCGAACTTCTCAGCTCCTTCGGCTCCGAGCGTAACGGTTGTTGACTCCGTACTTTGTGCTGGAGAAACCATTCAACTCACGGCTGCTTCGAGCGCTCCGAACGCAACATTCACCTGGAGCGGACCAAACGGATTTACGAGCAACGGTCCTATTGTGAGCATTGCAAATACCACCGTTAGTAACTCAGGAGTATACTCGGTAACGGTAACATCAAACGGTTGTGTCAGCAGTTCTAAGAACAAAACGGTGACCGTTTATGCCATTCCAGCAGTAACTGCAACCGTTGCGGATTCCGTACTTTGTGCAGGAGAGACCATCCAGTTGACGGCCTCAACGCTTGCTGCAGGCGCCTCGTATTCTTGGACTGGTCCAAACTTCACGGGCGCAGGTGCAACGGTAACCATTGCTAACGCAACAACTGCCAATGCAGGTCTCTACACGGTAACCATTTCGGTTAATGGTTGTACGAGTGCTGCTGTAAGCAAGTCTGTTGTAGTCAATAACCTGCCTTCGGTAACGGTTATTGCGCTCAACGATACCATGTGTGTTAACTACAGCCCAATTGCTCTTGTGGCCGCCCCTGCAGGTGGAACCTACTCGGGTAACGGCGTTACCGGAGCAAGCTTCGACCCCGCTACCGCAGGTGTTGGATCGCACACCATCACCTACAGCTACACCGATGCCAACGGCTGCGCCAACAGCGCCACCACTTCGGTTTTTGTTGAGGCGTGTGTAAGCATCGACGAATCTTCGATGAACATCATTCGTGTGTTCCCGAACCCAACGAACTCGGTCATTAATGTAGTGACTTCACGTACCGACCTCGCTGCGGTGATCTTGACCAACAGCGTAGGAGAGGTTGTAGCCCGCATCAGCGGAACACAGCTGGACGCTACTCAATTCGCCAACGGACTGTACTTTGTGACCGCCATCTTTGAAGATGGAAGCACCCTAGTAGCCCGCGTTACGGTGATGAACTAAGACGAACTCCTTAGGGAGTGACCAAGCCGCCTCCTTTTGGAGGCGGCTTTTTTTATTCCAGCCGATTGGGCAAGTTGCCGCACGGATCAACGAGCGACCCGTTTTCATCCCCGCATTGAACGAGGTGGTGAAATTTGCGGTTTAATCGGGAGTCGGTCTGGTATTCTATTTATTGCCGTTCAGCGCGTACCTTGAACTTCGCTTAAACGCATATCCCAAATCTTTCCAACCCCGCGGTATGCCCTCCCTCCGATGCATTCGCTAAACCAAATCGAATGCACAAAATCCTAACGTCCCTGTTTGCCCTGGCCACCGCTGCGGCCGCTGCGCAAACCTTGCCCTTCACTTTTGAATCCGCCACGCCCGGAATGCAAGGCTACGACGGCGCAACCTTCACCATCGTGCCCAACCCCAGTGCGGTGGGCAACACCAGCGCCAATGCGGCCAAGATCGTGAAGGTGAATGCGGCAGACCAGTGGGCCGGCGGCAAGATTGTGGGCGTAACGTCGCTGAATTTTGCGCAGGCCAGTACCAGCGTGCTTTCCCTGGACGTCTTCACCACCGAACCGGTGGGCACCGTCATAAAGATCAAGTTGGAAGCCCCGTACACGGGCGAAGTGGACGCCGTCACCACTGTTTCCGGCGCGTGGCACACCCTGCTGTTTGACTTTGGCATTCCTGCCTGCACCGGCAGCGCGGACCTCGTCATCATGCCCCAGCCCTTCACCAACGGCGGCGGCAACACCTTTTACATCGACAACCTGCAGCAAGTGGCGGGCTCCATCGCTGCACCCCTGGCCGCATTGCCCCTCACCTTTGAATCAAACGCCACGACGGATCATTTCTTCAGTTTTGAGAGTGCCCAACTCGCGGTAGTGCCCAACCCCCACCAGAATTCGGACAACACCAGCGCCACCGTGGCCAAGCTGGTTCGCTACCGCGGAGCTCCCTACGGCGGTAGCAAAATCACGTTCAGCAACCCCATGGACCTGGCCACCCATTCGGAAATTACCCTGAAGGTCTGGACCTCGGCGCCCGTGGGCACCTCGGTCACCCTGAAAACGGAAAAACCCTTTTGGGGCGTGGAGCGCACGGTGCAAACCACCAAAAGCAGCGCCTGGGAAACCCTGACGTTTGACTTTGCGGGGTCCCTGAGCGACATGCCCACCCTAGCCTTCCTGTTTGACTTTGCCGCCGGCAGCACCAACGTGGGCAACGGCTCCGCACAGTCCACCTTCTTCTTCGACGACGTCAAGTACGCCAACGTCCCGTTGTCTGCTGATGAGCCTGCCGCTCTCGCCAACTACCGGATTTACCCCAATCCAACGGCCTCAAGCTGGACCTTTGACGCTCCTGCGGGCGTCCCCATGCGCGTGGACCTGCTGGATCTGAACGGAAAACCGTGTGCCTCTGCGGAAGGCGAAGGCCCGGTTCGCTTGGACGCTACGCACTTACCCGCGGGCCTGTACTGGGCAAAAATTCAGCTGGGCGAGACCGTGCGCGTGGAGCGCGTGAGCAAAATGGATTGAGGCGCTGGCGGGTGCTCGTTGGCCGGAGCGCGCTGGTTTTGGGTGCCCGCTGGGGGTCTTTTGGGCTATAACGGGTTCGTTTATAGCCCAAGAATGAGGCTTTTCTGGGCTATAACACCCTGGAGACGTTGGTAGTATTCGTTCTGGGCCGCATTAATGATGCTTTTATGCATCATTAAACGCTTATTTTATTTGTTATGATGTTTTTACGCATCTAATTGATTAAAATTATGTACTACAGAATGAGCGGCAAACCGCTCATTTCTATGTCTTATTAATTCAAATAAATACCCCATGAACTCCAACGACCCCCGTCCACCCAAAAAATGGAAAATGTTCCTCATCAGTTGGTTGTTCGTCTATCCGGTCATCAACCTCATGTTTGCGGTGGTGTTTCCCTTAGTACAGGACCTGCACCAATTGCTTAAAACCTTAATATTCACCGCCCTACTGGTTCCTTTGATGGGTATTTTCATTCCCAAACTGCATCAGAAGTTTTGGGGGTGGATTGTGAAATAGTTCGGTTCCATCCTTGCTTTTAGGTATATTATTTTATACCTTTGGGAGTGAAGTCCAGTGAACTAATCCGACTATTACTTCGCAACGGCTGGTTCGTTGTTCGGCAATCGGGTAGTCACATGATTTTAGCTCATCCGGACAAGTCTAATAAAATTGTTTGCCCCAATCACGGCAGTCAAGAGGTTGGAAAGGGTTTGGAATTAAAAATCAAAAAAGACGCCGGTCTGATTTAAAGCTTGGAACCGTGAAAATTGAAATGATCGTTGAAAAAACCGAAAACGGATATTCTGCTTTTGCCAAAAAGCAGTCGGTTTATACGGTGGGCGAAACATTGGATGAATTAAAACGGAACATCCTCGAAGCCCTAAACCTGTATTTTGAGGAGGAAGGTAGGGTCGTTGGCGAGCAAGACTTAAAAATCACCTTGGATCTTGAGGGATTCTTTGATTTCTACCCCGTCATCAATGCCAGCGCCTTGTCCCAACGCATCGGGATGAATCAGAGCCTTTTGTCTCAGTACGTTCAGGGAAGGAAAAAACCCTCCGAAGCGCAATCGCGTCGCATTTTGGAAGGAATTCGACAATTGGGCAAGGAATTAAACGCCATTCAAGCCCTCCTCTAACCCCCCTACCGCCCCGCTGCGGTTGCTACCTTTGTGCATGCACCAAAAACGAGGCATCCGGCTGAACAAGTTCATTGGCGAAAGCGGCTACTGCAGCCGACGCCAAGCGGATCTGTACATTGAGGACGGTCGGGTCAAAATCAACAACCGACGCGCCCAAGTAGGCGACACCGTTTCCCCGGGCCAAATCGTGATGGTCAACGGCCACGTGCTGGAGCCCGTACCGGAGGACCGCCTGGTGTTCATTGCGTTGAACAAACCGACGGGCATCACCAGCACCACGGAATCCAGCGTGGCGGACAACATTGTGGACTTTGTGCACCACAGCGAACGCATTTTCCCCATTGGGCGGCTCGATAAGGACTCGCAAGGGCTGATTTTCTTGACCAACGACGGGGACATCGTCAACAAGATCCTGAGGGCCGGCAACCGACACGAAAAAGAGTACGTGGTGACCGTGAACAAGCCGCTGACGGAGCAGGCCCTAAAAACCATGTCCCAGGGCGTGCCCATGCTGGGCACCACCACCAAAAAGTGCAAAATCGTGCAGGAGGCACCAAACGTCTTCCGCATTACCCTGATCCAGGGTTTGAACCGGCAAATCCGACGCATGGCCGAACATGTGGGCTACGACGTTAAAAAGCTGGAGCGCGTGCGGATCATGAACATCACCATGGGCAAGCTGCCGCTGGGCGAATGGCGCGACCTCACCACGGAGGAGGTGGAGTACTTGTACGCCGCCGTGGCCAACGACTCCTCCGAGGCGCCCGCCGCCGCAAAAGGAAACAAGCCCGGCGCGAAGCCCGCGGCCAAAACAGGGAACAAGCCTACCCCAAAAACGGGCGGAGGCGCTAAGCCGGGCGCCGGCGCAAGGCCGGGGGCCAGCGCAAGACCTGGGGGGAAATCCGGGGCGAAGCCCTCTTTTGGAAACCGCTCTGCGGGCAGCAAACCCACAGGTCGCGGGGGCTCCGCAAAGCCCAACCGCGGGGGGAGTCGGGGGAAACGGTAGGGTGCCGGGGGGGCTTCAAAAACTTATCCGTTTAACTTTTTCGGAGAAAAAATAGTACGTACATTGTTTACTATTAGTAAACTTTAACTATTTTTGCAGTGTTCAACATCATCACGCTTCGCACTCTATTGGCATACGCCCAACGGTATCCCGATGCTGCCAATGCCCTTTACGAATGGTACCATGAGTTCAAAAAACAAGATTTCAACTCCTTTCAGGAGCTTAAAGAAATCTACGGAAACGCCAGTATCGTAGGGGACAACCGCATCGTCTTCAATATCTTAGGGAACCACTTTCGGCTGGTAGTTCGAATAAGTTTCGTCTATCGGTCCGTCCAAATCAAGTGGTTTGGACCTCACAAAGAGTACGATCGTATTGATGTTTACACCGTCCAACCTTAAATTTATTCGTCATGGAAATTTCATTGATTGAATCCGAAGATCAATACAACCGCTATTTGGAACGGATTGACGCTTTGCTCAACGAAAATCCCGACCCCTCCTCTCCTTCCGGGAAACAGCTCAAGCACCTCCTTCTTTTGGTCCGAACTTATGAAGAGGAGCATTATCCTATTCCTTTGCCGGACCCCATTGAAGCGATCAAGCAAAAATTGGGTGAATTGGGCCTAAAAAACAAAGACCTCGCAGACGCCATTGGTAGCAAATCCTACATTTCTTCCATACTTAACCGGCGCAAGCCGCTCACTTTAGAAATCGCACGGAAGTTGCATAAATCATTACACATTCCGGCGGAGGTTTTGCTTCAATAATCCAGCTGAGATCTTAGTTGAACTCGCCAAATTCTCTTTGGAAAAAGCACATTAGACCGCATGAAAAAAGGGCGCCCCTTGCGGAGCGCCCTTTCCAGCACCGAAGCCGGTGCCGCAATCGCCTAACGCTTACTTCTTCACGTCAAAACGGTCCAGGTTCATCACCTTGGTCCACGCAGCCACAAAGTCCTGAACGAACTTCTGCTTGGCGTCGTTGGTGGCGTACACCTCCGCCAGGGCGCGCAATTCGGAATTGGAGCCGAAGATGAGGTCCGCACGGGTGGCGGTCCACTTCACGGCACCCGTCTTGCGGTCGCGGCCTTCAAACACTTCCTGTGTGGCGTCGGCAGCCTTCCACTCGGTGCTCATGTCCAACAGATTCAAAAAGAAATCATTGGACAGTGCACCCGGGCGAGACGTCAACACCCCGTGCTTGGAACCGTCGAAGTTAGCATTCAGGGCGCGCATGCCGCCCACAAGAACCGTCATTTCCGGTGCCGTAAGCGTCAACAACTGGGCCTTATCTACCAACAGTACTTCCGTAGGAACCGTGTAGGCTTTGGGCGCGTAGTTGCGGAAACCGTCTGCTTGGGGCTCCAACAAGGCTATGCTCTTGGCATCCGTTTGCGACGCCAAAGCGTCCATACGTCCGGGAGTAAACGGAACAACTACGGGAGAACCAGCGTCCGCAGCAGCCTTTTCAACGGCCGCTGAACCGCCCAACACTACCAAGTCTGCTAGGGAAATCTTCTTGGCACCGGACTTTGCGTTGAAGTCCTTCTGGATCTTGGCGTACACCGCCAAAACCTTCTCCAATTGAGCCGGATTGTTGGCCGCCCAAGAGCGCATGGGCTGCAGTTGAATGCGCGCACCGTTGGCACCGCCTCTGCGGTCCGATCCGCGGAACGTTGAAGCCGAAGCCCACGCCGTGGAAACCAGCTCCGAAGAAGTCAGACCCGAAGCCAGGATGGTTTTCTTCAAGGCCGCGATGTCTGCTGCGTCCACCACCGGGTGGTTCAACGCCGGGATGGGGTCTTGCCAAATGAGGTCTTCCTTGGGCGCTTCCGGCCCCAGGTACAAGGACTTGGGGCCCATGTCGCGGTGCGTCAATTTGAACCACGCACGGGCAAAGGCAGCGTCAAACGCTTTGGAATCCTCCATGAACCGACGCGAAATCTTTTCGTATTCGGGGTCAAAGCGCAAAGACAAGTCCGTGGTCAACATCGTGGGCTTGTGCTTCACGTTGGGGTCAAAAGCGTCCGGGATGATGGCGTCGCCGTCCTTCGCAACCCACTGGTGGGCGCCGGCGGGGCTCTTGGTCAACTCCCACTCGTGGCCAAACAAAATGGTGAAGTACTGATTGTTCCACTTCGTTGGGGTGGCCGTCCAAGTCACTTCCAAACCGGAGGTGATGGCGTCTTTGCCCTTGCCGGATTTGTAGCTGCTGAGCCAGCCAAAGCCTTGCGCTTCTAGAGGTGCAGCTTCGGGCTCTGGGCCGACGTGCGACGCCGGGCCTGCTCCGTGGGTCTTGCCCAAGGTGTGTCCGCCCGCTATCAACGCGACGGTTTCTTCGTCGTTCATGCCCATGCGGCCAAACGTTTCGCGGATGTCCTTAGCGGCCAAAACCGGGTCCGGGTTTCCGTTGGGTCCTTCCGGGTTGACGTAGATCAAGCCCATTTGTACGGCGGCCAAAGGATCTTCCAACTTGCGACCGTCCGCATAGCGCTTGTCCTCCAACCACTTGGTTTCCTTGCCCCAGTAAACGTCCGTTTCCGGCTCCCACACGTCGGCACGACCGCCGGCGAAGCCAAACGTTTGGAATCCCATGGACTCAAACGCAACATTACCAGCCAAAACCATCAAGTCCGCCCACGAAATTTGGTTTCCGTACTTCTGCTTGATGGGCCACAGCAAGCGGCGCGCTTTGTCCAGGTTGCCGTTGTCTGGCCAGCTGTTCAACGGTGCAAAACGCTGTTGGCCGGCGGTAGCTCCTCCACGACCGTCCCCGGTGCGGTAGGTTCCGGCGCTGTGCCACGCCATGCGGATGAAGAGGGGGCCGTAGTTGCCAAAATCCGCAGGCCACCAGTCTTGGTTGCTGGTCAAAACGGCGCGGATGTCGTTCTTCAACGCTTGGTAATCAACGGATTGGAAAGCTTTTGCGTAGTCAAACTCCGAACCCATGGGGTTGGACAAGGCCGAATTCTGACGCAAGACGGTCAAATCCAGCTGGTTGGGCCACCACTCTTTGTTGGTGGTGCCGTTGGGAGCCATGGGTTTGCCCGACGCTGACCCGGCCGAAGCCGTTGGGTGCACCACCGGGCATTCAGCAGCCGGCTTGGTTTCCTTGGTCGGCTTGGCGGTCTTGGCCTTCTGGCCGGCCACCGCTACGGTGACCAGGAGGCCCAGAATGGTAAACGTGTGTTTCATAACAACTGGGGTTAGTGCGGGTGAATGAGGATTCAAAATTATCCGTTCTCTACAAGATACGGCATCGAGCGCCTCAATCGGGCATTGAGGGGGTCTATTCTAGTAAAGTCCCAGAGCCGAGTATTTGAAAAGTCGGCGGTGCTCATTGTTGTGAAATTTATATACCTATATTTGTAATTCACCAATATAACTTGTAATGACCCCAACCTCTGGAGACACCATTCGCTCAACCCGCCAGGCGCGCGGCTTCAGCCAGGAGTTCGTTGCATTAAAATTGGGCATCACCCAGCAGTCCTACTCCAATTTGGAAAAAAAACCCGACGGCGCTACCCTGGGGCGCTTGAAGGAACTGGCCAAAATTCTGGACATCGACCTCATGACCCTCATTGGGGAGACCTCTTCCATGGTTCAAAACAACTTGAATCAACAAGGCGGTCAAGCGGCGTCGAACATGGTCATCAACCAGAATTCCGAACAGAAATACGCGTACCAAAAGATGATCGACCACCTGGAGGAAGAAATTGAATTTCTCCGAAAATTCTTGGCTCAACAAGGTAAGTCTTTGTAAATCATGCGGTTAGTGGCCAGCTACATCGCGTGCAGTGCGGACGGCTACATCGCCACGCCGGAGGGCGATATCTCGTTTTTGGATCGGGCAGTGCTGGAGGGCGAAGACTACGGGTACACTGCCTTCATGGCAACGGTGGACACCGTTTTTGTGGGGCGAAAAACCTACGATAAAGTAGCTTCCCTGGGCTTCTCAGACCCGCATCCGGAATGCACCCAAGTGGTGTTTTCGCGGCAACCGCAGCCGGATCCCTGGCTAAATAACGGACGTCGGATCTGGACCGCTACGCATCCCGTAGCCTGGGTTCGGGCCGAACTGCTGCATCCCGGCAAGGACCTCTACTGCGACGGCGGTGCTGAAATACTCCATCAAATTTTACAAGCTGGATTGGCAGACCGTTGGATCATCACCACCGTTCCGGTGCTGCTTGGGAACGGCATTCCCTTGCTGGATCACCCAAATCGACTCTCTGACTTTACTCTGAAAAACACCACACACTACCCCAACGGGGTGGTGCAGCGGACGTATGCTAAAAAGTTTGAGGTTGAACCAACCGGCGCGGACGGTGGTGGAGACGTGTAGTTTTCTTCAGCCAAAGTACAAACCTGATTTGTAAACCGCTGCTTTTGCTAAGGTTGGTGCCGCGAAAGCCCTGGGAGCGAAAAATACTTTTCGGTACCTTTCTCCCATGGAAAATTGGAAACAAATACTCGGCGCCATTGCGGTGGGTTTGCTGGCCCTGTTCGTGGGCGGTATCACCAACATGGGCATTGTACAAGCCGGCGGAGCGCTGTGGCCCGTGGATCCACAGTTTGATTTGAAAACGATGGCCGGGCTGGAGGCGGCACTCCCCACCTACACCACCGTGCAGTTGCTGATCCCGGTCCTGGCGCACGCCGCGGGCACCTTGGTGGCCGCCTTGATTGTGGCCCGGTGGGGCCTGTGGCCGGTTTTCAGTGCCTACCTTTTTGCCGGACTTTTCTTCCTGGGGGGCTTGCAGATGGTCGTTGCGCTGCCCGCGCCCGTGTGGATGGAGACGCTGGACTTGTTGGTGGCCTACTTCCCCATGGCTTGGTTGGCGTTGCGCGCCCAGAAAAAGCAGGCAGCACAGGTCTGATCGGCGCTTTGCGCCCACGCCATCAGCGGATCCTCACCCATCGGCAAACCGCCCCATCTTCGGCGCGCAGGGAATACATGCCTGGAGCCAAAAGCCGGACGTCTGCTTCGCCGCGATCGGCGGGCCAGCGAGCAACGCAACGGCCGGCGGCGTCCAGAACTTCAACCCAACCGGTACCCGGAACCCATTCAACCCGATCCCGAGCTGGGTTGGGCCAAAAGCTGGGTTGCAGGGATTCTGGTTCTACCGAACCCATACCACCTAGCACAACAGCGGCGTACGTCGTGTCTTCCGTGGTGCATCCAATGGCCCTAAGAACTACGCTGTAGGATCCGTTTGCAGAATACGTGTGTACGGGTGAAACCCCGGTAGACGTGGTGCCGTCGCCAAAACTCCATTCGTAGGATTGAGCGTCTAGGGACTGCTGCAGGAATTGAACCGTTTGACCGGAAACTTGTGCGCCAAAAGCTGCCTCAGCGCCCCATTGGCCTACGTTCCACCGAGGAAGGCTGTCAAAAACTACGGCATCCACAGCGGCGCGCACCGCGGCCGCCGAAGCCGGGTTCAGACCGGCGTCGGTTTTTACCAAGGTGGCGGATTTTTGAAATACCGTGGAGTAGAAACAAACGGCGGCGGCGTAACTGCCCAGCAAGGAGGGATGGCTGCCGTCGGAGTCGTAGAGTTCCAAATTGGGCTGCGTTTGGCGCAAATAACGCCACACTTCCCCCACGGGGGATACCCAAGCCCGGTTGGAATCTGCCATTTGCTGGTAGCGCAGGGCCAAGAGGCTGTCCATGCCCGCGTAGGTGCAGACCGGAGGCCAGTTGGCGCAGTTGCCCGCGTCACCAAACTTGCGGCCCCACGTGCGGTAAAAAACCACCTCGGCGCACGGGTGAAAGGCCACTATACTGTCTGCTAAGGCTTTGGCAAAAGGAAATACGCTGGAAGCCACTTGCCCGGGAGGAAAAGACGGCAGTTGACTTTGCTCCTGCAGCACTACGTAGTCCCACGGACCGCCAGCTTTTATCTTCTGCTGGCTGACTGCATTGGTGGTGTGCCCTTGCAGCGTGTACCCGCCTGGGGTATTGGCGTCCACCACCGCCGCATCTCCGGCGGATGTCGCTACCGACGCAAAAAGCTGAGGCAGGTTGTTGGCCGCCGTGTAGCTGTTGCCCAAAAAGAGGACCCGCGCAGGTGACTGAGCTTTGAGCGATAGTGCAGGCACCAAAGCCGCAAAAAGGCAAAGTATCGGGGGTATTCGAAGAATGTACTGCAACTTCTAGAATCAAAGTGTGGTGCAATGGCAGCCGCCGTGGCGGCTGCCATTTTGATTACGGCTGAACGACCACTTGGCCCGTTTGCATACCGGCGTCGGACTGTGCCCGAACCGTGTACAGACCGGCAGGCCATTGGCTGGCCGCCACGTCCAAGCGAGACTCGCCGCGCAATTCCGTGCGGAAAACTTCCTGGCCGGCGGTATTCAAAACCACTACAGACCAATCCGTGGCGGTGCCCAGGTCCACCGAAAAGCGGTCTTTGGCCGGGTTGGGGGCTAGGCCAACCAAAGTAGTGACCTCGTCCACGCTGGCGCTGGGGTCGTTGTTTTGGTAGTACTTGGCGTCGCCGTTGTAGTTGAAGGCAAGCAGGTCCAAATCGCCGTCGTCGTCCAAATCAACCAAGTCAGACAAAGGAAACTCTCCACCAGCGGTCAGGCCGAACGGGTTCACCAAAGGCGCAGCAAACGAAGGCGCTGCGGCCGTGCCGCCGTTGATGTAGACGTTCCAGTTGCCGTAGTCGTACTCACCCGCGATGACGTCCAAATCGCCGTCCAAATCGATGTCTCCTACTTCAACAAAAGAAACGTCGCCCAAACCTACGGTGGTCAATCCAAACGGGTTGATGACGGGCGCCGCAAACTGGGGCGCTGTGGCCGTACCGGTGTTTTGGTAGTACCGGAATCCGGTGGTGTAAAAGTTCATGGCCAAATAGTCGTCGTCGCCGTCGTTATCCATATCTGCAAAACGTCCGATGGACAAGAGCGTCGCGGGCGACGCTCCGTTCAAACCAAAGGGATTGTACGCGGGCGTTCCAAACGCAGGAGCCGTTGCGCTGCCCGTATTCTGGTAGTAGTGAAACCCGTTGTCGGTAGCGTAGTAATCGAACTTATAGGCCAACACGTCGATGTCGCCGTCGTTGTCTAAATCCGAAAATCCCGAATAAAACATGGTCGTGTCCGACAAGCCAAAGGGGGACGGCTGGGGAAGGCCAAAGGCAGGAACCGCTGCCGTTCCTGTATTGGGGACAAAATACACCCCCGAACCGTACAAGTCGCAGGCCATCAGGTCCAAATCTCCGTCGTTGTCCATATCCACGAAGGAGGGCAGTACCACGGTGTTGGCAGACAAGGTGTTGAGGCCAAAGGCTGCGTTGTTGGGTGCTGCAAACACTTGTGCTTCAGCCGCGTTTGGGGCCAGCGCCAGGGCGGCGAGGGCGGCGGTAACGCGCGCCCACTGGGGCACGGCAAAGGCAGCGCGGAAGGTGTGGGCCAGCCGGCGCAGTTTGCGCAGGAAACGGGCGCGCTCCGCTCCGGTGGTGCGGTAGGCCGCAGACCAAGCCCGCAGCCACTGGCGGCGCTT
Source organism: Owenweeksia hongkongensis DSM 17368 (assembly GCA_945865885.1). Taxonomy (GTDB): domain Bacteria; phylum Bacteroidota; class Bacteroidia; order Flavobacteriales; family Schleiferiaceae; genus CAMDTE01. The sequence goes on from CAMBEZ010000007.1 coordinate 19,043, forward strand.
GCGCGCGAAGGGGATCAGTTGTTTCATGGGATATGGATTAGTGGTTTGACGATTTTTTGAAAGACCGATTTATTGATGAGATGCAGCAGCCGCCCAAAAGGTTGCTTCCGGGGTGGTAACTCCAAAATGGTGTTCTTCGGAGGCTGCCGTGAGGAGGTTGACGCGTTTTCCCGCCGTTAGCCAATGCACTTCAAACAGTTCGTCCACACTGTTCTCCCACTGCATTTCGCCCACCACTTGCTGCGTTTGCAAATCCACGGCGACGATGCCGCATCGGTCCACGGTTTTGAGTTCCAGGTGGGCAAAACTGCTGGACTGCGTTCGGGCTTTGGAGTAGCCCACAAACGCGTAGCGGTCCACCAACGTTAGGCCGCGCACAAAACGATCCAGACGAATGCACTCGTGGAAGGCCCCAGTAGCTAAATCGATGGTTCCCAACTGTCCGGTGGCGGACTGCAGCACCCACAGTTGGTGGTTGTGCCAGCGGGGGGAGTGCGGCATGGACAATCCGCTGGACGCCACTTCGCTGGACGCAACGTCCCAAACTACCCCTGCCCCCAAGAGCTCGGTACGCCAACTTTTAGCGGTGTTTCCTCGGTTGAAGGCGGTTGCATAGGCCAATTCCCCGTCCCGAACGGCCAAGCCGTTCAGGTGGCAGCGGTCTTCGCCGGCCAACTCCGTAATGCACGGCGGGGTCCACACCGGGGTGAAATGGTGCTGATCGTCGATTCGTGCAAGGCACGAAAACAAAGTGTTCACGCCAAAAAGACCGGCGTCGGTCCAGGCCAAATCGTGCCAATCCATGGGGCCGGTGTGGAAGGTGGCGCGGGGCAAAAACAGGGCGTCGTACGTCTGTGGATTTTTGGGGTAATTCGCCGCCAATTCCGGGGCGTTGGCAAACGTTTGAATGCTGTTGCGGCAGGCCACAGCGAGCCGACGTCCGTCCGGATGCACGGCCATCCCCATGGGCTTTTCCAGACTGCGCGGAAGTTGCACCAACCGATCCGGTTGCGGGGCACTGAGCAAAATGAGTTTTCCCGCTTGGTACGTGGTCACGCCCAAGGTTCCACCCAGCCGATGAATCAACTCCGGAAAACCCGGGGTGTACGAACTGGTAAAAGCGGGCGGGACAGCGGAAACAGGACGGTTGTGCATTCTTGCTAAATTAGGATTTTCGCGGGTGTTTAGGACGCTTTTGAAACGAATAATTTGGCAAATCCCCGTAACCAAGGAACGGAAATTGGCAAAATGTGCCAGCCTTTGCAACGGATTCATAAACCTTTACCAAACAATTGGAGTTTAAGAAAAGACAATCCCCTTTCTGTATGAAACTGATCACCTTCGGCGCATCCTATACCCAAAACTCCATTAACCGTCAATGGGCACACTTTATTGGACAGCAATTGGCCCTCCACATTCCCCGTGTTGAACAAGTGGATTCCTTGGATTTGAATGCCTACGACCTGCCTCTGTATACGATAGAACGCGAAGCGGAAATCGGTGTTCCGGAAGCGGCCCATCGCTTTGTGTCTGACCTGGCCACCGCGGACTTGGTGGTGGTTTCCCTTGCGGAATACAACGGATCGTACACGGCTGGTTTCAAGAATTTATTCGACTGGGCCTCCCGCGTTGAGCTGAAATTCTTTGGTGGCAAGCCCGTTGTAGTGACCTCTACTGCCCCCGGCCCCAGAGGCGGTTTGACGGTACTCCAAACTGCGGCCGATCGTTTTCCCCGGCACGGTGCAGAGGTTTTCGTGGGGCCCGCTTTGCCACAATTCAACCACCACTTCGATAGAACTGCTAATAAATTGGTGTCGGAAGAATGGCAAAATCAGCTCAATGAAGCACTGTCCCCACTGGTGCAGAAATACACAAGTGCTAACTTTGGTTGAAAACCAAACGCATTGCCTCCCCACACAACCCACGAATCTTATTGGGCGTAAAACGCTGGTTTTAAGACGGCGATCTGTACCGCCCAAAAAGATTGACGCCTGCTTCTAGCAAAAAACAGTGACCGGTTGCGCAATCAGTGGACTACCGCCAACCGCGTTCGGAATTTCAAACCCGAACGGTCGTAGCCAAGCAGTTGATAGATTCCCGCGGGCAGTTGTTCCACAGACCACAGCAGGCCCTCTTCATCTTTTTTGGGCAAAGCAAACAGTCGGCCGTCGGCACTCATTGCCTTGACTTCGAATGCAACGGCGTCCAAGCGCACTTCTTGGGCGGCCGGATTGGGCGATGCCCAAACACGCGTTTCCAACTCGTTGACGGATGCCGTATTCACTTTGATCACTCGCTTCTGAACTACGGTACACGAGGTGTCGTACACGGCAAAGTTGATGAGGCCCAGGGTGATGTCGTCGTAGCCGTCGAAGATCTTTGCGTCAATGGCGGCTGAATCAGAAAGGCAGAAACAATTTTCGTCCAAATCCAAATTGGCATTTCCGCCGTTGGCCACGTTGTAGTCCAGGTTGCCGCAAAGCCGGTTGTCTAACACCGTTGGGTTTCCTGGAGATCCGGGCCAAGCCGCTTTCCCAACAACCAGGCCGGTTTTGTTGGCCAATACCTGGTTGTTTGCAAACCACGACTGTCCGTAAATTGCAACGCCTAAGTCGTTGTTTGTAAACAAGTTGCTGTCCAGATTGCAGTCCACGCAACCGGTGATTCCGAAGGTGTTCCCGTCGAATACATTTCCGCGGAATTGACTCTGGTGCGGCGTAGCAACCGCGGTAAAATTGTGGGTAAAGGTGTTTCCGGTGAATTTAGCAGGCATATACCAGTACCCCGGGTTGAAGTAAAACCCCATCTGGTTGCTGTCCAAAACGCATTGGTCCAACCAAACATTGGGGTATCCTTGAATGACAACGTTGTTCTTTCGAAACACACTACTGCGCACCAAGGAAGGCACTGCGGTAGTGTTGGAGGCCAACACGGTGTATTCGTTCTTGTAAAAACGGCATTGATTGAGTTCCAGTGCAGAGCCAATTCGGATGGCGTAGTGGTTGTGTTCAAACACGCAGTTGTTCCAGTACAGACGGTTGGAGTCTTGCTCGCCTTCGATTCCGTTCCACGCGTTGCGGAGTACAAAGCGGTCCATTTGCAAAGTTCCTCCCTGCGACTGCACCACCCGAATACCGTTCCACGTTACGTTGGTGTCTGCGTTGAGCCCTTCAAAGACAATGGGGTCCGCCGCGGTTCCCAACGCGTTCAGTGTTCCGCGAACCTCTAAGTAGCGGTAGTCGTTTGGAAGGTTGGGGTTGGGCTGCATTTGCACCACTACACCCGGCTGAATGGTGAGGGTTTTGCCGGGAAAGACCACCACGGAACCCGTGAGGACATACGGGGAGTTGGCCTTGGTCCACGTGGTGTTGGAATAAATCCCCCCACTAAAATTGGTTTGAGCCAGCAATAGCGACGGCGCTGCAACAAAACCAGCCAGAGCAAATCTCAGAAACATATGAGCCAGGTGTTTTTTTGTTTAACCTTAGGCGATGAAAAAGGTTCATCGCCCAGGGCACTTTTGCTCCGTTCACGTGGGTTACTGGCGGTGCACTTGGTCCGAACTTGATTCAACCCCAATTGGGCGGGAACGTCGGGCAAAAAAAACCGTCAACAAGGCGTAGTGCAGCGCGCCTGCAGCAACGAATCCCAGGATGTACGTGGGCCACTCCCCCACAATGAACGGGTTGTTGGCAATGGGTTTTTGGGACAAGAACATGTAGTTGGCGCCGGTGGCTTTGTTGATCAAACCCACAGGTACCATGAGCGCAATATTCACGGCCAGCATCTTGGCCCAAGTCCAGCGTTTGATTTCAAAACCGTGCACAAAATAATGGTAGAGGGGTACAATCATGATCCCGGCGTGTGCCAGGTTGTATTCCCAAAACATGAAGGGCGTGGCGCCCGCCGTGTACTGAGGAGTTAAAAAGGCGTGCAATCCGCCCACAATGCCCCAAAAGAAGAGGGGGTAAAAGGCCCACGAATGGCGGAACACCAGCAACAAAATGGCCAAAATCCGACTGAATCCGCACAGCTGCATTTCCAAGTGGTCCTGAGAACTCCACTGCCCAGTGTACAGCAAATTGCCGTGCTTGAAGAACATGAGCGCCAAGATTGCGAAGCCCCAAATGCGCTCAAATCGAACGCGGTCTTCACCGCGCAGCAGGCGCGCCGCCAGCACCACCAAGGCCGCGTAGCCCAAACCAATGCTCAATCCAGACCACCAACCGGTTGTACCAATAGCATAGGTAGTTTGTTCAACAATTAAAAAGCTCATTTTTGGGGTATTAAGATTCCAAAAATGAGGAAAAAGGGGCACATCTGCAATGTGTAGCACTGGCGGTTGCACGAAATGCAGAATTTTGTTGGTGGTACCCTCCCAAAAAGCCGCCCCGGAAGGGCGGCTTTTTGGTTCTGGATTACGTCAACGAAGTGCCTCGCGCCGGCTCAATCCGCTCATGTGCTCACCGTGCCGGTCCACAAAGTCAGCCACCCAATGGGGATCTGTTTTCCGGTACTCCCGCAAGGCCCAACCCATGGCTTTTCGGTGAAAAAACCACTTGGACTCCAGGTGCGCCACCAAGGCCTGTTCCAGCAGTTCCGTATGGGTTTCTTTTTTCCAGCGCAGCTGGGCAATCATGGCGGTTCGGTTCTCCCAACCGTTTTCCGATTCCATCAACGGAACCAAAAATTCCTCCCAACGTTCTGGGTAGCGCAGCAGGGTTCTGCCCACCATGTCCGACGCGAGAATGTCGACAGTATCCCACCAGGAACGCGTGCGAATGAGCTCCATCAACAATTCCAGATCGTTGTATTCCAGAGTTTTGCGTTCCAGTCGCAGCAGTTCAATGGCCACATAGGCCCACTCGCGTTCGGATCGTTCGAAAAGTTGAAAACAAACCTCCGGCAAATCCTCCCGAGCGGGCCGATTTCCGCGTTCCAACCAGGGCTTACAAAGTGCGGTTCGTTCGGGTTTTTTCAGCCCCAAAAACGGAAATAAATCCTTCATGTAGGCCGCCATGGCCTTGGCTTGTTCGGGGTTGGCATTTGCCTCCAACACCTCCGCCAGTGCGACGAGCCAGTCCTGCGATTCTTGTTTCACGCCCCAAAGGAACGGCTTACCTTGTTGTTGTGAAAGAACCCGGTACCGAACAAAACAAAAATCAAGCCTTGCGGCTGCCCTCGCTCTTTTTGATGGCGAGCGTAGGCATCATGGGCATCAAGTTCTGGGCCTACGAGCGCACCGGATCCCACGCTATTCTGTCCGACGCATTGGAGTCCATTGTGAATGTTGTGGCAGGCGCCTTTGCCCTGTACAGCTTGTGGTGGTCCATGCGGCCGCGGGACCAGACCCACCCCTACGGCCACGGGAAAATTGAATTTTTGTCTGCCGGCGTTGAAGGGGGACTCATTTTCATGGCCGGGATGGGCATTGTGTACGAGTCCGTGCAAGGTCTTTTGTATCCCTCTGAATTGAAGCAATTGGACCTGGGCATTCTCTTGGTGGCTTTGGCCGGAGCGGCCAACGGTCTGTTGGGTTTTTTGTTGCTGCGCCACGGCAGGAACATCCACTCTTCTGCGCTCCAAGCAGACGGCCACCATTTGCTGTCCGACGCCTACACCTCGGCCGGGTTGCTGGTGGGTTTGGCGGTTGCCTGGTTCACGGGCATCGTTTGGCTGGACAGCGCCCTAGCTTTAGCTTTTGCGGGCTTATTGCTGTTCACGGGCTACCGCTTGGTGCGGCGCGCCTTGGCCGGCTTGATGGACGCGGCAGATATGGAGTTGCTGCCCAAAGTCATTCAAACCTTGGCAGAGAACCGTCGGCCCCGATGGATTGACATCCACAACCTGCGGGTGGTGCAGTACGGGGGTTCCTACCACATCGACGCCCACCTGACCTTGCCGTGGTACGTGAATTTAGAGGAGGCCCACGAGGAGGTTACCGCCATGGAACACATTGCGGCCACCCATTTCCACGACGCCCTGGAGCTCTTTGTGCACGCGGATCCGTGCATCTCCACTTCCTGCAGCATTTGTTCGCTGGACTGCGCGCACCGAACAAGCGCCTTCCAAGAATCCGTTCCGTGGACGTTGAGCAACGTACTGAGCAACCAAAAACACCGACTGCCAACCGCCTAGGCCGGGCGGTCTTCGTGCAGAATCAACAGCGGTTGTTGGGCACGGAAAACTCCGCCGCACGCTGTGCGCCGGCAGAGAAATCGGTGGGGCAAAGGATCGTATACATGGTTACAAGGTAGATCCCTTGCACCGGCGGCAACCTGATTTATATCAGTTAAAACAAAAAAGCGTCAAGCCTCCCCAACCGAGGGGTTTCCCTCGCCTTCGGGGTGTGTGTAGCGCCGGAACCCCCAGAGAAACAAGGCCACCAAGGCAAACAACGCCACGTCGATCCAAAACAAGTAGTAGGGCCAACTGCCGTGGAGGAGCGGATGGTCCACGGGCGGGGGTTGGTTGACGTACATGTAGTTGCTGCCCAACGAACGGTTGATCAGATGCAGCACCAAGGCAACTAAGTGGGTGTAACCAATGATGGGCCAAAAGAAGCGTTTGGGCAACCGACGTCCGGCACGAACCATCAGGTAAATCGGAACCAAAACCACCAAGCTGTGGGAAACAAAAAACTGAACCACCAACGGAAACCAATAATCAGCCTCGATGCCCGGGGTAAACAGCGCTTGAATGCCGCCCAACGGGCCCCAAATGGCCGAGATGCGAAACGCCCACTGCTGCCCAGTGAGCAAGTGCCAAATCAGCAGCAATTGGGTGAGGTTGCACATATGGAAGGGCAGGGAATCTTGCACGGACCAATCGCCCAAAACCGCTGCAGAAACGTGGTAAAAGGCGTAGTTGAGTGCAATGAATAGGGCCAGCCCTTTTTCAAAGGTCTTCAGGTGCGGCGAGCCCAAACGCGGGGCCACCCACCACAAGAGAACGAATACCGCCACAAAGAGGTACCAGCCCAGGCCGGTAGCAATCCAGTCGTGTGCGTTCATCGTTCAATTCGCTTGTACGCGACGGCCGTAAACACCAAAAACTGCGCGGCAGCCAGCAGGACCCATCCCATAAACCACCACAGCAAACCGATGGAAATGATGTGGTGCTCGCTCATGCGGTAGCTCTTTTGGGAAGTAAATAATTGAAGAAAATGAGGCGCAACACACCGTAGTGCAGCAAGGCCGCGGCCTCAAAGCCCAAGATGTAGTAAGGCCACTCGCCTACCACAAAGGGATTCTCTGCTGCCGGGGCAGCCACCAAGAACATGTAGTTGCCGCCTACGGCCAGATTGATGAGGTAAATGGGAAGCAAAAGGACGTTGTTCCAAAAAAACGCCTGCAACCAGCCGTTGGCCGGAATGCGCCATCCGCCCACAAACACGCTGTAGAGCGGCACTAAAATGATGCCGGCGTGGCTGAAGTAGTATTCCACCAGCATGAAGGAGCCGCTTCCCAGGGTGCTTTCTGGCGTCATTAACGAATGAAACCCGCCCACAATTCCCCAAAAGAACAGCGGCACCAAGGCCCACTTTTGACGGAACGTGAGGTACAATACCGCCAAGAACCGGCTGAACCAACACAGGTGCAGCGGGAGACTTTCTTGCAGGCTCCAAGAGCCGTCCAGTACTTGGTAGAATTGTCCAAAGGCAAAAAAGCCCAAAATGACCCATCCCCACCAACGCTCAAACCGCTTGCGCGTGGCCTTGGTGGCCGTTTTTCCAATCCAAAAAACAACGGTTCCGTAGACCGCAAAAATGAGCCATCCTCCCCACCACCAGCTGGAGCCAAAGGGAATTACATGATGCGTTTCCACGGTTCCAAGGTAATTAAATTTTGCAGTAAATCAAGTATTTGCAACGCTTTCGGCCAAGCGGTTTGCCGGTAAAAATGTTTGTTTTCACCAAGGAATTGAGCCTGTACTGGGGGGTGGCGAGCGTTATTTTTGGGTGCCGGTGTGTCCAAATCCCCCTGCTCCGCGTTCGGTTTCCGGGAGCACCTCAACGGACGTCCACTCCACCTGGGCATAGGCGGCAATAACCAGCTGCGCAACGCGGTCGCCGGGTTCAATGGTGAAGGGTTCAGCGCCTAAATTGATGAGGATCACGCCCACGTCCCCGCGGTAATCGGCGTCGACGGTTCCCGGACTGTTGAGGACCGTGATGCCGTGTTTTAAAGCCAGTCCGCTGCGCGGCCGCACCTGTGCCTCAAAGCCATCCGGCAAGGCCAGGGAAAGGCCGGTGGGAATCAACACCCGCTCGCCGGGTTGGATCACTTTGGGTTCCGGTAGGTGCGCACGAAGATCCAAGCCTGCGCTGCCCGGAGTGGCGTAGTCAGGCAAGGGATATGGGGAGCGGTTGACAATGGAAACGTGCATCATGGAGCAGGCGTATGGTTTGGGACGGAGGTGCGGCGCCATCGGTCTGGGCGCTCAACGGCAAAAACGACGGCAGCATAAACTCCCGCGGCCAAGATTTGGAGGAGCGGCATGCCGGAAGCCAGGAAGGCTCCATAGCCGCACGCCGCCGCCGCAACCAGGTACAAGGAGATTTTCCCCACCTCATAGGGAACCGGGAAGTGTTTGGTGCCCAAACCGTAGGAGACCAAGGTCATGCCGGCGTAGCTCACCAAGGTGGCCCAGGCGGCTCCCTCAATGCCCCACAAGGGAATCCAGGCCCAGTTCAGCACCACCGTCAACGCAAATCCCACCAAGGTGACGCGCAGCGCCAAGGACGTTTTGTCGTTCAGCTTGTAACCTAGGGACAATTGGGTGTTGAGGGCCAGAAACAGGTTGGCCAAAAGCAATATGGGGAGCAGGTGGAGGTGGTCCCAGTACTTGGCGGCAATAAAATGTTTGAGCAGGTCCAACCCGGCCAAAACCGAAACCATGCCCAAGCCCACCACTGCTACAAAAGCACGCGTGGTGCGGGCTAAAAGCGGTGCCGCATTCCCTTGGCCCCCCGCTTTGAAGAAAAAGGGCTCCGCCGCGTAGCGGAACGCCTGGTTGAACATCACCAAAAAGATGGACAGTTTGTAGATGGCGGAATACGTGCCGACGTCGGCCAAACTGGTGTCTGCGGGCAGCAAATACTTGATGAAAAAGCGGTCGGCCATTTCGTTGGCAACGCCCGGCAATCCCGCCAGCAGCAGGGGTAATCCAAAGGCAAGCATACGGCGCCAAACGGCCCAGTCAAAGTTCGGAAAGCGAATGGCGCGCCACTCCGGCCACAAACACAAGAGCATGAACAAGGACGCGCCCAAGTTGGCCACCAAAACCCATTGAACCGTGTGGGCGTCAAACGCCGGATTCTGCGCGGGGTACCATTGGTAGAAGAACAGGTTGAGCACAATGTTGACCAAAATCAATCCGGTCTTGATGGCCACGAAGCGCGCCGCCTTTCCTTGAGCCCGGAGCCGGGCAAAGGGAACGGCCGCTACGGCTTCAAACGCCACAATGAGGCCCATTCCCAGAACCAATTCCGGACGACTGCCGTACCGTAAAACCTCAGCCAGAGGTTTGTAGAACAAGCTCAATACCAGCAAGAAAAAAACGGTAGTTCCCAAAATGGACAGCAGCGAGGTGCTGTACACGGACTCCGAATTGGCGTCCGACCGCTGGCTGAATCGAAAATACGCTGTTTCCATCCCGTAGGTCAGTACCACCATCAAAAAGGCAATAAACACATAAAGGTCTGAGTACGCTCCGTACTCCGATTTGGAGAGCACTGCGGTGTGCAGCGGGGTCAATAAAAAATTGAGCAAACGGGCCACAATGCTGCTCACGCCGTAGAGCGCAGCATCCCCGACGAGTTTTTTAACGGTGGCCACGGGGTAAAAGTACGAACTGGAGAAGATGGGCTCGCTGCTTGGTAACGTTCAATCGTATGAAGAGGCTCAGAAATCAAGGACCAACTCGCCCCAAACCGCAAGGACCACCTCCCTCCATTGGTTGTTCGCAGAACAAAAATAAATAATTTACTTAGTGTACCGTGAACACTTTGAAAAATTATTCTATATTTGACCTGTTGGATTAGTTTTTCTGAGCTGTTTCGACACAAGGGTTAGAAAAACGTCGTCTTTTGGGCGGCGTTTTTCGTTTTTTAACAATTTGGTACTGTGCGGCGAAGTTGCTGTGCGGGGCGACGGTTCCTGAAAAGCGTGGTGCAGCCCAAAACCAACAGGGCCCTCGTCCATCCCTCGCGCGCGCTGTATCTTTGCGTCCTATGGACTCTTCCGCTTCCAACGCTCCGCAGCCCGTGGGGCTGTACCCTGCCGCCCGCAAAGTGGGCAACCTGTTGTTTGTTTCAGGCATTGGGCCCCGGTTGCCCAAGAGCGCCCCGGCGGCTTCCAGCGTGCCCGGCCTCGCCTTGGATGCGGCCGGAAATTACCAATCTTTTGATTTTGAGGCCCAAGTACACAGCGTGATGGCGAATGTGCGCACGGTATTGGAAGAAAACGGCGCAAAATGGTCTGATTTGGTGGACGTAACGGTCTTTTTAACCGACATGCGCCGCGACTTCTCCACCTTCAACCGTCTGTACGCGGAATACTTTGCGGACGTGAATCCGCGTCCGTGCCGCACCACGGTGGAAGTGGGCGCCTTGCCCACGCCCATTGCCGTTGAATTGAAAGTGATCGCTGTGCTCCCATGAAAACGCACTACCCAGAATACACCCAGTTGGACCTCGCTGCCGTGCAGCGGGAGGTGCTGACGCAATGGGAAGCTGAGGAAACGTTTGCGCACAGCTTGGCGCAGCGGGCAGATGCGCCGGCTTTTGTTTTTTACGAAGGCCCCCCCTCCGCCAACGGGCTGCCGGGCATCCACCACGTCATGTCGCGCACCCTGAAAGACGCTTTTTGCCGGTACAAAACCCAGCGCGGCTACCGCGTGGACCGTCGGGCCGGATGGGATACGCACGGACTTCCGGTGGAACTGGGCGTGGAAAAAGAGTTGGGGATTACCAAGGAGGATATTGGCAAAACCATCACCATTGAGGAATACAACGCCGCGTGCCGCAAGGCCGTGATGCGGTACACCGGCATTTGGAACGACTTAACCCGGCAAATGGGCTACTGGGTAGACCAGGAGAACGCCTACGTCACCTACAAGACGCCGTACATTGAGTCCGTTTGGTGGTTGCTGTCCCAGATCTACAACAAGGGCTTGCTGTACAAGGGATACACCATCCAGCCGTATTCACCCGCCGCGGGTACCGGTTTGAGCTCCCACGAGTTGAACCAGCCCGGTTGCTACAAAGACGTTACAGACACCAGCGTTACGGCGCAGTTTGCCGTGGTGCCATCGGACCAAAGCCGGGCGCTTTTTGGGGATTCCCCCGTGCACCTTTTGGCCTGGACCACCACCCCGTGGACCTTGCCGTCCAATACGGCGCTGACGGTGGGCCCGGACATTGAATACAGCCGCATCGCCACAGAAAACCCCTACACGCATGCGACGGTGGCGGTGGTGTTGGCCACCGCTTTGGTGCCCAATTATTTCAAAGCGGAGGAGGAAGGTTCGGTTTGGACCCGACGCAGCACACACTTGGGCTCCGCTTTGGTGGGCTTGCGCTACGAGCAGTTGCTGCCGGGCGCGTTGCCGCACGAAAACGCAGACCAGGCTTTTCGCGTGATTCCGGGTGATTTTGTGACCACGGAAGACGGCACGGGCATGGTGCACACGGCTCCCACTTTTGGCGCGGACGACGCCCGGGTGGCCGCCGCCGCCGGAGTGCCGCCTCTATTGGTGTTGAACGAAGACGGTGACCCCGTCCCGTTGGTGGACCTCCGCGGGCGGTTCCTGCCGCAAGCCGGCGGCCCGTGGGCCGGAAAATTTGTCAAAAACGCCTACTACCCCGAGGAAGAGGCGCCCAAATTGAGCGTGGACGAAGAAATCGCCATCCAACTGAAAACAGAAAACAAGGCGTTCAAAGTTCAGAAGTACGTGCACAGTTACCCGCACTGCTGGCGAACGGACAAGCCGGTCTTGTACTACCCGCTGGACAGCTGGTTCATTCGCGCCACCGCGGTCAAAGAACGCATGCAGGCCCTGAACAACACCATCCAGTGGAAACCGGCCAGCACGGGAACCGGTCGGTTTGGAAATTGGCTGGAATCGCTGAACGATTGGAATTTGAGCCGTTCGCGGTACTGGGGTATTCCGTTGCCCCTCTGGCGCACGGAAGACGGAAAAGAAACCGTTTGCGTGGGCTCTTTGGAGCAGTTGAAGGAAGCGTTGGACGTTTCGGTTGCGACCGGGCACATGGCGTCCAATCCACTGGCCCGCTTCACTCCGGGGGATTTTTCCGCCGCCAACTACGGCGCCGTGGACCTGCACCGGCCGCACGTAGACGCCTGGGTTTTAACCGCTCCTTCCGGCAAGCCCATGCGCCGCGAAACGGATTTGATTGACGTTTGGTTTGATTCTGGGGCGATGCCCTTTGCCCAACTGCACTATCCCTTTGAAAACCAAGAGGCGGTAGACGGAGGATCTGCGTTTCCGGCGGATTTCATTGCGGAAGGCGTGGACCAAACGCGCGGCTGGTTTTACACACTGCACGCCATTGCGGCCCTGGTCAAGGATTCCGTAGCGTACAAGAACGTCATCTCCAACGGATTGGTCCTGGACAAAAACGGCCAAAAAATGTCCAAGCGATTGGGCAATGCCGTGGACCCCTTTGCGGCCATGGACCTCCACGGGGCAGACGCGGTGCGCTGGTACCTCCTCACCAATGCCCAGCCCTGGGACAACCTGAAGTACGATCCGGACGGCGTGACGGAAGTTCAGCGCAAGTTTTTTGGCACCCTTTACAACACCTACGGGTTCTTTGCACTCTACGCCAACGTGGACGGCTTTGATCCCAAAACCACGCCCGCGGTGGACCCGTCGGATCGTCCGGAAATTGACCGCTGGATTTTGAGCCGACTGCAGTCTTTGGTGGCGGAAGTGACGGAGCAAATGGACCAGTACGAGCCCACCAAGGCCTACCGGCCGGTTCAGGAGTTCGTAACGGACCACCTGAGCAATTGGTACGTGCGGCTGTGCCGCAGACGATTCTGGAAGGGCGAAATGGGCGCAGACAAGCGCGCCGCCTACCACACCCTGCACACATGTTTGGACACCGTGGCGCGGCTCATGGCGCCGTTGGCGCCGTTTTACGCGGACCGTTTGTACCGGGACTTGACCGGCGGAGCCAGCGTGCACTTGTCTTCGTTTCCGGTGGTGGATGCCGCGCAGATAGACGCCGGCTTGGAGGCGCGCATGGATTTGGCTCAAGGCCTAACCAGCTTGGTGCTGAGCGTGCGCAAGCGCACCAAAATGCGCGTGCGCCAACCGCTGGCAAAAATGCTCGTTCCCGTGCTGAGCGAAGAGCGTCGGGCCGAATTAGCAGCCATCACGCCCCTCGTTTTGGCGGAGGTCAACATCAAAGAATTGGTGCCCGTGACGGCGGAAAGCGGCGTGTTCACCAAAAAAGCCAAGGCCAACTTCAAGGCATTGGGGCCCAAAGCCGGCGCCTCCATGAAGGACGTGGCGGCCGGAATCGCTGCCTTGAGCCCAGAAGCGCTGAATGCTTTGGAAACCAGCGGCTCTTGGACCCTCCAACTGCCAAACGGTTCCTTTGAATTGACGCCGGAAGACGTGGAAATCACCACCGAGGTACAAGCTGGATTGGAAGTGGCCTCCGAGCGCGGACTGACGGTTGCCGTGGACACCGTCCTCACTCCGGAATTGGAAGCCGAAGGTTGGGCCCGGGAAACCGTGAACCGCATCCAAAACCTCCGCAAAGATTCCGGTTTGGAAATTACGGACCGTATTTCGCTTTGGTTGCAAGCGCCCAGCCCCCTCCGGGAGGCCTTGGTGGCCCATGCGGATTGGGTTGCCTCCGAAGTTTTGGCGGTGGGTTTAGCTTGGGATTTGCAAGGCATACCTGCATCTGCCGTGCCGACGGACATCGAGGTAGAAGGTTTAACGTGCCAAGTGGTATTGGAAAAGGCGTAACTTTTTTATCTTCACCGCTTCCTAAACCGAGTAACCTCCTAATACCGCCATGGCCGAAGCCCATAAAATCCGTTACACCGACGCAGACTTGGAAGAGTTTCGCGTGTTGATTATTGATAAAATTGCCAAGGCCGAGCAAGACCTCGGCCTGCTGCGCGAACAATTCGCCAACAACTTGAACAACGGAACGGACGACACGTCGCCTGTTTTCAAAAGTTTTGAAGAGGGGTCAGAGACCATGAGTAAAGAAGCAAATGCTCAATTGGCCGCGCGTCAGGAAAAGTTTATTCGGGACCTCAAGGCGGCCCTGATGCGCATTGAAAACAAAACCTACGGCATCTGCCGCGAAACCGGCCAGCTCATTGGCAAGGACCGGCTGCGCCTGGTCCCGCACGCCACGCTGAGCATGGAAGCCAAGAAAAAACGATAAGTGAATTCAGTACCCCGCGGACCCCTGGCCTTAGTGGGCCTCTTGTTGCTGGCCGATCAGGCCTTGAAAATCTACATCAAAACAACCTTCGCTTTTGGCGAAAGTGTGGAACTACTGCCTTGGTTTCACCTGCATTTCACGGAAAACCCGGGCATGGCGTTTGGGATGGAGTGGGGCGGAACCACCGGTAAATTGATCCTCTCCCTGTTTCGGGTGTTGGCCATTGGCTTTATTGGCTGGTGGGGCTGGAACGTGTGGAGCAGAAGCCGTGCAGACTTTGCAGAACGCGGTTTTTGGTCCGCTCCCTTGCTGGTCTACTCCATTGCCTTGATTTTCACGGGCGCGTTGGGCAACGTGCTGGACAGTGCCTTGTACGGGGTGCTTTTTGACCGCGGTATGACCTACCTGCCGATGTTTGAATCTTGGGTGCCCTACGGCGGCGTGGCCGAATGGGGCAGGGGTTATGCAGCTCCCTTGATGGGGAATGTGGTGGACATGCTGTACTTTCCTTTGGTAGACACCCAATGGCCGGACTCCTTCCCTTTCTGGGGCGGCGAGCGCTTGGTCTTCTTTAGGCCCATATTCAACCTGGCCGACGCCGCCATCTCTACCGGCGTGGGCTTGTACGTCTTGACTCAATGGAAACAACAACCCGAATGATGCGTTTTTCTGTTTTTGTGCTGGGGATGCTGCTCTGGAGCTTGGGAGCCTGGGGACAGTCTGCCTGCGAGCTGCCTTTGCACGTTGCCCGCGAGAACATGATGCACCACATTGGTTATTTGTCTTCGGACGAATTGGAGGGGCGTTATCCGGGGACGGAGGGCGCTGACAAGGCGCGTCAATACATTGCCCAGGTGCTGCGCGAGAACGGTGCTGCGCCCGCCGTAACCGACAACGGTTCGCAGTGGTTCACCGTGGCCCGCTTGGCGTCGTTTCCCCCAGACCGAAACTCCGCGGTGCCCCTAAAAACAGGCGTTGCGCTGAAAAACACCTTCCCCCACCCCCGCACCGCCAACGGCGCAGCCTCCGGGAAAATCAAACGCGTTGGATACGGAATTGATGCCTCCGATTTGGGCCGCAACGACTTTCGAAACAAACGAATTGCCGGAAAAATCGCCTTGATCCAAGCGGGCACGCCGGACGGCAAGGGTCCGCACGGAAAATTTGCCAAGCACTTGGACTTGGACACCCGTATTGATCGCGCTGCAAGCGCTGGTGCCGTGGGCGTGGTTTTGGTTCCCGGGAAAAAGGACAACTTACTGCCCGAGCCTTTCTACAAAGGGACGCGTCCGGGAAGAATTCCAGTTGTCGTCCTTCCGGAAGGCACCGTGCCGCGTGGATTGATTGATTTGAATGCCTTCGTGCAGCGCGAAACGGCGCAGGCCGCCAACGTCTGTGGTTTTGTGGACCACGGCGCCACCAAAACGCTGGTGTTGGGCGCGCACTACGACCACTTGGGTTGGGGCTTGGAGCATTCGCTGCACCGTGGGGAGCCCGCCATCCACAACGGCGCGGACGACAACGCATCCGGAGTTGCCGTGGTGTTGGAGGCCGCTCGTCTTTTAAAAGAATGGCCCACCGCCAAGGCGTTCAACTACTTGATCGTGGGATTCAGCGCGGAAGAAGACGGGCTGCTGGGATCGCAGCACTTTGTGGCCAACCGGCCGGCCGAATTCAAGGAATTGTTTGGCATGCTGAATTTTGACATGGTGGGGCGCATGGAAAAAGGCAATCCCTTTATTGTGAGTGGCACCGGAACGGCCTTGGAGTGGCCGGAGGTCTTGAGCCGCGCAACGTGCTTGCCCATTTCCTTGAAAACCGAATCCGCGCCGGGAAGCGCCTCCGATCACGCCTCCTTTTACCGCCAAGGCATTCCCGTTTTGCATTTTTTCACGGGCGCCCACGGAGACTACCACCGTCCGTCCGACGACGTCGAGAAAATTGAACCCCTCAGCGTGGAGTACACCCTCCGCACTTTGTTGGCCACCGTGGAAGTGCTTTCGCAAGCTCCGGCCCTCACGCAACAAGACGTGAAAGAGCCCACAACGGCTAGTTCTGCATCGTTCAAAGTTACCTTGGGTGTGGTTCCAGATTACGCCTTTGCGGGCAGCGGCATGCGTATTTCCGGTCTTTCTCCGGGCAAACCGGCAGAGAAAGCCGGCCTGGTGGCCGGCGATGTGGTGGTGGAATTGGGCGGTATGCCCGTTCGGGACATGACTTCCTACATGACCGCGCTGTCTGCGTTCAGCAAGGGCCAAAAAGCCAAAGTGGTATTCGTTAGAGACGGCGAACGCTTGGCCAAAGACGTCGTATTTTGAGCACCAAATCTCCCCGTATAGCCGTCATTGGCGGCGGTAGTTTTGCCACCGCACTCATTAAGTTGCTGGCCAACAACAATGAGTACGTGGGCTGGTGGGTTCGGGATCCGGAGATGGCCTTGCACATCCAACGCTTCCACCACAACCCCCGTTACCTCACGGATGTAGCGCTCAATACAGAACACCTGGCCATTGATTCGGACCTGGATTCCGTGGTAGAAGACGCAGACATTATTGTGCTGGCCGTTCCTTCGGCATTTTTGAAATCCGCGTTGGAAAACCTGCACGTTTCCTTGGAGGGGAAAAAAGTATTTTCCGCCATCAAAGGAATTGTGCCCGACAGCAACCAGATTGTGGGGGAGTTCATGCACGACACCTATGGAGTTGATTACAAAGATTTTGGGGTAATCGTGGGACCGTGCCACGCGGAAGAAGTGGCCCTGGAGCGCCTGAGTTACCTCACCCTGGCCTCGGAAAGCGCAGAGGCCGCCCGGTACATGGCAGACATGTTGGCGTGCACGTACTTGCGCACCCAAGTGTCCGACGACATCTACGGCACGGAGTACGCCGCGGTGTTGAAGAACATTTACTCCATCGCTTGCGGCATTTGCCACGGCTTGGGGTACGGGGATAACTTCCAAGCGGTTTTGGTCAGCAATTCCGTTCAGGAAATGAAGCGGTTCATCAAGGCCGTGCACCCCATCAAACGAGACATCAACGGCTCCGAGTACTTGGGAGACCTTTTGGTTACGGCGTATTCGCAATTCAGCCGCAACCGAACCTTCGGAACCATGATTGGAAAGGGGTATACGGTGCGCTCCACCATGTTGGAAATGAACATGGTAGCGGAGGGATACTACGCCACAAAGTTGATTAAGTCGGTCAAGAAAAGCCACGACGTGCGGATGCCAATTGCCAACGCAGTGTACAAAATCCTGTACGACGGGGAGTCTGCCCGCAAAACGATGGCCAAGCTCGCTGAAAAATTAGCTTAAGGCCCCGCCGGACTTCGTACCTTTGGGATTCTAAATTGCACCGCTATGAATGCATGGGCTATTTTTCTGGGCATTGTTGGACCGTGGCAGATCGTATTGATCGTTGCCGTGGTGGTTTTGTTGTTTGGTGGTAAAAAAATTCCGGAATTGATGCGCGGCCTAGGCGGCGGCGTGAAGGAGTTTAAAAACGCCATGAAGGACGAAGACGTTCCCGCAAAGAAAGAGGAAAAGAAAGACTGATGGGTTTTTCGCCGTTGATGGACTACCGCGCGGTTTCCGCGGGGAAGACTACCTGTGCCGCTTTGGTGGAGGAAGCCTTGACACGCGCCGGGCAGGCCGCTGACCTCAACATGTTTATTGAATTGTTCTCGGAATCCGCTCGCGCCCAAGCCGCGGCCGTAGATGCCCGTTTGGCGGCCGGTGATTCCTTGCCTTTGGCGGGAATGGTAGTGGCGTTGAAAGACAATTTTTGCTACCGCGGCCACAGGGTTTCTGCCGGCTCCAAAATGCTGGAGACGTTTGAAAGTTTGTTTTCGGCCACGGCTGTAGAGCGCTTGGAAGCCGCGGGTGCCGTGTTTTTGGGCCGCACCAACTGCGACGAATTCGCCATGGGCTCGTCCAACGAAACGTCGTACTACGGTCCGGTGCGCAACCCCTTGGACCCCAGCAAAGTTCCGGGCGGATCTTCGGGCGGCTCTGCCGCCGCAGTGGCCGCGGGCTTGTGCCATGTAGCCTTGGGCTCGGACACCGGCGGCTCCATTCGCCAACCCGCTGCATTTACCGGCATTGTGGGCATGAAGCCAACCTACGGCCGCATTTCGCGCCACGGACTCATTGCCTACGCTTCCTCCTTTGACCAAATCGGGCCCTTCGCCCACACCTTGGAAGACGCTGCTGCGGTTTTGGAAATCATGTCCGGTGCCGACGCCTTTGACGCCACGGTATCTTCCCGTCCGGTGGTGTCCTCGCCGCCCATTGCGCCCATAGGGCCCCAACGCTACGCTTATTTTCAGGCAACCTTGGACCATCCGGGGTTGGATCCGCACATACGAGCTTCTTTAGAGAACTTGTTTGAGCAGCTCCGCTCCGCAGGACACACGGTAGACGCCGTCGATTTTCCCTACCTGGATCAATTGGTCCCCTTGTACTACGTCTTGACTACCGCCGAAGCCAGCGCCAATTTAGCGCGGTACGACGGCGTTCGCTTTGGGCACCGTTCGGAGCAAGAAGTTGACGATTTGGACGGACTGCTGAAGGCGTCGCGGTCTGAGGGTTTTGGGTTGGAAGTACAGCGCCGCATTCTGTTGGGCACCTTTGTTTTGTCCAGCGGTTACTACGACGCCTACTACGGCAAAGCCCAAAAAGGCCGACGCCTGCTGCGCGACCACGCGGAATCCCTGCTCGCCAGCTACGACGCCTTGCTGTCTCCCACCTCTCCGCACACGGCCTTTCCCATTGGGCGCGAGAACTCGGACCCCACGGTCATGTACCTGGAAGATTTGTACACCGTGCACGCGAACCTGACCGGATTGCCGGCTTTGAGTTTGCCGGGCGGACTGCATCCCAACGGACTTCCGTGGGGGTTACACATCACCACCGGAAGGTTTGAGGAGCCGGCGCTGTTTGCGCACGCGGCCCTCCTGCAAAATACTTTAAGCGCCCACTGAAGATGGGTTGGGGCTGGCGGTTCGCAGGAGTGCTGTCGGCCTTCCTCCTGGGCCCTGTGCTTTGGGCGCAAGAGGAGTTGGACACGGTCAAGGGTGTTCCAACGGAGGCTCTGGAGCCGGGACTCGCCACCTTGGACAGTACCCTGGAACAAGCCGCCGTTCGCACCGCTCCGTCGGACTCGCTGATCCAATACCGATTGCGGGTTTTGGACGAGCGCACCGCCTTTCCTTTGGTGTACAACCACCACGTCAAAAACTACATTGACTTGTATACCAAGCGCCGATCAGCACTGATCAGCCGGGTATTGGGGCGCAGCGCCTACTATTTTCCGCTGATCGATAAAATCTTTACCAAGCACGGTATTCCGCTGGAATTGAAGTATTTAGCGGTTATTGAAAGCGCTTTGGACCCCCGGGCCCAGAGCCCCGCCGGCGCTAAGGGGCTGTGGCAATTCATGTACAGCACTGCCAAAATGAAGGGGCTGGAAATCAACGGATTCATCGATGAGCGTGCGGACCCCATCAAGAGCACGGAAACGGCCGCACGCTATTTGAAGGAACTGCACCGCATTTTCGGCGATTGGAACTTGGTGCTGGCGGCGTACAACAGCGGCCCGGGCAACGTGGCCAAGGCCATCCAGCGAAGCGGCGGAATACGCGATTACTGGGCGCTCCGGCCCTATTTGCCCAAAACCACCTCCGGCTACGTTCCGGGATTCATTGCGTTGGTTTACGTGATGGAATACGCTCAGGATCTGCAACTTCCAGCTCAGGAACCCCCCTACCGGTACGACCAACTGGATACCGTTGACATCAAAAAAGGGTTGTCTTTGGCCGTGCTCAGCAAAACGTTGCGCGTGGACGAGGAAGTGTTGGCGGACCTCAATCCGGCGTACCGCTTCCGGCAAATCCCCGCGCCGCAACCCGGCGGACACGCCTACCACGCGGTACTGCCCCGCGAGGCGGCGCAGTTGTTTATTGCCTTGGAGGATTCCATTTACGCCCTGGAGCCCCTATCCATCGCGGCACCCGCAGCGGCGCCCAAGCCCGCGGCTCCCAACCCCACCACTCGAACCCACACGGTGCGCAGCGGAGACACGCTGAGCGCCTTGTCCCGGCGCTACGGCGTAACGGTAAAAGAAATACAAGCCTGGAACGGCCTCAAAGGCGAACGCATTGATATTGGCCAGCGTTTAAAAATCAAGCGGTGATGAACTACGGAACGAAACGCGCGTTTCGCAACGCCCTTGTTGTATGGGGCCTTTTTGCAGCGGCAGGTTGCGACACCTCCTCCTCCGGGATCATCTTGCCGGACAGCAACGGCTCCCCCGGGGAGCTGCTGGTGGTGGCGGACGATTCGGTCTGGTTTGGCGGTACCGGTTTGGTGGTGGCGGAAACCTTGGGCGGTCCCATGGACGGGCTGCCCCAATCCGAACCGAAATACAAATTGACGCGAATTCCCCACGCCGCCTTCAAGCCGCTGGTGCAGCGGTGCAAGGCGTTGTTGCGTTTGGTCGTGCAGCCGGATTCAGTGGGCGTCTACCGCTCCACCGACGTTTGGGCCAGTCCTCAATTGGTGGTTACCGTGGTGGCTGCGCGGGCCGCTGATTTTCCCGAACTACTGAAACGGGAACAACCGCGCCTGGAGCAGTGGTTTGGCGAACACGACCGCGCTGCGCTGGCGGGGCGTTTGAAAGAGTCCGCCCAACCCCTTCCGGAAGAGCTTAAAGTTCTGGGCTTGAATCAAATGCAGATCCCTTCCGGATTTGGCGTGACGTTGGCCAAAGACACCCTGGTCATCTTGCGCTTGGACGGCAAAAAAACGACGCAGTTTTTGATGTGCTCCCGGTCCCGATGGACCCCGGAGTGGCGCAGTCGGATTCAATCCACGCGGGATACGCTGCTGAAACGGCACTTTGAAGGCGGACAGCCGAAGTCGTACATGGCTACCGAAATGCGCTTGGCGCCCACCCTCAAACCCACCCAAATCGACGGTCTTCCCGCGGTGGAGACCCGGGGGCTGTGGCGAACCTACGGCGATTTCATGGGCGGCCCGTTTTTGTCTTATGCGGTAGCGGATTCCGCCGGGGGCTATGTGTATGCCTTGAATGCGCTGGTGTACTCCCCCGGAACCCCAAAACGGCTGACGCTGTTGGAGTTTGAAACCACGATGCGCGGTGCGCGACTCCGCAGAAATAAGGAGTCCCGCGCTCAATAAGCCTTTTTATTCCAGGAGCGACCGCAGCACCGGCAAGCTCCGCGGCGCTCGAAAATTGGGCAACTGCACTTCCAGATAGCGAATTAGGCCGTCCACCCATTGGCCGCGCTGCGGTTGTCCCGGCGCCTGGCCTTCCGCCAACCAGCGTCCCCAGGCCAAGACCACTTCCGGCGCCAAAACATCCGGGTGCACCGGGGGATGGGTGCCGAATTGTCCTTCGCGCAGATCCATCCAAAGCAAGGCGGGCGGGGGGGTGCAGCCCAAGCCCAGGTGTTCCAAAAGAAGGAGAAGGGCTTCCACCACCGCCATGGGGGAAGGGGGCTCGGAAGCCACCAAAGAGGCGCGCCACAACAAGGCGTCGGCATAAAATCCTTCGTCCGATTCTCCTTCTTGCAGGGCGCTGGACCAAATTTCCGCCACCAAAAGGGCCACGGATTGCGTCAAGGGATGACGAGGTGCAGCCGCATCCAGAGCCCGTACTTCCTGTATGTTTTCCAATTGTCCTTTGCCCTTACGGGTAACAACGGCCTCCAAAAAAGTCAAGGGAAGCAGGTGGGCCGGGCGCACCGAAGAAAGCTTGCTGTGGGTGCCGTAGAGGTAATAGCGTTGGAGGCCAAATCGGTCCGTGTAAGCGTGCACCACTTTGGCGTGCTCGCCGGAGGCAAACACCCCCAATACCAGCAAATTGCATTTTTCCAGCGGGCCCATGTTCAGCGCCCGTGGCGGGCAACGGCAACGGTGGCCACGTAGGTGTCTGTGCCCAAGTCGTCCGTGGTGTAGACTTGGTAGATTCCCGCAGGAGCCGGTTCACCGTTGAGGGTGTTGCCCGGCCAAACCAAGGTTCCGCCCCAAGCGGTTGCTTCAAAGACCAAGCGGCCGGAGCGGTCCGTGATCTTGCACCGAACGTTGGCCTTGAGCCCGCGCACGGAAATGGGGCCGGTGTAATCCGGAGGCACGGGGTTGGGGAAGGCCACCACGTCGCCAAACGTTTCGCCGCCCGCGGTGGCGCCGGCGCGGAAAGACTGAAGGCCGCGGTCCGTGCCCATGAAAACCTCTCCCGTAACGGGATCTACGGCCAAGGAAGTAATGCGGTCCGAGAGCATGGGGGAGTTGGTGGAGGTGAGGTGCATCAACTCCTCCAACCCGTCCGGACTCAACAAAAAGAGTCCACCGGACTGCGTTCCTACCCACTTTCGGTTGCCTCCGTCCACGGCAATGCAGGAAATGCGCTCGGAGCCCAAAACCTTTTGAACCACACCGTTCTCCTCGCGCAAAATGGGCTGCGCGTCAATGGATCGGCCCGGATTGAAGACGTTGTATGGGGTGTAGATTACGGCCAAACCGTCCGTGGTGCCCACCCAAAGCTCACCGTCTTGATCGAATGCCAGCGCTTGCACGTCCGGGCTGGGCAAATTGCCGTCCCCGGCGCCGGAAGTGATTCGGCGTACCTGCACGGAGGAACCGTCGACCTCTGCGCAAACGATGCCCTTGGTGCGGCTGATCATCCAAACCCTGCCGTCCTCGTCCAGGGCGAGGTCCTTGATGGCTTCGCCGCTGAATTGGCCCAAGCTGTATGCCGTCCAGGTGCCGTCCGGGGTTCGCTTATAGAGGTTGTTGGTGGCCAAAGAGGCTGTGGCCCAAAGGGTGCCGTCCTGCGCAAAGGTCAGTCCGCCCACGCGCACGTCGTTGGAGGTAGACGCCAGCGCCGGCCCCAGTGGGCTGTTGGTGGCGTCCCAGCGCTCCACAAATTGACCGCGGTGCAAGTGAACCACGCCCTTGCCCCAGCTGCCCAGGTACACGTGGGACGTGTCCGTGGGATCCACCGCTACTGCCACCAGATCCTTGGCGTTGTCTACGTTGGCATCTTGCCGAGCAGACCACCGGCCGCCGGTAAAGACAAACAGGCCGTCGTTGTTGAACTGCGCCGTCCACGTGGCGTCCAGGGAGCCCGGAGCCACGTAGAGCTTGTCTCCCGGGGAGGCCATGCGGTACACGTTTCCGGTGGGCGGGCCCGACGGTACCCGGTGTTGCGCGTAGGTGGGGTTATCCTTGAACGTCAGCCCGCGGTAGCTGTTGGCCGTCCACAAAATTTGGCGTTGGGCGTCCCAAACCAATCCACGGGGTCGGAATCCGGCATTGTTGCCGGTACCGGGAGACATGATTGGGCTCGTTTGCCACGCGGTTCCATTTCCGGGAAGCACTTCCAGCACATCAAACGAACGAGCCACCCAAAATCCCGCGCCTTGGGGAACAATCTGGTACAAGGAAGACGGAATGTCCAATCCGTCGTCCACTGTGCGCCACGTGCCGTTTCGCCGAATGGACAGGGAGTCGCCCGCAGCCGTGGGAACGCCAACCGCCAACTGGGGATCCGCAACCGACGGATGGGCCGCAACGAGGTGCACTACTTGGCCTTCCCATTGGGCGTGTCGGTGCCAAACCGACGGATCGTACCAGGGGTCTGCTTGCGCGGCGGCCACCAAACCTTGGCCCGTGGCCACCCAAACAGAGTCTGCCCGGGTGCTGGTGCCGTACACTACTGCTTCCTGAGCATTGGGACCCACTAAGTAGGTTCCCACCACCAGCTGGGTGGCTAAATTCAATTCCACTAGCCCAAAATCCGTGGACAGCAAAGCGCGTCCGGCACGGGGCGTTCCGGGAGCTCCGCAGTGGATGTGGTTGACCTTCTTTTTGCCCGGGTAGAGGGAAGAACGCACCAATTCCGGCACATTGACAATTTTCTCGTTCCGGATCAAGTCCAAATTGCCGTTTCGGTAACCCACCACCACCCAGTCCGTAACGGGATCGTAGGCCAAGGAGGTAATGTCTACGTCCGTGAGGCCCTCCACCTTGGTCAGGGGCTCCACGTACTTTTCGTCCGCATGGTACCGAAACAACCCGCTGCCGGAGGCTACAAAAACCCACGGCCCGGCTTGGACCACGTGGGTGGAAAGTCGGTACGGCAAATGGGAACGCCATTGGCCCACCGGCTGAATCTGCGCAGTGGCCGCGAAGGTCAAAACGAATGCCCCAAAGAGGGCGGCGAGGGTGGTTTTGCGGGGCATAGAGTAGTGCAAAGATGCGTATCTTCGTGACATGGCCTGTAGCACCTGTTCATCAAGCGGCGGAATTCCCAGCGGTTGCGGAAACAACGGTTCCTGCGGTACCCACTCCTGCGGCAAGTTGACGGTGTTCAACTGGCTGACCGACATGGCGTTGCCAGAGGGGCAAGAGCCCTGTTGGTGGGTGGAGGTTCGCTTCAAAAACGGGCGCAAAGACTTCTACTACAACGCACACCAACTGCATTTTTATGTGGGCAACGCTGTGGCGGTGGAAACCGGAACCGGCGGATACGACCTGGGGAGCGTTTCCCTGACCGGCGAACTGGTGCGCGTGCAAATGCGAAAAAAGGCTGCAGACACGGACGTTGCCGCGGCGCGCAAGCTGCTTCGCAAAGCCACGGAGCGCGATCTGGAAAAGTGGGAAGCCGCCCGTGCCAAAGAAGGCGAATGGATGACGGCTTGCCGGCAAATGGCGGTTCAGCACGGCCTGGACATGAAGGTTTCTGACGTGGAGGCCCAGGGCGACGCCTTCAAAGCGTTTTTTTACTACACCGCAGAAGAGCGCGTGGATTTTCGTCAATTGGTTCGGGACCTTTCTGCGGCATTGGGCATTCGGGTGGAAATGCGCCACATCGGTGCCCGCCAAGAGGCCGGACGGTTGGGCGGACTGGGCATTTGCGGACGCGAATTGTGCTGCTCCACCTGGCTGACGGATTTCCGGGCGGTCACCACGTCCGCGGCCCGCTACCAATCCTTGAGTTTGAACCCCCAGAAATTGGCCGGACAATGCGGCAAACTGAAGTGTTGCCTCAATTTTGAATTGGATCAGTACGCGGAGGCCATGAGCATTTTCCCCGAGGGCAAGAAAATCAAAACCGAAAAGGGCGAGGCAGAAATGCTAAAAATGGACATCTTGCGCGGCATGATGTGGTTTGCCTACCGGGACGACCGCGCCACTTGGATTGCCCTGAAGGCGGAGGACGCCAAGGCCATGATGGAAATGAACGCCCGTGGGGAGAAACCTGCGGCGTTGGAAGACAAGCAAGTGGTGGAACACCGGGTAAAAGCAGATGATTTCGTTGAAATTGTTGCTCCTATGGAAGATTCGCTAACTCGCTTCGACAAGCCCAAAAAGAAAAACCGTTCGTTCAATAAACGTGGAAACCGTCCGCCTCAAAAAAAAGCCTAAATTCCTGATTGTCGGAGTTTTGTTGGTCCTTGGGTGCGCCGTTGGGTGCGCCGACGGGGACGCGTTGCTTCGCGATTTTGCAAACCTGCCTTCTGCCGGATGGGAGCGGGATTCTGCCGTTCAATTCGACGCAACGGTAACCGACACGGCGCAGCCTTACGTATTGCTGGTTTCCGTGCGGCACACCCAAGCGTATCCGTTTCGCAACCTCTATTTGGGGCGTCAAATCATTGGGGCCGACGGTATTGAATACCAAGACACCGTGGAAATTCAGCTCGCCGACGACCGCGGAACCTGGCTGGGCGAAGGCGTTGGAGGCATTAAAACCCTCACCGTTCCTTTTCGGGGACAAGCGGTTGCCTTCCAGAAAGCGGGTCCGTACCGTTTTAGATTTCAACACGTAATGCGCGAAAACCCCTTGCCGGGCGTGCGGAGCGTGGGTCTCGCCATTGAACC
Organism: Owenweeksia hongkongensis DSM 17368; assembly: GCA_945865885.1. GTDB lineage: Bacteria > Bacteroidota > Bacteroidia > Flavobacteriales > Schleiferiaceae > CAMDTE01. The sequence goes on from CAMBEZ010000007.1 coordinate 45,388, forward strand.
TGCCAATGCCGCCCGCAGATAAACCCACTGCGCCGCGCGATTTTCGCCGCGAAGTACGAATCTTTTGGATTGCGGTACTTTCCGTACCGTCCTTCATCCTCTTGGGCCTGTTTTTGGCCTGGGTTGGGGCTTTTGGCGCCTTGCCGTCCACCGAAGAAATCGCCAACCCCAAGAGTTTTCTGGCCACCCAACTGATGGACGCCAACGGCGAGCAACTGGGAACCTTTTTTGAAGAAAACCGCGTCCATACCGAATACGATCAGCTCCCCCCTCATTTGGTACAAGCCTTGGTGGCCACCGAAGACGAGCGTTTTTACGACCACGCCGGTATAGACTTTCGCTCCCTGGGGCGGGCCTTGGCCAGTTTCGGTACCCAGGGGGGTGGTTCCACGCTGACCCAGCAGTTGGCCAAGCAGATGTTCCACCAACCGGCATCCAGTAAAGCGGGCCGGGTTCTTCAAAAATTCAAAGAGTGGATTATTGCGCTGCAACTGGAGTCTCGGTACACCAAAGACGAGATTATTGCACTGTATTTTAATCAGTTCGACTTTCTCTACCAAGCGGTAGGCGTGCACAGTGCGTCCCGTATTTACTTCGGGAAAAACCCGCAGCAATTGACCGTTCCGGAGGCCGCTGTCCTGGTGGGCATGGTGAAAAACCCGTCCATCTACAATCCCGTTCGTCGGTTGGAGGAGACCACGGCACGACGCAACACGGTGCTGCGCCAAATGGAGCGCAACGGGTACCTTACGGAAGAAGAATACACGGCCTTTGCCGCCACCCCGCTAGAGGTGCGGTTCAACCCGCAAACGCACGACCGCGGGTTGGCTCCCTACCTGCGCGAGTACGTTCGGGGACAACTCAAAGAATGGGTGAAAGATCACCCCAAGCCAGACGGCTCGTCGTACAATTTGTACACCGACGGTTTGAAAATTTACACGACGGTGGACATCCGCATGCAGCGCTATGCGGAGGAAGCGGTTGCCGAGCACCTGTCCAACTTGCAGCGGGTGTTTTTCAAGCAAATCAAGGGTCGCAAATACGGGCCTTTCTACTTCCAAGGAAGCGCCGAAGACCAATACCAAACCATCATGAACCGGGGCATGAAGCAAACCCCGAGGTACCGAAATTTGGTGGAGTCCGGTACCAGCGAAGCGGAAATTCAGCGCATTTTCCGGACCAAAATCCCCATGAAGGTCTTCAGTTGGAAGGGCCCAGTGGACACGGTCTTGAGCCCGCTGGACTCCATCCGCTACATGAAGTCCTTCTACCAGTGCGGGCTGCTCAGCGTGGAGCCCCAAACGGGTTTTGTGAAGGCCTGGGTGGGCGGTATTGACTACGCTCACTTCCAGTACGACCACGTAGCGCAAGGACAACGTCAGGTAGGGTCAACGTTCAAGCCGTTTGTGTACGCCGCGGCCATGGAGCAGAAAAAGTTTTCGCCGTGCATGGAGGTGCCCAACCAAAAGGTGTGCATTCAGGCCGGTGAATTTGGCCTGACCGAAGACTGGTGCCCCAGCAACTCAGACAACGAATACGGCGGACTGCTCACCCTGAAACAAGCGCTAGCTAAGTCGGTGAATACCATCACCACCTACTTGATGAAACAAATCGGTCCGCAGGCCGTGGTGCAGCTGGCTCGGGCCTTGGGCATGACGTCGGACCTGCCGGAAGTCCCCTCCATCGCACTGGGAACGGTCGATTTAACGGTGGAAGAAATGGTGGGCGCGTACACGGCCTTTGGCAATGGGGGCGTGTACACCAAGCCCATTGTGATTACGCGCATTGAAGACAAGAACGGCGTGGTGCTGGACGAGTTTGTACCGGAGTCCCACGAGGCGCTTTCCCCGGAGGTAGCCTATGCGGTAACCAGCTTGCTGTCTGGAGTTACCGAGTACGGAACGGGGGCCCGGCTGCGCTCGTCTGGCGGCGGTTATCCGGACAACGTAGTCACCGGTTTCCCCTACGCTTTTACCAACCCCATTGCGGGCAAAACCGGCACCACGCAAAACAATTCGGACGGCTGGTTCATGGGCATGGTGCCGAACTTGATTACCGGCGTTTGGACCGGGTGCGACGACCGCGCCGCGCACTTTGGCTCCACGGTATTTGGGCAAGGGGCCACCACGGCCCTTCCCGTATGGGCCCTATACATGCGCAAATGCTATGCCGACCCCGCACTGGGCGTGCGGTCCAACGCTTTTGACTTGCCTTCTACTCCCATGACCATTCGTACCGACTGCAAGGCTGCAGCTGCGGAGGCGGCCACGGACGAGTGGAGCGAATTTGACTGAACCATGATAGACAAACGCGTAGCGAACGCCGACGTGGCCGTAACCGGATTGGAAGACGGCATGACGGTTCTTTTTGGGGGTTTTGGCCTGAGCGGCATCCCGGAAAACGCCATTGCGGCCGTGCGCAAACGCGGTACCCGCAACCTCACCTGCGTCTCCAACAACGCCGGCGTAGACGGTTTTGGCTTGGGCCTTTTGCTGGAAACCCGACAGGTGAAGAAAATGATTTCTTCCTACGTGGGCGAAAATGCAGAATTCGAACGCCTAATGCTCTCCGGGGAATTGGAAGTTGAGTTGATTCCGCAGGGAACCTTGGCGGAACGGTGCCGCGCCGCAGGCGCGGGCATTCCGGCCTTCTACACCCCGGCCGGATACGGAACCGAAGTAGCGGAAGGCAAAGAAGTCCGGGTCTTCAACGGCAAACCGCACCTGCTGGAACACGCATTCGACGCCTCGTTTGCCTTTGTAAAGGCCTGGAAGGCAGACCCCGCCGGCAACCTGGTGTTTCGCGGCACCGCCCGCAACTTCAACCCCTTGATGGCCATGGCCGGGAAAATCACGGTGGCGGAGGTGGAGGAAATTGTGCCGCTGGGCTCCTTGGATCCCAACCACATCCACGTTCCGGGCATCTTTGTGCATCGGCTTTTTCAGGGAGAACACTACGAGAAACGCATTGAAAACCGCACGGTTCGTCCGCGCCCTTGATCCTTCGCCATGGCACTTGACAAAAACGGCATTGCGCAACGCATTGCACAAGAACTCCGCGACGGCTGGTACGTCAACCTGGGCATCGGCATTCCCACCTTGGTTGCGAACTACATACCGCAGGGAATTAACGTCGAATTTCAGTCGGAAAACGGCATTTTGGGGATGGGTCCGTTCCCTTGGGAGGGCGAGGAAGATCCGGACTTGATCAACGCCGGCAAGCAAACCATCACGGCTCTGCCCGGCGCTGCCTTTTTTGACTCCGCCTTGAGTTTTGGCATGATCCGCGCGCAAAAAGTTCAATTGACCGTCTTGGGCGCCATGGAGGTGTCTGACAACGGAGACATTGCCAATTGGAAAATTCCCGGAAAAATGGTCAAAGGCATGGGCGGCGCCATGGACTTGGTGGCCTCTGCGGAGAACATCATTGTGGCCATGCAGCACACCAACCCCAAGGGCGAGTCCAAGTTGCTCTCTGCCTGCACCCTGCCCATCACGGGCGTGGGCTGCGTCAAAAAAGTAGTGACCGAACTGGCGGTGCTGGACATCGACCCCGAACGCGGATTCGTTTTGTTGGAGCGCGCACCGGGCGTCAGCGTGGAAGAAATTGTGGCCAAAACCGCCGGCCGATTGGTGGTGAACGGGGAAATTCCCGAAATGAAGCTGTAACCCATCCAAAGGAACTGATGGGGGACCGACCCGCTAGGCCGGTTTAAGTCCTACAATCTCCGTACCTTCAAATCATGAACAAGTCAACCATCGCCCTCTGCGCCGCACTGGCCCTATTCCTTTCTGCTTGCGGTACCCAGTCTGCAGTAGTGGAAACCGCAGCACCCGCAGAGTCCAGCGGACTGGTCGCCGCAAAAGCCAAGTTTTCGGGCTACACGGCCGCCGATTTCGCCGCCGGCCAAGCCCTGTACCAAGGAAATTGCGGCCGTTGCCACGGCCTGTACGGCCCCCGAAGCCATTCGGAAGCACAGTGGGCAGAAGTAGTGCCCCGCATGGTGGTCAAGGCCAACAAAAAAGCAGAAGCCACGGTAATTTCTCCCGAAGGCGAACAGCTCATTGTGCGCTATTTATTTGCCGCAAGCAACTAAATAACAATTAGTTGCAAAACCTCATGCCGAGGTTTGCTCCCTCTTCTTTGATTTTTAGAAGCGACTTTCCGGGCCGTTACGGCCGGGAGGGCTAGCGCGTTTGGCGCTCCGGAACCAACTCCGGTTGGGCGTTGACACTGCGCACATCCACCGTGCCGTCCGTGAAAAACAACGCCAGGGGTACGGCGTGTTTGGGAACGTTTTGAAAGACCGGACGCTCGCCCGGATGCGTTGCCGCGTGCGCGCGGAAATAGTCTGCGTAGCGCTGCCGGGTCCGGCGCATGGGAGTGTTTAATTGAGCCTTGCTCCAAGTCTCCCAGGGCCGACCGTTGTCCAAAAAAGCGAGCGCCAAAAGCGCCGCGATTGCCGCGTTCCGAGCCCAGCGAATCCGGCCCACGGGACTGTCTGACCTCCGCAGCACCCCTTCCACTTTCCGCAGCACTCCATCTGCCCCGCACCCCACCAACAAAGCGAGCGGCACGGAAATGCCGTAGGTGAAGGATACCATCTTGGTGGCCGCCGCGGTGTACACCCCAAAAAACAAGACCACCCCCACCACCGTGGAGCGCCACTCCGGACGTCGGGTGCGCCAGGCGGCCCCAAGGCCCAGCACCAAAAGGAGGGCGCCGGACCATCCCCACAGGTCCGTTTGGCTGGTCGCATGAATGTAGAGGGGTTCGCGGTGCCCTTCCAGGGCTTCCGTCAGGTGGCGCGCGTTGTACTCAGACTCGTACGCCGCCTCCGTTGGAAAAACCGTTCGGATGTACACATTCCAGGGCAGCGCGACGGCCGTCGCAACGCACACCGCCAAGATTCCGTGGGCTAAAGAACGCCGGCCGACCGTTCCTAGGTGCCGCCCGGACCAAAAAATCCACAGGCCCAAGACCCCACCGGCCCACAGGCCGGGAAGCCATTTGGTGAGCACGGCGGCGCCCACCGCAGCACCTACGGCCGCGGCGCGGCCGCAGGTGCTGCGGTGCATGTACCCGGACGCCGTCCACAAACCCAGGCCTACCCAAAAGGCAAAATGCACGTCGTTGTGGTCCGTGGGAATGCGTCCCGCCACCAGGGACAAGCTAAAATGACCCACCGCCAACCACAGTGCGCCCCAAAGCCCGGCGCGCTCGTTGGAGAACCGTCGGCCCAAGGCCCATACGAGCAAAACGGAAAACGAGCCCAACAAGATGCTGGGAAAGCGCAGGCCCCAAACGGTGGTTCCCCAGAGGCGCAAACTGCCGGCGAGGGTCCAGAGGAACAGCGGCGGTTTGTGCAGCCACACCCCGTTGCCCGTCCAGTCCTTATGATCCAACTCCTGGCCGGTGTCGGGCAGCAGCCGAGGCTCCAGCGGGTTGTTGATCAAGGATTTCGCCACCGCGGCGTGGTACTGCTCATCCCACAAATTGGGAAAATCTTCGAGCGTCGCACTCCAAGCCCGCAGAACAAATGCGAGGAGGAAGAGCGCGACTCCTTGAACCCAAGGGGTGCGCCAATTCGGCAAACCCACGGAACGCGAACGAGGGGAAAAAGACACGTTACTCAAGGAGGTGTTCGGACAGTTGCCGCAGGTAGGGGGTGGTGGGGTGGTGCAGCAGGGATACCGGGTCGCCCTGAGCGTCCCAAACCCCGTGGCGCAAGACCAAGAGCCGGTCCGCCATGTATTGAACCACGCGCAAATCGTGGGAAATGAACAATATGGAGAAGCCCATTTGCTGCTTGAGCTCGTTCAACAGGTTGAGGACCTGGGCTTGAACGCTGACGTCCAAGGCGCTGACGGATTCGTCGCACAGGAGCAACTCAGGCTCCACGGCCAACGCACGCGCAATGCCCACGCGTTGGCGCTGTCCACCGCTGAATTGGTGCGGGTATTTGTGCCGATCTTCCGGCTGGAGGCCAACGCGGGTGAGCAACTCCACCACCCGCTCTTCCCGTTCCTGGGCGGTGGGTGCCCAGCGGTGTACCTGCAACGGTTCTTCCAAAATTTGACCCACTGTCCGGTGGGGCGGTAGGCTGGAAAAGGGATCCTGAAAAATGTACTGAATGCGCTTGGCCCGCTCGGAGCGCGGAACAGCTTGCTGGGCCGGTTGGCCTTTCCACCACAGAGATCCGCCGTCGGGGTGCTCCAGGTTCACCAAGCACCGGGCCAGGGTGGACTTTCCGCTGCCGGATTCACCCACCAGGCCTACGGTTTCTCCGGGGTAGATTTCCAAGTCTACCGAGCGCAAAACGGGTCCGGAAAAGGATTTGACCAAGCCTTCCGCGCGCAAAAGCGGAACAGCATGCGCGTCTGCAGTGCGTCGGGGCCATTCGTGGGAGGCCGCCGGGCGGGATTCCAAAAAATCCGCTACCGTGGGCAGGGGGTAGGGCCGGGCGTCTACGGGGGGGCGGCTGGCCAACAATCCGCGGGTATAGGGGTGCTGCGGACGGTTCAACACGTCCTGGGCGGTGCCGGACTCCACGGCAACCCCTTTCCACAAAACGCACACGCGGTCCGCAATGCGCTTGACCACGCCCAGGTCGTGGGTGATGAACAAGACGGCCGTGCCGTGCTGCTTCTGAAGCTTTTGAATGAGTTCAATTATTTCCTCCTGCACGTGGGCGTCCAGGGCGGTGGTGGGCTCGTCGCACACCAAAAGCGCCGGCTCGCGAGCCATGGCCAGAGCAATCATCACGCGCTGGCGCTGGCCGCCGCTGAGCTCGTGGGGGTAGCGCTGGGCCAATTCTTGGGGTTGGGGAAGCTGCACCTGATCCAACCATTCCACCGCTCGTTTTCGCGCCTCTTTTCGCGGCATACCAAAGGCAATCCAAAGGGCTTCTGCTACCTGTTCGCCGCAGCGCATGGTGGGGTTGAGCGCCGTCATGGGTTCCTGGAACACCATGGACATGCGCGCTCCGTTGAAGGTGAACTCGTTCCACGCCACCTCGGCCTGAGGCGGCAAGAGGTTCATCAGCGCCAGAGCAGCGGTGCTTTTTCCGGAGCCGGACTCCCCCACCAAGGCCAGGGTTTCGCCGCGGGCGATTTCCAGGTGGAGGTTGGACAGTGCCGGTTTGTTGGAGAAGGAAACCCGCAGTCCGCGAACGGAAATTACCGGGTCACCCATTCGTCCAGCAAGCGAATCAGGGCCCGGGGATGGTCTCCCCGTGCAGGGCCGTGGTGGTGGCCCAGTCGAACAAAAACCGCATCCTTACTGGGCACGGAAACAATCCATTGCCCCAGGTGGCCGCGGTAGTACACGAAGGGGGTGCCGTTGGACGTTTGGCCGCACCAAAAACTTTGGCCGTAGAAGGCGCTCAAGGCGTGGGGAACAGTGGCGCGCGCCAAGAAGGCGCTGTCCACTACGGAAACGCCGTTGGCGTTGCCGTGGTCCAGTAAAAGCTGTCCCAAACGGGCAAAATCACGCGCTGTAGCATTCAAACAGCAGTAGGCCAGGGCCTCCCCGGTTCCGTCCGTGTGCCAGGTGGCGTTGGTTTCTGCTCCCAGGGGGCTCCACAGGTATTCGCCGGCCAAATCCGTCAATTTCCGGCCCGTAGCGGCCTCCAAACACAGCGACAGCAGTTGGGTACTTCCGCTTTGGTACTCGTATTGGGCTCCGGGGTTGCCTACTTCAATTTCGCGCATGGTGTGCTCCACGCTGTGTCCGTAGTAGGCCCGGGCGGTGATGCCAAAGGGCTTTTGGTAGTTTTCTCGCCAGTTGAGGTCTGCCGTCATTTCGGACAGGTGGCGCAAGGTGAGGCGATCTGCTCCGGGGCCCGTGATCCACGGGAGGTAGCGCTTGGCCGGGGTTTCCCAGCCGGGGATTTCGCCGCGTTGGATGGCTATTTGCGTCAGCAAAACCACCACAGACTTGCCCATGGAGAAGGAATTGGTGCGGGACTCTGCCGTAACGTCTTCAAAATAAGCCTCGTAGCGTACGGTATCCCGCTGAACCACCAACAGAGCTCCGGTGTGGATGCTGTCCAATGCGGTGCGCAGGGAGGCCGACGGTTCCCAGCGTTGGGCGTCTATTTTTTCTGCCCACGGGCGCGGCGCGGTGGCCAATACGCTGTCTTGATCAAAGTACAAACGGTCGTGGATGTTGGAGGTGGTTCGCCCTTGGAGGTAGGTGGCGTACACGCCTTTTAGTAAATAACCGTAGCCGGCGGCCAGCAGGACGCCCACAACCAAAATCAAAGCACCAATAAACCAAAAAAGTCTGCGCACGATTCGGAAAATTAAGGGGTTAACCGTTGGCTAAAGTAAGAGAATCCGTCGGGTCCGGTACCAAAACGGCGCCAAATTGCGCTTCAAAATGGCGTTTAACCTTTTCCTTGACCTCGTCCATGGAAACGGCGCGCTTGAGCTCCCGGTCCAACGAGGTTACGCTCTTGTCCGTGATGCCGCAGGGAATGATGTACTCAAAATAGCGCAGGTCCGTGTTGACGTTGAAGGCCCAGCCGTGCATGGTCACCCACCGGCTGGCCCGCACGCCCAGGGCGCAAATTTTTCGCGCAAAAGGAGTTCCCACGTCCAGCCAAACCCCGGTTTCGCCCGGGCTGCGTTCGGCGTGGAGCCCGTATTCGGCCAAAACCAGTATGATGACTTCCTCCAGGGTGCGGAGGTAGCGGTGGATGTCCGTGAAGTAGTGGTCCAGGTCCAAGATGGGGTAGCCCACCAGCTGGCCGGGTCCGTGGTAGGTAATGTCTCCGCCGCGGTTGATGGGGTAAAATTCCGCCTGAATGGCCTTCAACTGCTCCTCGTTGGCGAGTAGATTCTCCAAATTTCCGCTCTTCCCAAGGGTGTAAACGTGCGGATGCTCCACAAACAGCAGGCGGTCCACCGTTGGAATTTGCTCTTGTTCAGGCAATTTCCGGTTGTCTGACTTGCGGGTGAGGCTCTCCTGAAAATAGGTTTCCTGCAGGTCCCAGCAGGGGCCGTACGAGGCCGTGCCCAGGTCGCGAAAGAGAATGGATTTCATGAGCGTACTGATTTGGTGCCCTAATTTGTTCCGTTGATTCGGACGTCAGCCCCAAAAAGAGTTGCGCCGATTTCGATGACACTCTTTTGGACGATGGGCAAACGCGTATTTGATCGTTGTGTTTGGAACGGATGGTAAAAGTACGGACATTGCATGCGATATGGAATGGCGTTTAAAGGCATTTGACCAATTGCACCCCCACGAACTGTACGCGTTGCTCGCCCTGCGGTCTGCGGTCTTTGTGGTGGAGCAAAACTGCGTTTACCAAGATCACGACGGTGTGGATCTGCGCGCATTGCACCTGTGGTGTGGCACCCCGGAGGCGGGCGAACGCACCACCGAAGCGTTGGCCGTTGCCCGGCTCATACCCCCGGGGGTTTTGTACACGGAAGCCAGCATTGGCAGAGTGGCCACGGCCGCAGCCGTTCGCCGCACCGGTTTGGGGCGCGTGCTGTTCCAGCGCGCGCTGGACGAAACCGCCCAGCGTTGGCCCGGCCCCGTGCGCATCATGGCCCAGTCTTATTTGACGCGATTCTATTCCGCATTTGGGTTTTCACCCGTAGGCGATGAATTTTTGGAGGACGGAATTCCTCATTTTTACATGCTGAAACCATGAAACTCACGCGCATCAACCCAGACCACAGCTGGCTTCTGGAAACACCCGGACTGCGCCTGGTGGTGGACCCCTGGTTGTTGGGTCCGGAGATCGACGGATTTGGCTGGTTTCACACGCAGCATTTGCCGCAAGCGGCATGGCCCATTGCCGCCTTGGGGCCGCTGGACGCCGTCGTCATCACGCAGCCATTTTCCGACCACTGCCACGAGGAAACCTTGCGCGCCTTGCCCGCCTCCGTCCCCATCTTGGCGGTTCCCGCTGCGTACCGACGCCTCAAGCGCCTTTTTCCCGAAGGCCGAAACCTGGTTTCTTTGGACGGAACTTTTTGCTCCCATCCTTCGCTCCCGGAGTTGACCCTCACCCCCCTCCCAACCTCCTGGTGGGACCCCACGCACGGCGGCCTCTGGATCTCTTCCGAAGAGGGGAGTGTGTTGATTGCCCCGCACGGATACCGCAACCGAAGCTTGCTGCGCGCGTTGCGAACCACCATGGCCCGGCCGTGCACCGTTCTGGCCCCCTCCCTACAGTACCGGCTGCCGTTTTTCTTGGGCGGAACCGTCAATTTGGGACTCACAAACGCCTACCACCTGTGTCAGGATGTCCACGCCCATGCCTACGTGGAAACGCACTCGTCGGACAAACCGGCTTCGGGCGTGGCGCGCGCCCTGGCGCGCATTCGGCGCCCCCGTTTTGAGGAAGTAAAGTCCGTCATTGCCATAACTCAGGATCTTCCTTATCTGCAGACGCGGGCTTAATTGCCCACCAATGAAAACGGGCCCCGCTGGGGCCCGTTTTTCTTCGTTTTGCTTTGGTTCAAAAACCCGGCAAATCCCTCACTCGTCAAAACTAACCACCACCCGTTCGGACGTGGGCGTCGCTTGGCAGGTGAGGACGTAACCGTCGGCCACTTCTTCTTCGCTCAACGCGTAGTTCATGGCCATCTCCACGGATCCCTCCAAAACCTTCGCGCGGCAGGTGCAGCAAACTGCGCCCTTGCAGGCATACGGCACGTCAGCACCCGCGTCCAAGGCGGCGTCCAGCACGAAATCTTTGGGGCGCATGTTGAAGTGGGTTTCCTCGCGGTCCAGGATCACCGTGGCCTGCACCGTGGCTCCTTTGTCCAGCTTGCTGGACGCTGACTTTGCCGGAGCGGCCCCGGGGGTTGCCGCGGTAAACAACTCAAAGTGAACGCGTTCTTTGGGCACGCCCAAGCCCACCAAGGCGTCGGTAACGCCGTGGATCATGGGTTCCGGGCCGCACAAATAAAAGGCGCGTGCAGACGTGAGTGCGGGAAAGCGCTCCGCAAAAAGCTCCACGCGGTCCCGGTCAATGCGGCCCTTGAGGGCGTCTGCCCCCTGGTCTTCCCGGCTCAACACGTGGTGCACTTCCAAACGGCCCAGGTACCGGTCCTTCAGGTCCTCCAACTCCTGCTTGAACAGAATGGTAGCCGTGGAGCGATTGCCGTAGTACAGGGCAAAGGTGCTCGTGGGTTCTGCTTCCAGAACCGTCGTCAAGATGCTCAGTACGGGCGTGATGCCACTTCCGGCCGCAAAACCGGCGTAGTGCGCCGTGCGGGAACCGTCGGGGTCAAAAACAAACCCTCCCTGCGGGGGCATGGTTTCCAAGGTGGTTCCTGCGGCCAAAACCGTGTTGGCCCAGGTGCTGAACACGCCGTTTTCCACCTGCTTGATGGCCACGCGCAATTCCCCGCTCAACGGGCTGGAGCACAGCGAATAAGACCGACGAACTTCCGTGCCGTCGATGGTGGTGCGAAAGGTTAGGTACTGGCCCGCGCGAAAACGGAACAGCTCCCGAAGCTCCTCCGGCAGCGCAAACGCTACAGAAACGGAGTCCGACGTCTCGCGGCGCACCTCGGCCACGTTTAGGGGCTGAAACTTGGGCGCGCCTCGCCCTTTTTGGACTTCTGCGGTGGTGGATAGGCCGGGCAGCTGCTCGGCTTTTTTCTTGAAAAATCCCAACATAAACTTATGCGTGCTAAACTCGTTGTAAAGGCAGAACAACAAAGGTAACGCAGCGCGGTGCGCGTTGGTTCCTTTCGTAAACTTGCAGTATCAGAAATCAAGGCCCCATGGGAGAAGAAATTTCACTCGAACACCGGTTCCAAGCTTATGTTGACGCAGACAACAAGGTGGAGCCGAAGGACTGGATGCCGGAGAAGTACCGAAAAACCATGATTCGGCAAATTTCCCAGCACGCCCACTCGGAAGTGGTGGGCATGTTGCCGGAAGCCAACTGGATCACGCGGGCTCCCAGCCTGCGGTCCAAGTTGATCTTGTTGGCCAAAGTTCAGGACGAAGGCGGTCACGGCTTGTACCTCTACAGCGCCGCAGAAACCTTGGGCATTTCCCGCGAGGAATTGCTGGACGATTTATTGGCCGGACGCGCCAAGTACTCCAGCATCTTCAACTACCCCACCTTGAGTTGGGCAGACATGGGTGCCGTGGGTTGGTTGGTGGACGGAGCCGCCATTGCCAACCAAGTCATGTTGTGCCGCACCTCCTACGGGCCCTACGCCCGCGCCATGGTGCGCATTTGCAAAGAGGAATCCTTTCACCAGCGCCAAGGGTACGAGATCATGATGCACTTGGCCGCGGGCACGCCCGAACAAAAGGCCATGGCGCAAGACGCCCTAAACCGCTGGTGGTGGCCTTCGCTGATGATGTTTGGCCCGCCGGACGATCAGTCGCCCAACACCGCCCAGTCCATGGCTTGGCGCATCAAGCGCAAAACAAACGACGAACTGCGTCAGGAATTTGTAGACAAAACCGTTCCGCAAGTGGAGTTCTTGGGCCTCAACGTGCCCGATTCCCACCTGAAGTGGAACGAAGCCCGCGAACACTACGACTTTGGCCCCATCGATTGGGAAGAGTTTTTCCAAGTTGTAGGCGGCAACGGTCCGTGCAACAAGGAGCGCCTGGCCGCCCGCCAAAAAGCCCACGACGATGGGATGTGGGTGCGTGAGGCCGCCCTGGCACACGCCAAAAAACGTGCCGCTGCCTCGGCGTCCAACGCCCTTAAAACCAGCGCCGCATGAGCCAAAGTCCCGATGCCTGGCCGTTGTGGGAGGTCTTTGTGCGCAGCAAAAACGGATTGGCCCACAAGCACTCCGGCAGTCTGCACGCCCCCGACGCCGAAACTGCACTCAAAAGTGCGCGCGATGTGTACACGCGTCGGTCCGAAGGAGTCTCCATTTGGGTGATTCCCTCCAGCGCCGTAGTGGCCTCCTCCCCAGACGAGCGCGAACCACTGTTTGCCCCTTCCGACGACAAACCGTACCGCCATCCCACCTTCTACGACATTCCCGATGAAGTGGGCCACATGTGATTTAGCCGACTATGCCCTGCGCAAGGCAGACGACACCCTCGTATTGGGGCAGCGTCTGTCCGAGTGGTGCGGTCACGGGCCGGTTCTGGAGCAGGACATCGCCCTCACCAACGTTGCGCTGGACCTCATTGGCCAAGCACGGGGGTACTACCAAATGGCTGCCGCCTGGCGGGCCGACGGTTCCACGGAAGACGACTTGGCGTACCGTCGCGATGCCCATCTGTATGGCAATCACCTGTTGGTGGAATTGCCCAATGGCCACTGGGGCGACACCCTAGCGCGCCAATTTTTCTTTGACGCCTACAACTTCTTCTTGCTGGAGCAGCTATCCAAGAGCCCCGTTCCGGAACTCTCCGCACTGGCTCAAAAAGCCTACAAAGAGGTGAGCTACCACGCGCAGTTCAGCGCGGAGTGGATCATTCGCTTGGGCGACGGCACGGACGAGTCCCACACCAAAATTCAGCAAAGCGTCAATCGCCTGTGGGCCTACACGGGCGAACTGTTTGAAGACACGGATCTGGACCGCAAGTTGGACGGTGCGGTACCCTTGCCCAGCACGTTTCGCGCGGATTGGTTGCAAAAAATGCGTGAGGTATTCGCCTTGGCTACCTTGGAACTGCCGGACCCCAACGCCTACATGCAAAAAGGCGGGCTGCACGGCCGGCACACGGAACACTTGGGGTACATCTTGGCGGAAATGCAGTACCTGCCCCGGGCCTACCCGGACGCCAAATGGTAAGAAACCCCGAAGATTCGGACGTTTGGAACATCTTGGAGTCCGTTTTGGACCCGGAGGTGCCTGCAGTCAGCATTGTGGAGCTGGGCATGGTTCGCTTTGTGGAGCGTGCGCCCGGCGGTAACCTGCGCGTGGGCATTTCCCCCACCTACACGGGTTGCCCCGCAACAGACGTCATTGTGCGTTCCGCTCGCGAGGCGTTGGAAGGTGCTGGATTTGCCCACACGGAAATCCAAACGGTACTGTCTCCCCCGTGGACCACAGACTGGATCACGGAGGAAGGCAGAGCCAAGCTGGAGGCCTACGGCATTGCGCCCCCCGTGGGCAGCTCCGCAGACAAACGCTCTTTGTTTGCCCCGTCCCCTGCCGTGCGGTGCCCGCGGTGCAAGAGCCTGCACACCACCCGCGTTTCCAACTTCGGATCTACCGCGTGCAAAGCCCTCTTCCAATGCGATGACTGCCGCGAGCCATTTGATTATTTCAAGTGTTTGTAGGAACCGCCCAGGCTGTTTTGTTGCACTTGAGCGCGCGCCGGATTGACCCGTTAGCGCGTGATCCAAAAAAGCGAACCCCGGCTGAGCGGAGCCGGGGTTCTGGATTGGTTTGGTAACGAAGGGTAGAGAACCTGTTTCGTGTGATACAAAGTTGCATTATGTCGGGGCGGCTACCTAAATAATTTGGGAAAATATGGGAAATTCCCGTATTTTCACATAATGCGAAGCGCGCAACTCTTCCTCTACATCGGGATTTTTCTTGGGTCACAACTGGCTGTTGGGCAGCCTATTTCCGCGGGTTCTCCCCACCAACCCGGCGACATGGCCATCGTTAAAGACGGTGGGCAAGTGTACGGTCTGCAACTGGCAACCAAGAGTCGGTACCGCTGGAATCAGGACCGTTGGGTGCTGGATGGGGGCTTGAATGTTCATTTGCCCGCGAGGCGCTTGCCCTTCATGCACAAATCGCAAGCCCTCAAAGGTTCTAACGGCCGCTGGTTCGTTCACGCGCCTGGCTTTGGGCATTTGTGGAGCTACCAAAAAGGCGTACTTACCCGTTTGGACACCACCTTTTTCGCCGGTTCTAATTTTGGGGCGGACCGATTCGTTTACCACGACACCGTTTATTCCCAGGGGGGCTATGGATTTTGGTTGTACCACGGAATCATCAGTTACTTCGACCCCCGTTTTAAAGAATGGGAGCGGTTGATTACCATGGGGCACGAAAGTCCTGTTTTGCCCAATCCCATTGCCGCGTATGCCGGAAATGGGGTGCGTTGGTTTTGGGCGGTTTCCAGTTATCCCGAACAAGGGGGGAGCCAATTGTTTGAACCGGACGGAACCGTCTACGCTTTGGATTTGCAGAATCGCGAAATAACGCCCATCGGACAAGTGCGCAGGGCCATTTGGCGGGAAATCGGTAAGCCCATCGCCATCTGGGACAGTGTGGTGCTGACCTCCGGCACAAACGGTGGTTTGTTGGTGAACATGGCCAAGAACGAAGTGCGACGAATCCCCTCAGACATCATGTACGGCAATGCGCTAGGGACCATGGACGCTTGGGGCGCTGGGTGTGTAGCTCTGGACGATACGCTTGAAGTATTCACTACCAAGGACCGAGCGCGTTCCAACATCCTGGTGCACAACCAGTATGCATTGCGCGATTTGTGGGAACAGTCGGAACCGTTGGGGGCGTTTGTGGAGCCCAAATGGATGAACGCTTTAAAGCGGAACTATTGGCTTCCTTTGTTGACGCTGCTCATCAGCATGGGTGCTTGGTTGTTGGGGCGGTTTCGGTCCGTTCGTCCGATGGGACCTACAGCCTTCGCCCGAGAACTGGATTTGTACGAGCGCAAATTGTTGTTGCCCTTGCTGCTGGAGGGTCCGGGCCGAAAATGGACCTCGCACGAGCTGGATGAGCTTTTGGAAACGTCGGACAAGTCCTGGGACAACCAGCGCAAGATTCGAAAAACAACCATCAACGATCTGAACCGCAAAGCATTGCTTCATTTGGAGCTATCCTTGCTCATTTCCGACGAACGCGATGCGGAAGACCGTCGGGAAAAGCGGTACTTTGTGGTGCCGGAGGTCCTGCCGTTTCGACGCGATCTGGTGGACCTACTCCAACAACCGGCAAACTTTTGACGAAAACGCAACGATTCATGAACCAACCCATTGACGTCCAACACCTCGACGGTGTGTGCCTCATTACCTTAAACCGCCCGGACAAGTTCAACAGCTTCAACCGGGAGCAGGCCCTGGCGCTGCAAGAGGCCCTGCGCGCAGCCAACGAAGACCCCGCCGCGCGCTGCGTCTTGCTGACGGGTGGCGGCAAGGCCTTTTGTGCCGGACAGGATTTGGGGGAAGCCATTGATCCCGCCGGACCCGGAATGCGCACCATTTTGACCGAGCACTACAATCCCTTGGTGCTGCAAATTCGCGCTTTGAGCAAGCCCGTAGTGGCCGCCGTCAACGGAGTTGCTGCTGGAGCAGGAGCCAGTTTGGCTTTGGTGTGCGACGTGGTGGTGGCGTCGGATAAGGCATCGTTTGTGCAGGCGTTTACCAGTATTGGCTTGATTCCGGATTCGGGAGGCACGCTGACGTTGCCGCGCTTGATCGGTTTTGGTCGGGCCAGTGCCACCATGCTTCTGGGGGACCGGATGACGGCGCAAGACGCCCTCGCTGCGGGAATGGTCTATCGGGTATTTCCGGCCGACTCCTTCGCGGAAGATGCGTTGAACGTAGCGCGCGAGTTGGCCCAGCGGCCCACGCGGGCACTCGCTTTGGTCAAGGAAGCGCTCAACGCTTCTGTATTTGCCAACCTGGAGGCCCAGCTGCATACGGAGTTGCATTTGCAATTGGCAGCAGCAGAAACCGACGACTTCAAGGAGGGCGTTGCGGCATTTCTGGAAAAAAGAACCCCAAATTTTCGCGGACACTAACCGTTCCCCCCACATGAAAGTAATCGTAATAGGAGCCGGCGCCATGGGGTCCGGCATCGCTCAAGTTTTGGCCCAAGCAGGCGAGTCTGTGGTGGTGTACGACACCAAGCCGGAAATGCTGACGAAGTCGGCCCAACGGCTGGCTCAGACGTTGGAAACCCTGGTTGCCAAGGGGAAATTCACCCAAATTCAGGCCGACGCCCTCCACGAACGCATCCACTTCAGCGACAACCTGCGGGACGGCGAAGGTTCCGAATTGGCGATTGAGGCCATTTACGAAAACCTGGAGGCCAAGCGTTCGGTGTTCCGAATTCTGGACGATTTGTTGCCGGAAACCGCTGTTTTGGCCTCCAACACCAGCTCGTTGAGCATCGCCTCGTTGGCTTCTGGTATTCATCGGCCCGAACGCGTGGTGGGCTTGCACTTTTTCAACCCCGCACCGCTGATGCCGTTGGTGGAGGTGGTGCCCTGCCTGACTACCGCGCCCAAAACGGTGGAGCGCTGTTTGGCATGGGTTGCCGGGTGGAAGAAGACGGGAGTAGTGGCGCAAGACACGCCCGGTTTCATCGTCAACCGAGTGGCGCGTCCGTACTACGGTGAGGCCCTTCACATGGAAGAAACCCAGGTGGCGGATCGCGCTACCATTGATTGGGCCCTAACAACCCACGGCGGATTCAAAATGGGCCCGTTCGCCCTGATGGACCTCATTGGGCACGACATCAACTACACGGTGACGGAAACCGTTTGGAAGCAGTTCTACTACGATCCGCGCTTCCGTCCCTCCTTGGCGCAGAAACGTTTAGTGGAGGCTGGATTGCTGGGCCGCAAGACCGGTCGTGGGTTTTACGATTACCGCGAAGGGGCCGTCCAGCCGGCGCCAAACGAAGATGCTGCCTTGGCGCGAACGGTGGTCAACCGCACGTGGGCGTTGATCATCAACGAAGCCTACGACGCTTTGTACCGAGGAGTAGCTAATGCAGAAGCAATTGACACGGCCATGAAACTGGGCGTGAACTACCCGATGGGGCCCTTTGAAAAGGCCGAACAATGGGGTTTGCACGAGGTCGTTGCCGTTTTGGACGGCATGGTGGCCGAGACCGGCGATCCGCGGTACCGCGTTTGTCCGCTTTTGCGACGGGAAGCTGGAAGCAACTGAACCGTGGGGTGATGGAGCGGCGCGGTTCCCGCGCCGCTCCATCAGTACGCCAACAACTCCTCCAACGCCTGAGCCACCTTGTCTGCATTGGGCAAAAGAGTGGCTTCCAGTATTTTATTCAACGGAATAGCGGGTACGCGAACGCTGCCCACCAAGCGTACGGGGGCGTCCAGGTGCGCAAAGCAGCGGTCTGAAATACGGCCGGCTACCGCTTGGGCAAACGTCTGGCCCACCATCTCTTCGCTCACCACCAAGCAGCGGCCGTGTGCTTGAACACGTTCTACCACCAATTCCTCATCCCACGGAGCTAAGGTGCGCAAGTCAATTACCTCCACGCGGCCGGGCCACTTTTGTGCGGCCTCCAAACTCCAATAAACCCCCATTCCGTAGGTCACCACAACCGCCGTCGCTACCGCTGGCTGGGGTTCCGCTTCCAAAACGCGTCTGCCCACACCAAAGGGCAAAACATAATCTTCCGACGGTTCCACCGTCTTGGCCCCTTCGGTGCCTTTTATTTTGCTCCAATACAGGCCCTTGTGCTCCAGCAGCAGAACCGGGTTGGGGTCCAAAAACGCCGCCTTCATCAAACCTTTGAGGTCCGCACCGGTGGAGGGGTACGCCACCTTAATGCCCGCAATATTCGTTACAATGCTTTCCACGCTGGAACTGTGGTACGGGCCTCCGCTGCCGTAAGCGCCAATGGGAACGCGCACCACCGCGCTCGCGGGCCACTTGCCGTTGGAGAGGTAGTAGCTTCGGGAAAGCTCGGTGAACAACTGGTTCAATCCGGGCCAGATGTAGTCTGCAAACTGAACTTCCACAATGGGTTTCAAGCCCACCGCGGACATCCCAACAGTGCTGCCGATGATGAAGGCTTCTTGAATGGGGGTGTTGAACACGCGGTGGCTGCCAAACTGTTGGGCCAACGTGGCCGCCTCGCGGAACACCCCGCCCAAGCGATGACCTACGTCTTGGCCGTACAACAGGGCTTCCGGATGTTGCTCCAAGACCTCGCGCAACGCAAACAGCGCGCAGTCCACCATCACGGTTCGTTCTTTGCCTGCGGGGGCGCGCTCGCCGAGCTCAACAACCGCCGGCGTTGGTGCCATTGCGTGCACCAGTAAGTCTTCTGGGCGCGGGTCTTCCGCCGCTAAGGCGCGCTGGTAGTCCGCCGCCACCAAGGATTCCGCATCGGCCAAAACGGCGTTGAGTTCCGCTTGGGCGAAGCCGTTGTCCAGCAAAAAGGTTTGCAGTTTGGGCAGCGGATCGCGAAGCGCGTGTTCCTCCAAATCGTCGCGGTACCACTCCTTGCGCACCCCGGAGGTGTGGTGGTTGAGGAGCGGTACCCGGGCGTGAAGCAAATGGGGCTGGCGTGTTTCGCGCATGGTTTTGATGGCGTCTTGCAGCGCGTGGCGGCAGGCCGAATAGTCGGATCCGTCTACGCTCAAAACGCGAATTCCCTTGAATCCTGCAGCGTACTCTGCGGCGTTTTGGGCGCGCGTTTCTGCGGCGTTGGCAGAAATGTCCCAGCCGTTGTCTTGCACCACAAACAGGAGCGGAAACTGCTTAAGGGCCGCCATTTGCAAGGCTTCCGCCACCTCGCCCTCGGTCATGGCCGCGTCGCCAATGGAACAAACCGAAATGGGCTTTGCTGCTGCTTCTTCCGGCGTAAAGAGTCCCATTAACTCCTTGTATTGAAGGCCCATGGCCGCGCCCGCGGCCGGAATGGCTTGCATTCCGGTAGCGCTGGACTGGTGGGGAATCTTGGGCTTGTCCGGATCGTTCAGAGACGGGTGGCTGTAGTAGGTGCGTCCTCCGGAAAAGGGGTCGTCCCGTTTGGCCAACAACTGGAGCATGAGGTCGTAGGGCGTCATGCCGATGGCGAGCAGCAAGGCGTCGTCCCGGTAGTACGGGTACACAAAATCGTGGGGCGTGAGCATTTGGCCCAACGCAATTTGAATGGCTTCGTGGCCGCGGGCTGTGGCGTGCACATACGTGGACGTAACCTCGCGGTTGGCTTCATACAGCTCCGTCATGGCTTTGGCCGTGACCATGTGGCGATACGCCTGCAGCAGCGGGTTTTCGGCTTTCTTCTTCATAATTTTTGTGCTCCCGGGGTGTCCGAAAGGCCTGCGCCCAAACGTTGTTTCCATTGAATGCCGGGCGCATTCCAGGTTCGGGGCGCGGTTTGGTTGCCGACAACGCTGTCCAGGCCGGAAGACTTCCAACTATTCGCTCGCGCGGGCAATCCCGCAACCAGCGCTCCAAGTGCAACGGACGTGACCCAATACTGCATTTATCCCTTGCTTTTGAACGCTGCTATGGCGTTCTTGGTGAAATCACTCAATACCAGTCGGCCGCTGATGGCTGCGCGCTCCGGCAACAAATCGTCCCACTGTTCGGTGCCCTGCCACAGGACCCGCTTCAAGTCCGCCATGGCCTCTGGGCTGGACGACGCCAGTCGCTGCGCCAACTCCGCCACCGCGGCGTCTAATTCCGTGTGGGTGTCAAAAACCTCCGCATACAGTCCGTGTTTCTCCGCCCATTCGGCGCTGCGAAAACGGGTGGCGTCAATGGCCAACTGGCTCATGCCGCTCAAGCCTACCTTGCGTTCTACCGCCGGACCCACCACAAACGGGCCAATGCCCACCGCCAATTCGCTCAACTTAACCGATGCCGAACTGTGCGCCAAGCAATAATCCACAGAAGATGCCAGGCCCACGCCTCCGCCCACGGCCTTGCCCTGAATGCGGCCTACCACCAGTTTGGGGCAGGTCCTCAGCGCATTGATGACGTTGGCAAACCCCATGAAGAACCGGTCGCCCGTTGCTGCGTCCGCAATCGTGCTCAATTCGTCAAAACTGGCGCCGCCGCAAAAAACTTTTTCCCCGGCACTTTGGAGCACCACCACCCGGATTTCCGGATTGGAACCCGCGGCGCGAACGGCGTCCACCAGCGCAGACAAAACCAACCCGGGCAAGGAGTTGCTCAAGGGGTGAAAAAAGGTAATGGTGCCAATTCCGTGGGCCACCTCCGTGGTGACCCCGCCTGCGAGGACTGCGTCATTCATGACGCAAAGGTAACTCAGGGCCGGGGAAGCGAGGCGTCTCTGCGAAACACGGAAGACTCCTCCACGCGGCAAACCACGGACCGGTACGCGTCGTACCAAACCGCGCGGCCGTTCGCTTTGGCCTCCCGGTGCAACGCGTGGTGCTTCCACGCATCTACCGCGGCCCGATCTTGCCAATAGCTGATGAAAATGGCCGACTCCCCTTGGCGCACCATTTCGTACCCCAGGTAACCCGGAAGTCCTTCCACCGTGCGTAGGGTGGCGTCGTCCATGCGGTCGTAGTCTGGCTGATCCAACGAACGCTCGCTCAAAAACAATACCGCGTAGGCGCCCTCCGGCAGCGAAAATTCCTCGCGGATGAACGAATTAGGCATCGGTGTGCTTCTTGACCATGGTCAAAATGACCGCCACCGCCACCACGTCGTCCTGGTCGTCGTACACCTCTACGTAAAACTTCACAATCCCCTTGGCCACGTCTTCGGGCGATCGTTTTTCTTGGTCGATTTTCTCCTGAACCGTGAAGCGAACGCCCACCGTCGTTCCTGGATACACCGGCTTCGTAAACCGGCAGTACTCAATGCCGTAGTTGAGCAAAACCGGCCCTTTGGGGGGGTCTACGAAGAGTCCGGCAGCCCGGCTTAGGATGAAATACCCGTGCGCCACGCGGCCCGTGAAAATGGTGCCCTCCAACGCCGACGCGTCCATGTGGGCGTAAAATTTGTCGCCGCTCAACTCCGCAAAGTCCTCAATGTCTTGGAGCGTAACCAAGTGCTTTTCCGTGGTCACGGTGTCTCCAATGCGCAAATCTTCAAAATACTGCCGGAACAAGTGCGGATGCGCTTCCGGGCGCGCTGCGCCGGGAATGTACCGCCCCGTTAAAGCCTGAACCGCGTCCGGATGGCCTTGGATTGCCACGCGGTGGAGGTAGTGCAGCACGCCGCGCTTGCCTCCCATTTCCTCCCCGTTTCCGGCGCGACCGGGGCCGCCGTGCGTCAGCAACGGCATGGGCGACCCGTGGCCCGTACTCTCTTTGGCCGACGACGCGTCCAGTACCAAGATGCGTCCGTTGCTGGTGGCCGCCTCCAAGGTAAAATCGCGGGCATGCTCCCGATTGGCCCCCACATAAGAGGTGACCAGCGAGCCCTTGCCCAGGGCCACCAAGGCCGCAGCCTCGTCCAACGAACGGTACGGCATCAGGGTACTGATGGGTCCAAACGCTTCGATTTCGTGGGCGCGCAACGCAGAAAAAGGCCGGTCGTTTCGGAACAAAACCGGCGCAAAATAGGCCCCCGCTTCCGGGTGGTCTGCCACTGGCGTGCCGGCTCCAGCTGGATTGCCGAATACCGCGGGCATCTCTTCGGCCAAGGCTTCTGCCGCCGAGCGCACGCGCTCTACTTGCAACGCGGTGGCCAAAGGCCCCATCCGAACGCCTTCCTTGGACGGGTCTCCGTACGATGTGGTGGACAACCGCTGCACCAGGGCCGCTTGAACCGCGTCCAAATGCTCCTCCGGAACCAGTACGCGGCGCACTGCCGTACACTTTTGGCCGGCTTTGATGGTCATTTCCTTGACCACTTCCTTCACAAACAAATCAAATTCCGGCGTTTGGGGCGTCGCCTCCGGGCCCAAAACCATAGCGTTCAAAGAGTCTGCCTCCAAGTTGAACGGAACGCCGCGCTCCACAAAGTGGGGCTGCAGCTTCAGGCGCAAACCGGTCGCATTGGAGCCCGTAAACGTTACCACATCGCCTTCGGCAACGGCGTCCAAAACGCCCACGCCCTTGCCCACCAAGAGCTGCAGGGCACCTTCGGGCAGAATGCCGCTGGCTGCAATGTCGCGCACCACGGCTTCGGTTAGGAAACTGGTGTACTCGGACGGTTTTACCACGGCCGGAACCCCCGCGAGCAAATTCACGGCAATCTTCTCCAGCATGCCCCAAACGGGGAAATTGAAGGCGTTCACGTGGACCGCCACTCCCCGGCGCGGAACCATCAAATGGTGGCCCACGAAGGTGCCGTTTTTGCTCAGCCGAACGGGATCGCCGTCCACGTAGTACGGTAAATCGGGAAACTCCTTGCGCAAGGACGCATTGGCGAATAAATTGCCAATGCCTCCCTCGATGTCGATCCAGCTGTCCACGCGGGTGGCACCTGTGGCGGCAGACACCGCGTAGTACGGCTCCTTGCGCTCGTTCAAGTACAACGCCAACGCCTTCAGCATCCGACCGCGTTCGGGAAAAGTCATCTTCCGCAACGCGGAACCGCCTTTCTCCCGGCCGTAGGCCAGCACCGCAGCGTAGTCCAGCCCGGCGCTGGAAACCGAGCCCAGCGCAACACCCGTGCGCGCATCCGCGGCCGTCCATTCCACCCCATCTCCGGCCATCCACTGGCCCATCACGTAATTCTCAAAGGCTTTCATCTGCTTGCTGTTTGGGGGGATGGCGTTAGCGTACCGCGTTCGGGGAATTTATTTTTTCTTCGGCAAGGACTTCACGCCCATGTGCCAGAACGCAAAGGCAAACTTGTCGATGGCCTCCTCAATCACCATGGCGGTGGGCTTGCCCGCGCCGTGACCGGCGTTGGTTTCAATCCGGATAACCACCGGATTGACGCAGGCCTGCTTGTCTTGCAGCTCCGCCGCAAACTTGAACGAATGCGCCGGAACCACCCGGTCGTCGTGGTCCGCGGTGGTCACCAAAGTGGCCGGGTAGCACGTTCCCTTCCTAACGTTGTGCACCGGACTGTATCCCAGCAAGTAGCGGAACATCTCCGCGCTTTGTTCGGAAGTGCCGTAGTCGTAGGCCCAACCGGCACCCGCCGTAAACGTGTGGTAGCGCAGCATGTCCAAAACCCCCACCGCCGGGAAGGCAACACGGGCCAATTCCGGACGTTGTGTTACCACAGCGCCCACCAACAATCCGCCATTGGAACCGCCAGAAAGGGCCAAATACTTGGACGATGTGATTTTTTGTGCCAACAAGTATTCCGCTGCCGCCACAAAATCATCGAACACGTTCTGTTTCTGCAACTGCGTGCCCGCCTTGTGCCACACCTCGCCGTACTCACCGCCGCCGCGCAAATTGGGAATGGCCAACACGCCTCCGTTCTCCAACCACACCACGTACGAGGTGCTGAACGACGGCGTCAAATTCACGCCAAAACCGCCGTATCCGTACAAAATCGTGGGGTTTTTCTTGGTGTACTTCAATACCTTCTTGTGCGTGATCATCATGGGGACTTTGGTGCCATCCTTACTGGTGTAAAACACCTGGTAGGAAACGTAGTCCGCAGAATTAAAATCGATGGAGCTCGCCCGGTACAGCTCGACGGCATTCGCACGCGGTGCATAGCGGTACTGCGTTCCCGGAGTCACGGCATTGGTGAAGGAGAAATACAGCTCGCGAGCGTTCCACTTGCCGCCCACCCCGCTGACGGTTCCCTGCCCGGGCAGCGGCACAGAAACTACCTCTTTACCGTCCACCGAAACGCGGTCCACCACACTCAGGGCGTCTTTCAATCCATTCACAAAAAAGAAACCGCCCCCGGTGCCCACCGTTATGGGGTACGGGCGTTCCGTAATAATTTCTTCCCATTGGCTGGGATCCGGACGGTCCAAAAAGCAACGCATCAGGCGGCCGTTGGGCGCGCCCCAGGTGGTTTGGATGTACAGACTTTGCGCGTCTGCATGCACCGGGTTGTTCTCAAACTCAAACCCTTCAAACAACCGCACAATGGGCGCGTTGGGCGTGCGCAAATCCTGCACGTAAAGTTCATTACCGGTGGTGCTGACGGCCGCCGTGATGACCAAAAAAGCGCCGTTTTCCGTTACGCCTCCGCCAATGTACCGACGCGGTGTAGCGCTCCCGCCAAACACCAGCACGTCCTGGGATTGGGGGGTGCCCATCTTGTGGAAAAAAAGCTTGTGCTCGCTCGTCTTCCCGCTCAACGCAGAGCCGCTCTTGGGCTTGTCGTACGAGCTGTAGTAAAACCCTTCGTTCCCGCGCCAAGACAGTCCACTGAACTTTACGTCGCGCAGGGTATCCTCCAGCGGGCGCTCTGGATTGTCCGTGTGAACAATGACCACCTTGCGCCAGTCGGATCCGCCCTCGCTCAATTGGTAGGCCGCGTACGTGCCGTCGGGACTGAATTCAATTCCGGCTAAAGACGTAGTTCCGTCCTTAGAAAACGCGTTGGGATCCAAAAACACATTGCCTTCCGCCGTCATTTTGCCGGTAGACTTGGCCTTCATGCGCGCCAAGACCGACTGACTTTGCAGCCCTGAATTGTAGTAAAAATAGGTGTAATCGCCCTCCGTAAACGGCGTGGAAACCTTCTCGTAGTTCCAAACGGTGGTCAAGCGGTCCCGCAGTTCTTTGCGGTAGGAAATCGGCTCCAGCACACTTTGCGTGGTGCGGTTTTGCGCCGCAACCCACTCCGCCGTTTGGGCACTGCGGTCGTCCTCCAACCAACGGTACGGATCTGCAACCGTTTGTCCAAAATACGTGTCCACGGTGTTCCCCTTGGTGGTCACCGGGTACTGGGGTGCTTGGGCGCTTGCAGCCATGCTTAAAACCATAGCCATTCCCGCTAAATGTGTTTTCATAAGCCGAAGGTAGCGCCAAACCTCCACAAAAAGAAAGAGGGCGGTCGCTGCGCGACCGCCCTCTTGAAAATTTGAATTGCGAACCCTTAGTGCTGCACCGCAATGCGGATGGCCGACGAACCTTGGTCCGTGGTCAAGCGCACGAAGTAAACACCCTCGGGCAAATCGCTGCCGTCCAGGCGCAAAGTGTTCAAGCCGTCGTTCCAAACCGTGCTGATGACGGCCTGACCCTGAAGGTTTACTACTTGTACGTCTACGTCGCCATAGACTACACCGCGCTCAACCGTGAAGACACCGGCTGTTGGGTTCGGGTAAACATTTACCGATCCCATGGCCTCGTCCAAGCTCAAACCGCAAACCACGCAACGGCTGAAGCAGATAACCGGAACAACGGTGTCGTTGTTGGTCAACACCAACTCGCGGTTGTAGTTGCCGCTGCCGTCGTTCACTGCACAAGCGCCCGTACCGGCATTCAAGCTCTCAGCACCACCCCAGGTGTTGCCGTTGATGTACTTGAAGTTCATGGTGCTGTTCAACGGAGCTTCAACAGTTACGGTGTATACCAAACCGGTGTCCAGCGTCATGGCCGTAGCCGACGGGTTCCAGCCTTGGAAGTTGCCCGCAACGTGTACGCCGTCTGCACTAACACCGCCTGCGCGGCTCATGTCCACCTTCAACGTGATGCTGTTGGTGCAATTCTCGCACTTGGCGTAGCAAACTACATCCAAGGTGTCGTAGGCGTAGGTTGCCGTGTACTTGCGGTTGGTGAAGCCGCCGGTGGTCATGGTGCAGACCGTGCCGGCAACCAACTGCTCGCTTGTAGCCCAGTTGTCCAAAGAGAACTTGTACTCAATCAAACCGGGGTTCAGCGGGAAGGAAGCTGTCCAAATGCCGTCGCCGTCTGCGTCGCTCATTGGGTTGCTGTTGCCGGACCAGTTGTTGAACGTTCCGCTCACGTACGCCGTGGTGAAGCTGCCCGCGTACTTGTTCATGTTGACGTTGAACGTCACCCAAGCTTGGCAGTCGGAGCACGACGCAAAGCACACCAAAGGAGCTGTTGCCGACGGAGCAGCTACTGTGAACGCGCGGTTGTAGTTGCCGCTGCCGTCGTTGACGGCGCAAGAACCTGTGGTGGCTCCCAAACCTTCGGCATTCGCCCAGGTGTTGCCGTTGATGAACTTGTAGGACAAGGCAGTGCCCACCGTGGTGTTGATGGTGTACTCGTAGATGCCGTCGCCGTCAGGATCCAACATGGCCGTAGAACCGGGGTTCCAGCCTTGAAAGTTGCCCGCAATGTGCACCCCGTTGGTGCTCACCGTCTGCTGATTCATGTTCACACGTACTACATAGGTAGCCGGTTGCGAGCAGTTCATCGTGAAGATGGTAGAGTCGTAGCTAGGGATCAAAGTGGCAGCCCCTCCTGGATCGTACGGGAAGTTGCCCGTGTCTTGCAGGATGAGCTTGTTGCCCCAAGAGCACAGGTTGACCAAACGGTACCAGCCGGTGTTGGTTCCGTCCACCAAACCATCACCGTAGGAGTCGGTGATTTTAAACTTGTAGGTTCCGCTCAACGGCAAAGAAATGGTGTCGATTTTCGTTGCTGCGGCTACGCTGTAGGTGGACAAATCCGTGTACGGGCCGCCCACTTTGTACACAACGCCCGTAGTGGCGTTGGTGATCTTGTAGGAAACTTCCGAACCGAACAAGTCCGTCACCAATTGCATGCGCACATTGCCGGTTGGAGCCAGTGTTCCGTACACTTTAAAGTCGTCAACAGCCCAGTACCAACCGTAGGTTCCGCCGTCGTTGAAGCGCAAACGCGCCTTGAAGGCAGCGCCTTGGTAGGCGGTCACGTTGTACTTCTTGGTAGCCGGAGCAGTCCAAGAGCCGCTGGTTGCCACCATGGAGTCAATTTTTACCCACGC
>CAMBEZ010000008.1 GCA_945865885.1 Owenweeksia hongkongensis DSM 17368
TGCGACGGATCGCACCGCGCGCTGGGACCGGACTGGAAGAAGCCTTATTGAGGGCAACCTTTAGGACATCCGAAGGAAATGCCTATCTTCGATGATAGCATCAATTGATACTATGCATTCCCGTCCGCCCTACCGCCTCACGCCCAAAACGCTGGACCTCCTGCTTCGGCTGCACGAACAAATTGGGGCGGTTCAGGCGTTGGAAACCTCGGCGCTGAATCCGGGGGTGCGTCGGCACAACCGCATCCGAACCGTCCACGCCACATTGCACCTGGAAGGCAACTCCCTGGAATTGAATCAGGCGGAGGCACTGACGCGGGAAGAAGTGGTTTTTGCCAGCAATAGGGACGTACTGGAGTGGCACAACGCATGGTCCGTCTACCAAAAATTGGGCAGCTGGGACGGCACCTCCGTGGACTCCTTTTTGGAGGCCCACCGCCAACTGACCAATGGGCTGGTGGACCGCCCCGGGAAGTGGCGCAATCGCGCCGTGGGGATTGCGCGCGGAAACACCGTGGTGCACGTTGCCCCGCCGGAAGAACGCGTTCCGTATTTGATGCTGGAACTGTTCGACTACCTGCGACACGATCCGGACCCCGCTTTGATCAAAGCTTGCGTCTTCCACTACGAACTGGAATTTGTGCATCCGTTTACCGACGGCAACGGACGCATGGGCCGACTGTGGCAAACCGTCCTGCTGGCGGAGGCCTTTCCCGTTCTGGCCCACGTCCCCGTGGAGGCGCACGTGGCGGCCGATCCAGAGGCGTACTACCGGGTTTTGGCCCTGTGCGACCAGCAGGGTTCTTCCGCGGCGTTTGTGGAATACCAGCTGGGGGTGTTGCTCCAGGGCTTGAACGAGCTGCACCGCAGCCAATTACGGGCCCGACGGTCCACGCCCGAAGAACGACTTTTGATCTACTGGCAAACCGAGACCCCTGAATTTACCCGCAAAGACTACCGTCGGTGCTTTCCGCAACTGAGCACCGCCTCTGCCAGCCGCGATCTGCAGATGGGTATTGAACAAGGTTTCTGGACGCGTTCCGGCGAAAAAAACCAAAGTACGTACGTGCGGCAAAGCCGTACCGATTACCGGGGCGCCCAATCCCAGTGAGGCAGGTGGGGTTCCTCGTGCCGAATGTAGATGCGTTCGTCTGGCGATTTCTGTACCTTGAGCGGGTTTTCATGATGCCTGGGATGCTGTTTGGATTCCCGTGCAACTTGTTCAATAACAGAAGTTTTATTCAATTCATCCCTCAAAACTCACCCCGTGCTTTCCTTCCTCTCCGAACTCAAACTCCGCAACGAAACGCTCTACTATTTTGGTTGGGCGTGCTTGGTGCTGGCTGTCGTCTTTTTGGTGCTGGCCCGCACCACGTCCACCCAAGTGCTGGGCGTTAATGCCTGGTACAAGCCCTTCAAATTTGCCTTTTCAACCTTCACCTACGCCTGGGCCATGGGGTGGTACTGCGCCTACTTGCCGGACTTTTCCGTTCGATGGTTCAACCTCGCGGTGGTGCTCTTGCTGGGGTTTGAGATTGCCTATATCGCCCTACAGGCCGGCAAAGGAGAACTGTCGCACTTCAACATAAGCACCCCCTTACACTCCACGCTGTATTCGTTGATGGCCGGAGCGGCGTCCGCCGTCACCCTGTACACGGCCTACGTGGGCTGGCTTTTCTTTACCCAAGACCTGCCGCAGTTGCCCGCACACTACCTCTGGGCCATCCGCGCGGGCATCCTGCTGTTTGTGGTGTTTTCGTTCGAAGGCTTTGCCATGGGGTCCCGCATGAACCACAGCGTTGGCGCTTGGAACGACAACTCCAACCTCTTCATTGTGGGATGGAGCCGCACCGTGGGCGACCTTCGGGTGGCGCATTTTTTGGGCATGCACGCCCTGCAGTTGCTGCCCCTGCTGTCCTTTTACCTGCTCCGATCCACCGGCTGGACGCTCGCTTTGGCCGGAGCCTATGCCCTCTTGGCCACGGCCACCTTGGTGCAGGCCTTCAACGGCAAACCGCTCTTGCCCGCTGGGCCGGGCGCGGTGGGTGTGGAACAATCCGCAACCGGGGAACCGTCCGCAACAAAACCCAGTAACCGATAAGCGCGCTTCCGGTTTCCCCAAAATTAAAAAACCCACGATTGCATCGTGGGTTTTGATCCGTTCTGGGGGAGAGAGCGGGATTTTTATCGCTCCGCTCAAAAGATCCCTTGCCGGGGGGGGCTTCAAAGCAAAGCCCCCGCGCTCCGCGCGGCTGGGCTTTTTCTTTGCTCCCCACCTCGAATCCGTTCGGGTGGGTCCCAATGAAAAAGCCCAACACTGCGTGTTGGGCTTTGCTTTGGCGGAGAGAGCGGGATTCGAACCCGCGATACAGTTCCCCGTATACACACTTTCCAGGCGTGCTCCTTCAACCACTCGGACACCTCTCCTAGGTGGCGGATTTGTTCGACCGGAAGGCCGGAAAGGGCTTGGAAAACCCCACAAAACCGCTTTTGGGATTGCGAAGGTAAGGAAAAGAAAGGAATTCAGAAGCGGTTGGTTTTTGGAATAATTTGTACCTTTTGAAGACATTAACCCCTAAAAATCACCACATTATGATGAATCAACTCCCTTCTTTGGGCAAATGGCTTTACGCTTTGCCCATGGTGGTATTCGGCTTGATGCACTTCGGAGCCGCGGATCAAATGGCCGGGATGGTGCCGTCGTACTTGCCTGTGGGCGTGGCGTGGGTCTACCTCACCGGCATCGCGCTGGTGCTGGCAGGTGCCGCTGTTTTGGCCGGCAAATATGCCAAATTGGCACTGCAGCTGCTGGGCTTGATGCTGGTCTTGTTTGCCGTGATGCTGCACTTGCCCACCCTGATGGCGGGCGGCGACGGCGCTCAAATGGCCATGCCCATGCTGTTGAAGGATTTGGCTTTGGGCGGTGCCGCTTGGTGGGCGTCTGCCAACGCACCCGAATAACACAAGGAGTTCATACAACAGAGCGCCTTTGGCGCGGTTTTTGGGCCGGATTGGGGATGGAAAAAACCCTGACTCCGGCCTTTCTTTTGTCCACCTGGGACGTCGCGCTGCCTCTGTCCAACTTCCTGGAAGACCTCCTGGCCACCCCCATTCCGCCGAACCCAACCGGCATGGATCCCTACATTGCCATCAACCAACAGCGCGTGAAGCGCATCAGGAAGACGGTGGAGCTGACGGACGCCACCCGTGCTGCCGTGCGTGCAATGCCCAGCGGACTGAAGTGGTTGGTGATCAACGAACATTGGTGCGGCGACGGGGCGCAGATTATGCCGGTGGTAGAGGCGGTGGAGCAACTCGCTGGGGGCAAAGTGGAGGTTCGGGCGTTGTTCCGGGACCAAAACCTGGAGGTGATGGACGCGTTTCTAACGAACGGTGCACGCGGAATTCCCAAAGTGGTGGGCATGGACGCCCAAGGCCGGGTGTACGGCACCTTTGGGCCCCGCCCGGAGGAGGCATCGGACTTGGTGAAAGAAATCAAGGCAGACCCAGACCGCGCGCACACCTACTCGGAAGTGCTGCACAAATGGTACGCCACAGACAAGCAACAGGCCATTCAGCGCGAGTTGGTGCGGGATTTGGTGGCTGCGGCGTCGGTTGTGTAATTTTTTGGACCTTTCTTCATCCAATGATCATGAGTCAAAAAATTCGACGCTTTCTGTACGGGGCCTTCGTGGTCCTTGGATTCTACTACCTGGTGCGCCAACAGGCAGGTGAAGCCTTTGCCAACTGGGGCATTGCCCTGGCCTTTGATCCGTTTGACGACCAACAACCGTGGAAGGAGCGCCCCTCGTGGCAACGCGCGTGGCTGGTGGTCCACTTGGTGGCCTTGTTGGTGGTGGTGGGCATGTGGGGTGTTTTAACATTTCCGTAATAATTTGTTCACGCAGGGGTGAAGGTGGAATGCCATCTTGAGGACGAATTAAAAATCCCTTCGGGCCGCAGGTCGTGGGGCTTTTTTGTGCGCGAAAAGCCAAAACATAACCGTCGAATCGCCCCGTGAAAAACAAACGCCTTTTAGACCTTGTGGTGCTCAGCGACCTGCACTTGGGCACCTTTGGGTGCCACGCCAAAGAACTGCTGTCGTACCTGAAGGGCATTAAGCCGCGGGTGTTGATCCTCAACGGAGACATCATCGACATGTGGAATTTCCGGAAGCGCTACTTCCCCAAAAGCCACTTGAAGGTGCTCAAACGCATCATCACGTTGGCGCAACAGGGTACGGAAGTGGTGTACATCACCGGAAACCACGACGAAATGCTGCGTCGGTTCGCGGATATGGATTTGGGGCTGCTGAAGCTGCGCAACGCCTATTCGGCGGAATTGGGTGGCGAACGCGTTTGGTTCTTCCACGGAGATGTTTTTGACGCCTCCATCCAAAACGCCAAGTGGCTCGCTAAACTGGGAGGATGGAGCTACGACGCCCTCATTTGGCTGAACCGATGGATCAATTTGGCCCTAGAACGGATGGGGCGGGAAAAGTTTTCTTTGTCCAAAAAAGTAAAGGACGGCGTGAAAAAAGCGGTGGCCTTTGTAGCCGATTTTGAGCTGGCCGCCGCCGAATGGGCCTTGGCCCGGGATTATCAGCGGGTGGTGTGCGGCCACATCCACCAACCGCAAATGCGCACCATTACCACCAAAAACGGATCGATTTTCTACATGAATTCCGGAGATTGGGTGGAAAACTGCACGGCTCTGGAGTTCCACAACAACGTGTGGAGTCTGTACACGCACGCCCACGTTTCCCGGACGGTGGAAGAGGACGACGAAAAAGTGGACGCGAATGCTTCCGAACTGGTTCGGTTGATCTTGGGAACGGATTTGTCTGGCGGAGCATCCGCGCCTGCAGAATCGCCGGAGGAACTACTGCCCCGCGGAAAACGCGCCCGGTCCGCCTAAAGATTGGACAAATTCCAAGAAATTTTTTATCCTTCGCTCCGTTCTCCCGCCAGATTGCGGGCAAACACGGTTTGGAACGCGTCGGCCGACAAATCTTGCGCCAACAACCACATGGCCTTTACGAGTGCGGCTTCTAGGGTGGTGTCGCCGGCGCTGAGCACTCCGACTTCCTGAAGGATGCGGCCGGCGGCGTACTCGGAGGAGCCCACCCCGCCCTTGCGGCAGTGGGAAACTTGAATCAGATGGATTCCCCGTTCGCGGGCCTCCCGAAGGGCTTCGGCCAGCCACTGCTGGCTGGGAACGTTGCCGGTGCCAAAGGTTTGCAGGAGCACGGCTTTGCGGCCTGAGTTCAAAACGGCGTGCACAAACGTTTCGTCGATGCCGGGGTAAAAGGGCAGCCAACCCACGGCCGGGTCAAACCGGGTGTGGGGCGCCGCGCCTTCGGCGCGGCGCTGTGCGGCCGCGGCCTGCCGTGCCGCCCCTTCTTCCACCGACGGTGCAAACACGAGTTTCACACCGGCGGACGCCAAGGCGGGAAAATTGGGACTGTCGAAGGCATTGAAATCCTCCGAACTCTGCTTGTAGACGCGGTTGCCGCGGTACAACGTGTACTCAAAATAAACCGCAACTTCCCGCAATACCGGCTTGCCGTGCGCGTCCCGGGCGCGGGCTACTTCTACCGCCGTGATGAGGTTTTCGCGGGCGTCGGAACGAGGAACGCCCATGGGAAGCTGCGAACCGGTGAGCACCACCGGTAAATTCAAGCCCAACAGCGCGAAGCTGAGTGCCGAGGCGGTGTAGGCCATCGTGTCCGTTCCGTGGAGTACCACGAACGCGTCCGCGTGGGGGGCTTCGGCCCAAATGAGGTCCGCCAAGCGCGTCCAGTCGCTGGGATGAAAGTCCGACGAGTCCACCAGGGGTTCCAGCACGGAGGTGCAAAAGGTGGCGCCCAAGGCGCCCAATTCCGGCACGCGGTCCAGGAGGTCGGCAAAATCGTAGGGCACCAGGTCTCCCCGCTCGTTGTGGACCATGCCAATGGTGCCGCCGGTGTAGATGAGGTGCAAACGCATGGGCACTGCTTCAGGGATCAGTCCTGCCCGACGGTTCCTCCGTGGGACGGGGCTAAGGTAAAGACCTTTTGGGCGTTGGCCGTGGTGACGGCGTCGATTTCCCGCGCGGTGCACCCCAATTGGGCGGCCAAGAAGTCCCGCACCAAGGCCAAGTGGGCGGGTTCGTTGCGTTGTCCGCGCACCGGAACAGGCGCCAAATAGGGGGCATCGGTCTCCAATACTACCCGATCCAACCCCACCTCGCGCAGAACGTCGATGGCATTAGCGTTTTTGTAGGTGACCACGCCGCCAATGCCCAGGTGCCAACCGGCGTCGATCACTTCCCGGGCGATTTCCAGGCTTCCGGTGAAGCAGTGGAGTACGCCGCGCACTTGGTTCTTGCGCGGACGGAGAACGTCCAGCAACGGGCCCCAAGCCTCGCGCACGTGGATGCTCACGGGCTTGTTCCAGCGCACGGCCCAGTCCAACTGACGCTCCAACGCCGCTACCTGCCAATCCAAGGTAGTTTTGTCCCAGTAGAGGTCCAGGCCAATTTCGCCCACGGCCACCCAACGGTCTGGGTCGGCAGCCAAACGCGCTTCGTAGCGGTCCAAAACTTCCGAAAAATCCGCGCCCACGTGGCAGGGATGCAGGCCAATCATCAGCCGCAAAAAGTCTGGATGCGCGCGCTCCAGCTCCTCCATGGCGGGCAACGTTTCGTCGTCTACATTGGGAATCAAGCACTGAGTGACGCCCGCCGCTTCTGCGCGGGAACGCATTTCCAGCCAATCCGCAGCAAACTGCGGGTTGTCCAAATGGGTGTGGGTGTCGATCATGACCGGAAGGCCGCGCTCAACGCAGGCCCAGGGCCTTTTCCGGGTCGCCGCCCATGAGGTGTTCCACGGGGTTCTCCAAGGCCTCCTTGATGGAAACCAAGGTGCCCACAGACTCCTTGCCATCGATGATGCGGTGGTCGTAGCTCATGGCCACGTACATGATGGGGCGGATCACGATCTGGCCGTCTTTCACCACCGGACGCTCCACGATGTTGTGCATGCCCAAAATGGCGCTCTGCGGTGGGTTGATGATGGGGGTAGACAGCATGGATCCAAAGACGCCGCCGTTGGTGATGGTGAATACCCCGCCGGTCATTTCGTCCAGGGTGATTTTTCCGTCGCGCACTTTGGTGGCCAGGTCTTTGATGGCCTGTTCCACACCGGCAAATCCCAATTGATCCGCATTGCGCACCACGGGAACCATCAGGCCCTTGGGGCCGCTGACGGCCACGGAGATGTCCAGGGTATCAAAGGTCACGGTGTCTTCGCCGTCGATCATGGAGGCCACGGCCGGGAACTGCTGCAGGGCCCGAACGGTGGCCAAGGTGAAGAAGCTCATGAAGCCCAATCCCACGCCGTGCTTAGCTTGGAATGCTTCTTTGTATTTTTTGCGGAGGTCAAAAATGGGCTGCATGTCCACCTCGTTGAAGGTGGTGAGCATGGCGGTTTCGTTTTTGACGGTCACCAGGCGCTGGGCCAATTTGCGGCGCAGAGCGCTCATGCGCTGGCGCTTTTCACCGCGCACCGCGGTACCGGCGGCCTGCGTGCCCATGGAAACTTTGGCGTCTACGGCATCCTGTTTGGTAATGCGGCCATCGCGGCCGGTGCCCACCACGGCGGCGGGGTCCATGCCTTTTTCCGCCAAAACTTTTGCGGCCGCGGGCGACGGGGTTCCGTTGGCGTAGGAAACGGGCATGGGGTTGGGAGCGGCGGCGGCAGGGGCGGCGGCAGGGGCTGCGGAAGCTGTGGCCGGAGCGGCTGTTTTGGCGCCGCCCGCAGGTGCGGCGGCAGACGTGTCAATCTTGGCCACCACCTGACCCACGGCTACCGTGGTACCGGGTTCCACCAACAGCTCAATCACCCCGCTGGCTTCCGCCGGCAAAGCCAAAGTAGCCTTGTCCGAATCTACTTCGGCAATTTCCTGATCTTTCTCCACGTAGTCGCCGGTTTGCACCAGCCAGTTCGCGATTTCAACTTCGCTGATGGACTCTCCGGGAGAGGGGACTTTCATTTCCAGAATCATGGCAATTCAGATGGGGGGTTCAATGGGCAAAAACAGAGTGAATGAGGGCGTGCTGCAGTTTGTGCGCCGCCTGGTGGGAGCCGGACGCCGGAGCGGCACTGGCCGCAGGCGAAATGCGCTCCAAGCGAATGGGGAAGTGCTCCAATAAAAAGGTCCAGGCGCCCATGTTGGCGGGCTCTTCCTGCGCCCAAATAAACTGCGTGGCTTTGGGGTAGCGGCTTAATTCCGCCTCTACAGCGGCGCGGTCCAGCGGGTAAATCTGCTCCAAGCGCACCAACGCCGTAGCGGCGTGGCCGTGCTTTTCGCGCTCTTCCGCCAGTTCGTAGTACAACTTGCCGGAGCAGAAAACCACCTTGGTCACCTCCTCCGCGCGCACCGCACGGTCTCCCAAGACGGGTTGGAACGTGCCGTCGGACAATTCTGCACGGGTGGAAACGGCCTTGGGGTGGCGCAGCAAACTCTTGGGCGTCATCACCACCAGCGGTTTGCGGAAAGTCCGCTTCACCTGCCTGCGCAGCAGGTGGTAGTGGTTGGCCGGGGTGGTGGGGTTGCACACGATCATGTTCTCTTCGGCACACAACTGCAAGAAACGCTCCAGTCGGGCGGACGAGTGCTCCGCACCTTGTCCTTCGTAGCCGTGCGGCAGGAACAGCACCAAGCCGTTTTGCTGGCGCCACTTGTCTTCTGCGGCGGAAAGGAACTGGTCGATGATGATCTGGGCGCCGTTGGCGAAGTCGCCAAATTGGGCCTCCCAAACGGTGAGGGTTTCCGGGCTGGCCAGGGCGTAGCCGTAGTCAAAACCCAGTACCGCGTACTCGCTGAGGTGCGAATTGTAGATGGCAAAGCGGCCTTTTTTGCCGGGAACAGCGTCCACCAAGCACACTTCCTCCTCGGAATCCTCCACCTTGATGATGGCGTGGCGGTGGGAGAAGGTGCCGCGTTCGACGTCCTCCCCGGAGATGCGCACGTTGAAACCGTCGCGCACCAGGGTGCCGTAGGCCAGCATTTCCGCCAAGCCCCAGTCTATGGAGTCCGCATCAAAAAACATGCGCCGACGGTCCTCCACCAAACGAGCAGCCTTGTTGAAGAACTTCTTGCCGTCGGGGAGTTGGGTCAGGGCGCCGGCTACCGCAGCCAAATCGGCCGCGGGAAGTGCGGTGTCCACCGTTAGGAAGGAGTCGCCGAGGCGGGCGGCCGGGTAGGGTGCCCATTCGTCCAGCATGAAGGGCGTAATGACGTTCTTTTGGATGGTTTTGGCTTCGGTAAAATCGCCTTCCAACATGGCGCGGAATTCCGTTTCCATTTCCTTCACCAAAGTGGCCTCCACATCGCCCTGCGCTACCAACTTTTGGCTGTAGATCTCTCGTGGGTTGGGGTGTTTGGAGATTTCCTTGTAGAGCAACGGCTGCGTGAAACGGGGCTCGTCGCCTTCGTTGTGGCCGTATTTGCGGTAGCACAGCAGGTCAATGAAGACGTCGCGGCCGTACTTCTGGCGGTATTCCACTGCAAAACGCATGGCGTGCACGCAGGCTTCCACGTCGTCTCCGTTGACGTGCAAAACGGGAGCCAAAACGGTCTTGGCCACGTCCGTGCAGTAGGTGGAGGAGCGGGCGTCCAGGTAGTTGGTGGTGAAGCCCACTTGGTTGTTGATGACCAGGTGGATGGTGCCGCCGGTGGCGTAGCCGTCCAGGCGTTCCATTTGCAAGACTTCGTACACAATGCCCTGACCGGCCACCGCGGCGTCGCCGTGGATGAGGATGGGCAACACCTTGCTGCGGTCCATGCCGTAGTCCGTGTTTCCCTTGGCGCGGGCAATGCCCTCCACCACCGGGTCTACCGCCTCCAGGTGGGACGGATTGGGTGCCAAATTCAATTTGATGGGCAGGCCGTTGAACAGCGTTTGCGTGGCGGTGTGGCCCAGGTGGTACTTCACGTCGCCGTCAAAACCGTCGTAGCCGTCTGCCTCAAATTCTTTGCCTTCAAACTCGGAAAACACCTGCTTGTGCGGTTTTCCAAAGACGTTGGTGAGTACGTTGAGTCGGCCCCGATGCGCCATGCCCAAAACCACTTCCTGTACGCCGCGCTCAGCAGCGCGCTGGAGCAAAAAGTCCAATCCGGGAATCAAGGCCTCACCGCCCTCAATGGAGAAGCGCTTTTGGCCCACGAATTTGGTGTTCAAGAAGCCCTCAAAAGAGACTGCTTGGTTCAGTTTGTGCAAAATTTGACGCTTTTCCACCAAACTCAACGCTGGGGAGTTGTCGTTCTGGTGGATGAATTCTTTGATCCAATCCAGCACTTCCGGCTGGCGGATGTACATGTATTCCACCCCGATGGAGCGGCAGTAGATGGCATCCAGGTGAATAATGATTTCGCGCAAGGGAGCGGGGCCGGGCAAACCTACTTCGGTAGCGGCAGCAAAAACGGTGTTCAGGTCCTGTTGGGCCAGCCCAAAGTTCTCCAACGCCAAGGTGGGTTGGTAGGTGCGGCGGGCGCGGACGGGGTTGGTGGCCGTAAACAGGTGGCCGCGGGTGCGGTAGCCGTTGATCAGGTTCAAAACCTTGAACTCGGTGCGCACGGTGTCCGGTAGAATTGCGGCGGCGGAAGAACCGGCCGCAGATCCAGCAGCTGAAGCAGCGGGGCGGTTTACCTCGGCATACACCTCATCCAACAGGTCTCCGTAGTCTGAGCGGGAGAAGTCGTAGCCTTGGAAAAACGCACGCCAACTGGGTTCCACCGCGTCGGGCTGGGCCACGTACTGCCGGTAGAGGTCGTCAATAAACTCGATGTGGGCACTGCCCAGAAAGGAAAAACGGTCCATGAAAGGCCTGAAATTACGCCGTAAAGGTACGCCACAACGGCGTCGATGCGGTTAAAATTTGCGGTCCCAGAGGGCCTGCGCAAAGGCGCGTAGGGCAGAATCTTCCAGTCCGGCATCGTCCAACGCCAGGAGTGCATCCGCGAAGTGTTTGGCCCGCTCGGCTTCTACCGATGCCCGCACCCCGGTTTGCTCCAGCAACGCACACAATGCCTGTACTTTAGCATCCGAATCAACGTCCGGTTGGAGCCAAGGCTGAGCAGCCTCCGGCGCGGCCGCCAACAGCCGCAGAAAAAGCATCGTCTTCTTATGCGCCAAAAGGTCTCCGCCCACTTGCTTGCCCACGGCACCGGGCTCACCAAAGGCGTCCAAGAGGTCGTCGTGAATCTGAAAGGAAGTTCCCAAGGACAAACCAAAGCGGTAGAGCGCCTCGCTGCGCTCGGCGCTGGCCCCCGCCACCAAGGCCCCCAGTTGCAGCGCGCACCCAAGTAATACACTCGTTTTGTACTGAATCATTCGGAGGTAATCCGCTTCGCTGATGCCCGATTGGGTCTCAAACTCCATGTCCCACTGCTGGCCTTCGCACACTTCCAACGCCGTGCGGTTGAAAATTTGGAGCGCTTGAGGCAGCGCGGACGCCGGCAATTTTGCCAAAGCCTGGTACGCCAGCACCAGCATGGCATCGCCGGACAGAATGGCCGTGTTGGTGTCCCATTTGGTGTGAACTGTGGGTTGGCCGCGGCGCAGGGGCGCCGCATCCATGATGTCGTCGTGCAGGAGCGAAAAGTTGTGGAACAGTTCAATGGCGTGTGCCGCGGGAAGGGCGGCGCGCGGGTCTCCACCGCAGGCCTGAGTGCCCAACAAAACCAAAACCGGACGCAGCCTCTTGCCGCCCAGATTCAGCAGATAACGTTGGGGGGCGTAGAGTCCGTCTGCCGGACCGTTGAGTGCGGGCCCCACGAGTTCTTGGGCCAAATAATCCGCGTACAAGCGGGTCAGGTCGTTCAGTTGCTGCATGGTGGTTAAATCCTTAGCCGAGCAAACGGTTCAGGTAGGCGCCGTAACCGCTTTTGAGCAAAGGCTGGGCCAGAGCCGCCAGCTGCTCGTTGGAGATGAATCCCTTCCGCCAGGCGATTTCCTCAATGCAGCCCACTTTGAGGCCTTGGCGGGCTTCCAGCACCTGCACGTATTGGCCGGCTTGCATGAGGCTGTCGAAGGTGCCGGTGTCCAACCAGGCAGTGCCGCGGTCCAGGATGGCCACGTGGAGCTCCCCCTGTGCCAGGTAGGCGCGGTTGACGTCCGTGATCTCGTACTCGCCGCGGGCGCTGGGTTTCAGGTTGCGGGCTAGGTCCACCACGCGGTTGTCGTAGAAGTACAGGCCGGGCACGGCGTAGTGGCTCTTGGGGTGTTCCGGCTTCTCTTCAATGCTCAGGGCCTTGCCCGCGGCGTCAAATTCCACCACGCCGTAGCGCTCGGGGTCGGACACACGGTAGGCGAAGACCACGCCGCCTTGCGGGTTGACGCTGCTTTCCAGCAAGCCGCCCATGGCGGAGCCGTAGAAGATGTTGTCGCCCAACACCAGGGCTACAGAATCCTGCCCAATGAAGTCTGCGCCCAACACAAAGGCCTGCGCCAAGCCGTTGGGCTCGTGCTGCACCTTATATTCAAACCGACACCCCAGACGGGACCCGTCGCCCAAGAGTTGCCGAAACAAGGGGGCGTCGTGCGGGGTGGTGATGATCAGAATTTCCCGAATACCGGCCTCCAGAAGGGTAGACAGCGGGTAGTAAATCATGGGCTTGTCGTACACCGGCATGAGCTGCTTGCTCACGCTCAGCGTCAGGGGGTGGAGCCGGGTGCCGGAGCCGCCGGCCAGGATGATGCCTTTCATCAGTTCAGGATTTTGGGTCCTTCCTCCGCCGGTAAGTCGTCTTCCGTCATGGGGAACACTCCTTCAAATTCCTTGGGACCGATAAACGAGTCTAAGGTCATGAGCATGGACGGCAGAAGGACCAAATTGCTGATCATGGCGAAGAGGAGGGTCAGGGAAATCAAGAGGCCCAAGGCCTGCGTGCCGCCAAAGTCAGACGCCAAAAAGACAGCGAAGCCGGTGAAGAGTACCACGGAGGTATAGAACATGCTGACGCCGGTTTCGCGGATGGCCGTGAGTGCCGCTTCCGCAATGCGTCCGTCCGAATTCTTGAGTTCCTGGCGGTATCGGGCCAAATAATGCAGCGTATCGTCCACAGAAATACCGAAGGCAATGGAGAATACCAACAAGGTGGACGGCTTCAGCGGAATGTTGAAGTAGCCCATGATGCCCGCCGTCATGATCAACGGCACCAAATTGGGTATTAACGAAATCACCACCATACGGGGCGTTTTGAACAGCAGGGCCATCAAAATAGACGTTACCGCAATGGCAAAAACCAAACTTTGCAATAAGTTGTTTACCAGGTATTTAGTGGTTTCCAGCAGCAAGACGGCCGCGCCCGTAACGGATACCGTGTACCGGTCCGACGGAAAAATCTCTGCAGTGGTTGCCTTAACCCGATCCAATACTCCCTTCAGCTCTTGCGTGGGCAAATCTTGCGACTGCACCGTAATGCGCAACTTTTGGTGGGTGGTGTCCATCAACGAGCGGAGTAAATCCGATCCCATGGTGGTGGTTCCTTCCGGCAAATAAGCAGCCATCATCATTCGCTCCTGGCTGTTGGGCAGTGCGTAGAAATCCGGGTTGCCTCCGTAAAAAGCCTGCCGGCCAAACGCTAGAAAATCTGCGGCACTGATGGATCTGCTGAACTCCGGAAAAGAATCCAAACGGCTCTGCAATTCCGCCGTTCGCTTGAGGACCGCTCCCTTTTCGGCTCCGCCGGGCTCCTTGGTGTCAATGATGATCTCCATGGGAACTACCCCGTTGAATTCTCGTTCCAAAAAAGTGAGTTGCTGCATGACGGGGTCCTCCCGTTTGAAATCAGCCGTTAGGTTTCCGTTGGTCTGAATCTTGGAAATTCCGTAAATCCCCAGCAAAACCAAGGTGGCCGAAACCACATATACTTCCCGACGTCGGTTTTCCACCAAATCCAAGATTACCGCAATCATTCCCTTGATCCACGGCTGTTCCAAATGCGCATAGTGCTTTTCCTTAGGCGGGGTAAGCCAACTGTACACAATGGGAATCACACTCAACGAGAGGAGAAAAGCCACCAAAATGTTCAAGGATGCGGTTACACCAAATTCCACCAAACTGGCGCTGGAGGTGATGATGAACGTGCCAAAGCCCAAGGCCGTGGTGGCGTTGGTCATGAAGGTAACGACGCCGATTTTCTTGATGACGTTGTGCAGTGC
The DNA here is from genome assembly GCA_945865885.1 of Owenweeksia hongkongensis DSM 17368. Taxonomy (GTDB): domain Bacteria; phylum Bacteroidota; class Bacteroidia; order Flavobacteriales; family Schleiferiaceae; genus CAMDTE01. The sequence goes on from CAMBEZ010000008.1 coordinate 14,209, forward strand.
CTCCGTTACGTCCTGCGTTTCTCGGTACTCTGCGTGGAATTTATTGATCAAGAAAATGCAGTTGGGCACCACAATGACGATCATCAAAGGGGCCACCATGCTCAGCAGAAGCGTGATTTCAAAACCGAGGGCAGCCATGGTGCCAAACGAGCTCAAAACGCAGGCCAAAACCACCAACAAGGCAATGACCGCAGCCCGCATGCTCCGCAAAAAGGCCAACATGATCAACAAGGTAAACGCCCCGGTCATGCACAGAAACAAGAGTATCTCTCGTTGAATGATCTTGGCATTGGCCATCCGCAAAAAGGGCAAACCGGAAATATTGACGTCTTCACCGGTGTTGGCCTCAAAAATCTCGACTTCCTCCTTGATGGCGTCGAGCGCGCTCAAAATCTCTTTGTCGTACAGCACCTCATTTTTCAGGGAAACGGACATCAACTGGGTGTAGCCGTCGTCGGAAATCAACATGCCCTTGTAGAAGGGGAGTTCTTTGAGCCGACGCTTGACCGCAAAGGCCTCACCGGGGGAGGTTACTTCACCCGACATGAGGGGTTGTGTTTGCATGGCTTGCGCGGAGTCTGTAAGCACCAGGTCCACTGCATTGTGCACCGCCAGAACGGCCTTCACTTCCGGCCGCTTTTCCAAACGCAAGGCCAATTCACGCCATTCGTTCAGCAATCCCGGACGGAAAAAATCAACGTCTTTTACGCCCAAAACCACCGCGTTGCCGGCCGACGCAAACTCGCTTTTGAATTCCTCATACGCCACGTTTACGCTGTCGTCTTCGGGCAGCATGCGCAAAAACTTATACGACACCTTGGATTGCGTTGTAAAAAACGCCATTACCAAAACGTACACCACCCAAAATCCCACCACCAGGCGGCGATTTCGGAATAAAAATTCAGCTACACGGTCCCACATGGGCATCAAAGTTACGCTATTTCTTTGGGGTGAATTTTTCGCGGCACGCCGGGTTCGTGCCCCTGCCTCAGTGCCATTCCAGGGGGTAAATGACCGGCCGCGAGGGTACGGCGTCGTTGGCCAGCGGGGCAAGCTGCAGGTTTAGGGCGTACCAACCGTCTGGGCAGTGCCCCGGGAAAAAAGCAAGTTCCGTGAGCAGCGCCTGGGGCCGCTCGGCGCGTTCAACCTCTGTTTCCCCCGGCTCTAAACCCCAAAAAACGCGGTGCGCCGCCAGGGCGCCCTCGTCTTCCTCCCGGTCCACGCTGGGCTCCTCCACCAGCAACCAGTCTACCCCCGTTTGCACCAATGCCTCCATCGCTTCTGGGGTCCAGTAGGGGGAATTGGCGCGGGAATGTTGCCGCTGCAAGCGTGCTTCGCGGTCTGCCGCGCCGGTGCGCAGGGCCACCGCCGGCTTTTGATCCGCCCAGTGCAGGCCACCGGCCGCCTCCAACGCAGCCAGCAAGGCTGAGGCCTCCACCGTTTGGTCACCGTTGGTTTGCTGGAGCGGTTCCACGGTGGACAAGAGCATCAGCACCCAGCCGGGTTGCTCCGCCACCGAAAGGTCCACGCGTTCGCGGGTTACGTGCCCCAAACATTCCGTGTGCGTTCCTTGACCGTGCGGGTTGAGGGCTAGGTCCGTAAAATTGACGCTGCCGCCCAGTTCCACCGATCCCACCCATTCGTCCCAGCGTACGGGGGTTCGCACCACAGGGCCCACGTACCAGGCCCGCCCGCCCCAGGGGGCGTCCGTAAAGCGGAGGCTGCAGTCCGTAGCGCGGTCCAAACGAACCTCGGCGGAACGTCCGTTCCAATCCAATACAAAGGTTTGTGGCGTGTTGGGCATAATCGTTATACCAAAAATAAGTCTTGTGCGAGTTGGTCCGACCACAGCCAGCCATCGTCCGTGGGTGCAAATCCAGAGTCGTTGGGCAGCCGATGCACCCAACCTTGTGTTCCAGCCTGAAGCAGCACCGGCGCGGCGTGGGCCTTCCATCGTTCTGCTTCTCCCGCCAAAACGGCGGGAATTTGGGACCAAACCAACCCGGCCGAGGTGCGCAGGGACGTCATGACCCACTCGTTCCAGCGTTCGGCGTTGGAGAGCACTTCTACTTCCCAAGCCGTACGCTCTGCGGCATGCGGCTCGTCCCACCGTTGGGGACGACGGTCCTCCGCGCCAGACCAGTAGCGCTGGTACACCGCATTGTTGGAAACGTTGGCACGGCGCGTGCGGTGGCCGTCAAAGGCGTGGGCGCCGGGGCCAATGCCCCAGTAGGGCGCACCGGTCCAGTAGCGTTTGTTGTGCACGGCTTCCCAGCCCGGCTGCGCCAGATTGGACACCTCGTACGCCGCCCAGCCCGCTTCGCGGGCGCGGCGACGCAGTAAGGATGCCTGCTGCGCAACGTCCTCGTCCGGCGGCAACACCAAACTCCGGTTGCGAACGGCGTACGCTAAGGCGGTTTTGGGCTCCACCGTCAGCGCATACGCACTCAAATGCGGCACGCCCAAGGCCAAAGCCTCCTCCCAGGTGTGTTCCCAAGAGCCAAAAGGCAAGCCGTAAATCAAATCCACGCTGAGGTTGGTGAACCCGGCGTCCTGCGCACGGAGTATTGCAGAACGGGCTTCTTCCCCGGTGTGGAGCCGGTTCATGGCCTGCAAATCGCGGTCGTCAAAAGACTGGATGCCCAGGGAAAAACGGTTGAACCCCAGGGTGCGCCACAAGCGAATGTTCTCCACCGTGGCGTCCTCCGGATTTACCTCCAGCGTAACCTCCGCGGATTCCGGCCAGTCAAAATGCGTGCGCACGGCATCCATCAAACGGAGCCATTGGGCCTCCGTCAGTACGGACGGGGTTCCCCCTCCGGCGTAGACGGTGGCAACGCGCTTGTGCGGAACCACCGAGGCCGTCCACTGCAACTCCTGAACCATGGCGTCCACCACCGCGTCTCTGCCGTCCAACTGCGTGGAAAAGTGAAAATTGCAGTACGTACAGGCCCGTCGGCAAAAAGGAATGTGGAGGTAGAGCGACGGCACTTGCTCCCGTGAATCCAGCGTGGGGAGCACGCTCATGGGGCCGGAACTTCGCGCAAGGTGAGCCTAAAGGTGGTGCCGATTCCCGGCGCGGTGCGCAGGACCACCAACCGCCCTCCGTGTTGTTCGTGCGAAATGCGCTGAGACAAAGACAGTCCCAAGCCCCAACCGCGGGCTTTGGTGGTGAATCCGGGCCGAAAAACGCTTTGCGCCACGGCCGGCGTCATTCCTTTGCCGGTGTCCGTTACGTCCAGATGAATTTCTTTACCCTGCCGGCGCACCGTAAACGTGAGCAAACCCTTGCCGTCCATGGCGTCGGTGGCGTTGCGTACCAAATTCTCCACAACCCATCCCAGCAGTACCGGCGACGCACGCACCCAGTAGGCGGAACCGTCGGGCACCCAATGCACGTCCACGGCTGTCGGCAAACGCTTGGACCAGTACCCCAAAACCTCCGTCAGCCAGTGCTGCACGCAAAGCGGTTCCATGGGGCCGGTGGAACCCATCTTGGAAAACCGATCCGCAATCACCTGCAAGCGCTCCACGTCCCGCTCCATCTCCGCCACGGTGGCGGGAGCGGTGTTTTCTTCCTTCAATAAGGTGAGCCAACCCAGCAATGCCGAAATGGGGGTGCCCAATTGGTGGGCGGTTTCTCGCGCCATGCCGGTCCAAACACGGTCTTGTTCCGCCCTGCGCGCCCGCGAAAAAGCCCAATAGGCCAGCACCACAAACAAGAACATGATGCCCAAAAGCACGCGGGGATAAATGCGCAATCGGTGCAGCACCACGCTCTCCAAGCGGTATACGTACTGGTATTGACCGGGAGCAATCTCTGCGGCAATGGGTTGGGCAAAACGCTTCATGGACTCCAACGTTCGTTCCAGGTCCTGCACGGTTTGGGACTGACGCTCGGTCAGGTTGCGGTACGCCATGATGCGCCCCTGACCGTCCACCAGCATCACCGGGATGCTCGTATTTCCCTCCAAAACGCGGTTTACAAACTGCAAGTCACCGGAAAATTCAGGATCCACCACGGCTGCAGTGGCGTCTGCCCACAACCCCACGCGGGACTCTTCGTCCGCCCGCAGCTGCGTCGCAAACCGCTCCGTGTAGCCCAAGGTCAATGCCGAAATGGCCACTGCACCCAGCAAAATAAGCCCCTTCCAATACTTCTTGGCGGAATAAGCGTCTTGCAGCTTGAAAAATAATGCGTTTGTTGCCAAAAGTGGGCCGAAATTTGCTCGGCAAGGTACGCACAGCAAAAACCATTCCCTCCTATTTACGTTAAGCCCCCATGCGCTCTCCCCTCTTCCTCCTGTTTCCTCTGGTCCTGTACGTACTGATTGATCTCTACGTATACCCCAGTTTTAAAGCCTTGGACTTGGGCCGATGGTCCCGCCGAGCGTGGTGGATTGTACACGGCCTCGTCTACGCCTACCTCCTATGGGGTTTCTTTTCGTACACCGCCACCAACGACACCAACGGCATGAAAAAGGGCGTGCACGGCTTCATGATCCTCACCGTCTTGCTGTACATACCCAAATTCATACCGCTCTTCTTTGGCTTGTTGGAAGATTTGGTGCGCTACCCGGCCTCCCTGGCCACCGGCACCGTGGCCGAGCGCAGAAAATTCCTGCACACCGTGGCGTGGAGCCTGGCGGCCGTTCCCTTTGCGGGCATTTTGCACGGCGTGCTGCGCGGGCGGTGGGCGTACCGAACGGTGGTGCAAAAAATGTACCTACCGGGCCTGGACGCCGCCTTTGAAGGCTACCGAATTGCCCAGATATCGGACATCCACAGCGGCTCCTTTACCGATCCGGACGAAGTACAAGCAGGAATCGACGAATTATTGGCCGCTCGTGCCGACGCCGTGGTATTCACCGGAGACTTGGTCAACAACACCGCCGACGAAATGGAGCCCTGGATGGACGCCTTTCGGGTCATCGCAGAAAAAACACCGGACGGCGTCTACTCCATCTTGGGCAACCACGACTACGGGGACTATTGGCAATGGCCTTCAGAAGAGGTCAAGCGCGCCAATTTGGCCCGACTCAAGGCCACCCACGCCGCATTGGGCTGGCGCCTGCTTTTGAACGAAGCGTTGGTCCTCAAGCGCGGCACCGGTCAATTGGACTTGGTGGGCGTTGAAAACTGGGGGCTGCCTCCTTTTCCGCAGTACGGAAACTTGGAACGCGCGTTGGAAGGTCTGGACCCGCAGCAACCCAAAATTTTATTGAGCCACGACCCCTCTCACTTTGACGCCGTGGTGAAAAAGCACCCCGCCAACATTGGACTCACCCTCAGCGGACACACCCACGGAATGCAGTTTGGCATTGAAATTCCGGGCTGGATTCAGTGGAGCCCCGTGAAGTGGAAGTACCCCAAATGGGCCGGCCTCTACCGGGACAACGCCAGCGGCAAGACCCTGTACGTCAACCGCGGGTTTGGTTACTTGGCGTTCCCCGGCCGCGTGGGCATCTGGCCGGAAATCACGGTGTTGGAGTTGACCGCCAAACCGCTATCTTAGTCCCATGGTACGTAAACTATTCTTAGCTGTAGCAGTGCTGGGCGCACTGACCAGCTGCAAAAAACCCACTCTAGCGGACAAACTGGAAGGCACTTGGCAAGTCAACGACATCTCTGCAAACGGCACAATTACCGTTGGCGGTCAAACGTTGCCCGTGGTGGCGGACGACAAGACCATTGATCCCACTTCCGTGTTCACTTTGGTGAACGCCACCAAGAACACCCCCAGCGTCATCAACTACAACTTCAACGCCACGATGTCCGTCAACGCCATCACGCAGGTGATTGACTTTCCTTTTTCCAACAGCGGCTCCGGCAGTTGGTTGGTGAAGGAAGGCGAGGCCACGGTATTGGACTCCGTCATCGTTACTGCAGCCGACGGCACCACCACGCGCTACGCTGTTTTGCTGTTGAACGAGAGCCTGGTGCGTTTGCGCACACGCCAGATCATTGATTTTCAAGGCCAAGGGGTGAACGCGCAAATTGAGTTTGGATTCATCCGTCAAGAGTAAACTTTTGTTTCATAGAATGCAAAAGCCCCGCCTGCAGCGGGGCTTTTTTTGTTCGGGCACTGCCGGTTGCACGCCACCAGCCGGGGTTGCATTTTGCCGTAAATAGTCCGCCTATCTTGGTTAATTCTGCAAACGATCGCGGGAACTGGCGCAATTTTTGCGAACTTTGAAGCTATGAAGAAAAACATGATGACCGTTGCGATCGCCCTGGTGGGGTTGGGCGCAACCTTGACCTCCTGCTCCAAGCCCAGCTTGGAAGAGCAACTGGCCGGTTCCTACAGCGTAACCAACTACGACCAAAACGCCACGGTAAGCGGTATCAACTTGACCATCACGGACCAGTTGATTGATCCTGCTACCGTCATCAACATGCCTTTGGGCGAGGAGGGAATGACCAATCCACTGTCTGGTGTTTTGAAAATAGACATCCGCATTTTGGCGGCCCCCTTCATTGACGAAACCGACGTGATCGATGAAACACTGACCGGCACCTGGATGGCGAAAAAGGCCGGCGACACCGGTTTGGACTCCTTGATTTGGACGGACACCGACGGCTTGAAGACCCGTTTTGGCATCCAATCTTGGGACAAGACCACCTTGGTATTGAAAGGCACGTTGACGGAAGTAGATCCGGACTTGGGTCCCGTGACGCTGAACCAAGACGTTACTTTGGTGAAGAAGTAATTCAAACGTGCTTAGCACGATGAAGGGGCCGTCTCGTTGTGAGACGGCCTTTTTTTGTGCCCTGGCTTGGCGTTGCACTGTCTCTGCGCCGGCGGTCTCTTGTTCCCGTCGGACTCAAAAAAAAGGGCCGCTATCCAAAGGAAGCGGCCCCGTCGTTTCAAGGGTCAGAGAAACGTGTGCGGTTTAGAGCGTGCCGCGCAGAGCTTGCTCGCGCTCGATGGATTCAAACAAGGCCTTGAAGTTGCCTTTGCCAAAGCTCTTGGCGCCGCGTCGCTGGATGATTTCAAAAAATACCGTGGGGCGATCCATGATGGGCTTGGTGAACAACTGCAGTAAGTAGCCGTCTTCGTCCCGGTCAATCAAAATGCCCAGGCGCTGAAGCGGCTCCAGATCTTCTTCGATGGGACCCACGCGCTCCAAAATGTCTTGGTAGTACGTATTGGGGACGTACAGGAATTCCACGCCGCGCTCCTTGAGGGCCGTGACGGTTTCCACAATGTTGTCTGTGGCTACGGCAATGTGCTGAACACCGGAACCGCGGTAGAAGTTGATGTACTCCTCAATCTGGGATTTTTTCTTGCCTTCGGCGGGCTCGTTGATGGGGAATTTCACGCGGCCGTTGCCGTTGCTCATGACCTTGGACATGAGGGCGGTATAGTCCGTGGAGATGTCCTTATCGTCGAAGGAGATGAGCTGGGTGAAGCCCATGACACGTGCATAGAAGTCTGCCCATTTGTTCATTTCGCCCCAGTTCACGTTGCCCACCATGTGGTCAATGAATTTTAGGCCCACGGGGGCGGGCTGGTGCTCGCGGTTCAAGGGCTTGTAGCCGGGAAGGAATGCGCCGCGGTAGTTGTTGCGCTCCACAAACACGTGCACGGTGTCTCCGTAGGTCTTGATGCCGCTGAGGACCGCGGTGCCGTGCTCGTCGGAGATTTCGTAGGGTTCAAAGGCACTTTCGGCACCGCGCTGGGTGGTCTCTTCCCAGCTCTTGCGGGCGTCGTCTACCCAGAGGGCGATGTTCTTTACGCCGTCGCCGTGCTGACGCAGGTGGTCGTGCAGGGGGGATTCGGGGATCAAGGGGGACGTGATCACGAGGACGATCTTGTCTTGACGCAGCACGTAGGAGGTGCGGTCTTGAACGCCGGTCTCCAATCCAGCGTAGGCCAGGTCTTGGAAGCCGAAGGCCGTTTTGTAGTAGTGCGCAACTTGCTTGGCATTGCCCACGATGAATTCAACGTGGTCCGTGCCGTTCAGGGGGAGGAAATCTTCCATTTGGAGGGGCAGCTTGGGGTTTATTCTTTCCAGGAAAGGTAGTATTCGGGGTCTTGGAGGTGCAGCGCCTGAGGCGTCAGCCAGAGGGGCTTAAAGGTATCGATCATGACGGCCAATTCCAGGGTCTCTTTTTGCCCGATGGAGCGCTCGTAGGCACCGGGGTGCGGGCCGTGCGGAATGCCGCCGGGGTGCAGGCTGAAGAATCCTTTTTCCACGTGGTTCCGGCTCATGAAATCGCCGTCGACGTAGTACAAAACTTCGTCGGAGTCGATGTTGGAGTGGTTGTAGGGCGCGGGGATGGACTTGGGGTGGTAGTCGTACAGGCGTGGGGCGAAGGTGCAGATGACGAAATTGTGTCCTTCAAACGTTTGGTGCACGGGCGGCGGCTGATGAATGCGGCCGGTGATGGGTTCAAAGTCGTGCGCAGAAAAGGCGTACGGGTAGTTGTAGCCGTCCCAACCCACCACGTCGAACGGATGGGTTTCGTAGACGGCGGTGTGCAGGACGCCTTGCTTCTTGATTTTGAGTACGAACTCGCCCACTTCGTCGTGGGTCTCCAGGTTTTGGGGCTTGCGGATGTCCCGCTCGCAGTAGGGGCTGTGCTCCAGGAGCTGGCCAAATTCGTTGCGGTAGCGCTTGGGCGTAACCACGGGGCTGTGGCTCTCCGTGATCATCAAACGGTTGTCTTCGGTGTCGAAGTCGATCTGGTAAATCATGCCGCGCGGCACCACCAAGTAATCGCCGTAGGAAAAGGTGAGGTTGCCCAGGAAGGTGCGCAGGGTGCCGGTGCCTTTGTGGACGAAGATGACCTCGTCCGAATCGGCGTTTTTGTAGAAATAGGAGCGCAGGGACTGGCGCGGGGCAGCCGCGGCGATGATGAGGTCGTGGTTGAAGAGCAAGGGCACGCGGGCCTCCAGGTAATCGTTGGCGGGGGCGACGTCCCATCCGCGGAGCATGCGGCTTTGGATGGATTTCTCTACGGCCAGTTGCGGCGCCACGTTGACGGGCTCGCCCAGGGCCGCAACGCGGGTGGGACGGTGGACGTGGTAGAGCAAGGAGCTCATGCCGTGAAAACCTTCGGTTCCAAACAATTGCTCGTAGTAGATGCCGCCGTTGGGCTTCTCAGAAATCGTGTGTCTTTTGGGCGGGATGTTTCCCAGGGAGTGGTAGATGGGCATGGTGTTCGGTTTTAAATCGCTGCAGGACGTGAGCGGTGAAAGCGTTTGGCTTTTCCGGCGTTGGCTTGGGCCTGAGCGCGTTGGGCTTCTTCGCGTTGATCTTCCGGCAGGTGGAGGATGGATTGGCACTTCGGCGAGCAGGTTCCTTCGTGGGCGTCGGCGCAGGCCGGGCACTGGAGGAACAGAAGGTTGCAGGCCGTGTTTTGGCAGTTGGTGTGGCGGTCCGACGGTCCTCCGCACTGGTGGCAATGGGAAATTACTTCGCCGGAAATGGACTCGCCCAGGCGGTCGTCGAACACAAAATTTTTGCCGTGGAATTTGTTGGGCAGGCCTTGTTCCTGAATCTGTCGGGCGTAATCAATGATGCCGCCGTGCAACTGGTTGACGTTTTTGAAGCCGTGGTGCTTCAGGAAACTGGAGGTCTTTTCGCAGCGGATGCCGCCGGTGCAGTAGAGCAAAACCGGGGCTTCTTCCTGGCCTTGGAGCAGATCCAGCACCTCCGGGAGCTCCTCGCGGAAGGTTTCTGCCTGCGGGGTAAGGGCTCCTTCAAACCGACCGATCTCGCTTTCGTAGTGGTTGCGGATGTCCACCACCACCGCATTGGGATGCTCCATGAGCTCGTTCCACTCGGCGGCGGTGACGTGGCGGCCGACGTCCGTGACGTCGTAGGTGCCCAAGGGAAGGCCGTCGGCCAGAATGTGGGGACGGGTTTTAACCTGCAGCTTGAGGAAGCTTTTGCCGTCGTCTTCCACGGCGATTTTGAGGGGCACGCCCGCGAATTCCGGCCAGGCGTTCAGTTCTTCCACGAAGCGGTCCCAGTGGTGTGCCGGAACGTTCATTTGGGCGTTGATGCCTTCGTGCGCTACGTAGATTCGGCCCAAACACTGCAGCGCATCCCATTGGGCGTACAAGCGGTCCCGAACCTCGGCAGGCTCGTTCAGGTAGACGTAGCGGTAAAAGCTGAAGGTGCGTCGGGCAAAGGGCTCCGCATCAAGCCGTGCCTGCAGGGTTTCGCGGTTGTATTTGTTGGCCAAATGCCTTCCGGACTGTGGGAAATTTTCCACCATTGTACAAAGGTACTGCATTCAATTTGAGGAAAATTTGACTTTTGTCAGGTTGCGAAGTGGGGACAGGATTCTCGCGGTTTGAGGCGCTCGCCAACCTTCGGGGTGCCGTACCTTTGGTTCATGAAAGCATTGCCCTGGAAATCCAAACCCGGCCAACCCTTGGTGGTGGCCGGTCCGTGCAGCGCAGAGAGCGAAAGCCAAGTGGTGGAAACGGCCCTTGCCTTGGCGGCCTCCGGCCGCGTGGTAGCCTTCCGAGCCGGGGTTTGGAAGCCGCGATCGCGTCCGGGTTCTTTTGAAGGAATTGGCATCAGCGCCTTGCCGTGGTTGGTGGCGGCTCGGGAAGCTTCCGGCTTGCCGGTCATGACGGAAGTGGCCAACGCCCAACACGTGGAGGCCTGTTTGAAGGCCGGATTGGACGCCCTTTGGATTGGTGCCCGCACCACGGTCAATCCTTTTTACGTGCAGGAAATAGCCGAAGCATTGCGCGGCGTGAACATTCCGGTTTGGGTCAAAAACCCCATTCATTCGGATTTGGGGCTGTGGATTGGCGCGCTGGAACGCTTGGACGCGGTGGGCATTGGATCCGTGGCGGCCGTGCACCGCGGATTTTACGCAGACCGCCCGGAACCGTTCCGAAACGAACCCAAATGGGAGTTGAGTTTTGCTTTGCGCTCCCGGGTGCCGGACGTTCCCATTGTCTGCGACCCCAGCCACATTGCGGGCAAGCGGTCCCTGGTGGAACAAGTGGCGCGAACCGCCCTGGATCTGCAGCTGGACGGCTTGATGGTGGAATCGCACACCAACCCAGACAAGGCCTTGAGCGACGCTGCGCAGCAGTTGACCCCGGACGCCCTGAATGCCCTTTTGGAGGGATTGGACGTGCGCCGCGGAACGCCGGAAGACGCCGAAGCCCTTCGCGTACTCTCCGAATTGCGGTCTACCCTAGATGGTTTGGACAGCGAATTGGTGCACCTATTGCAAGCGCGCATGGATTTAGTGGCCGCCATCGGTCATTTGAAGGCCAAGCACGGCATGACCGTGTTCCAATTGGACCGTTTTCGGCACATTTTCCAGGCACGCGGCGAAGAAGCGGCGGCCCTGGGGGTTCACCCGTCGTTGATCGACGAGCTGTTTCAAGTAGTGCACAAGTACTCCGTCCAAAAACAAATTGAAGTGCGCCATCAGGCACCCCTTTGGGGCGATGCCGCGCTGCCAGCCGCTAAGCAATGAGCCATTTGGCCGTGGAACGCGTGTGGTTGTGGCCCGGAAGCGAGGGCACTGGGAACGGTGCTCTGGATCCGACGGCACCCGGTGACGCTTCCGCGGTGGGGAATTCCGCGGCACAGGAGGCCGCTGCCTCAGATGCCACACCGTGGGCGGAATTGGCCCATGAATTGGGCGGAGAAACGGCATTGGCCCAGGTATTTTGGAACCGCAAATTGTACGGTTTGGCCGCGGTTCGCGCGGCGTATCCTCCTTTGAATTTGGATACCGACGCCATGGAGGCAGATTTGCAACCGTGGGCATTGGCGGACATGGATGCCGCAGTTGCCGGTTTGCTGGGCGCGCGCGAAGCCGGTGAACTGGTAACCGTGTACGGAGACTACGACGTGGACGGAACGACGTCCGTTGCACTGGTGGCGCATTTTTTGCGCACCCACGGTTGGCCGGTACGCACCTACATTCCGGACCGCACCAAGGAAGGGTACGGCTTGGGATCTATTGGGGTTGAGGCCGCCGCCGAAGGCGGCGGTTCTTGGCTGGTGGCGCTGGATTGCGGCATCAAATCCCACAAGGAAATTGCCTTGGCCAATTCCTTGGGTCTGCGCGTGGTGGTGTGCGACCACCACACCCCAGACGCCACCCTGCCGGATGCCGTTGCCGTTCTGAACGCCAAACGCGCGGACGACCACCACCCCTTCAAAGAATTCAGCGCCTGCGGCGTGGGGTTCCTTCTGTGTTTGGCCCTGGCCCAACGCCTGGAAGGTTTGGGTAGTGCCGACGTGCGCAAAGAATTGTGGCATTGGGTAGACCTGGTGGCCGTCAGCATTGGCGCGGATCTGGTTCCCGTCGTGGGGTTGAACCGTCGGCTCGTGCAAATGGGCCTGCACCGCATGAACCACGCCCCGCGACCCGCTTGGACCACCCTCCTGCGCAGCAGACGCCGGGCCGTCCTCACGCTGGAAGACGTCGGTTTTGGAATTGCTCCGCGCATCAATGCCGCTGGCCGGATGGCCCACGGACACTTGGCTGTGGATTTGCTCACCGCGCCCACCGAAGAAGTGATGGAGCAGGTGGCGGGCTTGGTGGAGGCCCACAACGAAGACCGAAAGTCCACGGACCAAAGCATTTTGGTGGAGGCTCTGGAGCAAGTGGAAGCATTTGACGCCGACGCCGGCGTGGTGCTGTTTGCCCCCCACTGGCATAAAGGCGTGGTGGGCATTGTGGCACAGCGCGTGGTGGAAGACGTGTACAAACCGACGGTGGTCTTGACGCAGTCCGGGGAGGTATTGGCCGGCAGCGCCCGCAGCGTAGAAGGGTTTGATTTGTACGCGGCCTTGCTGGCGTGCAGCCCGCACTTGATTCAATTTGGCGGGCATCGGGCCGCTGCCGGCATGACCCTCAAACCGGAGGATTTGGATGCTTTTCGGGCGGCGTTTGCGGCGTATTGCGAACAACAACTGCGGCCGGAACAACGTCGGCCCCGCCTGCGGTTGGATGCAGAGGTTCGGCTGCACGAATTGACCCCCCGAACGGAACTGATGCTCTCCCGCATGGCCCCCTTTGGCGTGCAGAACGAGGCAGTGGTTTGGGGCGTTCGCGGGGTTCGGCTGCGGTACGCAAGGCCCGTGGGCGCCGACGGCAAGCATTTGAAAGCGGTCTTGGAAGACCCGGCTTCCGGCGCGCGCTTGGATTGGATTGGATTCGGTTGGGGGCACTTTCTGGAAGCTGCGCAAAATCCCGATCTTCTTTTTGATGCCGCCTTTCACTTGGAACGCAACGATTACCAAGGGAACGTGGCCCTGCAAGGCAAGGGCGTTGGACTGCGCGTGCACCCACTGGGTTCCTAAACGCCGTTCCGTACCTTCGCGCCATGGGCAAGGGCAAGCTGAAAAAATTCGCCGAGCTGGAAACCTATCCGTTTGTGGTGCAACCCGAGCGCGAAGAAGTTTTGGCCGGACTGAACCTCAAAGGAAAGTGGAAATCGGAGTTCTTCAAAAACGACGCTCCCTTGGTATTGGAAATCGGTTGCGGCCGCGGGGAATATACCGTTGCCTTGGCGCGTCGAACCCCGGGAGTCAATTACTTGGGTATTGACATCAAGGGCAACCGACTGGCGCAAGGGGCTCGGTTCATTGCGCAGGAAAACCTGAACAACGCCGGATTTTTGCGCACCCGCGTAGAACTTCTGGACCGCTGCTTTGCCCCGGGCGAGGTGGACGAAATCTGGATCACGTTTCCGGATCCGCAAATCAAGCACGGCCGAGCGAAACACCGGTTGACGGGCTCCGCCTTTTTGCAGCGGTATGCTCAATTTCTCAAACCCAACGGTGTGGTTCACCTCAAGACGGATTCTGAGTTTTTGCACGGCTACACCGTAGGGTTGTGCGAGGCGCTGGGGCATTCGGTGGAGGAAGCCTACTACGATTTGGACAAGCAGCTGAAAACCAACTTCCCCAACCACTTGCTGCTGGAAATCAAAACCTACTACGAGCAGCTGTTTGCCGGCAAGGGCAAAACCATTACGTACGTTCGTTTTCGTTTGCATTCCCAGCCGTTGAATTCCCAGCCGTGAGCAAACTGCCGCCGGATTTCTACGAACGGGTGTACGCGCTGGTGCGCTGCATTCCATTGGGCCGCGTGACGAACTACGGTGCGTTGGCGCGGGCCTTGGGCGCGGACGGCGCGGCGCGAACGGTGGGCTACGCGCTCAATGCGTGCCACTCCGATTCCAGCATCCCGGCGCATCGGGTGGTGAACCGAAACGGTCTCTTGACCGGTAAATTTCATTTCGGCGGGCTTTCTGCGATGCAGCAGCAGTTGGAAGCGGAGGGCATCCGGGTGGAAAACGACGCCGTGGTGGACTTTGATCGCCATTTTTGGGATCCGTCGGAACAAACGACGCGCGCAAAAAGCTCTGAAAACGAACCCCTTATGTCCAAACGTTTATGAAAAAGTGGATTGCCAAGGCATTGGTTCAGAAGGTGCTGTCTTTGCTTCCGGGCGCCCACCGCTGGAACAAGTGGTTTCAGAAATACGTCACCCGGGGGTACTGGTTGACGCCCGATTTGTTTGCGCGCAAGCGGCACCACGCCCAGGAACACTTGGATTCGTACAAACGTTTGCGCACGACTTCGGGTGGTTCCGCATCTGTGCCCAAAACCGCTTTGGAAATTGGAACGGGCTGGTACCCGGTGGTGCCCCTGAGCTTGATTGCGGCCGGTGTGGAACGCGTGTATTCAGTGGACATCGTTTGGCTGTGCACCCGGGAGCAGTTGGAGCGCACCCTGGATCTGTTTTTGCAAGAACCACAACTGGACGCCGCCGTTCGGGACCGGTTTGCGGAAGTTCGCAGCCGCGTTGGCCTGCAGCCGCTGCACCAAAGTTTGGAGGACTTGGGCATCCACTACTTGATTGGCGACGCGCGTCGGCTGGACCTGCCCGCGGACTCGGTGGACCTGATTCACTCCAACAACACCTTCGAACACATTCCGGAACCTATTTTGGAGGGAATTCTTTCTGAATTTGAGCGGGTTTTGCGCCCCGGGGGCGTTCAGGCGCATTTTGTGGACCTCACGGACCACTTTGCTCATTTTGACCGTTCCATTACCCCGTACCACTTTTTGCAGTTCTCGGACCGCGCTTGGCGTTGGATCGACAACGGCATCCAGCCCATGAACCGAATGCGTCAATCCGATTACCTGCGGATGTACGAGCGCGTGGGCATCCGGCCCGTGGAGCACACCTGGGAGCCGGGCGACCTTCAGGCCCTGGCGCAGGTCCGTCGGTCCGAACGGTTTGCCGCCTACAGCGCAGAGGACGCCGCCGTGACCCACTGCCGAATCACCTCCACGAAGACCGCCCTGGATTCCGCAAAAAACACCGCGCTGTGACGCCCGCAGATCTTTGGACGTGGGGGGAATCCCTCCCAATGGCAACCGCCTCGTTTCCGTTTGACGAGCACACGTTGGTCCTGAAGGTTGCCGGCGAAAAAATGTTCTGCGTGGTGCCCCTGGACCGATCCGACGACGCTCCGCAAATGGTCCTGAAATTTCCCCAAGACCAACTGGAAGAACTTCGCGCACAGCACCCGTGCCTCATTCACGCCAGCCACTTCAACAACCACCACTGGAGCGGCGTGCTGTTGGACGGGTCCGAATCCGCCCTTTTGCTGCAGGACTGGGTTCTGCAATCCTACAACCTGGTGCTCGCCGGGATGCCCAAGCGTCGTGTGGCGGAGTTGGGTTTGGCGCCCTTGCCGCGGAGGGCTATTTAGGACTCGCTGCGCGGCCATCTCAACCACTTCGCGGGGGAAGAATTCGTACCTTTCCCGCTCCAAACCCCCTCTGTTTCAATGAAAACCCTATTGCGTCTGTTCCTGCAAGGACTGTTGTACCTCGCTCCCATAGCCGGAACCGTTTACGTGCTGTACACCGCCTTCGGCTTTTTGGACGGCTTGGTGCCCACCCCCTACCCGGGCCTGGGATTGCTGCTGTCCGTAGTGGCCATTACGGCCGTGGGCTTTTTGGGGCAGTACTTGCTGCGGCTTCCTTTGGTGGGCTTGGTGGACGACACCCTGGAACGACTCCCGTTGATCAAATTGATCTACTCCTCCATCAAGGACGTCATGAAGAGTTTTACGGGCCAGAAAAAGGGCTTCAAGAATCCGGTTCTGCTGCATTTGAACCCCGCCACACCGGTCTACCGCATCGGTTTTGTGACGGACGAAGACCTGACGGACCTCATCAGCGGCGACGCCGCTCACTTGGTGGCCGTTTACGTGCCGCACAGCTTTGCCATCTCCGGCCAGCTCTACGTGGTGGATCCGTCGGTTTTGAAACCCGTACGCAGCGGCGGAACGGACGTGATGAAGTACATCCTCGCCGGGGGCATTACCGGCAGTGGCGACGACCACGATCCCGAAGAACCCACCGTCTCCGAACCAACGAGTGCCTCTTAACAGCGTTCCTGCGATGAAAAGATTGATCTTTTTGGCCCTGTTGGCCGCCGGCTTGGGCCGTGCAGCGGCGCAATCGCCAGACACCACGGTGGTGTCCGCGCTGGTCAACAAGCAGATGACGTGGTACGGTGCCTACAGCAGCACCGCAGCTTTTCCGGCGTCTGGGCAAACGTTTGGACGCATTTGGATGAAGTACACCCTGGGCTGCGCCACCGGCGGCTGCTCCGATTGGGACTACACCACCACCGTCCGCGTGCACAAAAACAGCAAGGTGTGGGAATTGGGACGCGTCATCACCCCCTACGGCAGCTACATGCGCACCTCCGCCAACGGATTTTCCCCGCAGTGGAGCCACGACTACTGGTTTGACGTCACGGACTACGTCTCCCTGCTGCAAGATTCCACCCAGGTGAGTGTTTTTTACAGCGGCTACTCCAGCGGTTTCAGCGCCAACGTAACCTTTTACTTCGTCGACGGCACCCCCACCCGGGAGGTTTTGAAAATAGACCAGGTGTACACCGGCTACGCCAACTACCTGAACACCGCGCAATTTGAATCCACCGTCACCCCCGCCAAGAAGGTGGACCTCCTGCCCGCCGCGGAGCAAGTCCGCTTCAAGTTCACCCCCACCGGCCACGGTTTTGTGAACGCCCTGAACTGCGCGGAATTCTGCGAAAAGAACTACACCGTCAAGGCCTTCGACACCACCTGGGCCACCCAAGCGATGTGGCACGACGACTGCGGCCTGAACCCCATTTACCCCCAGGGCGGCACCTGGCTCTACGACCGCGCCAACTGGTGTCCGGGCAGCGCCGCCACCACCTACCAACACCTGTTGCAGCGCAACGGTGCTTCGTTCCCGGATTCGTTGAAAATAGACCTGGACGTAGAGCCGTACACCTACACCGTTCCCGCCGGCGAAACTCCCGCCGGCTACCAATTGGAAGGGCACGTCATTCAGTACGGACCCTACACCGGCATCCCGTGGGGCAGCGGAACCGTCGACTTCGTTGATTTTGAAGTGACCGAGATTGTCTCCCCGTCCGAAGATCCGCGCTTTGTGCGGGACAACCCCACCTGCAGCCGGGCGATCGTCAAAATCAAAAACAACACGGATCAAACCATACCCCACACCCCCACCGTGCGGTACGGACTGTGCAACGCCCAAGGCGACTGGCTGGACACCAACCAAACCTACACTTATCTGGACGGAACCGGCAATTATGTGTGGAAAGCGCTGGAGGAACGCACCTGGAAATTGCCCATGGGTCAACTATCGCAGTGGTTGGGATTGGGCGACACAGGCTTTTTCCGGGTGGAATTTGAAGAACTAAATTCCCAAGGGACTCAGGATTTCAATCCCTACAACAATTTTAAAATCAGTCGGTTCTTACGCCCACTGGTGCTTCCCACCTCCACCGTACTCACCACCCGTACCAATTTGGCGGCGTCGGAAACGCATTGGTACTTGTGGAACGGGACCGGACAGTTGCTGCGCAGCCGAGACAACTTGCCCAACAATTCGTTTGTGTACGACACCCTCAACCTCCCCACGGGTTGCTATGTTTTGGACCTCTACGACCGCGAAAAAGACGGCATGAGTTTTTGGGCCAACACAGACGGCGACGGGTATTTGCGCTTCCGCAACAACGGCGGCTCGCTCTACCAACGCCAGCTGCCCAAGGATTTTGGCACCAGCTACCGTTTGGAATTCACCACCGGCGCCCCCTTGGGCCAATCCGAACCGCGTGCGCTGCAGGCTTGGACCCTGTACCCCAATCCGGCCAACGAAACGGTGGATTTAAGCGGACTTCCCGAGGGCGCGGAAGTGCACGCCACCAACACATGGGGGCAACGCATTTCGGTGGAATGGATTGATTTGCAGTACCGCATGGACGTCAGCGGCTGGTCCGGAGGGATTTACTGGATCCGTTGGACCACCAAGGACGGCGCGCAAGGCACCGTTCAGCGGCTGGTGGTAGCGCACTGAGGCGACAGAAGAATTAAGGACGGAGGGAAACCGGCGGTTTGGGTCGCTGCAATCGCTCCATAACCGCACTCAATGCGGAAACCACCACGCTCATGACCACGGCAGCCGTAAAATCCCGCAGAGCGAAGCCGTCGATCCAACGGTCCGCCAATACCACCACGATTCCGTTGATGACCAACAAGAAAATACCCATGGTGAACAAGGTCAGCGGGAGGGTCAACAGGATCAGCAGGGGTTTGACGGTGGCGTTGAGCACGCCCAAAACCACGGCCACCCAAATGGCGGTGGTGAATCCATCTACCTCCACGCCGGGAACCAAATAAGCAGTTAAAAATACGGCCAGCGTGCGCACAATGAGCCGCACGTACCAAGGCACCAGCGGACGGTCTCCCGAAGAAAATGACGCTTTAAACTGCATGACGGTGCGAAGCTACCTAAAAATGCAATTACTTTGGGGCATGGCTCAAATCGCTTCCCTCTCTGCCGGCGCGGCCCTCTTGTTGGCTACCGCTTGCGCCCCAAATGCCCCCAAAATGGCCACCAAAAAAGACGTACACACCTTTGCGCAACCGGATCAAGCCCGGGTGCACCACCTAAATTTGGCGTTGGATGTTGATTTTGATGCCAAACAACTGCGGGGCGTTGCTTTGTGGAACGTTACGGCAGAAGCCAACGCGGACACCCTCATTCTGGATACGGACCGACTGTCCGTGCAGAGCGTTCGGGTGAACGGGGAGACCACTGCCTATGTGCTGGGTGCCCCAGACGCCATTCTGGGTACTCCCCTGCGCATTGCCCTGCCCAAACACGGACCGGAAGACACGCTTCGGGTGGAAGTAGCTTACCAAACGCATCCGGAAGCCGGCGCTTTGCAGTGGCTTTCCGCCGAACAAACCAACGGAAAAACGCATCCTTTTTTGTTCACCCAGAGCCAGGCCATTTTGGCCCGAACCTGGATTCCGTGCCAAGACGGCCCGGGGATTCGCTTCACCTACAACGCCACCGTACAAGTCCCCTCCCACTTGATGGCGGTCATGAGCGCAGAAAATCCGCAAACCAAAACCGCAGATGGAACGTATTCGTTCCGAATGCCCCAGGCCATTCCCAGCTACTTGATGGCATTGGCCGTGGGCGATTTGGCCTTTGCCCCCCTTTCCGAACGAACCGGCGTGTATGCAGAGCCGTCGTTCTTGAGCGCCTGCGCCAACGAATTTGTGGACGTCGAGAAGATGGTTCAAGCGGCGGAATCCCTGTATGGCCCCTACGCCTGGGGACGCTACGACCTCCTGGTTTTACCCGCCTCCTTCCCCTTTGGAGGCATGGAGAACCCGCGCCTAACCTTTGCCACCCCCACCATTGTGGCGGGCGACCGGAGCTTGGTTTCCTTGGTGGCGCACGAACTGGCCCACAGCTGGAGCGGCAACCTGGTCACCAACGCCACCTGGAACGACTTCTGGCTGAACGAAGGCTTTACGGTCTACTTTGAAAACCGGATCATGGAGGCGGTTTACGGAAAAGAGTACGCAGACATGCTGGCCACGCTCTCCCACCGCGAGTTGCTGGAAACGGTAGACGAATTCATGCAAAGTGCCCCCAACGACACCAAGTTGGCGATTGATTTGACCGGACGCAACCCGGACGACGGCGTTACGGCGATCGCCTACGAAAAGGGCTTTCACTTCCTGTTGCTGATTGAAAAAACCGTAGGCCGACCCCGCTGGGACGCGTTCCTCAACGGTTATTTTGAACAAAACGGTTTTGGTACGGTCACCACGGAACAGTTTGAAAAGCGCATCACCACGGAGCTTTTGTCGGACGAGGAGGCCGCACAAATCAACCTGGACGAATGGATTCACGGCACCGGACTCCCCAAAAATTGCCCCGAACCTACCGCCACACGCTTTGACCGGGTGGATGCTTTGGCCAAAGAATTCAAGGCCAACGGCACCAACGCCACCCTAACGGCGGCCTGGGCGGAGTGGAGCACCCACGAGCGTTTGCGGTTGTTGCAGTCCATTGAAGGGGCTCCAGCAGATGCATTGCGCGCTTTGGACGCGGCACTTCGCCTGACCGAAACCACCAACGCTGAGTTGGCCGCGCAATGGCTCCAAACGGCCGCCAAAGCACGCCTGCAAACCCCGGAGTTGGCCGCCGCAACGCGTTCCTTCTTGGTACGGGTTGGGCGCCGGAAATTCCTAACGCCTACCTACGAGGCCTTGTTGAAAAACGGTCAAGCGGAGCTGGCGCGTTCCATCTACCGCGAAGCGCGTCCGGGGTACCACGCCGTAGCGCGCGGAACGTTGGACGCTTTGCTGAACGAGTAACGGGCTTTAAACCACCCGGTTCAACTCCGTGTTGATCCGGTTGCGCAGCGCGCTGTAGGTCATGATTTGGCGCATCAAATGATCCCGTTCCTCGGGAACGTCGGTATGCTCCAAGGCATCTGTAGCTTTTAGGACCAAACGTTCCAAATGGACGGTTTTGAACCGAAGAACGGCTTGGTGCACAAAAGAAGCCAAATAAACTTCCTTTTCCGCAACAAAGACGTCGCGCAGTTTCCAATTGGCCAGGGTGTGCGTTTCCGTCATGAGGTCTGTAGCGGCGCGCACCACTTCCGGATCTTCGCTGCGTACAAAATGGGCGCCGGACAACACCGAACCCGCGCTCCAGGCCTCGGAAAACGCCACAAACATCCTTTGGTACACCGGGTGTTCAAAGGTCAACTGATCGTTGTTCAGATCCTCTAGAATCAGTGCGGCCACGGGGCTGCTCTGGGTTTGGCCTTCGTCGTCCGTCCAGGCCACCGGTTCCGCACTGTGGTTGAGCAAGGTGCGCATGAGGTCAGACTCCACCGCGAGCGGTTGACCCGCAGCACCTATTTGCAGGGCCGTGGCTCCGTCCAATGGGGGTTCCTCTCCCGGATACGCGTAGGGGTCTTGGCCGGGACCGGCTGGCGCGGGGTCGTTGGGGCGCACCACCGTCAACCCGGCGCGCTGTTGGTCTGCCGCGGCAGACCGCTGGGATTCGTTGGCCAACCGCGTCAGGGTCAGCTGCAGTTCTTGGTTCAAGACCCGCTCGTCCATGCCCAAAACCGTAGCGCACTCGCGCAAATAAACGTCCCGCAACAGCAAATCTTGCACGCGGGCTACGCTTGAAATCAGGTCTTTGGCCAACAACGCGCGCTTGATGGGGTCCTCCGCAGCATCCTTGGCCAGTACCTCGGCTTTGAAGCGGATGAAGTCCGTCTCGTGCGATTGCAGGTAGGTGCGAAGCGCTTCCGGTGCTAGGGCGCGCGCAAAGGAATCGGGATCTTCGCCGTCCGGAAACAGCAAAACCCGAACCTTCAGGCCCTGCTCCAGCAGCAAATCAATGCCGCGGAAAGACGCGCGAATGCCGGCAGCGTCGCCGTCGTACAACACCGTCAC
Organism: Owenweeksia hongkongensis DSM 17368; assembly: GCA_945865885.1. Taxonomy (GTDB): domain Bacteria; phylum Bacteroidota; class Bacteroidia; order Flavobacteriales; family Schleiferiaceae; genus CAMDTE01. The sequence goes on from CAMBEZ010000008.1 coordinate 36,035, forward strand.
CTGGTCCGTGTACCGTCGGATTAAACGAATTTGGTCTACGGTGAGGGCCGTGCCGGAGCTGGACACCGCATGGGTGATGCCGGACTGGTGCAGGCGAAGCACGTCCGTGTAGCCCTCCACCAGCAAACACTTGTTCTCCCGAACAATGCTCTGGCGTGCTTGGTACAAGCCGTAGAGCGTTTTGGACTTGCTGTAGAGTTCCGACTCCGGACTGTTGACGTATTTAGCCGCCTTGGCGTCCGAACGCAGTATCCGGCCGCCAAAGCCCAAAACGCGTCCACTCTGGGACAAAATGGGGAACATGACCCGTCCGAAGAAACGGTCTGCCCACGAGCCGTTCTCTCGCTGCAAGCACAACCCGGTCTTCTCCAAAAACTCCGACTGGTAGCCCTTGGAAACGGCGGATTGGTACAAGGCGTCGCGGTCTTCCAAACTGAAGCCCAACTGGAACGTTTTGAGGGTGGCATCGGTAAAGCCGCGCTCCCGGAAATAGGCCAAGCCAATGGCTTGTCCCTTGGGGTGATCCCAAAGCCATTCCGCAAACTGACCGGCCGCAAACTCATTCACCCGCTGGAGGCTTTCGCGCTCCGTGTTCTGCTGCTGCTGTTCGGTGGTGACCTCTTCCTCTTGTACCTCGATGTTGTACTTCTTGGCCAACCAACGCAACGCCTCCGGGTAGGTAAACTGCTCGTGCTCCATCAAGAACGTCACGGCGCTGCCCCCTTTGCCGGAGGAAAAGCACTTGAAAATCTGCTTGGAAGGCGAAACGTAAAAGCTTGGCGTTTTCTCCTGCGTGAAGGGGCTCAGGCCTTTTAGGCTGGATCCGCTCTTCTTCAAATTCACAAATTCCCCTACCACTTCCTCAATCCGGACGGTGTCCAAAATGCGGTCTACGGTTTCACGGGGAATGCGCGCCATGTCCGAAAGGTACGAAATCCGCCCGTGGCGCAGGTTTCCGACGGTTGCAAAAAATGCGAAAAAAAACTGCGGAATTTACTCGCATATCTCGTAAAACTTGCTAGCTTAGTGGAAGTTACAAATCAAACCCCTGTGACTGCCCTGCACGAAATGCCCCAAGACAGAGACCGACGTCCGTCCGACTACGTTCGCCGTATGCGGGAGCGCATTGCGCAAAGGGATCGAATTGCCCGGGGGGAAAACGAGCCCAAACCCATGCGCAACAACCTCCAAATCGGTTTCATCTTGCTGGTCATCGCCGCCATTGTGGTGTTTGCCATCGTGATGTCTTCCAAAATTTAAAACGGTCCGCTTCCTGCCGGAACGCGTGTTGTACCTTCGGGGCTCAATATGCGTTGGTTAACCTGGTTGGGAGGAGGCGTGGGATGGGCCTTGAGTGGACCCATTGGAGCTCTTTTTGGCGCCGCTTTAGGCAAAGCCGTTAGCGATTTACTGTCCCCGGATGCTCCGGACGTGCGCACGCGCCGCGCTGCCGGCGGAGGGCCCCGCATCACCACCGAAACTGATTTTCGCGCCAGCCTCTTGGTTTTGGCCGCTTCCGTCATCAAGTCCGACGGCCAAGTAGACCAACGCGAGCTGGACTACGTTCGGCAGAGTTTTGTGCGCCTTTTTGGCAAAGAAGCGGCCAACGAGTCCTTCCGGCTCTTCAAGAAAATCGTGGGCACGGAGGTGGAATTGGAGACCGTCGCTACCCAAATTAGGCAAAACATGCCGCTGAGCGGACGGTTGCAACTCCTGCACTTTTTGTTTGAGTTGGCCGTGGTGGACGGACTGGCCGACGCGCGCGAAATTCAGCAAATCTCCCACATTGCTCGCCTTTTGGGCATTCCTCGTGCGGACTTTCTGCGGGTTGCTGCGCTGCACGGTGTTGCGGAAGGCGGCAGCCGCGGCAGCTACCAGCGTGCAGCACAGGAGGATCCGTACCAGGTGCTGGGACTCAGCACTTCGGCCAGCAACGAGGAAGTCAAGAAAGCCTACCGTCGGCTCGCCAAACAGTACCATCCGGACGCCCTGGCCAGCATGGGCAAAGAGGTCTCCAAAGAAGCAGAGGCGCAGTTTCGCAAAATCAACGATGCCTACAACCGCCTGTGCAAGGCCAGAAACATGGCTTAATCCCGGCTTGGCATTCCCATGAAACACTACACAGACCCCATCCAAGCCGATCTCCAGGCGTTTGAATCTCATTTCAAGTCCACGCTGCGGAGCCCGATTCCGTTGCTGGACATCATCTTGCGGTACCTGGTGAAGCGCAAAGGGAAGCAACTGCGCCCGGCCTTGGTGTTTTTGACGGCCCGGCTCACCGGCTTGCCCATCACGGAGCGCACCCACCGCGGCGCCGCACTGGTGGAATTGATGCACACCGCCACCCTGATCCACGACGACGTGGTGGACGACTCCCCCATTCGCCGCGGCTTTTTCTCCATCAACGCCCTCTGGAAAAACAAAGGCGCCGTCCTGGTGGGGGACTACCTCCTCTCCCGCGTGCTGCTGCTGGCTGTGGAGCACCAGGACCACGACCTGCTTTACCACGTCAGCTCGTCCGTCAAAGCCATGAGCGAAGGCGAACTGCTGCAGTTGGAGAAGGCCCGACGGCTGGACATTGTGGAGTCCGTTTACTACGAAATCATCGAGAAAAAAACCGCATCCTTGATGGCCTCCTGCTGCGGTGTGGGCGCTGCCTCCACCGGGGCCGACGCAGCTGCCGTTGAAGCCGTTCGTCGCTTTGGCTTGGCGCTGGGCATGGCCTTCCAGATTCGGGACGACCTCTTGGATTACCGCCAGTACGACCAAACCGGCAAGCCCAACGGCATCGACATCAAGGAGCACAAGATGACCCTCCCGCTCATCTACGCCCTGCAGCAGGCAGACCCAGCCGAACGCAAATCCATGATCCGCACCGTGAAGAAAGACGCAGACCGGCCGGACCGTGTTCAGGCCCTGATGGACCGGGTGGTGGCGCTGGGCGGCGTGTCCTATGCGGAAGCCACCATGCACCGGTACAAAGAGGAAGCGGTGGAACACCTCAACCACTTCCCAGACAGCGACGCCAAGGAGGCCTTGCGCTTGCTGGCGGAGTTTGTGGTGGCGCGCAAGAAGTAAACCCAACCGCACCGCCATCCAAGCACGTTCGCTGCGCGCACGGAGGGCACAAAAAAGGCCGGCACTCGCGTGCCAGCCCTTTGTTTATCTAGTGCTAATTACTAGGAGCCGCAGGCCAAACAACCGTCTGGATCGTCCAAACTGCACGTGATGGCATCCTGATCGGAATACTCCGTTGCGGCGGGCGCAACCGGCGTAAACTGCATTTCCGGCAATTCGTTGGTCACGGAAACGGGTGCTGCGGCAGCAACCACTGCGGCAGGGGCGGCAAATGCAACCGATGCAGCAACTACCTCACCAACAGCCTGTGCAACCGGAGGAGCGGATACCGCAGAAACGGCAACTTCCGCCGGCGCAAATCCTGCTTCAACTTCTTGAACCTGAGGAGCCTCCTCTGCCTTCTTGGTCACCGTAAACTTGATGGCCGCCGAAGCTGCCTTGGTGCGCAGGTAGTACATGCCGGTCTTCAGGCCTTTCTTCCAAGCGTGGAAGTGCATGGAGGTCAATTTGCCCATGTTGGGCGCTTCCACAAACAAATTCAAGGACTGAGACTGGTCAATGAACAGCCCGCGATCCGCCGCCATGTCAATGATGTCCCGCATGGACATTTCCCAAACCGTCTTGTACAACTCCTTGATGTTGTCCGGAATGGCGTCGATGCTTTGTACCGAACCGTTGCTCGCCATGATGGCGTTCTTCATCTCGTCGTTCCACAGACCCAATTTCACCAGATCCAGCAGCAAGTGCTTGTTGACCACAATAAACTCTCCGGAAAGTACCCGACGCGTGTAAATGTTGGTGGTGTACGGCTCAAAGCACTCGTTGTTGCCCAAGATTTGACTGGTGGATGCCGTGGGCATGGGCGCTACCAATAAGGAGTTGCGCACGCCGTGTGCTGCAATTTCTTGGCGAAGCGCTTTCCAGTCCCAACGCCCGCTCAACGCATCTTCGCTGACGCCCCACATGTTGAATTGGAATTCACCCTTGCTGATGGGCGAACCTTCGTAGGACTCGTACTTGCCGTCCACTTTGGCCAAATCGCAGCTAGACTTCAGCGCAGCAAAGTAGATGGTCTCAAAAATGTCTTTGTTCATCTGCCGCGCCTCGTTGGAGGTGAACGGGTAGCGCAGCGCAATGAACGCGTCGGCCAATCCCTGCACGCCCAAGCCCACCGGACGGTGGCGCATGTTGGAGTTGCGGGCTTCTGCCACCGGATAGTAGTTGCGGTCAATAACCTTGTTCAGGTTCTTGGTGACTTTGTAGGTCACCTCGTACAGCATCTGGTGGTTGAACTGACCGTCCTCAATGAAGCGCGGGAGCGCAATGGACGCCAGATTGCAGACGGCCACTTCGTCTGGAGCGGTATACTCCAAAATCTCCGTGCACAGGTTGGACGAACGAATGACGCCCAGGTTCTTCTGGTTGCTCTTGGCGTTGCAGGCGTCCTTGTACAACATGTACGGGGTGCCCGTTTCAATTTGAGCTTCCAAAACTTTATGCCACAATTCGCGTGCTTTGATGGTCTTGCGGCCCTTTCCTTCGGACTCGTACTTGTGGTATTGCGCCTCAAAATCAGCTCCGTAGGTGTCGTACAAGCCAGGGCATTCGTTGGGACACATGAGGGTCCAGGTGCTGTCTTCCTCCACGCGCTTCATGAACAAGTCCGGAATCCACAAGGCATAGAACAAGTCACGAGCACGCGATTCTTCCTTTCCGGTGTTCTTTTTGAGGTCCAAAAAGTCAAACACATCTGCGTGCCACGGTTCCAAGTAGATGGCAAATGAACCTTTGCGCTTGCCACCCCCTTGGTCTACGTAGCGGGCCGTATCGTTGAAGACGCGCAACAAGGGGACAATGCCGTTGGAGGTACCGTTGGTGCCCCGGATGTAGGAACCGGTGGCGCGGATGTTGTGGATGCTCAAGCCTATCCCGCCGGCGGACTGCGAAATGCGCGCGGTCTGCTTCAGCGTGTCGTAAATGCCGTCGATGGAGTCGTCTTTCATCTGCAGCAAAAAGCAGCTAGACATCTGAGGCTTGGGCGTTCCGGCGTTGAATAGCGTGGGCGTGGCGTGGGTAAATAAACCCTTAGACATCATGTTGTAGGTCTCCACGGCCGCGTCAATATCGTCCTTGTGGATGCCCACGGATACCCGCATGAGCATGTGCTGGGGACGCTCGGCTACCTTGCCGTCTATCCGAAGCAAATAACTGCGCTCCAGGGTTTTGAATCCAAAATAATCGTAGTTGAAGTCGCGGTCGTAAATGGCGGCGGAATCCAAGCGCTCGGCATGCTGCTCAATGATCTCCATGACGTCGTCTGCGATCATGGGCGCCGCTTTGCCGGTCTTGGCGTTGACGTAGGTGTAGAGGGAGCGCATGGTCTCGCTGAACGACTTGGTGCTGTTCTTGTGCAGGTTGCTCACCGCCACACGTGCTGCGAGTTGTGCGTAATCCGGGTGGCGAACCGTCATGGACGCAGATACTTCAGCTGCCAGGTTGTCCAACTCGGAAGTGGTTACGCCGTCGTACAGACCCTCAATGACGCGCATGGCCACGGCAACGGGATCCACCAACGGGCTCAGTCCGTAGCAGAGTTTTTGAATCCGCGCGGTGATTTTGTCGAACTTGACCTCTTCGCGGTGGCCGTCGCGTTTAACTACATGCATCATGGGGGGTACTTTCTGATCGGTGGGCTAATGGGATGAAGGGTGCGCAGGCTTCTTAGAAGTCCGCGTCTAAATTGAAGGCGGCGTCTGCAGCGGCTTCCTCTTTGGTGCCAACGCCGGCTTTGCGGTACTCGGCCACGCGCTTTTCAAAGAAATTCGTTTTGCCTTCCAAGGAGATCATCTCCATGAAGTCAAACGGATTCTCGGAGTGGAACATTTTCTCGCACTTCAGCTCGGTCAAGAGGCGGTCGGCCACAAATTCCAAGTAGCTAACCATGAGCCGACTGTTCATGCCGATCAAGTCCACAGGAAGGGATTCTGTGATGAACTCGCGCTCAATGGCCAAGGCCTCTACGATGATCTGTTGGATGCGCTCCTTGGGGACTTTGTTGACCAGGTGGTTGTTGTGCAGGTGCACGGCAAAGTCGCAGTGCATCCCTTCGTCGCGGGAAATCAGCTCGTTGGAGAAGGTCAATCCGGGCATGAGGCCGCGCTTCTTGAGCCAGAAAATAGAGCAGAACGCCCCGCTGAAGAAGATACCTTCTACGGCGGCGAACGCAATCAGTCGTTCCGCAAAGGAGGGAGAATCAATCCAGCGCAAAGCCCAGTCTGCCTTCTTCTTGATCGCGTCGAAGGTGTCTATGGCGTGGAACAGTTTGTCGCGCTCGGCGGGGTCCTTGATGTAGGTATCAATCAACAACGAATACGTTTCGCTGTGGATGTTCTCCATCATGATTTGGAACCCATAAAAGAACTTGGCCTCGGTGTACTGCACTTCGTTCACGAAATTCTCCGCCAGGTTTTCGTTGACGATTCCGTCCGATGCGGCAAAAAATGCCAAAATGTGTTTGATGAAGTACTGTTCTTCCGCGGTTAGTTTGGTTTCCCAATCCACCAAATCCTGACTCATGTCAATTTCTTCCGCCGTCCAAAAGCTCGCTTCTGACTTCTTGTAGATGTTCCAAATATCGTGGTGTTCAATGGGGAAAAGCACAAATCGGTTGCGGTTATCGCGAAGTATGGGCTCGTCGTCGTGGGGCGTGTGCATATTTGGTAACTTTATGGAAATCAGTACTTTAGGTTTTTTCGAAGGGACAGGCAGTCCTGCAGGCGGTCTTCTGCTCTACAAATTTTGTGAATCAATCGGGGCCCCGCAAGCGGTAGATTTTAACATTCGGTGGTAGTTTTCAACACCCCCTCCGGAAGTCCGGAGCAGCAAAGCCGCGCGGGCGTTGGTATTTGAATTGCGCAAGCCCCTTGCCAGCTATTTTGCGAAAAACTAATTCACACTGCATCCGGAGAATTGTTGATAAACTCACCCACTTCGGACAGCTCCGCGTACCACGCTTCACCGTAGGCCCGAATCAGCGGCTCCTTGAGGAACTTGTAGATTGGAACTTTCAGTGATTCACCCAGTTGGCACGCCGGTGCGCAGACGCTCCAGCGATGGTAATTCAGCGCATCATACGATCGATAACGGGTTACGCGGATGGGGTACAGGTGGCAAGACAACGGTTTCTTAAAGGAAACGGCGCCGTCCTGGTGCGCTTGTTCAATAGCGCACAAAGCGGTGCCGCGGTCGTCAAAAACAACATAGGCACATGCGCCCCCGGGAGCTACCAAAGGAGTGACTTTTTCGCCGTCTACATCCGTCACCCAAGCGCCCTCGCGCGCCAGAGCGGCGCGCCCTTCTTCGTTCAGGTACGGATCCACTGCCGCTTGAATGGAATCCAACACGGCGCACTCGTCGTCGGACAAGGGCGCACCACTGTCGCCTTCAATGCAACATGCCCCCTTGCACGCCGTTAAATCACAGACAAATGCGTTGCTGAAGACAGACTCTGCCACAATGGTTTTTCCCACCTCTACCATAGGTTCAAAGGTAGGAGATGAAGTACCTTTGCGAGGCATTATGGGATTCTCATTCTCGGAAATACTTTCGGCCACCATGGTCTTGTTTGCGGTGATAGACATCGTGGGGAGCATTCCCTTGATTGTCTCCCTCCGCGAGCGGGTAGGCCACATTCAATCCGAAAAAGCTACGGTGGCGTCGGTGGTCATCATGGTGTTGTTTTTGTTCTTTGGAGACTCTTTCCTGCATCTTTTTGGCGTAGACATCCACTCCTTTGCTGTTGCCGGATCCTTTGTCCTGTTCTTCTTGGCCATGGAAATGATCTTGGGCATTCGCATCTACCGAGACGCCGAACCCGAATCTGCCAGCATTGTGCCCATTGCCTTTCCGTTGGTGGCAGGCGCGGGAACCCTCACCACCTTGGTCTCTATAAAAAGCCAATTTGCAGCCATCAACATCTTGATTGCCATTCTTTTAAATGCAATTCTGGTGTACTTAGTTTTGAAAAATTCCAAACGCATTGCGGACGTAATCGGCAAAAATGGAATCAACATACTGCGCAAAGTGTTCGGTATTGTGCTGCTCGCCATTGCGGTCCGACTCTTCACCTCCAATTGGTCAACCTTACTCGCATGAGCCTTACCCCCGAAGATCGCTTCAAAGCGGTCGTAGCCCACGCCAAAGAATACGGCTTTGTCTTCCAAAGCTCCGAGATCTACGACGGACTGGCCGCCGTATACGACTACGGTCAAAACGGTTCGTTGTTGAAAAACAACCTCAAAGAGTACTGGTGGCGCTCCATGGTGCAGCTCCACGAAAACATAGTGGGCATTGACTCCGCCATTTTCATGCACCCCACCACCTGGAAAGCCTCTGGGCACGTGGACGCCTTCAACGACCCCTTGATCGACAACAAGGACAGCAAGAAGCGCTACCGCGCAGACGTCCTGGTGGAAGAATACGTCGAGAAAATTCGCCAAAAAGCAGAAAAGGAAGTGGCCAAGGCCGCCCAACGGTTTGGGGAAACGTTTGACGAGGCCTTGTACCGCCAAACCAACCCCCGGGTGGTGGAATACCTCACCAAGGCAGACGCGGTGATGGCGCGCTTTGTTCAGGCCCTGGAGGCAGGTGATTTGGACGCCGTACGTCAAGTCATTCTGGACGAAGGCATTGCGTGCCCCGTAAGCGGAACCAAAAACTGGACCGAGGTGCGCCAGTTCAACCTGATGTTCGGCACCAAAATGGGCAGTGTGGCGGAAGGCTCAACGGACCTCTACCTCCGCCCAGAAACCGCACAAGGGATTTTTGTCAATTTTCTGAACGTCCACAAAACCGGACGTACCAAAATTCCGTTTGGCATTGCCCAAATTGGAAAGGCCTTCCGAAACGAAATCGTTGCACGGCAATTCATTTTCCGCATGCGCGAGTTTGAACAAATGGAAATGCAATATTTTGTTGCGCCGGGCACCGAGATGGAGTGGTACGAAGCTTGGAAGGAAAAACGCATGGCGTGGCACCGCAACCTGGGATTCTCCGCGAGCAAGTACCGCTTTCACAACCACGACAAGCTGGCGCACTACGCCAACGCTGCGGCAGACATTGAGTTTGAGTTTCCGTTTGGATTCAAAGAATTGGAGGGAATCCACAGCCGCACTGATTTTGACTTGCGCAACCACGAAGCATTTTCCGGTAAAAAACTTCAGGTCTTTGATCCGGAGTCCAATACTTCGTACATCCCCTTCGTGGTAGAAACCTCCGTCGGTTTGGACCGTCTCTTCTTGGCGGTACTTTCCACGGCCTACGACGAAGAGACGCTGCCGGACGGATCCGTGCGCACGGTGCTTCACTTGCCCCCTGCACTCGCTCCCACCAAAGCGGCTATTCTGCCGTTGGTCAAAAAAGACGGTTTGCCGGAGCTGGCGCACGAGCTCTTGAATTCGCTGAAATTTGACTTTCACGTGGCCTACGACGAGAAAGATGCCATTGGCCGACGGTACCGCCGCCAGGACGCGTTGGGTACGCCCATTTGCATCACCGTGGACCACGAAAGCCTTACGGACGGCGCGGCCACGCTCCGTTACCGAGACAGCATGCAACAAGAACGTTTGCCCTTTGCTGCTATCCCCGCGAAAATCAGGGAAGTGGCCAGCATGGAAGTACTTTTGAAACAATTATAAAAAAATATTCACGACCCTTGTTGAAGTGTTGAAAATTCCTACCTTTGTTCCGGATTTCGAGCTTAACTCACCCAAAAAAACAAAACAAAAATGAAAAAAGTTGCCTTCTTCATGAGCGCTTTCGCTCTGGTGGCTTTGGTTGCTTGCAATGGCGCCGAAGAAACTGCAAACGACGCAACAGCTGTTGACACTATTGTTGACGCTGCCGTTGATACTGCTGCTGCTGCTGCTGACACTACGGTTGACGCTGCTGCTGACGCTGAAGCTACTGCTGAATAATTTAGCACTGCACAACGCAAAGAAAGCCGCCCTTGGGCGGCTTTTTTTATGCGCCGAAGCGGCGAAAAATTTGCTTTAAGGACGCGCGCTCTTCAATAGAGCCAGCGCTGCATCTACGGCGTAGTCTCGCGTCAATTGCAACTCCAGGTAGGCTTGAGCACCGCGTTGAAAGCGTATTTGCTCCAACGTCAAGGCAAACCGAATCCACTCCATGTCTTGTTCGGTCATGGAGGCCACCGCCTCTTCCAAGCCGGCTTCTGCCAGGAACTGCCACAAGCGTTCGTCTGTCACCCATACTTCCTGGGTCCTGCCTCGGTCTGATTCTGCCCAAGCAAAGGTCAGTTGGTCAAAGACCTCCAATTGCCGCACAGACCCCAGCCAATGCGGCCCGTATAACGTGTCCAGGGACAATTCAACATTCGGACGCAATCCGCCCGTTCCATCGCCCGCGGCGCCTTTGCCCAAACGTTGGATGTTTTTCTTTTTGGGCGTGAGGTAAACCGCCGTTGTCAGGCGCAAGCGAGAACCGTCGCGCAACACCCGCTCGTCCTGAACCAGGCCTTTTCCAAAGGTGTTTTTTCCCATCAGCGGTGCCCGACGGTGGTCCTGCAGCGCCGCGGCAAAAATTTCCGCCGCAGAAGCTGTTTCGCCGTCCACCAAAACCACTACGGCCCCTTTTTCAAACGATCCGCCAGCAGTAGCTACCGTGCGCTCGGGCGGCCCGGTACGGCCAACGGTCCACACCACGGTTTTGCCCGCAGACAAAAACTCATCCGCCGCAGCCACCCCGGATGCCAAAAAGCCACCGCCGTTGCCGCGCAAGTCCACCACCACGCCGGAAAGGCGCTCCCGTTTCGCTTGGCGCAAGAAACTCCGAACCTCCTCCGGCGTGTGCTCGCCAAATCGTTCAATGCGCACGTAACCCACGCGGCCGGAGTCTAGCCGGGCCGCACGAACACTGGGCACCGCAATGGACGCTCGTTGAACCGTCACTTGACGGACGGTTTTGGCGCGTGGAGACCATACGGAAACCTGAACAGAAGATCCGGCGGGTCCTTTCAAAACACCCACCAAACTGTCTGAGGACCAGCCCACCACGGGCACCCCGTCCACGGCGATCAACCGATCGCCCGGCCGCAGTCCTTTCTTGCGCGCCGGCCCCCGCACGGAAACCACCGCCACGGTATCCCGAATCCACCGGTACTCCATTCCAATGCCCTCGTAAGCGCCCGCCAATTCTTCATCCAAACGCAGAGCGTCGGATTGCGGCAAATAAACAGAATGAGGGTCTAGTCTGCCCAGAACATCGTTGAAGGTGACCTCCACCAAGGAGTCAACCGCCACCGGGTGGACGTACTCGTCCGCAACAATACCCAAAAATTCCTGGAATTTGCGCGCCGCCCGAGCTTCCGGGCCGGTTTCCCAAGACATTCCACGGCTTCCCAGCCAGATCCCGGCACCCAAACCCAAGAGCAAGCAAGCGCCCGCTACCATGGCCCACCGCGCTGTTCTAGAAATAGTTTTTTGTTTTGGCGGCATAGCTCAACCCAAATCGGTTGCGTGCTCGTCTTCAAATGGAAGGTAGTCCAACTGCACTCCGGCCTTGGCCAAAAAATCCAAGCCCGTTGTGTCTTTATAGTTGTCTGCGTACACCACCCGCACCATTCCAGACTGGTAAATTAATTTGCTGCAATCGCGGCACGGACTCATCGTTAGGTAAAGTGTGGCGCCCGAGCAACTTTGGGTGGAGGAAGCAACTTTTAAAATAGCGTTGGCTTCTGCGTGAAGCACGTACCATTTGGTGTCTCCCAAGTCTTCCTCGCAGGGATTCTCAAATCCCGTGGGGGTTCCGTTGAATCCGTCGGAAATGATGGTGCGGTCGCGAACAATGAGCGCGCCCACTTGCCTTCGCGAACAGTGGGAGAGTGAGGCCCACTCTCTGGCCATCCGGAGGTATGTCCGGTCGTAACGCTCTTGCTTGGTCATGATAGCGTCTTGTGCCCAGGGCGGGAATCGAACCCGCACACCAGAGGTACACGAGTTTGAGTCGTGCGCGTCTACCAATTCCGCCACCTGGGCTGGTGTTACGTGGGCAAAAGTAAAACAAAAAATTCATACATTTGCACCCCCGAACGAAACAAAAATGATGGAACCCGTTGCCAAGCTGTTTTCTGGTCGCCTCACGCAAGAGTTGTCCCAGCGCATCGCAGATGCGTACGGTCAGCCTTTGGGTAAGGTGGAGATTACGCAGTTTGCGGATGGTGAATTTCTTCCTTCATTTGAAGAAACGGTGCGCGGTGGACGGGTTTTCTTGATCCAATCCACCAACCCGCCGAGCGACAATCTTTTTGAGTTGTTGCAGTTGTGCGATGCTGCAAAGCGCGCCTCCTCAAAACACATCACGGCCGTCCTTCCTTATTTTGGCTACGCGCGTCAAGACCGTAAAGACAAACCGCGCGTGCCCATTACCTCCAAGTTGGTTGCAAAAATGCTGGAAACGGCAGGCGCCACGCGCATCATGACCATGGACCTGCACGCAGATCAAATCCAAGGATTTTTTGAAGTGCCCGTGGACCACCTCTATTCCTCTTCTTTGTTCCTCCCGGACATAGAGGCCTTGGGGTTGGAGAATTTGACCATCGCGTCCCCAGACATGGGCGGCTCCAAGCGGGCCAATGCCTACGGCGGTAAATTGGGCGCTGAAGTGGTGATTTGCTACAAGCAACGCAAAAAAGCCAACATCATCGACAAAATGACCGTCATTGGCGAGGTGAAAGATCGCCACGTGATTTTGGTGGACGACATGATCGACACCGGGGGTACTTTGGTGAAGGCCGCAGATATGCTCATGGAAAAAGGTGCGTTGAGTGTACGCGCCTACTGTACGCACGGGGTTCTTTCCGGCGATGCTATTGAAAAAATTGAAAATTCGGCCATGACGGAACTGGTGATTACAGACACCATTCCGCTGCGCCGTCCCTCCTCTAAAATTCGAGTAATCAGCGTGGCGCCGTTGTTTGCTTCTGTGATGCGCGCCGTTCACGCCCACGAATCCATCAGTGGGCACTTTTTGATGTAAAACACCGTTAATTCCCTTTCCATGAACTCCGTTCACATCCAAGGCACCCTCCGCACCGAGCTCGGAACCAAGTATGCCAAAGCCCTTCGCGCAGAAGGTCAAGTTCCGTGTGTTATTTACGGCGGCGAAGCCCCCGTCCACTTCTCAGCCCCCATCTTGGGATTCCGTAGCCTAGTCTACGTACCGGAGGTGAACCTAGCGGTTATTGAGTTAGACGGCAAAAAATACGAAGCCGTTATCAAAGAGATGCAGTTTGACGTGTTGAAAGACACGCTGACCCACATCGACTTCATTCAAGTAGTCTTGGGCAAACCCGTTACGGTTGACGTGCCGGTTAAATTGACCGGTAATGCCGCAGGCGTGCGCTTGGGTGGTAATTTGAAGATCGTAATGCGCAAAGTAAAAGTGAAGGGCATCGTTACCGAAATCCCGGGAACGATTGAGCACGACATTACCGCTTTGAAAATAGGTGAATCTCTGCGCGTCAACGAAATCAAAGAAGGCAAGCCCTTCGAGATTTTGTCCCAAGATTCCGGCGTTATTGCCACCATCAAAACCACACGTAATGTGGTTGTTGGCGCCGTGGAAGAAGAGACCGAGGAGGCTGAGGCCTAATCGGCATGAACGGCGTTCGAAAGTTCCTCGTGGTGGGGTTGGGAAATCCCGGCCAAGAATACGCAGGAACTCGCCACAACATTGGATACGACGTAGTGGATGCCTGGGCTCAGGCGTCCACTGCTCGTTTTAGCCCGGACCGCTACGGCGACCGCGCCCAAATCACGCTCAAAGGGAGAACCATCGTCTTGATTAAGCCCAATACCTTCATGAATTTGAGCGGCAAAGCCGTACGGTATTGGCTGGAAACGGAGAAAATTCCGTTGGAAAACGCGGTGGTGGTGGTGGACGAATTGGCCCTGCCGTGCGGCACCACCCGCCTCAAATTAAGCGGATCCGACGGCGGCCACAACGGTCTCAAAAGCATTCAAGAAGTCTTGGGGAAGCAGGATTACCCCCGCCTCCGTTTTGGCATTGGGGCAGACTTCGCCAAAGGGCACCAAATAGACTATGTTTTGGGACCCTGGAACGCAGACCAGCACGAACCTGTAAAATTGGGCATTGAGCGTTCCATCAAGTTCCTGGAAAGCTTTGTCTTGGCCGGCGCCGCAACGGCGATGAACCAGTACAACCAATAGTTTGGTTTATGTTCTACAGTCGGTACAAAACCCCGATTGAAACTTGGCCAAAATGGTCTTGTTCGCCCAAATCGTAGCGCCCGATTCCCTGAATATTCAAGGCCATCCGTTCCGGAGCCAACCAAATGTTAAGTCCTGCACCCACTACGGCTAAATTGCTGGTAGGATTCGCCAAATAACTCCGCGTACTAACGCCCAAACCGGCCCGCATTGTAGCATTGCAGACACTCCCTAAAAATTCAAAAGTTGTGGAGGAGTATTCTCCAGTTAAATCCGCCGCGGCAATTCTTCCGGCTTTCAAACTGCCGCCGGATAAGGTAACGTTAACGCCTGCCAATGCGCCTTTATTGCCAACTTGAACTAAAGGGAAGTTAATGCCAACCGTATTGGGAATCAAAGTCAAGCCTGGGAGCTCAACACCAAGGGGTGTTTTCGAACCGTTGTCGTCAATGAATGCATAACCCAGTACAAAGGCCTTTGGCAAACCCGTACTCTTGGAGGAACCATTCTGCGCAAAGGCGGCGCTTGTTGTTAACCAAGCAAAAAGTACCAGAAAAAAAGATGGGTTGAACCTAGTGGACATGATTTCTATTTGTTTATTTGCACCAAGGTACACTTAATTTCCGCAAACAAAGACCCGGAGAGGTGATTACTCCACCGTAACCGACTTGGCCAAGTTGCGCGGTTGGTCCACATTACAACCGCGCAGAACGGCAACGTGGTAGCTCAGCAACTGCAAGGGAATGGTCGTCAAAAGCGGAGACAAACATTCTGAGGAAGGCTGGATTCCAATGGTGTCTTTGGCCATGGATCTGATTTCCGTGTCGTCCTCGTCCACAATGGCAATGATTTGGCCCTTGCGCGCCAAGACTTCCTGGACATTGGAAACGATCTTGTCGTAGTGGCCGCTCTTGGGGGCAATGACGATTACCGGCATGTGCTCGTCAATCAAAGCAATGGGGCCGTGCTTCATTTCCGCTGCAGGATACCCCTCCGCGTGTATGTAGCTAATTTCTTTAAGCTTCAGGGCTCCCTCCAGGGCCACCGGGAAGTTGTAGCCGCGGCCCAAATACAAAGCGTTGGTGCTGTCCTTAATCTTTTTGGCAATGGCCACCGTTTGCGCATCGCTTTGAAGCATGGACGCTATTTTGTCTGGGATTCCGGCCAATTCCTGGCACAAATCCAGGTACCGCTTTTCTGCCAAAGTACCTTTTGCACGTCCCAGCCACAGGGCAATTAACGTAAAGACGGTTACCTGGGCAGTAAATGCTTTGGTGGAGGCCACGCCAATTTCCGGGCCCGCATGGGTGTACGCGCCGGCGTGCGTCTCGCGCGCTATGGAACTGCCCACCACGTTGCAAATGCCAAAAATCGTAGCGCCTGCTTCCTTGGCCATCTTAATAGCAGCCAAAGTATCCGCTGTTTCGCCGGATTGGGACACGGCAATAACCACGTCTTTGGCCGTTAACACCGGATTTCGGTAGCGGAATTCCGAAGCATATTCTACTTCAACCGGAATGCGCGCCAAATCTTCAATTAAGTATTCTCCTACCAAACCGCTGTGCCAAGACGTGCCGCAGGCCACCACCAAAATGCGGTCTGCTGCCAGCAACTGCTCGCGAATTTGGTCCAAGCCTTCCATGCGGATGATGCCCTCGTCCGGTAGCAGTCGGCCGCGGAACGTGTCCTGAATGGCTTTGGGTTGCTCGTAAATTTCCTTGAGCATAAAGTGGTCGTATCCGCCCTTCTCAATGCTCTCCAAATCCATTTTCAGTTGGTGGATGTGCGCATCAACCGTCGCGGAAGTGGCAATCGAACTGACGCGTACCCCTTTGTTGCGGTGCACCACGGCCATTTCACCGTCTTCTAAATAGATGGCGCGTTTGGTGAATTCCAAGAACGGCGTGGCGTCGGACGCCACGAAATATTCTTCTTGGCCCAGGCCAATGACCAGCGGACTGCCCATTTTGGCCACCACCAACTTATTGCTCTCCTTGCGGGACATCACCACAATGGCGTACGCACCCACTACCTCGCGCAAGGCGCGGCGCACGGCTTCCTCCAATTTGACGTCTTCCAGCTGCTGAACGTAGTGGATAAAATTCACCAGCACCTCCGTGTCTGTGTCTGAAGAAAACGTGTAGCCCTTGGTTTGCAGCAAAGACTTCAGCGCGGCGTAGTTCTCAATGATGCCGTTGTGCACCAGAACCAAGTCTCCGTCTTCGCTGGAATGCGGGTGGGAATTTCGGTCCGACGGTTCTCCGTGGGTGGCCCATCGGGTATGGCCCATACCGGCCGTGGCGTGGGTGTCTTGGTTGCCCACCAAGTCCACCAAATCGGCGACCTTGCCTTTTTTGCGAAATACCCGAAGGGCATCGTTGGACAAGCAGACACCGGCGGAGTCGTATCCGCGGTATTCCAGCCTTTTCAAGCCGTTGATGATGATCGGGTATGCCTCACGGGCGCCGATGTATCCTACAATTCCACACATAATTCAAAAGGTTTGGTCCGCAAAGGTCGCAAACATGCCGCCACAGTTGCAGATCTTTTTGGCCCTACTTGGTTCTCGTTAGGTACAAATTCAACCGCGCCGGCTCCGACGGGTGCAAGTTGCCGTTGAGCACCACCCGCTGGGCGTTGCCGCTTGGATTGGAGGGCAGCAAGATCAGTCGGTCCATTTTGGCGTCCTTTCCGTTCAGCACGCGCTGCACGTGGCGCGTGATGTTGAACCGGTACACCTGCTGGTCCAACACGCCCACCACGCGCGTAGAATCCCGCAAAGATTGCAATCCTCCGCCTGGGCTGCCGCCTTGGTAGTCGTTGATCAAAAAGTTCTTCTCACCGCGGGCCACCAACAACGTCAGTGCCTTGGGCTTGTTCAATCCCAAACTGGCCACCGCGTCCACTGGAATTTCGAGCTCGGCGTAATTAACTAAGAAATTCGAATCCCGGAGCGGAGCCAGCCCCTTCAACCGAATGGAGGTCACCGCGCCGCCCAAACTTTGGGTGTAGGAGCGAAAACTGCCGTAGGTGGTGTCTTGTGCCGCTAAATCAAACGCCGCTTGCTCAAAACGATGTTCCGCGTGGAAGGCGTACTTGATCTTATCTCCCAAGGCCAAATCGTACCGAACGGATTTGGCGGTGGTGGTGTCGTTGGACAGGTACACTACCAGCTTGGAATCCGTGCCGACGGGCGTCAAGGAAAGGAGCGACTGGGCCGCCGCAGTGGATTTCAGGCGAAATCCCTTAAACGTCTTCACGAATTCTGTAGTGGAGACCAGCGCAGCCGTGTCCAGCAGCAAAAACTCTTGGGTAAACCACTGAGGATCCAACGCCAGGCGCAACACGCCTTTGGTTGCGGCCACTTCCTTGAACTTACGGGTGCGGCCAAAATACGGGTTGAAGGTGGTGTCTGCCACCGGATCCCCTGCGGCAAACTGGTCCTTGGCGGTGTACGAACTGTCTGCCACCAAGGCGTCCAAGAGGGGCTGCACCACGATGCGGATGGGGGCTACCGTGTCTCCATAACGTTCGGTGACCGGCAAGAACAAAAAGACCGAATCCGCCCGGGGGTTGTCTCCAAAGCGCGGGTTGATGCGGCCCAATGCAACTTGGGTAACGCCGTAAGCGTCCACGCGACCAAATGTGGCATCGGCAAACCCTCCAACCGGCAAAATTCCGGTATTGGAGGTCAGTAAGGTGTCGTAGGTTTCGGTGCTGGTCACGATGGGCACGAACTTCAAGGCTCCTGTCTTGAATTCACCGGCGCCAATAAGATCCAAACCAACGGTCCCCAGGTCTTTTTCGCAGGAAACAGAAAGGAAGAAAGCGCCGCACAGCGCTAGCGAAATCAATGCTTTACGCACCACGAAATCAGGCAAAAAGAGATTCGTAGAATGCTTTCAGTCCGGAAGGATCTGCGGCAAAAGGACGTCCGTCGGACACGGGAACACCCAACTCTTGGGCGGCTTTCACAGCGTGCTCAGACGGCGAATCCGTCATGGTCAGGACGGCGTCTGCAAAACGGACGGCGCCGCACTGCAGATTTTCGTAGGTAGGTTGTTCAAAGGCGTCCATGGACTGGGCTCCGTCGTAGTGCATGCCGGAAGAAAGCTTGGGGCCCAATTGACCCGCAAATGCATCCGTATCGTAGAGCGACACCACCACTTTAACATCCGCAAAATGTGCGTCCGTTGCGTTGAATTGCTTGATGTACAGGGGCATGGGCGAACACATCCAACCCATTACGTGGACCACATCCGGCTTCCAACCCAATTTTTTGATGGTTTCAATAACACTCTTGGAAAAAAAGAGGGCCCGCTCGTCGCTGTCTTCGTACAAAGTTCCCGCGGCATCCACTAAATCGCCCTTGCGCTTGAAGTATTCGTCGTTATCGATGAAATAAACTTGGAGGCGCGCTTGGGGAATGGACGCCACTTTGATGATCAAGGGTTGGTCCATGTCGTTGATGACCACGTTCATGCCGCTCAGCCGGATGACTTCGTGCAGTTGGTGGCGGCGCTCGTTGATGTTTCCATAACGAGGCATGAACACCCGAACCTCGTTGCCGAGCTCGTTCATTCGCTTGGGAAACGCCAAGGCGTGATCTGCCAAGATGGTCTCCGACAAATACGGATGCATCGATTGGGCGACGTACAAAATGCGCTTTGGCTCCATAAGTTGCGGTACAGTCCGCAAAATTACGCATTTTTACGGCGCAAAACGCACTTTTTATGGAGATTGTATCATCCCAAGCCGCGCTGCGGAACATGCTTGCGCGCTGGAAACAAGGCGATTCGGTCTCTGTAGGCTTTGTACCCACCATGGGGGCGCTCCACGATGGGCACCTGGCTTTGGTGCGCGCAGCTCAAACAGAAAACTCCCGCGTGGTGGTCAGTATTTTCGTGAATCCCACCCAATTCAACAACCCCCACGATTTTGCGTCCTATCCGCGCACCTCAGACGCGGATTGCGCCGTATTGGAGGCTTTGGGGACGGACGCCGTCTACTTTCCGGTTGCCGACGAGTTGTACCCCAACGGCATGCAGGCGGCCCACTACAATTTGGCGGGACTGGACACGCGCATGGAAGGTGCGGCGCGGCCGGGTCATTTTCAAGGCGTTGCCACGGTAGTGGACGCCCTGTTTGAGCACGTGGAACCGGATCGCGCTTATTTTGGCGCCAAGGACTTCCAGCAGGTGGCGGTGATTCGGCAGTTGGTGGCCCTCCGCGGAGGATTGCCCCAAGTGGTGGCGTGCGCGACGGTTCGGGAGGCCGACGGCTTGGCCATGAGCAGCCGGAATTTGTTGTTGACGCCGGCGCAACGGGCGGCGGCGCCCCGCATTTATGCGGGGCTGCGGCAAGCCGCAGCGGCGTTGCGCACCGGCGCAACGCCCGCCGCCGCCCGTTTGCAGTTTGAAAAGCACGTCCACCAATCCCCAGAATTGGAGGTGGAATACCTGGACTTGGCCCATCCGCTTACCTTGGAATTGCTGCCGGATCACCAAGTTTTGAGCGCGGAAAGCTCCGCCCATTATTTTGCCGTAGTACGCGCTGGAAACGTCCGCCTCATCGACAACTTTCCAGTGGAATAACCTACCTTTGCCGCCATGTTGCTGGAATTGCTCAAATCCAAAATCCACCGCGTGCGCGTCACGGGAGCGGACCTCAATTACATCGGTTCCATCACCATAGACCGCTCCTTGATGGCTGCTGCTCAGCTCGTTGAAGGGGAAAAAGTCAGCATCGTCAACATCAACAACGGCGAGCGATGGGACACCTACACCATCCCGGGTCCTGCCGGTAGCGGATCCATCACGTTGAATGGGCCCGCAGCCCGAAAAGTCCAAACCGGTGACCTCATCATCATCATGGCCTACTGCCACGTAGACGCAACAGAGGCAGCGTCGCACACACCCATCTTGGTTTTCCCAGACGAACAGACCAACCTCTTGAAATAATCCGCATCCCTGCGTTGAGCAGGATCCCACCTATGGCCAAGCAAATCATCAAAACACTGGTCCTGCTGGGACTGACCGCCGGGCTTTTGGCCTTTGCCTTCCAAGGTATGGATCCGCGGGAACTTTGGGACGGCATGCGCAAAGCCAATCCCTATTTGGTGGCGGTGAGCATCGGCTTGGGCTACTTGGCGGTGGTGTTTCGCGCCTACCGTTGGCGCATTGTGCTCCGCTCCATCGAACACCCGGTCAGCGCCCCAGCGGCGGTGCACTCGGTAGCCTTGTCTTATTTGGTCAACTTGGTGGTTCCCCGCGGCGGCGAAGTGGCCCGGTGCACGGCCATTCAGCAGACCGGTGGCGTTCCGGTAGACAAAGCCTTGGGTACGGTGGTCATGGAACGCATCATTGACTTGATCATGTCCCTGGTACTCGTGGCCGTTGTTTTGGGGTTGAACTGGACCGAACTTCAAGCCTTGCCAAACGCCGTTGCTGAATTTGGCCGCACCAATGGAGCTGCGGACAACACATCTTCTGCGGCAGAAACGGGCGTCGTTGCTTCTGCCGGATTTCCCGCCTGGGGATGGTTGCTGTTGGCACTTGCCGCGGTTGGCGCTGCAGCCTTTTGGGCCGTGCGCCGGTGGGGCTGGGTTCAAATTAAAAGCAAAGTATTTGATTTTGTGCAAGGGCTGCTCGCCGGGCTCCGTTCCGTCGCCCGGCTGGACAACCCCGCCGGATTTTGGGGACACACCCTGGCGATCTGGGCCTGTTACTTTTTGATGGTTTACCTCATGTTTTTTGCGTTGCCGGCAACGTCCAACATCACCGTGGCACACGCCCTCTTTGTGATGATGTCCGCCACGTTCAGCTACATTGTACCGGCGCCCGGAGGCTTTGGAACGTACCACGTTTTCGTAACCTCAGCCTTGTGGGTCACCGGAGTTCCTATGGCCGACGGACTCGTATTTGCGACGGTGGTTCACTCGTCTCAAACCGCCATGATGCTGTTGTCCGGCACCGTCGGTTTTGCGGGCTTGGCCTTCCTGCGCAAAAAAACCAGCGAACGTGGCCAAGGTTAAGAAGGCCTGGATGTGTCAGGCGTGCGGCACCGCCCACGCCCAATGGCAGGGACAATGCAAAAGCTGCCGTGCTTGGAACACCTTGGTGGAGGAGATTACGGAAACAGTAGACTCGCGCACCCCTCGTTTTGTAGATCCGGATTCCGGCAAACGAAGCGTTCCCCGGCCGCTTTCTGAAGTTACTTTGGGCCTGGAGGTACGAACCGCTACTGGCGACGCCGAATTGGACCGCGTACTGGGTGGCGGATTGGTTCCCGGTTCTTTGGTGCTGCTTGGAGGCGAACCCGGAATCGGCAAATCTACTCTGATGCTCCAGCTCGCCTTGCGTCTGCCGCAACGCGTTCTCTACGTTTCCGGGGAAGAAAGTGCACAGCAAATTCGCATGCGGGCAGACCGTATTGGCTTTGAAGGCGACGGTTGTTCCATCTTGACGGAAACCTCAACCTCGTCCATTCTGGAACACGCAGAAAAAATGCGTCCGGAGGTCTTGGTGATTGACTCCATTCAGACCCTGCACAGTCCGGCATTGGAAGCCGCGCCCGGCAGCGTTTCCCAAATTCGGGAGAGTGCCGCAGAGTTTTTGCGCTACGCCAAGAGCCACAACGTGCCGGTTTTGCTCATTGGGCACATCACCAAAGAAGGAACCCTGGCGGGTCCCAAAGTTTTGGAGCACATGGTGGACGTTGTTTTGCAATTTGAAGGCGACCAAAACCACCTGTACCGACTCCTTCGCGCCCACAAAAACCGATTCGGTTCCACGGCAGAAATTGGCTTGTACCAAATGGACGCCGCGGGATTGGTGCCCGTATTGAATCCGTCGGGTTTCCTGCTTTCCCAACGATCCGAAGAGTTGAGCGGGACGGCCGTTGGCGTGATGATGGAAGGCGCTCGCCCTCTGTTGCTGGAGGTTCAAGCCTTGGTCAGTACAGCGGTATACGGTACACCGCAACGATCTTCCACCGGTTTCGATGCCCGTCGGCTCAACATGCTGCTGGCAGTCTTGGAAAAACGATGCGGATTTCGCTTGGGGTCCAAAGACGTATTCCTCAACATCACGGGCGGGCTCCGCGTGGACGACCCCGCTTTGGACTTGGCCGTTGTTGCGGCCATCCTCAGTTCCGACACGGACCAAGCCTTGCCCAAAGGCGTTTGCTTTGCGGGCGAAGTAGGTTTGGCGGGTGAAATTCGTGCGGTACAGCGGCTGGATCAGCGCGCCGCAGAAGCCCAAAAACTGGGCTTTGACACCTTGTTTACCGCAGCCCAGCCCGGACTCAAGTCCAATGCCTTCCCCGGCTTACTGGTGGTTCCCGTTCAGAAAATGGAGCACCTGGTCAGCGCCCTTTTTGGGTAAGTACCGCCTTACTTTTTGGGAGCCGACGGCTGCACCAAGTTGGCCAATGCGTCCAAACGCGGGCTGATGATGATTTCCGTACGTCGGTTTTTCGCTTTGTTTTCCGGAGTTTCGTTGGGCACCAGCGGCTGAAATTCACCACGACCCACGGCACTGACGCGCGCCGCATCCACTCCTTTTCCGGTCAAAATCTTGGTCACTGCGGTGGCCCGCATCACAGACAAATCCCAGTTGTCCAAAACTTGTCCGGCACCGCGGTAGGCATCGTTGTCCGTATGGCCTTCCACCTCAATCCGAACGTCTTTGTTGGACGCCAGAACCTTGGCCAATCGCTCCAAGGCCAGGCGACCTTTGTCTTGTACGGTCCAGCTTCCGCTGTTGAACAACAAGGAGTTGTCCATGGACACATATACTTTTCCATTTTTCAAAGAAACCGTTAGACCTTGACCTTGGAAACCCAGGAGGGCGTCTGCCACGCTCTTTTGAACGTACTGCACCAAGGAATCCTTGCGGGCAATCTCAGACTCCAATTCCACCACCCGTCGTTCGCGGGATTGCAGTGCAACGGCCACTTCCTCCAAGCGCGCTTGTTCCGCCTTCAGGGCTTCTTCCTTTTGCTCCAGCTCAGACTGCAAGCGTTCCATCCGCACCAACATGGCCTTTGTTTCGTTCAAATTTGCTGAACTCAACCGGTCTTTGTTTTTGGTGAGGTAATCAAAGTTCGCTTCCAAATCGGTCAGCGAACGACGTGTTTTGCGCACATCGGAGGCCAAACGAGCGGTGTCTTCTTGAAGGGTTGTAGCCAATTGCTGCGCGGTGCGCAGATTGGATTGGGTTTCCGTGAGGCGCACTTGGAGCACGTCGGACTGCGTGCGCAAAGCGTTGTTCTCGGTTTGCAAAACTTCTGCGCGGGTTTGCAGTTCGGTATGCACCGCAGGTGCAACACACGCCGTTGCGGCAAGGACGGTCAAGGCGCTTGAAAACAGTCGGAAGTAATTCATGGTTCAAAGATAAACAAACGTTGCGGGTAGATCATTGGCCGGACCACTCCGCCCGTACGGGGCAGTGATCGGAGAGGAGCGCCAGCGGAAGGTGCCTGCAATCCTGCAACTTTTGGGCCAAAGCGGGAGCTAGCCAAGCGTAGTCTATGCGCCAACCGGCATTTCGCTCGCGCGCACCTCCGTATGCGGACCACCAGGTGTACGCGTGTGCGGCTTGCGGATTCAGCGCGCGAAAACCGTCCACCCAACCGGCGGCGGCCCATTGGTCCATCCAGGCCGACTCCTCTGCGTTGAAGCCCGGAATGCCCCACATTCGTGCGGGATTGTGGATATCCATAGGGCCATGGCATACGTTGAAATCGCCCAAAACGGCAGTGGGCTGCTCCAACCACCCGCGTTTTTCCGAAACGGTGGCAAAATCGGTCAAAAAGTCCAGTTTGGCTCCTTGGCGTTCCGCTGAAGAGGCTCCGCTGGGGAAGTAGGCAGATACCACCCGAGTTGTTCCCCATCGGGCCTCCAAAACGCGTCCCTCAGCGTCCCACCGATCCACGCCCATGCCTAAACAGACCTCATCCGCAGGCAATTTTGACCACAGCGCCACGCCGCTGTACCCCTTGCGTTCCGCCGGAAAAAACTGCCAATGGCCGTTTTCCAACAACTCCGCGGGCACCTGCTCCGGCAGCGCACGCACTTCCTGAAAAGCAATTATATCTGCCTGTAAAGCAGACATCCACGCCGCCAACCCCTTCCGGTTGGCGGCGCGGATGCCGTTTAAATTAAGGGATGCGACCCGCACGGGGCCTCCCTCAATTCAGAACCACCTTGGCCTCACCCAACTTGCGACCCTCCGAGAAGAGTTCCAAAGTGTAGGCGCCTTTGACCAATGTTGATTTAATGTCCATGGAAGCGCACGCTTGCGTGGCGTCGCCGTTGAAACTCATCTCAGACTTGCTGGAAAACAACTGCTCCTTACCGTCAACGGTAAAGGTGTTGTCTCCCGAACCGGCCAATACGCGGTTTTCCGGGGTGTTCACGCGGAAATAAACGGTGTGGTTGCCCTTTTTGGCCAACGCATTGGCGCCCACAGTAAAGCAAACCTTGAACCGGTTCACCTTGCTTGCAGCCGTGGATTCCTTCTCCTCGCCGGATTTCTTCACCACCATGCCCATTCCTTCGATGCCGGACAACTTCAAGCGAGCGCCTTCGGCGCGGTCCTTGGACAAACGATCGTTGGACTGGGTCAATTCCTCGTTCTTGGTACGTTCCTTGGAGAATTCGCCTTCCAAATTGACTTTCTCTACATTCAAAACACCGTAGGCTCGGTTGACGCTGTCCACCTGGCCGCGCAAACGGTCCACCGTTTTGCGCAAAGTGGCTACTTGGGAGCGCAATTCCGCCATGGCACGCGTGTTCGTGGCGTTGGTGCTTTTGGCCTTAGCAATCAAATCGTTCAAACGAGCCGTCTCGTCCAAAATGTACGAATTCAGGGAGTCGTTCTGGGTAGTTTGTGCCATCAAATCGGCCTTAGCATCTTCCAATTGACTGATCAACAACTCTTTGTCCGAGGTAATCACCTGAACTTCGGTCTTGGTGTTGTACAGTTGGTAGGCCAGTACCGCTACGACCAAAAGCAAAATGCCAATGATGGCTTTTGCGGTGTTAGACGTTTTTCCGCTCATAATCGACTAATTTGCCGCAAATGTACCGCATTTCTTGGTGCGCTGCACCCCTATTCTCTCCCACATCAATCGTTTCTGTACCGTGAAACCGCTTTTGCCTACCCCTTTGACCGTGCTGCGCACCCGCGCGCATACCCTGTTCCACGGCGTGGAAACCGCCCTCTTTCCTGCCTCTTGCCCTGCGTGCGGCTTCCTCCCGTTGCCTCCAAACGCCCAGTGGTGCACCCAATGCGACGATGCGCTCCCGTGGCGTCCGTTGGCTGCCGGGCCGCCGTCTGCTTTATTCACCCCCCTGCGCGCGGCCTTGGACTTCCGAGCGGGCCCCACCCGCACCCTACTCCACCACCTGAAGTACCGCAATCGACCGGAACTGGCCTTCGCTTTGGGCCAGGCCGCAGCTCGTCGGTTTACTCCGCCGCCCCCAAAAGCCCTGCTGATTCCCGTGCCCATAACCCCCGAAAAATACCGACGTCGGGGGTACAACCAAGCCGAACGTTTTGCAGCCGGATTGGCGTCCGTTTGGCATGTGCCGGTAGACCAGTCGGTGTTGGTTCGACGCGTTCAGCACCAATCGCTGACGGAACTGGATCGCTCCACCCGTCTTCAGGAAGCGCACGTTGCCTTTTCTTTGGCGGACGGCGCCCTAAACCGAGCACGAGGCGAGCACTGGGTATTGGTAGACGATACGTTGACCACGGGAGCAACCCTGCACGCCTGCGCCGTTGCTTTGACCCGGATTCGGCCAAGCGGCGTGGAAGGATTTTGTGCCGCCTGGGCGCCTTAGCGCTTGAGCACGGCAACGTTACTTGGGGATTCGGTGCACCACTTTTCGAGTACCTTTGAACTTGTGCGCATTCGCTCCACCATCCTAATCATCGCTGCGGCTGCTGGGTTCATTGCCCTGCACGGCTGTGCTCTGCCGGCCGCTCCAACCGGCGGTCCCAAAGACGAGACCCCACCCCAAATTACCCAATCGGAGCCTGCCCACACCCAAGTTCGGGTCAGCCCACAAGAAATTAGCATCCAGTTCAATGAGTTCGTGGCCTTGGGGAGCAACGGCGGCAGGCCCATCTCCTCCCCTCCCTTGCCGGGCACAGTACGCGTAACCCTCCAAGGCAAATCCGCTCGGATCCGTTGGGACGGCGGCCCGCTCCTGCCCGACGCTACCTATTCCTTGGCGCTGGGCGGATGCTTCAAAGACATTACCGAAGGCAACTTGTTGCCGGCCACCGCCCTGGTTTTCGCAACCGGAAATCAATTGGACTCGCTGTACTGGGCCGGACGGCTGCACGACGCCCGCTCCGGAAAGCCGCTGGCCGATTGGGCCGTGGGGCTTTGGCCCGCCGATGCCCCAGATTCCGCCGCTTACCTGGGCCTGCCCCGCTACACCTCACGCACGGACGACGACGGTCGGTTTGCCTTAAATTATTTGCCCGCCGGACCCTTTAGGCTGCTGGCCTTCGAAGATGCCGACGGCAATTCCAAGGTCAACCAAGGCGAGAAACCGCGTTGGGCGTGGGAAGCCAACCCCATTGCGCCGCGTTCCACCCAGGATTCTTCAGAAACGAGCTCGTTGTGGGCCGGACCGCTCGCCTTGGCGGACAGCAGTGCACCGTGGTCCAACAGCATGGACCCAGAAAAATCCGGAACGGTACGATTAAAATTGACCCCAAGCCCAACCACCTTGGCCGGCCACCCCGTGGTGGAATGGACGGATGCGGCAGGGGTGGTGCGGTGGACGCGCCGCCTGTCCGTTCCCTTGGACACGGTCTTTAGCAACATTGCGCCCGGCCGCAGCTCGCTGCGCGTTTACTTGGACCGGAACCAAGACGGAACCTATTCGCCCGGGGACTTTTGGCTGGGCCAACAACCGGAACGGGGTTGGGACGGACCAACCGTAGAGGCAAAAGCCAATTGGGAGACGGAAACCGTTTGGGACCTCAATGAGGCAGTGTCAACTCCCGAACGTCCTGCAAAAAAGGCAGCTTCCGACGGATCTCGTGCAGGGATTCCGGACGCACTTCGACGACGACGCTAATCGCCTCGTTCCGGGGTACCTCCGATACGCTTTCTCCCATAGGGCTCCAGACTCCGCTGGCACCGCTGTGCGCCACCCCGTGGTGGTCCGCCCCAACTCGGTTCAATCCCAGCACGTAGGCCTGATTCTCAATGGCGCGTGCCGGCAGCAGGGCCTCCCAGTGGGCAATGCGGCGGTCCGGCCAGTTGGCCACAAAACACAACAAATCGTAGTCCGCCCGGTCCGCTTGGGCGGGCCAAGAATTCCGGTACGACTCCGGAAAGCGCAAGTCGTAGCACACTGCAGCCGCCAAACGCCACCCCTTCCACTCCAAACGCAGCGGTTGGTTGCCGGCCACAAAATGACGGTCTTCACCGGCCAAACCGAAGAGGTGCATCTTGTCCGCCGACTCCACCGAGCCGTCGGGAAAAACGGCGAACAAACGGTTGGCAAAACGGAAGTCAACCGGGCTCAAACGAACCACGAGCGAGGTCAAAAAAACCGCACCAGATTCCCGCGCCCAGGCCTGAAAAACAGGAAGGTAGGGTGCTCCAGAGGCGTCGGCGTCCACGCGCGCTAATTCCTCTGCGCCGGTCAAAAAACCGGTGGTGGTCATTTCCGGAAACACGTGGAGGTCTGCGGCTGGTGACGCGCGCCAAGCGCGCTCCATCGCGGCTACATTGGCCGCCGGATTGTTCCAAACCAAGTCCATTTGGTGCATTCCCATGCGAAGCGGGGAAACGGGCTGGGTTGGGTGGGCGGTGCGTTGCATAGCGGTTTCTTTGCGCCGAAGTTAGGGTTATTCGGCTTCCTCCAGTTCGTCCAGCAACCAACCGACGTGCTTGATGAGGAGTCTGGCTTGGTCCGGGTTGGTGCCGTCGTAGTACCCGCGGATGCGGCCCTTGCTGTCAATCAAGGCTAGGTTCTCGGTGTGGATGAAGCTGTGCTCGTCCCACGTTTGCCCCTCTTCCATCACCGCGAAGTACTTGGTTCGCGCGAGCCGATTGATCTCCGAATAGGGGCCCGTCAACAGCCACCACCGTTTTGGGTCCACGCCGTTGGCTTCCGCGTATTTTGCCAAAACCGGCACGGAATCCGCTTCCGGCGTAACGGAGTGGCTCAGCAACTGAACCCGCGGATCATCCGCGTAGGCAGACTGAATCAGGCGCATGTTTTGGGCCATGTCCACGCAAATGCTTTGGCAGGAAGTGAAGAAAAAGTTCGCTACCACAATGCGGTTGGCTACGTCTTGGTGAGTTCGAACGGTTCCTGACTGATCCGTCAATTTCCACGCGCCAATGGTGTGGTTCATGCCTTGACCCTCCAGCGAATCCGCCACTACGGCCGGGTTCAAATCCGCGGGCGACAAAACCGGCAGTTGCTTCTGGGGGCGGAGCAAATAGTAGCCCCAAACCACTCCCACCACAAAGACCACCGCCAACGCGGCCAATCGGATGCGCTCACTCGTTTTTCGGTCCATACTTGGCATGGTTGTTGCTATATTTAGCGCAAAGATACGGCCGTGAAAAATGCAAACGTTATGGCCCTAGCGGGCCTTGTGTTCACCGGATTGCTCAGCAGCTGCGAGCCCAACAATCCGGAAAAAATCTCGTTGGCCCTGCACATAGAGACCACCTTCGACAACGAGCCCGTGGTTTTTGACGTTAGCCAGCACGTGAATCAGGCAGGCGAAACACTGGTTTTCAAACGCTTAGACTACCTACTCAGCGACTTTACCCTCTTGGGTGGCCCCAACGGAGACGTCGGGATCAAGGGCTCCTACGCCTTCGTCAACGCAAAAGGCGGTGCCGGCCATATTGAGTTGGACTCCATTCCGGTGGGCCAATACACCGGCATCCGGTTCAACATCGGTCTGGATTCGATGGTAAACCACAGCGACCCCAGCCAGTACGGACCCAGCCATCCGCTCAACCCCAACGTAAATAAATTGCATTGGGATTGGACC
Organism: Owenweeksia hongkongensis DSM 17368; assembly: GCA_945865885.1. GTDB lineage: Bacteria > Bacteroidota > Bacteroidia > Flavobacteriales > Schleiferiaceae > CAMDTE01. The sequence goes on from CAMBEZ010000008.1 coordinate 65,406, forward strand.
GGTGGCTATATTTTCACCGCGTTGGAAGGCACCTACAAACACCCGGGACACCCCGAATCCGTCTTCCTGTACCACATGGCATTGGACCGCAACCAGCGCTCCGTAACCGTTTCCTTTCCGATGGACCTGACCAAGCGCAATAAAATGCTGCACCTGGACTACAACCTGGCGGAAGTTTTCCGAAATCCAGCAACCTTCTCCATTGAGGAAAAGGGGGACTTTAGTCATTCCACCTTCGACAACGGCATCGTGGAGGCGCTCGTTGCCAACATGGGCGACGTCTTCACGGCAAAGCATTTGCAAAACAAATGAACCGCCGCTGGATCGTCCTTGCATCGGTAACCGCACTCGTGGCGGGAATTTCCGCTTGCGAGAAAGAAATAGGTCCCGCTAAAAATTCGACGCCCTACACCCTGGAAATTCCCATGGGATTTCCC
>CAMBEZ010000009.1 GCA_945865885.1 Owenweeksia hongkongensis DSM 17368
CGGACCCTATGAACGCATTGGGTATCTTTGCCCCATGGCCAAGAACATACGCAAGCAGGACATCCTGGACTACCACGAAGGCAGTCGTCCCGGAAAAATAGAAGTCATTCCCACCAAACCCTCCAATTCCCAACGAGACCTCAGCATCGCCTATTCCCCGGGAGTAGCGGAGCCGTGTTTGGAGATAGCCGCCAATCCGCAAGACGCCTACCGCTACACGGCCAAAGGAAATTTGGTAGCGGTCATCACCAACGGCACGGCGGTTTTGGGCTTGGGAGACATTGGCCCGTTGGCCTCCAAACCCGTCATGGAAGGAAAGGGCGTCTTGTTCAAAATATTTGCGGACATAGACACCTTTGACTTGGAGTTGGACACCAAGGATCCGGACAAATTCATCGAGACCGTGAAGATCTTGGCACCCACCTTTGGCGGCATCAATCTGGAAGATATTTCCGCTCCCGACTGTTTCTACATTGAGCAACGCTTGCGCGAGGAGTTGGACATTCCCGTCATGCACGACGACCAGCACGGCACGGCCATCATTACCGGCGCCGCCCTCCTCAACGGTCTGGAGGTAGTCAAGAAGAAAATTGGAAAGGTCAAGGTAGTATTCAACGGTGCGGGTGCCAGCGCCATCAGCTGCGCCACCCTGTACTTGTCCCTGGGCGTGAAGCCAGAAAACCTGATCGTTTGCGATTCCAAGGGGGTCATCCACGCGGACCGAACGGACCTGACGGCCGAGAAAAAACGTTTTGCGCGCGCCACTAAACTGCGCACCCTGGAAGAGGCACTTAAGGACGCCGACGTCTTTGTCGGCTTGTCCAAGGGCAACATCCTGAACGCAGACATGGTGCGGAGCATGGGCAAGAACCCCATTGTTTTTGCGCTGGCGAACCCGGATCCGGAAATCGACTACGCCACCGCGATGGAGGCCCGCAAGGACATCATCATGGCTACGGGACGGTCCGACAACCCCAACCAAGTCAACAACGTACTGGGCTTCCCGTTCATTTTCCGCGGCGCCCTGGACGTGCGCGCCACCAAGATCAACGAAGCCATGAAACTTGCCGCCGTGCACGCCATTGCCGGCTTGGCCAAGGAATCCGTTCCGGAGGTGGTGAATTTGGCCTACGGCGAGCGCAACTTGGCTTTTGGACCCACCTACTTGATTCCCAAACCGTTTGACCCACGTTTGATCTACACCGTGGCGCCGGCCATTGCCCGCGCGGCCATGGAGAGCGGCGTGGCCCAAAAGCCCATTACGGATTGGCACGCCTACGAAGAGCAGTTGCGCAACCGCCTGGGCCGGGACGACAAGTTCGTTCGGTTGATGGTGCAGAAGGCACGGTCTGCCCCCAAACGCTTGGCGTTCAACGAGGCCGACACCTACCGCGTGCTGAAGGCCGCGCAGATTTGCTACGAAGAAGGCATCGCAGAACCCATTTTGTTGGGCGATCCCGAGCGCATTGCCCAACTCAACGAGGAGTACCACTTGGGCTTGGAGTCTTTGGCCATCGTGGATCCCCGCATGCCTAAAGCCCCCAACTCGGAGGCCTACGCAGCTGCCTACTACAAGGATCGCCAGCGCCGCGGCATCAGCCAGGAGGAAGCGCGACGGCTCATGAGGAACCGCGATTTTTACGGCCCGATGATGGTCAAACAGGGACACGCGGACGCCTACATAACCGGCAGCACCACCAAGTACTCCCGCGCCGTGAAACCGGTGATGGAGATCCTGGGGCCCAAAGGTCCCAATACCCGCGTAGCAGGCATGTACGTCATGCTGACCAAGCGCGGCCCCATGTTCTTCGCAGACACCACCTTGAACGAGGACCCAACAGCAGAACACCTGGCGCAAATTGTCACGGTGGTATCGCAGTCCGTGAAGCGAATGAATATTGTCCCCAAAGTGGCCCTACTGAGCTTCAGCAACTTTGGGTCGCATCGGGGCGTGTTGCCCACCAAGATGCGCAAGGCCCTGGACCTCATTCGGGAACGAATGCCGGATTTGATCATCGACGGCGAGATGCAGGCGAACTTTGCCGTGGACAACGCCCTGTTAAAGGAAATGTTTCCCTTTTCTGACTTGGTGGACAACGCCCCCAACGTATTCATATTCCCAGGATTGGCGTCCGGCAACATCTCCTACAAGCTCTTGCAAAGCCTAGCCGGAATGGAGGCCATTGGCCCGTTGTTGACCGGTTTGGAGTATCCTGCCCACGTGCTGCAAATGGGCTCCAGTGTCCGCGAGATCGTCAACACGGCCGCCATGGCGGTAGTAGACGCGCAGACGCGCGGCAAGAAATAAGCATTTCGCAAACCCACGATCAAGGGGCGGTCTCGTTGGAGGCAGCCCCTTTTTTTACGCCTGACCGTCGCCGCACACGCAGTGCTTCAGGCCCGGCGCCCGGACCGGTGCCTCCCCGGGCGCCCGCTAGAAGTGGAATCCGATGGCGCCGCTCCGGCCACCACCCTGGGGCAACTACGCCGCCCGATTTACCCCCACCACCGAGGGCAGGCGCGTAAACGCAAAGGCAGCACCGGCAGCCAGAACACCACACACCACCCACAAAACCACAAAACCGGTTTCGGGATTGGAAAAAGCAGCAACCGTGCGGGTGCCCAACAAAGGTGCTATGATGTGGGCTGCAGAATAAGCTCCGGCGTACATGCCCAAGTAACGTCCTCGTGCTTGATCTCCCCCGCGTTTGGTGGCGTACGTCACCATAAAGGGCATCGCCAGAATTTCGGAGAACGACAGCAAGGCCATGTTCAGCAGCATGCCCGTAAGGCCGGGAATTAGGGGCAAGGCCCAAAAGCCCAGGGCCAGCACGGCGCAACCGGCGGCAATGACTTTGCGGGGAGCAAAACGTTCTCCCAGCCACTGGACGGTGACCATTTCAAACAAGACTACCACTAAGCCGTTGAACGCAATGATCCAACCGATTTGATCCTCAGACCAATGGTGAACGGTTCGGTAAAACAGGGGGAGCGCACCAATCAATTGGAAGAAAACGGTGGCATACACCAAGACCAGCAACACAAAACCCAAGAAAGGGCCGTCGCTCCACGGAGATTTTCCGGAGGGGTTGGCGGTAGACGGGACGGAGCCGGGATGCGGCACCTTGGGTGCGTAGGAGCCTCGTCTGCCGCGGAAGTAGTAGGCCAGAAATCCGGCAGCCACCAAACACGTGACGGCGTCGGCATAAAAGAGTCCTTGGTAGCTCCACAGGGCGATGGCCCCTGCCAGGGCGGGCCCAACGGTAAAGCCCAAATTGACGGCCATCCGGTTGAGGGAGAAGGCCTTGGTTACTTTGTCTGGGGGAGAGAACGCGTAAACGGCCGCTCCGTTTGCCGGCCGGAGGGTGTCCGCAATGGCCGCCGTTGCGAAGACGCCCAGGAACAAACCCCAAAAAGAGGTGAGGAAACTCAACGCAAAAAAGCCCAAGCCTCCCCCCGTGAGGGCCATAACCTGAACCCAGTAGGAGCCCAACTTGTCCGTCAGCCAGCCGCCGCTGAGCGAGCCTACCAAGGAACCGGCGCCAAAGGCCGCCATGACCCATCCGGTGTCTTCCAAGGAGAAATGCAGTGCCTGGGTGAGGTACAGGCTCAAGAAGGGCAGCACCATGGTGCCGCTCCGGTTCACGAACATGATGGTGGCCAGCACCCACGCGTCGCGCGTGAGACCGGAAAAGGCATCGGTATAAAGGGCACGGATTTTGCGCACGGCACTGCAAAGATACCTTACCTTTATCCCAATGAAGACGCGAATTTCTTTGTTTTTTGCCGCTTTGGCCTTGGGGGTTTCCCTGCCGGTGTGGAGTCAAGTGCGCAACGGCGAGCTGTTTAATGGCGAACGCGAATGGATCCACGAATACGGCTACACGCTGGGTGGTGTTTTGGGTTCCTACACCGGAACGCCTGTGGTGTTCCATTTGAACCAAAGCATTGTGTACACGCCGCGGTTGATTTTCCCCTTCAAGAATGCGGGATCCTTGGACGTGGTGCCCAACGTGGGATTGGGACTGACCTCGTCGCTTTTGTTGGGACGCTCCAACCTGATTGCCAGCGAATTGGGCTGCATGGTGCACCTGAATTCCGGCCTGGGCTCCTCTTTGGACAACGCCTCCACCTTTGGGGCGTTTTACGGTTTGGGTCTTCAATCCTACACCATCCACGTCTTTGATTTTTTCAACACGGGCGTGCCTCCTTACCAACCGCAGCCCTACTTGGGCCCGGCCGTGGACGGCGGCATTCGTTTCTTCCTCTATGGCTCACCCGTCTCGCTTTCGGTGCAGTACGGCCCCAGCCTGTACATTCCCCCCTCCGCTCGCGGAATTGGCGTGTCCGGTTACTTTACCGGACGGCTGTTGTACGGGATGTATTGAACGATTCGTGGGCTCGGCAGTCCGACGGTTTTTGCTCGTAGGCTTTAGCGCAGCTTTTCTCCCGCTCCGGGTTTAAGCGGTTAAAAGTGCCTTCACGGCATCCGCCAACACCTTTCCATCCACCTGTCCGGCCAGTGCCGTGCGGCATGCGCCGATGGCCTTGCCCAAATCCCCAGGACTGCTGAATCCTTGTGCTGTTAAAACGGCGCGAACGGCCTCGTGCAGTGCGTCGCCTGCCAGCTGTGCGGGAAGGTATCCCTCAATAACTTTTAATTGTGCTTCTTCCGGCTCGGCCAAATCCAGACGGTTTTGCTCGCGGTAGATGGTGGCGCTTTCCAGACGTTGTTTTTTCAAGCGCTGGAGCAACTGGATTTCTTGTTCTTCCGTTAAATCGCCGGAGGCTCCCGGCTCTGATTTAGCCACCAAAACGGCTGCCCGAATGGCGCGAACGGTCTCGAGTCTGATTTTATCTTGGCCCTTCATGGCGGACTTGAGGTCCTCCATCAGGCGCGCTTCCAATGCAGCCATGTATTTATTTTAGGGGTTCGCGTACAATAGAGACCCCGGTGGGGACCACCGGGGTCTGCTAAAAGGGGATTCAATCCACGTTGTCGTGGAGGAACCGGTTGTGCGTGCGGAACGTGAGGTCGTCGCCTTCCCCGTTGATTGCAGTACCGCTCAAGGGGTTCTGCTGGGAAATTAAACTGTGGTCTACCGAAACCCCTGCGCGCTGAAACGCTGGAACTTGTGCGTATTCTTCTGCTCCGGTGCGCTGAACGTTTTTGAAGGTGTGGTTGAAGGCGCGCAAACTTTTACGGCGTTCAGCGGCCATCTGCTGCATGGCGTCATCCACGCGCTGTTCCAAGGGGTCCGGGGTGGCACTTGAAGACACGTAATCTTCCACTGCGGGTGCCGGTTTGTTCAGGGTTTTAACTTCAAAGCGCAAGTGGGCAGGCACGGGCGGTTCCGACGGTGCAACGGCCTCGTGTTTGCGGATGCCCAAGGCCTCCTCAAGGGCTAAATATTGATCTAAGGTGTGGCGCTTGATGCCGTCTTCGTCGCCTGAAGCTATAACGGTTTCTGCAGCAATTTCAGCAGCTGACACTGCAGTGGGCTCCGTTTCGATAACCTCTGCGTCGACGTTCGTTGGGTTGGTTTCTGCACCAGCGGCTGGCAAGGGAAGATCCCACTCCATCACGAGAGCGCCGTCACCTTTGCGGGCAAAGGCTTCGTCGGCCCCTAAATCGAAGGGAGAGATAAGGGCAACTTCTGGAGCGTTGGATGGTGCGGTCTCGGGGGCCGCGTCCCGGATGATGAAGTCGTCGAAGTCAAAGAGGCTGGGGCTGGCGTCAAACGAAAAGGAGGGCGCTTCGTCGGTATCTGCTGCTGCCATTTCATGGATTTCAGCAGTGCTTTCGTAGGTGGCGACGGGCTCCAGTACGGATGCTTCAGCAGCGATTGGTTCCAGGACGGATGCTTCAGCGGCGATTGGTTCCAGGACGGATGCTTCCGCGGCGATTGGTTCCTCCACAAGTACGGCAGTAGCTACCGATTGTGCGGTGGTCGCTTTTGGTGCGTCTTGTTCCAGGGGGGCGTCGAAAGCGGCGTTGCGCAGAGCGCGTTCCGCAAAGGGATCCAGGCTGTGGAACACCTTGGCCTCTTCTTGAGGGGCCAGTCCGGCGCGGATGGAATTGGCTTCAAAGCCCGTTGCGATGACCGTCACTTGCACGGCCTGCCCCAAGGAAGAATCTTCCCCAATGCCCATGATGATGTTGGCTTGTCCGCCGGCTTCGGTTTGAATGAAATCGTTGATTTCGCCAATTTCGTCGAAGGTGATTTCGTGCTCGTTGGAGCCGGAGACAATCAGCAAGAGCACGTTTTTAGCGCCGCGGATGTGGTTGTCGTTGAGCAGGGGACTGTCCAAGGCACCGGAAATGGCGTCGGTGGCGCGGTTGGGGCCTCCCGCCTCAAAGGAGCCCATCAGGGCTGTTCCGCTGCCGGCCAACACGGTTTTGGCGTCGCGGAGGTCGATGTTGGTGCGGTAGTGGTGGGTGATGACTTCGGCGATGCCGCGGGCGGCGGTGGCCAGCACTTCGTCCGCCTTGTTGAAGCCAGCTTTGAAGCCGAGGTTGCCGTAAACTTCGCGCAACTTGTTGTTGTTCACCACAATGAGGGAATCCACGTTGGCGCGCAATTTCTCGATGCCCGCCTCTGCTTGGCGTGAGCGCACGTTTCCTTCAAAGGCAAACGGCAGGGTGACAATGCCTACGGTAAGGATGCCCATTTCTTGGGCGGTTTTGGCGATGACGGGGGCGGCTCCGGTTCCGGTGCCGCCGCCCATGCCGGCGGTGATGAACACCATCTTGGTGTTGGTGGCCAGAAGGGCTTTGATGTCGTCCGCGCTTTCCAGGGCGGCGCGTTCCCCGATTTCGGGGTTGGCGCCGGCGCCCAAACCTTCGGTGAGGCTTTGGCCCAATTGAATTTTGGTCTCTACCGGGCTGTGTTCCAGGGCCTGCGCATCCGTGTTGCACACCACAAAATCGACGCCGTTGATGCCGGCCAATTTCATGTAGTTAACCGCGTTGCTTCCGCCGCCGCCAACGCCAATGACCTTGATCACAGACGAGCGGTTTTTGGGTAGGTCAAAATGCAAACCAGTGTTTTCGGGAGTGTGCATAAACGTTTACTTGTGTGCAATTATTCTTCGTCGATGAATTTTACAAATCGATGAACCCAAGATTCAAAGAAGTTGGGTCGTTTTCCGGTGAGTTCGGGATTAGTCTCTGTTTCAGCTGCTGTACTTTCACCTTCCCCGGTTGTTTCGGTGGAAAGTGCTTCCATGGGATTGGGCGCAGTTGATGTAGTTTCCTTTCCTGCAGTTGGTGCAAAAGCACCGGCAGCACTCGTGGCCAGGGTGCTGGCTGCCGAAGGCATGGGTGCGGACGTTTGCCCAGTGGGCGCAAATTCCGGGTTAAAAACAGACTCCAATTCCGGATTCGTCACCATGGGGAACTCAATCTTGCTTTCCAAACCTTTCATGAGCAAGCCCACCGCCGTGGCGTAGATGGGACTGGACAATTCAGCACCGTCGGCCTGACCCGCCAAATGTTCGTTGGGGTAGCCAATGCGCGTGTACATTCCGGTGACGTACTCCACCAATTGCTTGATGTGCTTCAGTTGGGATCCACCGCCCGTGAGTACGATGCCGGCAATCAGCTTTTTGCGCGGTTGGTCGTGGCCGTAGGCCTTGATTTCTGAATAAACGGCCTCAATGATCTCGACGCAGCGGGAATGAATGATTTTGGACAGCGTTTTCAGGCTGATTTCCTTGGGATCGTGCCCGCGGAGGCCAGGAATGGAAACGATTTCGTTGTCTTTATTTTCGCCTGGCCAGGCAGAACCAAAGCGCACCTTCAGCAGTTCTGCTTGCTTTTCAATGATGGAGCAGCCCTCCTTGATGTCGTTGGTGATCATGTTGCCGCCAAAAGGAATGACTGCGGTGTGCCGTATGATGCCGTCTTTGAAAATGGCTACGTCCGTGGTGCCGCCGCCAATGTCCACCAAAACAACTCCGGCCTCTTTTTCTTCTTGGCTCAAAACGGCCTCAGCAGAAGCAAGCGGCTCCAGGTTGATGTCGTGCACCTCCAGGTTGGCACTTTTAACGCAGCGCGCAATGTTGCGGATGCTGGTAACCTGGCCCACCACAATGTGGAAGCTGGCTTCCAGGCGGCCGCCGTACATGCCGCGGGGCTCAAAAATTTCGCCCTGGCCGTCCACGCGGTATTCTTGCGGAAGCACGTGAATGATTTCCTCGCCGGGGTTCATGACCAGCTTGTGCACGTTGTCCGTCAGTCGGGTCAAGTCCGCTTCCTCAATGACGGATTCGCGGTCCTCGCGGGTGATGTAGTCTGAGTGCTGCAGGCTGCGGATGTGCTGTCCGGCAATGCCCACCACCACGCTGTTGATGGTCAGCTGCGCATCTTCCTCCGCCAAAGCGGTGGCGCGTTGAATGGAATCGACCGTCTGCACAATGTTGGTGACGACGCCGCGCTGCACCCCCAAGCTGGGCGCTTTGCCCATGCCGATGATTTCAATTTTGCCAAATTCGTTGCGCTTGCCAACGATGGCCACAATTTTGGTGGTGCCTATGTCCAGTCCAACTGCGATTTTTTCCATGGCGATCAGTCTTGAAGGGTGTAAACCACTTGGCCGTTGAAGCGAACGTTCACCGTTTCCAGTGAGTCCAACAACCCGGCTTGGGTGAGGTAGGTGTAAAAAACAGAGAGTCGTTCCGCTTTGTCTTGGAAGTGCAACGGCCGGCCCCAAACCAAGGCATGGTCCGCAAAAACGGGGTAAGCGGTAAAGGTTCCTACCCGGTTTACTTCCAATCCGGACCAACCGCCGGGAAACGTGGCAGAGGCGGTTGCCCGCTCCAGCAAACTGAATCCCTGAGCAATACGCGCAGAATCCAAATCGCCGGTAAGCACCGGAACGGGGGCCGAAGCGCGCGGCGACAGGGGCATTTTGCCCCCGCGGCTGTCCAAATAGTAGGACGTATTTGCTTGAATTACACGCACTTTAGCAACTTTTTGTTTCACACGGGCATGGATGGTCCCATCCCAAGTTGAAAATACCTCGGCTTTTTCAACCAGTGGATGTGATTCCAAGGTTTCTTCCAACAATCGAATGTTAATTTCTTTCTGCGATTTTCCCGAATAAGGCGCCCCAATTCCCACCACCAATCGACGCAAATCTTGCTCGTCCAGCAAGGGTTGATCTGCAGGTTGTTCCAACGTCCACTGCATCCCGGCCACCTTTTGGTTGCCCGATCGCTGCGCGCCTTCCGCGGCCCCCCAAAACAACCCCAACACCCCCCCCAAGAGGATCGCGGTTTGCAGGTATTTTTTCCAGGAGATTTTCACGATTTCAGACGTTTGTTTTTGGGTACAGTTCGGTGCAATTAGCGCTGGGAATGTTGGGTAAAATGGGCTTCAAAAACGGGAACCAATCGGTCGATGTCTCCAGCTCCCAAGGTCATCAGCAAGGAAGGGTGGGTGCGCAGAACCCATTCCACGGCCTCTTGGGGAGACAAAACTTGCGGTCGTTTTTCTTCCGGGAAGGCCGCGGCCAGGGCCTCTGAGGTGATTCCCGGCAAGGGCAATTCCCGCGCGGGGTAGATGGGCAAAAGCACCACGGTATCAGCTTCCTGCAAGGCTTCCGCGAATTCAGGAAGAAAGTCCCGGGTGCGCGTAAAGAGGTGCGGCTGAAAGAGGGCAGTGAGGGGGCGGTTGGGGTGCAGCTGGCGCGCGGCACGCAGGGCGGCGCGTATTTCGGTGGGATGGTGGGCGTAGTCGTCAATGTACACGGTGGCGTCCGTGCGCACCCGAACGTCAAACCGTCGGGCCACCCCACGGAACGACGCTATTGCGGCGCAAATGTCTTCCGCGCCAACGCCCAGCAAGTGAGCGGCCGCGGCGGCGCCCACCGCATTTTCAATGTTGTGGCGCCCGGGGAGACCCGCGCGAACACCCAGAATCTCAACGGTTTCCAGGCGCAAATCAAAAACTTGATAACCGTCTTCGGTGCGTAGGTTGGAAGCGGAGTATGGGGCGTCTGGGGCGTCCACGCCGTAGGCGATCCCACCTAAGTTCAGGCCAATCGCTTCCAGCAGGGTTCCGTCGTGGTCCAGGGTGAGCGCCGCAAAGGCCTCAAAGGCCAAACGCGCGCCTTCGGCCGTGCCGTAAATGTCCAAATGGTCCGCGTCCGTGCTGGTAATCAAGGCCACGCGGGGTCTCAGGTGCAGGAACGATCGGTCAAATTCGTCTGCTTCCACCACCGTGATGGGCCCGGTTCCCGCCACGCGGTTGGAGCCAAAGTTCGTGGCGATGCCGCCCAGAAAAGCGCGCGCACCGGTTCCTGCTTGAAACAAGATCCAGGCCAATAAACTGGACGTGGTGGTTTTTCCGTGGGTGCCGCCCACCGCCACGCACAGCCCGTCGTTGGCCCAAGCGGCCAAAACCTCCGCGCGTTTGTGGAACGCAAAACCGCCTATCGAAAAATGAACGCGCTGCGGATGATCTGTTGGGATGGCAGGCGTCCACACCACCAAAACTTCACCCGGGGTATTGAATTTTGCCGGTAAGGTTTCCACCCGATCGTCTGTAGTGAACCAAACACCTTCCGCCACCAAGGCATCTGTGAGCGGGGTAGGGGTTTTGTCGTACCCGCCAACTTCCCAGCCCAGGGCCAGAGCGTGCCGCGCCAGAGCACTCATGCCAATGCCGCCTATGCCCAAAAAGTAGGCCGCGCGAACGGGGGGAAGTTGCAGAGCGCTCATCACAGGGCTTGGACAATGTATTCCACAATGGCTTCGGTTGCTCCGGGGAGGGCCAAGGTGTATGCGGCTGCGCTCAGTGCTGCCCGACGGTCCTTGTTCGCCATCAATTCCAGAACACGAACATTCAGTTCCGCCAGTTGAGTTTCCGGCAAAAGCACGGCCGCTCCCGCGCGTTCAAAGGCCTGAGCGTTGTGCGTTTGGTGGTCTTCTGCCACATTGGGCGAGGGTACCAAAAGCGCCGGGACGCCGGCACACGCCAGTTCGCTTAACGTTCCGGCACCTGCCCGGCTGATCACCAAATCCGCAGCGCGGTAAACCGCGGTCATGTCCTGTACAAAGGCGGTGAGTTGCAGGCCCGGAGTGTTTTGGGGCAGACGATCGGCTAGGGCTGCGTGGTACAACGCTCCGCACTGCCACACCACCTGCAATCCGGCAGCAGTCCACTGGGGCCAGGCAGCCTCCACGGCTTGGTTGATGGCGCGGGCGCCCAGGCTGCCGCCCAGCACCACCAGGATGGGCTGCGCCGGATTCAACCCCAGCTTTTGGGCGGCTTCCGCACGTTGGTTTACGGTTGTGGGGGCGGCGGCCAAAGCGGCCACGGCGGCCCGGACGGGGTTGCCGGTTTTGTGCGTGCGGTCCGCCGGAAACCAGCGTTCCAAACCGTCGTACGCCACGCAAATGGCGCGTGCTTTTTGGGACACTCCGCGGTTGGTTACACCGGCGTAGGAGTTTTGTTCCTGCACCACCGTGGGGATGCCCATGCGTTGGGCCATCCAGAGGGTAGGGGCGCTGGCGTACCCGCCGGTGCCCACCACAACATCCGGTTGAAACCGAAGAAGGATGCTCCGGCAGCGCCACAGGCTGCGAAGGATTTTCCACGGCAGGCTAAAATTCGCAGCCAGGCGCTGGCGCTGAAAACCGGCGATGGGCAATCCCGTAATGGGGTACCCGGCCGCGGGAACCTTTTCCATTTCCATTTTGCTCAAGGCGCCCACGAATTCGATTTCGCAATGCGGGAAGCGCGCGCGAAGACCGTCGGCAATGCTGACCGCCGGGAAGATGTGACCGCCGGTGCCACCGCCGGAAAGGAGGAATCGCAGGGGCTGGCTCATAGGGACGGTTCCTCGTTGGGTTCTTTGGAAAGCAGGGACTCAGAACCGCCCAGGGCAAAGGCGCCGTCTGCCTCCGCCTCTTCGCCCTCGCCGCGGGAAACACCCAGAATCATGCCCATGGCCAAGCACGTCATCAGAATGGACGAACCTCCCTCACTCACCAGGGGAAGTGTTTGACCGGTTACTGGGAACAAGCCCACCGCAACCATCATGTTCGTAAAAGCTTGAAATACAACGGAAAACCCAAGTCCAACAGCCAGAACATGACCCGTTGCGTTTGTTGCGCGTTGCCCCACCCGCACGGATTGAAGGAAGATCCACACGTACACCAAAACCAGCGTTCCTCCGCCCAGAATCCCCCATTCCTCCACCACCAAGGCGTAAATGAAGTCCGTATTCTTCTGCGGCAAGAAGTTTTTTTGAATTCCCCGCCCCGGACCTTGGCCCACAATGTGTCCTTGAGCAATGGCCATCTTGGCGAGATCAATTTGGTAGGTGTCGGCATCTTCTTTGGTTCCCGCAAAGTTTTCAATGCGCGAAATCCACGTGTCCACCCGGTTGGGAAATAAATCAGGAAAGGCCTTGGCCGTTAGGACGAACATAAGAAGCACTCCCAGAGCAATCCCCATCAATTGGAAGTAGGCCTTTCGGGGGAAATTAGCAGTCCAGAGCACCACCGAAGCATTGATAAAGATCAGTGCGGCGGTGGATAGGTTGGCGGGAAGTACCAATCCGCAAATCAGTCCCAACGGAAGCACCACACTCCACAACCCTTCGCGCAGTGTTTTTGGGGGATTTTTCTTGGTCAGCACCCGGCTCAGATGGGTCAAAAGGACGATGTTCGCCAACGCAGACGGTTGAAAACCTACTCCAGCAATTCGGAACCATCGGGCGGCATTGGCACCGTCAATGGTGCCTCCTTGCGCCAGGGTATAGGCCAAAAGTGCCGTGACCACAAAAAGGCCTAAGAATGCAGCAACCCCGTAGAATTTACTCGGAATTCGATGCACCACAACGGCCAATCCGATGCCGATCAGCGCAAAGAAAACGTGGTACTGAAAACCGTTCCTACTGGCGCTGAATACCGGCAGAAAGGAAAACACCACCAACGCCAAAAACAACATCCACAGAATGGTGTTGCCCTGAAAAAAGCGTTTGAGGAGTGCGCGCACGGCTGGGTTGCTTGGAGTGAATAAATAGTTTGCGTTACAAGCTTCGGACGTTTTCTTTGAACTGTCGGCCGCGGTCCTCGTAGTTTTGGAACAAATCAAAGCTGGCGCAGCAGGGCGATAGCAGCACGGTGTCTCCTTTGCGCGCCAAGCTATAGCTGGCCTTCACGGCATCCGCCATGGACCGCGTCTCCACCACGGGAAGGTGGCTGTTGGCAAAGGCCGCTACGATTTTGGAGTTGTCCGTACCCAAGCACACGATGGCTTTTACTTTGCTGGCCACCAAGGACATGAGTTCCGTGTAGTCGTTCCCCTTGTCCACACCGCCCACAATCCACACGGTGGGGTTCTGCATGCTTTCTAGGGCGTAGTAGGTGGAGTTTACGTTGGTTGCTTTGGAGTCGTTGATGAAGGAAATTCCGTGAACGGAAGCCACGGATTCCAACCGATGTTCTAAGCTTTCGAAGTGCGCCAAACTTTCGCGCACCGCCTCTTTGCGAATGAGAAGAAGTCTGGCGGCTAGTCCTGCGGCCAAGGAATTGTAGGCGTTGTGCTTGCCTTGGAGAGCGAGTTCTTCTAGGGTCATGGTTTCGTGTGTTTTGGGGTCGTGGATGAGGTAGGTGTGGTTTTCCGGGGTATCCAACGCAGCAAAGGCGCCGTAAGCGTTGGGTTCCGATGCAGTTCTCAAACTGAACGGCAAGAGTTGGGACCGGACGGGGTTGGCCTTCAGGGCGAGTGCCGTTTCCGGATCTTCCAAGCAGTAGAGGAAGTAGTCGTCTGCGGTCTGTGCTTGGGCAATGCGCATTTTGGAGGCGGCGTAGCGCTCCATTTGGTAGTCGTAGCGGTCCAAATGGTCCGGGGTGATGTTGCAGAGGATGGCGATGTGCGGACGGAAAGAGTAGCAGTTGTCTAGCTGAAAGCTGCTGACTTCCAATACGTACAGCGGTTTTGGGTTGCGCGCCAACTGCAGGGCGAAACTTTGGCCAATGTTGCCTCCCAGGCCCACTTCCAAGCCCGCGTGCTGGGCGATGCGGTGCATTAGGGTGGTGGTAGTGGTTTTGCCGTTGGAGCCGGTAATGGCCACTATGGGGCTGGAGGTGTAGTGAAAGGCAAATTCTAGTTCAGACCATACCGGAATTCCGCGCTCCAGGCAAGCTGCCACGGCGGGAGCCGTGTTCGGAATGCCGGGGGATTTGATCAGCAGGTCTGCAGTCAGCAGCCGATCCAGGGAGTGCTCGCCTTGTTCGTAGGCGATGCATTCTTGATCCAGCTGGGCCGCGTACTGCGCCTTCAATGCGCCGCCGTCGCTCAAAAAAACGCGGTGGCCGCGGTCTTTGGCCAAGATGGCTGCGCCCACGCCGCTTTCGCCGCCGCCCAAGATCGCTACCGAAGGATAGTTGTCCAGCAGGTTCACGGAATCAACGCAGTTTGAGGGTGATGATGGAGAAAACGGCCAAGAGGATGCCCACAATCCAGAAGCGCGTTACAATTTTCGCTTCGTGGTAGCCCTTCTTTTGGTAGTGGTGGTGGAGGGGGGACATCAGGAAAATCCGACGGCCCTCGCCGTATTTTTTCTTGGTGTACTTGAAGTAAGCCACCTGCAAAACCACAGACAAATTCTCCACCAAGAAGATTCCGGCCAGAATGGGGATGAGCAGTTCTTTGCGGATGGCAATGGCAAACACGGCAATGATTCCGCCAATAGACAGGCTGCCGGTGTCGCCCATAAACACCTGAGCCGGGTAGGTGTTGTACCACAAGAAGCCAATACAAGCTCCTAGAAAGGCCGCGGCAAAAACCACCAATTCACCGGTATTGGGGATGTACATGATGTCCAGGTAGGAGGCAAAAACCACGGAGCCGCTGACGTACGCCAATACGGCCAAGGCAAAAGCCACGATGGCCGATGTCCCAGCCGCCAGTCCGTCCAGTCCGTCGGTCAGGTTGGCGCCGTTGCTCACGGCCGTCACAATGAACAGCACAATGGGAATGAATACCAGCCAGGCCCAGTCTGCTGCGTGCTCGCCAAAGACTACCGCCAAGTCAGCGTAGTCAAAGGTGGTCTCCTTGAGGAAAGGAACCGTGGTTTTTAAACTTTTAACAGCCGGCCCAAAGGTGGGGATGCCGCGGGACTCCTCGCCGTGCAAGCTCACGTCGGTTTGGGCCGGAAGTTCCTCTTTCATCACCACGTCTGGATGTAGGTAAAGTGCAGCGCCCACAATGACCCCCAGTCCAATTTGGCCAATCACTTTGAAGATGCCCCGCAGGCCCTCCTTGTTCTTTTTGAAGACCTTGATGTAGTCGTCCAAAAACCCAATGAGCCCCATCCAAACGGTGGTCAGCAGTAGCAATTGGATGTAGATATTGTCTAATTTGGCCAGGAGCAGGGTGGGCACCAGGATGGCTGCCAGGATGATGAGGCCGCCCATGGTGGGGGTGCCTTTTTTCTGCATTTGGCCCTCCAAACCCAGGTCCCGAACCGTTTCGCCAATTTGCTTCCGGCGCAGGGCGTCGATCAATTGGCGCCCAAAGACCATGGAAATCAGGAGCGAAATGAGGATGGCCATTCCGGCGCGGAACGTAATGAACCGGAAGAGGCCCGCACCGGGTACGTCGTACGCAGAATCCAAATAGGAGAAAAGTTCGGTCAGCATCGCAGGTTGTCTTTAAAGAGCGGCTTAAACGTTGAGCACTAGGAAGGTTTCCAGCAAAACGGCGCGGTCGTCAAACGGATGGCGTACGCCTTGGATTTCTTGGTACGTTTCGTGCCCTTTTCCGGCCACCAAAACAATATCTCCTGGCTGGGCGCGCTGAACGGCCAATTTGATGCCTTCCTTGCGGTCCGGCAGGGTGGTGGATTTTCGGATCAAAACGGGATCCAGTCCGGCTTCCATCTCGCGCAGTATTTCCGCGGGATCTTCGGAACGGGGGTTGTCTGAAGTCAAGATCACCGCGTCGCTTTTTTCAGCGGCAATTTTGGCCATGACCGGGCGTTTGGCTTTGTCCCGATCTCCGCCGCAGCCCACCACCGTGATGACTTTCGCGCCGGCGTTTTGGCGAAACTCAGCCAAGGTGTTCAGAACGTTTTCCAGGGCGTCGGGCGTGTGGGCGTAGTCCACCACGCCCAAGATTCCCGTGGCGCTTTGCACCGTTTGGAACCGACCGTCCGGCGCCGTCAGGGAACTGAGCGCGGTGCGCACCGGTTCGTCGTCTTGGCCCAACAGGTCCGCTACGCCGTAGATGGCGGCCACGTTGTAGGCGTTGAATGCGCCAATCAAGCGTAACCACAACTCCTTCTGATTCAAGGTGAGGAGCAGTCCGGTCAAGTGGCTTTCCAGCAATTTGACTTTGTAGTCCGACGGACTGCGCAGGGCAAAGGTGTGTACCCGCGCCTTGGTGTTGAGCACCATGGTTGCTCCGTGTTTGTCGTCTGCGTTCACCAGGGCAAAGGCATCTTTTTTCAGGCCGTCGAACAACAATTTTTTCGCGCGGATGTAGTGGTCAAACGTGCCGTGGTAGTCCAGGTGGTCGTGGGTGATGTTGGTGAAAACGGCCCCAGCAAAACGAGTTCCAGCCACGCGGCGCTGCACCAATCCGTGCGAACTCACCTCCATGAAGGCATATTTGCAACCGGCGTCCACCATTTCCGCCAATAGCTTTTGCAGCACCAGCGCATTGGGCGTGGTGTGGGTAGACGGTTCGCAGCGTCCGGCCACGCAGTTGACCACGGTGGAAATCAGGCCGCTTTTGCGGTCCAAGGAGGCAAACAGTTGGTACAGCAAGGTGGCAGTAGTGGTCTTTCCGTTCGTGCCGGTAATCCCTACCAGTTGCAACTTCTCAGAGGGGCGGTCGTACCAGTTGCACGCCAGCCAGCCCAAGGCCTCGGCGGCATCGGCTACTTGTATCCAGGCCACATGATCTTGCGGCGCTTCCGGCAATTCCTCGCACACCACCGCGCACGCGCCCGCGGCCAGTGCATCCTCAATGTACCGGTGTCCGTCCGACGCGGTTCCTTTGATGGCCACAAAGAGGTAGTCTTTGGCCACGTGCTTGGAGTTGTCTGCAATGCCCGCCACGGCCGCATGCATGGCCCCCACGGTGGCTTTGATCTTCAGGTCCCGAAGGAGTTCGCGCAGCAGTTTCATCCCAATACCAGTTCAACGGTTCCCCGAACGCTCCGCAGGGGCGTGCCCCCAGGGATCGATTGTTTTTTAACCCGACCGGCCCCCCGCACCCGTACGCGGCAGCCGGCATTTTCCAACAATGCCAAAGCCCGATGCCCCGGCAAACCCACTACGTCCGGCAGCATGCCGCTGCGCGCGCGACGAGCCGCCCGCTCCACCAGCGCGTCGGTTTTCTTCATCCGGCGGCCGGCCGCCTCGGCCATTCCGGCCTCGGCCGCCGCCTCCGCCACGCGGTACGGCGCCGGAGACAACTTATTCACCGCCAAGGCGATTTCCTGAAAAACGGGGCCGGCCAGGGCGCCTCCCGAAGGCTCCGCCATTTTGGGCTTGTACAGCAAAACCACGCATGTGTATTGGGGATTTTCCGCAGGAAAGTACCCGGCAAATGAAACCTGGTAGTGGTACCCGCCCGCGTCCGCATCCCGGTATTCCACCCGATTGGTTCCCGTTTTTCCGGCAATGGACAAAGAATCCGTATACACGAATTTGCGTCCCGTTCCTTGGCGAACCGCCCGCACCAGCAGCTGGTGCATCACCGCGCGGGATTCCTGTGCGCAAATGGATGGATGAACCACGGTGGGGGCAAACCGTTCCACCACCGTTCCGCGGTCCCGGATTTCTTCCACCACCATCGGCTTCAATAACTTACCTCCGTTGGCCAGTGCGTTGTAGAACATGGCAGTTTGCAGCGGAGTGACCAAGACGTTGTAGCCGTAAAACATGCGGGAGAGCGTTACGTTTCCGTACCACGTTTTGTCCCCCGGCTTCGGGATGCGGGGCTTGCTTTCCCCCGGCAATTCAATGCCCGTGCGTTCCCCCAATCCAAATTGATACAGACGGTCCGCAAAGTCTTCCGGGTGTTTGCTGAAATGGGGAAACAGCGCCTTCACCATCCCAATGTTGGAAGACACCTCCAAGGCATGTCCCACGGTGATGTTGCCGTGGCCGCCCTTTTTGGAATCCGTAATGGGCGCGGCACGGCCGGGAAAGAGGTCCAATCGTCCGTCTCCGGTTTGCACCCACTGGGCCGTGTCCACTACGCCTTCCTCCAAACCGGCCAGCAAGGACGCAACTTTGAAGGTGGAGCCCGGCTCTGTAGCGGCCCAAACCGCGTAGTTCACGGTCTCGGAATAGCCGGAATCGCCTTCCAATTTACCCAGGTTAACCAGCGCCCTAATTTTGCCGGTAGCGGCCTCCACCAAGATCACCGTTCCGTATTCGGCTTGGGTTTCGTCCAGCTTTTTGCGCAGTGCTTTGTCCGCGATGTCCTGCATGCGAACGTCCAAGGTGGTTACCAAGTCCCGGCCGTCGTGCGGCTCTACGGCGTAGGTATTTTCAATGGGTTTCCACATGTTGCGGCCGAGGTGCTGCATCACGCGCGAGCCGTCCTTTCCCCGCAGCGTCTCCGAAAACTGCCCCTCCAAACCCTCGCGCGCATCGGCCCGGTCGTAGCCCAAGGTTCGGGCCGCCAAATTGTCAAAAGCCCGCACGCGTTTGGGAGTTTCTTCGATGATCATTCCGCCCTCGTGCCCGGCGCCCTTGAAGAGTACCAGTTTCGTGGTGGTTTCCATTGCCGTAAAGCGCACCTCGCGGCCCAACAACACGTACCTTTTTCCGTCCCGATGCGCCTTGCGCAAATAGCTAAACCACGCTCCGGCCGTGCGTTGTCCCAACACTCGGGCCAACGTATCCGCAGCGTTGGCGGCGTGGGCATTGAATCGAACATCGTCCACTACCGCCGCATCCCAATAAAGGGCATAAAGGGGCATGGAGGTCACCAGCAACTGGCCGTCTGCGGAATACAAATTGCCACGGGTGGCGGGAACCGGACGAATTTGGATGCGTTGTTCCGCCAATTCTTTGCGCAAAGCAGGCCCATCAATTATAGAAATACGGATCAATTGCCCCACCACCAACAACGCCAATACCCCGATCAATAGGGACAAAAGCGTAGCCATTTTTGCCGAATGCCCCCGCGCGTTACTCATCGGTGGGTTGAATTTCCAGTTTGATGGGCGGCTTGCCGCTGGGCACCAAACCGCGTTCCAGCGCGCGTTCCTGGATGCGGCTTTCGCGGCCCCACTGCATCAATGCAGACTTGGTTTCCAAGTAGTGGCTCTCCAACCGATTGAGCTGGGCAGACTTTTCTTGAATCTCGCGAATCTTCCGGTCTGTTTGGTGGGAGCACGTGATGGCCAGGAGTCCCAGTGCGGTGAGGTACAGTAAAAACGGAATATTTTTCCGCACCAGTTCGTGCCCAACAATGGAGCCGCGCACGAAGTCCGCAAAAGAAACCGTCTTTTTGGGCGGTTGATTTCCCGTTGCGCTCACGATTGTGCACGTTTTTCCGCCCCGCGCAGCTTGGCGCTTCGGGCGCGCGGGTTGCGTTGAACCTCCTCGGCGGAGGGCACCAAGGCCTTTCGTGTGATTAAGTCAAAGGGAACCAGGCGGTTGCCAAAGGTGTCGCGGTCTGCCTCGCCCACGAGCTTGCCTTCGCGAAAGAATACTTTGACCCGACGGTCCTCCAAACTGTGGTACGATAGCACCACAAAACGTCCGCCGTTGGCCAAAACGGCCAAACCTTGCTCCAGCAAGGATTCCAAAACGGCCAACTCGCGGTTGATTTCAATCCGCAAAGCCTGAAAAACTTGCGCCAGTACCTTGTGGCCTTTGCCGCGCGGGGCCAAGGGCTCCACCACCCGCACCAAATCTGCTGTAGTTACCAGGGTTCCGGCATCACGGGACGCTAGAATGGCGCGCGCCACCCGTAGGGGCTGAACGACGTCGCCGTACCTACCCAGCACACGCGCCAAATCGCCCGGTTCCAAACCGTCCAACCACGTGCGCACCGGAATGCCCACGGTGGGGTTCATGCGCATGTCCAAGGGTCCGGATTCGCGCAGCGAAAACCCGCGTTCGGCGGCGTCAAACTGGTGGGAACTCACGCCCAAGTCCGCCAATATTCCGTCCACGGAGGTGACCTGGTATGCGCGCAGAAAGCGCTGCAGGTGCTCAAAATTGGCAGGAATAAGGGTAAAACGAGGATCCTCTGGGGCGTTGGCCGCGGCGTCGGGATCTTGATCAAAGGCAAACAGGCGCCCCTCAGGCCCCAGGCGCTCCAGGATGGCGCGCGAATGCCCGCCGCCTCCAAAGGTCACGTCCACATAGGTCCCGTTCGGCCGGAGCGCGAGCAGGTCCATGCATTCCGTCAGCAGTACGGGGTCATGATACATGGTTCGGTCGCTCGTTCGATTGTCCCATCACTTCTTCCGCCAGCGCCCCAAAATCGGCCTCCGACGCCTGCACCACGTTTTCGTAGGCTGCCTTGTCCCAGATTTCCAGACCAAAAGGAGCCGAGGCAAAGACCAATGTTTCGCCCAAACCGGCAAATGCCATCAGGTCTTTGGGAATGAGAATGCGGCCGGCATTGTCCAACTCGACGGGTTTCACTCCGGCCGTAAACATGCGAATGAAGTCCGCGTGCTTCTTAACAAATCGATTGAGCTGGCCCACTTGGCCCATCACGGCGTTCCACTCCTCCAAGGGATAGAGCTCCAGACACTTACTGAACACCGAACGCTTCAAAACAAAACCACCCTCGGCCAATGCGGCCAACTGCTTCTTCAGCGCAGCGGGCAGCGGGGCGCGTCCTTTCGCGTCCAGCTTGCACTCGTATACTCCGATGAGGTTGACCATTTCCGAGGGGGCAGAATTTGATTCAAAAGTAGGTTTCTTCTCCCACTTTTTACCACATTCTACCACTTTGTTAATAACTTTTCCCGCTAAACAACTCCCTTTCCCCACTTCGTTTGCGCACGCCGTCTGCCGCTAACCTCGCCGTTCTTGGTATTTTCGGTTTTGCCCGGCGAAAACACCCCCCGTTGCACAACCTGCGTACCGCCAAGCCCAAGGCCTCTCGGCGCCCGGTAAAAACCGGTTCGAAATTCCCGCCGTATCTTTGCCCGAATAATTTCCCCGCATGGAAAAGTTTGTACAAGAAGGTGAATTTGAATATTGGGAGGAAGGAACGGGAAGTCCATTGGTCATCCTTCACGGCCTGATGGGAGACATCAGTAATTTCCACCACCAAGTTTCTTATTTCAGCCAAAACGGTTACCGTGTTTTGGTGCCGCACCTTCCGTTGTACGCGCTTCCGCTGGCCACCACGGGCGTGAAGTCCCTGACCAAGTGGGTCAAGCAGTTTGTGGACCACCTCAAGTTGGAAGCGCCTGTATTGCTGGGCAATTCCTTGGGCGGCCACATCGCTTTGGTGTTTAACAAACTTTACCCGGGCGTGGCCAGAGGCATGGTCCTTTTTGGATCTTCCGGCCTGTACGAAAGCGCCATGGGCAATTCCTACCCGCGCCGCGGCGATTACTCCTACATTGAAGAACGCGTTAAAGACGTTTTTTTCCAAAAGCAAGTGGTCACCAAAGAATTGGTGGACGAGGTTTTTTCCATCGTCAACGACCGCATGAAGGCCATCAAGACCCTGGCGATCTCCAAGAGTGCCATTCGCCACAACATGGCGGACGACTTGCCCAATTTCAACTTGCCTACCTGCCTCATTTGGGGCCGTCAAGACACCGTCACCCCGCCAGAGGTAGCGGATAAATTCAACGAATTGTTGCCCAACTCGGAATTGCATTGGATCGACCAGTGCGGCCACGCTCCCATGATGGAGCATCCGGAACAGTTCAACAAGTTGCTGAGCGCATGGCTGGAGAAGACATTCGGGGCGCCGCAGGCGACACCCGCAATCGGCTAAACCCGAACGCCCCCAAGCGCGCCGTTCCGTCGCTCAAAGCGACGTTCATCAAGAGCAGTTCCCGTACGGAAGAATGCCCCCCGCCCAAACGTCCGGAGTTTGCCTTTATTGGCCGCTCCAACGTGGGTAAATCCTCACTAATCAACAAGTTGGTGGGCCATAAGGATCTGGCCAAGGTCAGCCAACGCCCGGGAAAAACCCAGCTCATCAACCATTTTTCCATCCAAGACGATCACTGGTATTTGGTGGATTTACCCGGATACGGGTACGCCAAGGTCAGCAAGGTGCTGCGCGAGGTTTTTTCGCGCATGATTTCCCACTACCTGCGCAACCGGGAAAATTTGGTGTGCACCTTTATTTTGGTGGACGTTCGGCACGATCCTCAAGCCTTGGATTTGGCCTTCATGACGCAACTGGCAGAGTGGCAATTGCCTTTTGCCATCGTTTTTACGAAGGCAGACAAACTGACTAAGGCCGCGCAAGTACGCGCCATGGAAAACTACCAACGTCGGTTGTTGGAAACCTGGGAGGAATGCCCGCCGAACTTCTTAACCAGCGCGACAACCGGAAAGGGAAAGGAAGCCTTATTGGATTACCTGGAAGGACTCATCCCAGTTTTTGTCGCTCCGCAAAGTACCGAGCAAAATCCCTGAGGTCCTCCGCCATTTCGGTTTCGTCCGTGGCGCGGTCGTAGCTGTCCGCCATGGACAGCAATGTTTGGTGGAAAAAACGCTTCATGTCGTCCAGTTCCATGTCCTTGGTCCACAGATCAATGCGCAGTGTATCCTTGCTCCGCGCGTCCCACAAGCTGAGCATCACGGCCTTGGCCGGCTCCTCGAGCACCCCGCCGTCCTTCGCCGTCCAGAAGATCGTTTCGGGTACCTTGTTCTCGTCGAGCGCAATTTTTAAGTAGATGTCTGAATTTTCGGCCATGGTGGGGGTCGGTTTCGGAATTAGGGACGGTAGCCGCTTTCGGCCAGGATTTGACGGCTATCGGTATTGGCTAGGAAGGTGCTCCAATCCGTATCTGGGTGGTCCTCCAAATACGACCGAACCAAGCGGTACCCCAGCCAGCGGCCAATGGTGCCGGGGATTTGCTGATCGTAGGTGGTTTGCAACTTGCTGAAGGGAGCAGGTTGAATGAACCGTCGTTCCGCATCCACGCTGGTTTCGTACAGTAACCGACTCTGAATGAAGTACTTCCAAAGGTCTGCCTCGTGCTCGGTACAGAATTTCCACTGCTCGGGCGTGTAGGGAAACAAATCCGGCGCGGCAGCCTCCCCCAAGCAGGCTTCCCCAAAGCACGCGATTTTACCCCAATAGATCATTTGGTCCAAAAGGGTATAGCTGTTTTCCGGGAGTTTCGCCTGCGCTATGGCCAGTTGCTGAAAGAGCGCCGGTACGGCAAAGCGGGGTTCGCGTTGGT
The DNA here is from genome assembly GCA_945865885.1 of Owenweeksia hongkongensis DSM 17368. GTDB lineage: Bacteria > Bacteroidota > Bacteroidia > Flavobacteriales > Schleiferiaceae > CAMDTE01. The sequence goes on from CAMBEZ010000009.1 coordinate 23,385, forward strand.
AGGCCAAATAAGCGGGGTCTGCGGCATACGCCGGGTGGTCAGCTCCCAAAAAATGATCCAGCGCCAGAAAAACATAGCTACTGTCCACCACCAGCGGGGGATAGAAGGCTGGATCCAAGAAACTAACAAACGGATAGATGCGTACCGCGTGTTGCGATGCCCCCCGGGGAAGCAGCGCTCGGTAGCGTGCGTATCCGGAGCGAATTTGGTTTGCAAGTACTGCTGAATCCGGAAAGGCCAACAAGGCATCTTCGTGCAGACCGCGCAGCTCGGGGTCATTGACCAAGCGAAGAAATTGCTCCGGCGTGAGGGATTCAAAAAACGGGGAATAGGTCTTCTGAAGTTCCGGAATCTGTGCCGCCAGGGCGGCGGGCTCTGCGTCAAAAAAGTCAATGTAAGCTGGATGTACCGAGGCCCGTGCGGGCGTGTCGTTTCCCGGAGCTAACGCAGACTCGCTGGTGCAGGAAGCCGTGCCCGCCATCGCAAGCCAAAGCAGTACCTTTGTGGTTCTCATGGAGCACAAAGTTACGGCCTTTATTGTCGATTGGTTGCGCGCTTATGCGGAACGCGCAGGCACCCGCGGCTGGGTGGTGGGCATTTCAGGCGGGGTGGATTCCGCGCTCACCTCTGCCTTATGCGCACGCACCGGGCTGCCCACCGTTTGCGTGGAACTTCCCATTCACCAGCCGGAAGATCACGTCAACCGCGCTTGGGAACACATTCGTGCATTGCAGCAGGAATTTCCCCAAACGCAAGCGCTCCGGGTGGACCTCACTCCAGTGTACGAAGCGTCAGCTGCGGCACTTGCCAACGAGGAGCCTACGTTTTTGGCACTTGCCAACACCCGCTCCCGATTGCGCATGACCGCGCTCTACGCCGTGGCGCAAACCCGCGGTGCTTTGGTGGCGGGTACGGGCAACAAAGTGGAAGATTATGGCATTGGCTTTTTCACCAAGTACGGAGACGGCGGGGTGGACCTCAGTCCCATTGCCGGACTCACCAAAACCCAAGTCTACGCGTTAGCCGCACACCTGGGCGTGCCCCAGTCTATTCTTCAAGCGGCGCCCACGGACGGTTTGTGGCCAGACAACCGTTCGGACGAAGACCAAATTGGCGCCTCCTATCCGGAGTTGGAATGGGCCTTGGCCCAACAGGAATCCGGCGCAACAAACGAACAGCCCCAATGGACGGAGCGTCAGCGCGCCGTTTGGACCATTTACCAACGGTACCATCGGGCCAACAAACACAAGATGGAGCCCATCCCGGTGTGCGTTTTACCGGAGGACCTCACCCAATTTTAAAGGGCCAACGCACTATTTTCGGGCTCCTTTGCCCAACTTTTTCCCGTCCGAAGGCAAGGATGGCAATCCTGCCAAGGAGCGCTTTTTCACCACTTCCTCCAAAGGAGTTCCCGTGCTGGCATTGGGCAACGCCGTGCCCAACAAGTGGGCCAGGGTAGGGGCCAAGTCTTTTACGGCCACCTTCCGAAAAACTTCCTTAGCAGGCACACCTGCGCCGTAAAAAACCATAGGCACGTGCGTGTCGTAGGCGTAGCCGGACCCGTGGGTGGTTCCGGTGGTACTGTAGTTTAAATGACTGGGCTTCAAGGCATAAAACACCTGTCCGCTGCGGCTGTCCAAGGCATTGTAGCGCAGCTGCTCGTCCGCATGCGTTCCGCACAGGAGTTCGCTCCGCGTCCACACTTGCGCCACGGCAGGGTGCTTGCGCAACGCCTCCGCCACCGCCTCCGCATGGGCCGCCGTTTGGAACTCGGGCTTCAAATGCACTTGATCGTTCCCAATGTGGCGGATACTTTGGTTGGTTCCCAAGTTCGCTTGCAGCTGGGCAGCAAAGTCGCCGTCGCTCCAAACCTCTGCTGCGTAGCCGCGGTCGTTCAAAAACATAGGATTGTCCGCTGCGCCGTGGTCCGCAGACAAGGTGACCAAGTAACCGTCTCGTCCAAAAAGTCGATCCAATTCGTCCAAGAAAGTCCCCAATTCCCGGTCCAAGCGCACGTAAAGATCTTCAATCTCCACCGCGCGTGTGCCCAATTCGTGGCCCATGTAGTCTGGTGTGGAAAAACTCAACGAAAGCACGTCCGTGGTGGTTCCGCGGCCCAGTTGCTCCTTTTCCAAAACCACGCGCCCTACTTCCAGCAACAGGGTGTTCCCCTGCGGTACCCGACGGATCGCATCTCCTCCGCCGGCGGCATAAACAGCTGTCAAATCGTACGGAAACGCCCGCGCTTTCTGGCCTTTGATTCCCTTTTCGTAGGCGGTGGTATCTCCGGTGGTGGTGCGGCGCGTGCCCGCGGGCGTCAAGGTGCCCTGCATCAAGCGTTTCACGGGTTGGCCGGCATTGAATTCCTCCAACCACGACGGCAATGCCTCGCCGTAAAACGTGCTGCTCACAAAAGACTCGGTCTGTTCGTCGTACCAATAAGCTCCACGGGCAAAATGTCCTCCGGGCAAAATAGCCCCGCGGTCCTTCATGCTGAAGGCATAAACGCGCGATTTTCCATTCGTTGCCAAGACCAATTCGTCCGTCCACGTGGATGCGCGCAAATTCAAAGGCGAACGTTTGCTGGACGGATTGGTGGTGCCCACCGGCCGCACAGAATCATCTTCCACGCAGTATACCTCCCGGTCCTCGTACGGATCAAACCAATCGTTGGCAATGATTCCGTGGTTCCGCGGATCCGTACCGGTTGCCAAAGACGCGTGGCCCGGCCCCGTATAGGTAGGCACGTAGGTGTAGTGGCATTCGCGGTACACGGTTCCTTCGTCCAAGAGCCGACGAAAACCGCCGGTAAATTGTTCGTCAAATCGATACAAGTAGTCCGCCCGCATTTGGTCCACCACCAAGTGCACCACCAATCGCGGCTGAGCTAGTACGGTTTGGGTTCCCACCAGAACTGCAGCAACCGCCACTAAGATCAAAAATTTTCGCATCCGACAAAGGTACAACCCCTCCGTTAAGAGCGCATTAATCCAAAATCCAAACGGAGCCTAACTGCCCAGCTGACTCCGAAAGCCCTCCAACTCCGCGGATAAGTCTTCCCACTGGGCGTAGGCATGCTCTAGGGCCTTTTGTTTGTGCTCGTAGTCTGCGTGCAGCGCTGGATTTTCCGCCAAAGCCACCTTGTACCGTTCGCTGTCCGCCAGCAAGGCGTCCATTTCCGCCAACGCTGCTTCCAGGGTGGAAACGTGTTCTTCGGTTTTCGCCAAGGCCGTCTCGGCAGTCTTCTTTTTCCGCTCCAGTTCCTTGATTTCTTCGCGCCCCAAGGCGGGTTCCGCCGGCGCAGCTTTGCTTTTCATACTGCCCGACAGTGCTTTCGCATCTCCTTTTTTGGAAGAACCGTCGCCCTTTTCCAGTGCGCGCATGGAGTCCAGTTGCCGCTGCTCCAAGAAAAACTCAATACCGCCCAAATACTGCTTGGTTTTGCCTTCCCGGAATTCAAACATGACGTCGCACAAACCGGCCATAAAATCCCGGTCGTGGGAAACCACCACCAGCGCGCCGTCGTACTCCAACAGCGCTTGCTTCAAGACGTCCTTTGCGCGCATGTCCAAGTGGTTCGTGGGTTCGTCCAGCACCAATAGATTGATGGGATTCAGCATCAATTGGCACAGCGCCAGTCGGCCGCGTTCGCCACCGGAAAGCACCTTCACCTTTTTCTCCACGTCGTCGCCCACAAACATGAACCGGCCCAGCAGTTTCCGCGCGTTCTTCCGCATGTCCTCCGGCGCCGCGTCTTCAATGGTGGAAAGAACCGTCCGGTCGCCGTCCAGAACTTCTGCTTGATTCTGGGCGTAGTACCCCAGCTTAATGTTGTGCCCCCATTCCACCGTGCCACCGTGTTCCAGGCTTTCCGCCAAGATTTTCACCAACGTAGACTTGCCCTGGCCGTTTTGTCCCACAAAACCCACTTTGCAGCCGCGCACCAACTCCATGTCCACCCCGCGCAGCACTTTTTTGGGGCCGTAGTCCTTCACAATGGCGTTCATCCGTGCCACCACCTTACCGGAATTCGGCGCCGGGGGGAACGTAAATTTCATGGCGCGGGTGTCTTCCTCGTCCACCTCCAGGCGATCCATTTTGTCCAGACGCTTGATCAAACTTTGTGCAAAGGCGGCCTTGCTGGCCTTGGCCCTAAAGCGCTCAATGAGTTGCTCCGTTTGCTTGATTTCCTTCTCCTGATTGGCCTTAGCCTGCGCTTGCTTTTCGCGAATCTCCGCGCGCAAATCCAAGTACTTGAAGTACGGAACGTTGAAATCATAAGCCTTGCCCAGCACCAACTCCAACGTACGGTTGGTGGCGTTGTTCATGAACGTTCGGTCGTGGCTCACCAAAATGATGGCCTGCGGACTGTCTGCCAAAAACTTTTCCAGCCACAAAATACTCTCAATGTCCAGGTGGTTGGTGGGTTCGTCCAACAACAGCAAATCGTTGGGCTGCAGCAAAATCTTCGCCAGCTCCACCCGCATTTGCCAACCTCCGCTGAACGACTCCATCGGCTTGTCAAAATCCGCGGAATTAAAACCAAGACCGGTAAGAACGCGCTCCAAATCAGCTTGATACGTGTAACCGCCGCCCATCTGAAAGGCTTCCTGATTTTTGTGAAACTCCTCAATGAGCTCCATGTAGCTGTCGGACTCGTAGTCCGTTCGCTCAGACATTTCCTGCGTTTGCAGTTCCAATTCGGCCTCCAAACGCTTGATTTCCGTGAAACTCGAAGCCGCCTCGTCCCAGACGCTGGTCCCCTTTACCGGCGGAATGTCCTGAGTCAGGAAACCGATGTTGAAGCTCGACGGTTTGGAAACATGACCGCTGTCGGCCGCTAGACGCCCCGCCAAAAGTTTCAATAAGGTGGACTTACCGGCGCCGTTTCTCCCCACCAAACCGATGCGGTCACCGGGGTTCACTTGAAAAGAAATGGCTTGAAATAGACTGTCCCCCCCGAAGGAAAGACTCAGTTGATTAACACTCAGCATTGCGGGGACAAAAGTAACACTTCGCCGCCCGCGCTGGGGTTACCTTTGCATTGAATTACGAAATAAATAACCATGGCGTTTTCCAAAGGATCCAAGCTGTACGGTATCGTGCGCATGAAATGTCCCCGTTGCCACGAGGGGGACCTCTTTACGAACCCCAACCCGTACAATTTGGCCCATTTTTCGGACATGCCCAGGCGTTGCCCGGTGTGCAACCAGTCCTACGAGCCGGAACCCAATTTTTTTTACGGGGCCATGTACGTCAGCTACGGATACGCCGTTGCACTGTTTGTTGCCACGTACATCGTGGCCAATTCGTGGCTCGGCCTGGGACTTTGGCAAACCGTCGGTGCATTGGGCGTGGTTTCCCTAGTGCTGGGTCCGTTCCTGTTTCGACTGAGCCGGAGCACCTATTTCCACTTGTTTGTGCATTTTGACCCCAAATCGGCAGAAATCCACAGAGCCGCACCAACAAATCAACGATCCAGCTCCGCGGACATAGCTACCAAGAGTTGATGGGCCTTCAGTGGAGCCAGCAATCCGCCGCGACTGCCTAAACCATTCAGTACCCCCAAGCCCGGGTGTTCCGGATGCCAACCTACCAGTACTTCTCTTGATTTTCGGGCGGGTCTGACGCCGCACCAGTGGTTCACTACCTCGTACGGCAACAAAACCACGCTCTTCAACCACGATTCCAATTCTTCCCTCCCGGCCTGCGTAGGCTGGGGATCCTCCAAACCGTCCCAAGCATAGGTGGCGCCCACTTTGTAGTGATCCGGCCCTTTTGCCCGATCCGGCAGCAGAAAGTGCCGTGCGTGGATGGGCAGATTCAGCCCCAAACCCGGAATGTGTACATCCAACCCTTCGCCACGAACCAGTGCCCAATCCAAATCGCCCCAGTACGTTTCCGTCAACGGTGCCCGCGGTCCTTCGCACAACACCAACTTCCGGGTCCTAAGCACCAGGCGCCCAGACGCTTCAAATGCCTCCCAGAACCCATTGTTATACGCTAACCTTTGCACCGCACCCAGAGCAATGCTGCGCTCCAGTACGCTACGTGCAGCCTCCAAATAAGCCAACGGCAACAACCGACCACTCGTCCGCACAAAACCCAGTCGATTGAGCTTCAAACAGTTGTTTTGATTGGCCTCGGTCGTCGAATTCAGTAACTCCGCAAATCCCGGACGCTCTGCCAGCAGATTCCAGTCCAGGTCGTCTTGAACCGTGGCCAAATGTTCGGCTACGGGTGTGGGTTCAAACACCTGCGCGCGGGTGGTCTGCTCCAACCAAGCAAAGAGATCAACAGCATGCTCCCAGGCCAATTTGGCGTCGGACACCATACGCCTTCGCTTGAGCACCAGGGGATTGATCAACCCAGAAGCCACCTGCGATGCTACCGGGAAGTTGCCGTGCGGATCCAACACGACTCCCACGTGCAGTCCGCGCCGATGGGCCTGCAAGGCTACAGCCGCTCCGGCAAAGCCAAAGCCAACCACCGCCAAGTCGTACGTGGGTGTATTCATCCGGTAAACCGTTTCAGAAGGCAACAGCAAAAAAAAGGCCCGAATTCGCCTCCCTAAGGATTTGGATTCGGGCCCAAGATTTCTCCGACGGAATTAGAATTCCCACAAATCGTGCTCGTAGTTGCGCAATTTATCCTTGATGGCTTGGGATTCCAAAAGCTGGCCCATGGGGCTGCCTTTTTTGTATTCCTCAATGCTGCGGTCGTAGGTGTTGTCTTCCTTTGTAATGCGGGCGTTGAAGTAACGCATGGCCATGATTTGATCAAAGGTCAAACGCGTATGGTTGTTGGAGGCATTGTACGCAATATTGGTGGCGAGGGCCTGGCGTGCGTCTTCAAACCACACCCAAAAGGCGTTGTAAATTTCGCCTGTACCCGGCTCTTTCACCAAGGGAGAAATACCGATGATGCGGCTCTTCATCTCGCCACGCTGCTTATCAAAGTACCAATCAGACTTCAAATCCCAAGCAACTACGTTGGGTGCTTTGATTTGAATGGAATCAATATTCAAGATAATGGAGGGGTCGTCCGGATCACGGATGGTGTCCACACGGGTCAGGATGGCAAAAACCTCCTCGTTGGTCAACGGAATTTCAAATTTGTCATCGCGAAAAACTTCGCGAATAGTTCCTTCCACCAAAATCCCGTCGCGTACCACGTCAAACAAAGACTTGCGGTCCGGTTGTGGTTTTACCGGGTAGTACAGCGGGTGGTTGATTTTCTCGCGCAGGTCAATACGCTCCCAGTGGCGCGTAGACCACATGATGTCGTCCTGGCGCAGAAAGGTGTATTCCACGGGCTTGGAATTGACGAAGTGCATTTGTGCTTTGGGCACAATGCCGTCGTCCTCAGGCGTCAAAACCTGTGCCTGCGCGGTCTGTACACCACCAAAAAGGAGCGCAGCAGCAGCAAGATAAAGGTAGAAGCGTTTTGTTTTCATGGCGAATTGCCTTAGATTATTGTACGTCAATCGAAATGTTGCCGACGTTGCTCACGCGTGCTCCGTTTGGAGTGGTGGCCACGATTTTGCGGATGGTAACCGAAGAACCGGGCTTCAGGCGCTGAATCAGTTCACGGGTGTTGTTGTCAAACGTGCCACCTTTTACTTGAATCGGTGGTTGACCTTCGATTTTAACTTCAGCAGAAACCACCTTCAAAGGCAATTCAAACGGAAAGTCAATGTACTCCGCTTCAATAGGTGCTTTGGCAAGTGAAGAAGTTGACATTACCCCACTGGACTTGCGGAAGACCATGCCGGAGGCCATCGGGAGGCCCTTGATGCGGAATTCCTTGCTGCCTACTTTGCGCAGCTTGCCGTTTTCTTCAACACTCACGTTCACCATCATGGTTTTGCCTTCTACTTTGGTCACGTCGGCAATGTAGTTCCCATTTTTACCAGAAATCCCGGGCCCAGAGACCCGAAGGGAAGAAGGTGCTACTCCGGGAACAGAGACCTCCAAGGGGTTTTCTACGTTCCGGTAGAACACGTTCATCTTGGAGGGAGAAATAACCGAAGAAGGTGGGGATACGGTGTATTTAATTTCAGCTTGGTAGGTCTTGTCTCCGCCGGGCAAAGAAATGGTTACCATTTTCTTTACTTCGCCGTTTCCGGTACCCTGGATGCTCACTTTACCAACGCCCTCCTTAACTTCCTTCACGGAAATACCGGAGAATTGAGGATTGCGGCTGTTGTCGTACGCAGCCAAAAATACATCGGCTTCGTAATAATCACCTTGCTGGATGTACGTTCCGTTGGTGGGCATGACCACCGCCTTAACGTTATCAAATTTCAACGTGTTGGCGTCAATCTGGCTGTACAAGTGATCCACAACCTTAGATTCCGTCCGACGAACGCGTGACTGCAGGTCCGTCAAAAAAGGAATCACACCGGCAAGAGGTAATTCGGAAAACGTTGCTTTTTCCCAAGACAACTGGGTACCTTCTTCCACAACATCTTGGAAGTTGAAGGTTTCCTTAATGGCTGCGATCAAAGCCTTGTCGCCATCGGCTTCTTTGACCATGGCTTCCCGGAAAGTAATCAAACGTTCTTTGAGTTCTTTTGCTTTTCCTTGTCCTCCTACGGATTTATCCACAACCAGGTAAACTTCACCGACATCGCGGTTATCGCCACCTTTTAGGGTGCCGGAGCCGTCGGTGTTGTAACCGCCCGTTTCCTCAATCAAGAAGGTTTTTATGGCAACGATTTCCTGATTGATATCGTCCGCCATGGACTTTACTTTCAGAGCGCGATTGTTGATTGGGACGGCACGAGGATTATCTTTCATGGCGTTAGCAATCGCAGAATAGATTACTTCCGTTCCCTTGAAAACAGTGGCTACCGTTTCGTTCATGCCTTGATCCAATTTGGTCAAGACTTTGATGATATCCTTAGATACGTTTAACGCCAACATTGCGGTCAACACGAGGTACATCATGTTGATCATTTTTTGACGTGGTGACACCTTTCCGCCGGCCATGGTGCGTTATTTTACAGAGTTAATTTCGAAAGTAGAGCGTCTCATTTAGTTTTTCGCGCCCATGGCTGCGAGCATGTTGCCGTAAACGTTGTTCAAGGCGCTCACGTTCTGTACCATCTTCGACACTTCTCCGCCCAGTTTATCGGAATCGCTTATGGAGGCACCCAATTTTTCCATCAAGGAATTTTGAACCTCAACTTGATTGGTGGTATTCTCCAATTGAACGGCGTACAAAGCATTTAAGGCTTCCATGTTCTTGGCTGCTGCATTCAATTGATTGCTGTAAGCAGCCGTGGCGCCTGCGGCGTCAACTGCCGTATTGAGGGAACCGGCGGTTTCGCTCAAGCGACGCATACCGTCTCCCAAAGACTGAAGCAAATCCGGTCCAATTTTGGCTTCCTCCAACATTTTGTCCAATTCCTGGGTAGGGGACAGGTTGGAAGCCGTACGTGACTTTTTGGAACCAGCAGCTGGAAAGTCGTCGCTTTCTGCTAATTCTGGGTAAACGCGGCTCCATTCGTAGTCGGAAGCTGGCTTCTCAAATGCAGAAATGAAAAAGATGACTGCTTCCGTAGTCAGACCGATGATCAACATCCAGTCAGCGCCTGGCATGTGCAAAATCTTAAACAAGGCACCCATGATAACGACTGCTGCTCCCCAGCCGTAGAGTTTTGCCATGAAATTCTTGAACTTTTTGCCGTTGACGTCGATGAGTGCCATACGATTGAAGGGTGTTAAGGTTGAATGGGTTGAGAGTTCGAATGAAAGAGATAAAAAGGCTTTAGAAATCGCGTAAGTCGCGTCCCAAGAAGCTCTGTACGGTGCGGAATCCTACGAAACTTTTGGAGGTATCCTGGTACTCGTAGCTGCGCGAACCGTTTTGCATGAAATGCGCGATGTCTTTCCAAGATCCGCCGCGGATTACTTTGCGCTTCAGGGTTTCTGAATCACCTTCTTTGGCGTTGTACTTGTAATCGGGGTTGAAGTCTGCTACGTAGTAGTAGGATGCTTCTTCCCAAGCGGTGCTCGTCCACTCGGCAACGTTTCCGGCCATGCAGTACAAACCAAAGCCGTTGGGCTGGTAGGAGGTGGCTTTCACGGGGTGGAATCCACCGTCGGCAATCAGGTTACCGCGGGAAGGTTTGAAGTTCGCCAAGAAACAGCCGGAGCTGTTGGTAGCATACGGTCCGCCCCAAGGGTAAGTAGTCAGTTCGCGACCGCCGCGTGCAGCATATTCCCACTCAGACTCTGTAGGCAAGCGGAACTCGTGCTCCTGCATGTCGTTGTTGGCGCGCAAGAATTCACTGCGGTACTTGGTGCGCCAGTTAGCGAATGCAACGGCTTGCTTCCAGTTCACGCCCACAACCGGGTAGTTGTCGTACGCGGGGTGCCAGAAGTATTTGTCGTGCATGGTTTCGTTGAACGAATACGTGAAATCAGCAATCCAAACCAAGGTATCTGGGTAAACGTTGATGATCTCCTTCTCAAAGAACGAGGAGCGATCGGTTATCTGCTGCCCGTCTTTTACGTAATCGCGGTAGGAGAAAGGTTTGTTGGGATCCTCTGCGTCTTTGAAATTGTACTCGGCCCGATTGCTCTTGCGTGCGGCCTTCTGCTTGTCCATCCAGAAGTACAAGTAGTTTAATTGACGAGCGTCAACCATGCGCCCGCCCATGAAAATCTCTTCTGGAGCCAGGTACAAACTTTCAATCACTTCCGTGTATTCGGCGGAAGGATACTTGCGGGTATCGTAAGACAACGAAGGTTTCCAATCCAGGTGCGTCTGCATGGAATCTGGGTAGTTCAATCCCACGTATTCCTCAAAGAACGTAGGGTTCTCCATGTCCGCGTAGTTGATGTATTCGTACTCCTCTACCATGGCCTCAGCCAAACGGTAGCGCAGTATGGAATCCCGGACCCAGTAAACGAACTGACGGTATTCGTTGTTCGTGATTTCGGTTTCGTCCATGTAAAAGGCAGAAACGGAAACCGTTTTGGTGGGTGCCGTCAATCCAAAGGGAACGTCCACGTCGGTATTGCCCATATTGAAGGAACCCTGAGGAACGTAAACCATTCCGAAGGGGTCCGACGGGTACCATTCGGGGCGATTCTGTACCCCGACGAGTTCGCCGTGGTCAGAGCCGGAGCACGCGGCCAACAAGGCGGCAGCTGCGATACTCAGGAACGAAATCCGTTTTTTCATGCGATTGGAATTGAGCTGTTGAAGTGATAACGCAAAAAAGCCTGCGATATTACAAAAAAATTGGGGTTCGGTAACTGCCTTTGATGCGCGGCGGGATTTCAATAGTGAATTGGTAGTTCACAAAGATCTCGTGCGATCCCCCGTTGTAGGCACGTAGGGGCGATGTGTTGATGTCGTAACTGTAGCTCACCCGGAGGGACGGCATTACTTGGTAACCGGCCATTAAGGAGACTGCGTCGTTGACGCGCAAACCCAAACCACCGTAAATTTTGTCTTGCACCACGGCATTGAAGTTCAAGTCCGTGTGGAAATTTTGCGAAGAAGCGTCTGTGCGGAATAATGCGGAAGGCGCAAAGCGAATTCCGGGAAGCGTGGCCAATTCAAACTGATACCCCCCCATGAGGTAGTAGTGCATCACGCTGCGGTAAGCAGCTGTACCACCGCCCAAACCCGGCAGGTTTTGGGTGCTTTGAAGAAGTCTGGAGGAGGACAATCCGGCAAACCATTGATCGGTAGAGTAGTAAGCGCCAAAATTCAATTCAGGAGCCATCGCTTGGGCCGTAGGGTTCATGACCGCGGGGTCGTTGGAACCGGCGCCGCCGTCGGGGAAAATCCACTGCGCGTTGCGCACGTTTTTGTTGCGGAAGTCAACGGACAGGCCGATGCCCAATTTGCCCGGACCCACATACGTTTGGTACGCGTAACCCAAAGCCGCAGAAATGTCCTGGAAGAACCCAATTTGGTCGTTGGTAATGTTGAGCATGACCCCTCCGTGTAGTTTGTCCACAGGGAGTTCTGCGTTAATGTTTTGGGTCACCGGTGCGTTATCAAATCCAACCCATTGGGTGCGGTGTCCAAAATTCAACGATATAGCATCGGAATTTCCAGCCATGCCCGGATTGAAAAAGATCCGGTTGTGCATGTACTGAGTAAACTGCACGTCTTGTTGCGCGTGCAATTGTGTTGCTAACATACTGATAGCCAGAAGAAAGAGCCCCTTGATGCGGTTCATACAGAGGCTAAAAGTAGGAATTTCCCATGAATAGTCAACAGATAGGTCTCATTTTCACAAACCTTTGCGCTGCGCTTTCCACCATCGCCCTGGAATTTCACCACGTAGGGCATATTCGTAATCACTGGCCGAACAAGGGACCAAAGCGTGTCGAATGTATTGGGTTTGTTTCATCGGTACTTCCATCCACCAACGTTCGCTCAAAGGACTTTTGTAAAAGACGAGCTCTTGTTCCAATTCGTCCAACAGCACAGTAAACCGCAGGTACTGGCTTTTTGGCGTGAAGGGGTAGTCTCCACGGCGCAAATGAACGCCCTCAATGAAGTACCACGCAATCTGTGCGGCGAGGTGTGCGTTTTGGCTTGCTAAGTCCAACGTCGGGTTGTATTCAAAATAACCCATAGATGAAACTTTGTCCGACAGTCCGCAATAGCGCGCAAGGGCACAGGCCTCGTCTGCAGTGAGGCCATTGGGCGAGGGATCTGCGTGCCCGGGAGCGTCTGCGTGGCGTATTGCGCGGTTGTTGAAGACCACAAGATCTGCATCGCGCACGGCCGGCTCTATTTCGTGAACTTGGCCCCTAAGTGTCCCCAGCCGGTACGTCTCAAAATGCATGCGTTCCGCCAAATCCCATTGGTCGGGGGCAACGAAGTAGGCTTGGAGTCCAATTAGGCTGAGGTTGAACAGATTGTAAGGTTGTTCGGTAATAATCGGTCCCAAGAAACCGTCCGCATGCAGCACCGTTTCGTCCGCCCCGAGCGCTATGCGGTTGTCCACTACGCCTATGTTTACGGATTGTTCCAAGGAATCGTAGGCTCGGTACATCCAGTAAGCCAGGTCTTGCGTGCCGCCCAAAACGTACGGAATGATGTTACGCTGGATCAAGTCTTGGCACAATCCAGCCAAAGCAGAACCGGTGTCCTGGGGTGTGGCTCCGGCGGGCAAATGGCCCACATCAGCAAGGCTTAAATCCCAGGCGCCTGCGTAAAGCGGATATAAACTCCTGCGAAACGCATTCCCCGCATTGCGGCATCCGCGGTTCTGGGGGTTGCCGCGATCGTCTCCCACAGAAAGAAAAGCAATGCGCACGCCCTTGAGTTCCGGCATGCCGCTTTCTTCGCTGTGGAGGGCCATGCGATTGCCCAGGGTGCCCAAAGGATAAGGAGTTTCCGGCTGCGTCAGTTCAACGGGGACCGGCTGAAGAAGATCAATCCACATGGGCTTGGGATTCGGTTAGGGCATTATTTTCGCTTGGCACGTGCGCCTGCGCGGCCATTGCTGGGCTGAGCGCGTTGGTCCGCAATCATGCTTTCCACGGTGCTGGCGTCCAAAGTCATCGGGTCCGTCCCTTTGGGAATTTTGAAGTTTTCTTTTTCCAACTTCAAGTAGGGACCGTAGCGGCCGTTGCGCACCTCCACGCGGCCCAGTGCAGTTTCCAACGCTTGCAGCAAGTCTGCCGCAGCCTTGTTGCGCTTGGCCAAAACCAACTCAATGGCTTGTTCTTCGGTGACGTCCAGGGGAGAAAGCTCCTTGGGCAGACTGACAAATTCTTTGCCGTGTTGCACGTAGGGGCCAAATCGGCCGGTGTTCGCTTTGAGCACCAAGCCTTCAAATTCGCCAACGGTGCGCGGTAAGTCGAACAATTTCAAGGCCTGTTCCAAGGTAATGGTTTCCAAGGACTGGGTGGAGGGAATGCTCGCGTATTTGGGTTTCTCTTCCTCCGATGGAGCTGCAATTTGAACGATGGGCCCAAAACGAGCAACGCGGGCAGAAACCTCCAGGCCGCTGGTGGGGTGGAGGCCCAAAATGCGTTCCCCAGAGGCGCGCTCGGCGTTGGCTGATTCGCGCAGCCAGCCGCTGAAGTCTTTGTGAAAGTCTCTAATGACGGACTGCCAATCCGCCCGACCCTCTGCAATCAAGTCAAATTCAGATTCCATCCGTGCGGTGAACGCATAGTCCATGATGGAGCTGAAATTGGCCTGCAGGAAATCCGTGACGACGGTACCCGTGTCTGTGGGCAGTAATTTGCCTTTTTCGGAACCGGTTTTCTCAGTGGCGGTCTTTTGGGTGATGGTTCCGGACTCAACGTGCAAAACCAGGTAGTTCCGCTCTGTACCTTCCAACTCTCCTTTTTTAACGTATTCACGTTTGATGATGGTGGAAATGGTAGGTGCGTAGGTGGAAGGCCGACCAATACCCAACTCCTCCAGTTTTTTAACCAGTGCCGCCTCGCTGTATCGGGCAGGGGGTCGGCTGAACCGTTCCGTGGCGGTAAACGAAACGCCGTTGATGGATTGGCCACGGGTCAGGGGCGGCAGCAAGTCCGATGCTTCTTCGGCGTGGTCGTCGTCGTGCCCTTCGCGGTATACCTTTAAAAAGCCGTCGAACAGCAGAACCTCACCTTCCGCGCGGAACGAGTAGGGAAGTTGGCTGCCCACGAGTTCTGCGGTGGTGCGCTCCAGTGCGGCGTCGGCCATCTGGGAGGCAGTGGTGCGTTTCCAAATCAATTCGTACAAACGTTTCTGCGCGGCATCCTCTCCAGCGGACTGCACGTCCATGCCGGTAGGGCGAATGGCTTCGTGGGCCTCTTGCGCACCTTTGGATTTGGTGGCAAACGTGCGCCGTTTGTGGTATTTTTCTCCGTACTGAGCGTGAATGGCGGCTTCTAAAGCGCCCAAGGCATCTTGGCTGAGGTTGACGGAATCCGTACGCATGTAGGTAATGAATCCGCTTTCGTACAGCCTTTGGGCCAACTGCATGGTCCGGCTGACGGAATAACCCAATTTCCGGGAGGCCTCTTGCTGCAAAGTAGAGGTGGTAAACGGTGCGGCAGGGGTGCGTTTGGCCGGCTTGGTTTCTACCGCCTGCACCGTGTACAATGCCTGATCGGCGAGCGTTAAGAACGGCTTGGCCTCATCCGCCGTGGCAAATCGATGCAGCAATTCGGCACTCAACCGCGCACCTTCGGGGGTTTGGAATTGTCCTACCGTTCGGAAGTCTGACTGAACGGAAAAAGCATTGATTTCGCGTTCGCGCTCCACAATTAAACGGACGGCAACAGACTGCACGCGGCCGGCACTCAGGCCGCGGCGTACTTTTTTCCACAAGACCGGTGACATTTCAAAACCCACCAGGCGGTCCAGTACCCGGCGGGCTTGCTGAGCATTGACCAAGTTCATGTCGATGGTACGCGGTGCGTCAATGGCCTTGAGAATGGCGTTCTTCGTGATTTCGTGAAATACAATGCGGCGGGTGGTGGTCGGGTCTAACCCCAGCACCTCTGCTAAGTGCCAGGAAATAGCTTCCCCCTCGCGGTCCTCATCGGACGCCAACCAGACGGTCTCTGCGGCGGCGGCTTCCTTTTTCAATTTGGACACCACATCCTTTTTTTCTGCGCTCACCGTGTACTGGGGCAGGAAACCATTTTCTACGTCGACGCCCAGGGTTCGATCGGGCAAATCCCGGATGTGGCCAAAGCTGGAAACCACCCGGTAGTCCGAACCCAAGTACTGTTCAATGGTCTTGGCTTTGGCGGGTGATTCGACGATTACTAGGTTGCGGGGCATGGTGGAGGTTTAGGACCACAAAGTAAAGGCAGGATTTTTGGATAAACGTTTGTCGTCAACCTGCCATTTTGTCACCGTGGCACGATTCGTGTACCTTTGGGGTGCAAACCATGAATACAACGGACCAACACGACGAGACGCGTCAGGGCGAAGCCCTGGTGCAGGAAGGCACCGCCGGACGCAAGAAATTGTACCTGGAAAGTTACGGGTGCCAAATGAATTTTTCCGACAGCGAAATTGTAGCCTCTTTGCTTCAAAAAGAAGGGTATGAGACCACCAATAAGCCGGAAGAAGCGGATTTGGTGCTGCTCAATACCTGCTCCATTCGGGACAAAGCGGAGCAGACCGTGCGCAAAAGATTGCATCAATTCAACACCATCAAGGCCAAAAAACCGGGCCTTAAGGTGGGTGTTTTGGGGTGTATGGCAGAACGCGTTCGCGAGAAATTTTTTGAAGAAGAAAAGTTGGTGGACTTGGTGGTGGGGCCAGATGCCTACCGCGACTTACCCAATCTGTTGGACGAGATCGACGGCGGCCGGAAGGCCGTAAACGTGCTTTTGTCCAAAGAAGAGACCTACGACGACATTGAGCCGGTCCGCTTGGGCGGCAACGGCGTCAGCGCATTTGTTTCCATCACCCGAGGTTGCGACAACATGTGTACGTTTTGCGTGGTGCCGTTTACCCGTGGACGTGAGCGCAGCCGCAATCCCCAGACCATTGTGGACGAAGTACTCGGGTTGTGGGAAAAAGGCTACAAAGAAGTAACCCTACTGGGGCAAAACGTCGATTCGTATTTGTGGTACGGCGGCGGGTTGAAGAAAGATTTTGAGAAAGCGAGCTCCATGGCCCAGGCGTCCGCGGTTCGTTTTGCGGATTTGCTGCATCAGGTGGCTGTTGCCGTCCCCCACATGCGCATTCGCTTCTCCACGAGCAATCCGCAGGACATGTCCGACGACGTTTTACACGCCATTGCCGCACACCCCAACATTTGCAAATACATCCACTTGCCGGTGCAAAGCGGGTCCAGTCGGATTTTGAAGGCCATGAACCGGGGCCACAACCGCGAGGAATATCTGGCATTGGTTGATCGCATCCGCACCATCATTCCCGGCTGCGGCCTATCGCAGGATTTGATTGCGGGCTTCCCGGGCGAAACGGAGGAGGACCACGCGCAGACGCTCAGCCTGATGGATTGCGTGAAGTACGACTTTGGCTTCATGTTTTTTTATTCGGAACGACCCAACACCTATGCCGCACGAAAGTTGGTGGACGACATCCCGCTGGAGGTGAAGAAACGTCGACTCGCGGAGATCATTGAGCGCCAGCAGCAACACTCTTTGCAACGCAATCAAGCCTACGTGGGACAAGTGGTAGAAGTGTTGGTGGAAGGACCCTCCAAAAAATCTCCGGACGATTTGTTTGGCCGAACCACCCAAAACACGGTGGTGGTGTTCCCCAAAAAGAACTACCAACCTGGCGATTTTGTGCAGGTTCTCGTGGACCGGTGCACCCCGGCTACCTTGTTGGGGGAATCTTTAACTGCAGGAGTAGAATGAAAAGTAGTTTTTTAGTTGTGGCGCTGCTCTTGCTGTGCAGCATTTCCGCGGGAGCGCAAACCCGGGGTGAAGACGGGAAATGGTACGATTCCAACTTGACCTTTCAGGTATCGGAGGAGACCGTTCGGGAGGACGGCGCCTTTACGCTCTGCGTTGCGCAGAAAAAGGAGAAGCGGTGCGTGGAAAACCTCTTCACGCCTTTTGTGGTCCGTGTGTACAACGCGTCGGGCAAAGAAATTTGGAACGGTCAGTACACGGGGATGGTTCCGTTTGTGGTGTTTAAGAAAGCACTGCCGGAGGCGGCGAAGATGGAGATTGTGTCGCAAAAGAATTTTGTGATCAACGTGTTGTCCGGCACGCGCATTTATACCGGGGCGCCGCTTCGGATGACCTATACTTTTTAAACCATGACGGTTCAGGAAGCAAAACTACGGTTCGGCATTGTGGGCCAATCGGCGGCCTTGGACCGTGCGATCTTCAAGGCCATTCAGGTGGCGGCTACGGACATTAGCGTCTTGGTGACCGGAGAGAGTGGAGTGGGCAAGGAGGCCATTCCCAAGATCATTCACGGCTTAAGCCACCGCAAGCACAAGCCCTTGGTGGCCGTAAACTGCGGCGCCATTCCGGAGGGAACCATTGATTCTGAGTTGTTTGGACACGAGAAGGGGTCTTTTACGGGCGCCACAGGTGCGCGGAAAGGCTATTTTGAGGAGGCCGACGGCGGTACCATTTTCTTGGACGAGGTGGGTGAGTTGCCTTTGGGGACCCAAGTGCGGTTGCTTCGGGTATTGGAAACTGGCGAATTTATTCGCGTCGGCAGTTCTAAACCGCAGTCTACCCAGGTGCGGGTTGTAGGCGCTACCAACGTGAACATGTTTTCGGCCATCGAACGAAACAAGTTTCGGGAAGACCTCTACTACCGTTTAAATACCGTGGAAATTCAATTGCCGCCGCTTCGGGAGCGGCGCGAAGACATTCATTTGTTGTTCCGAAAGTTTGCCCAGGATTTTTCCCAGAAGTACAGACTTCCGGCGGTTCGGTTGTCCTCAGACGCAGTTCGCGCCTTGGAGCAGTACCGCTGGCCGGGCAACATACGCCAACTGCGCAATTTGGTGGAGCAGTTGAGTGTTGTGGAAACGGACCGCGAAGTTTCTGAGGAAACCTTGCTCAACTACATCCCGGAAATCGCACAAACCAAGTTGCCTGCGCGCACGGTAGACACACCGTTGTCCCAAAGCGAGTTCAATACAGAGCGCGAAATTTTGTACAAGGTTTTGTTTGACATGCGGAACGATCTGAACAATTTGCGCCAGATGGTTAATTCCTTAACGGGTGGGGGGAATTTGGATCCTGAGTCTACGTCTGCATCCGCTGTTGCGCGCTCCATGGGAACGGCCGCCGGCGGCATGACGGGTTTGGCTCCGCGCAACGCAGTTCCGCTGGAATCAATGGAACGGTTGGCGCCCAATGAGCGCTACATTGATGCCGTTGAAGATGCAGAGGAAGAAGCGGACGGCATGTTGAGTCTACACGACTTGGAGGCTGAGATGGTGCGCAAAGCGCTGGAGCGCCACAAAGGCCGACGGAAGGAAGCGGCAGCGGAATTGGGCATTTCCGAGCGTACCTTGTACCGGAAAATCAAGCAGTTAGACCTTTAAATGGCTTCTATTTCACCCCGCATGACCCAACTCATTGGGGCACTGGTTCCGGTTGCGTGCTTGGCATTGCTTGCATCCTGCGGTGTGTCCTATTCCTTTTCCGGCAGCGACTCTGGCGAGGCAAAAACGGTTCAGGTGGACGTTTTTCCCAACAATGCGGAGTTGGTGAATCCCAGACTGTCTCAAACGTTTACGGAACAATTGCGCACCACCTTGGTGCAACAGAGCACCCTTTCGTTGGCACCGCGTGATGCGGATTTGGTTTTCACCGGAGCGATTGTGGGTTATTCCGTTTCGCCCCAAGCGCCAACAGCCAATGAAACCGTAGCACTCTCCCGATTGACGTTGGTAGTGGAGGTGCAGTTGAACAACCAAACGGATTCCAAACGGAATTTTTCGCAGCGCTTTACCGCTACGCGCGATTACCCGTCCACCCAGGATTTGAGTGCGGTGGAGGGAAGTTTGATGGACGAAATGTGCCGGGAATTAGCGGAGAAAATTTTCAGTAGGGCTTTGGTGAATTGGTGATGAACAGCAAGGATTGGTACCGCGGTTTGGAGCATCCGGAGTCTTTGGGCGCCGTAGAGGCGGCGTGGCTGAAACAAGCGGTGGACGAGTATCCTTATTCAGCACCCCTGCACGCCCTGTATGCGCGTGCACTTAAAAATGAGGGACACTACCTGGCTCCTCAGGCGTTGCGGCGAGCAGCTGCGGTTGCCCCAGACCGACGTGCGTTGATGGTTTGGATGGAAGATTTTTCAACTTCTCCGGTTTTTGAAGTTCATCCTCCGAGCGAGACGGACGCTGCGGAGCCCACCGTATTTGAAGTCCCAACGGCTCCACAAACGATTCCCGCGGTTGCCCTGGATTTTTCACCGGAGGTGGTACCTGCGCCGCGGGCGGAACCCTTAACCAATCCTGAATCTTCCACAACGGGATCGGATATTTCCCATTTGCCAGAGAAAGTTCAGGAAGCCATTCTTCGCGCCCGGGCACTTTCTGCGAAATTACACGGTCCAAAGCCAGTGGTTTCCGCTCCGGCGGAGGAGCGACAGGAATCGGTTGCTCCGGCTCTGCAGAGCGTTGCGCCGGTGTCTCCCACCCATGCGATTGCTCCTTCCGATGTTGCAGCAAACAGCGGATTGTCTCCCTTTGCGCGGTGGCTGGCCGAGCAAACAGTTGGTGCGCCGCAAACCTCGCCTTCAGGGGCTCCGGAGTTGGATGAGGCGCTGCAGGAAGCAGTTCAGGCTTCGTTGCCATCAGATGCCGTTGTTTCGGCTCCGACGGTCCCCAAGCCTATGGCAGACGCGTTAATTGACAAGTTTTTGGAGCGCGAAGCTCCCGTTCGGCCTGCAGCTGTTCCCGGGCGAGGCAGTGAGGTGCGTGCACCAATGCCGGATTTAAGTGCCTCCAGCTTGGGCGGAGACCCGGTCTTCATGACCGAAACGTTGGCTCAAGTTTACGTGCAGCAAGGTGCGTTTGACAAAGCGGTTCAAGCGTATGAAATTCTGAGGTTGAAATACCCGGATAAAAGTGCGATATTTGCATCCCTGATTTTAGAAATTCGATTGAAGCAACGAAACAAGAAACCATGAACGGCATTCTTTCCATTTTGATTATCATCAGCGCGCTGTTGCTGGTGTTGGTGGTGTTGGTCCAAAGCCCCAAGGGCGGCGGATTGGGCTCCTCTTTTGGTTCTACCCCCAACATGATGGGCGGCGTTCGCCGTACCACCGAGTTTTTGGACAAGCTGACCTGGGGTTTTGCAGGTGCCTTGTTGGTGTGTGTGCTTCTCATCAACATGATGCAAGGCGGCAACAAGAGTGAGGCTTTGCCGGAATCAGCGGTCAACGAGCAAATCGACGCGAACGCTGGCGTCCCCGCACAGCAACCCGCTCCCGCAGCTGGTGGCGCTGCCGGCATGCCGGAAAGTGCTCCTGCTGGAGAGTAAGTGTAATTTTGTCACGCAAAACTGCCACCCTGTCACTGGGGTGGCTTTTTTTTTGCCATTTTTTCCGAAGAACGGGCTTTTGTGTTCCGTGGCACGGGATGTGCTTTATCTATAGCGTCGCACCGGTGCGACCAAACCTACTAACTCACTCAAAAATTTCCTATCTATGGCTGATATCAACATCCGCCCCCTGGCCGACCGCGTGATTGTGGAGCCCGCTGCTGCAGAGACCGTAACCGCCTCCGGTTTGATCATTCCGGATACGGCTCAAGAGAAACCCCAACGCGGCAAAGTAGTGGCCGTCGGTGCCGGCAAGAAAGACGAGCCCATGACCGTTAAAGAGGGTGATCTGGTGCTGTACGGCAAGTACTCCGGTACGGAACTGAAGTACGAAGGACGCGACTTGATGATCATGCGCGAGTCGGACATCTTGGCCATCATCTAATTAACGAACCACTTATAAAAAGCAAAGCAAAATGGCAGCAAAAGAAGTAACCTTTGATGTTTCTGCACGCGACGGACTGCGCAAGGGCGTAGACGCGTTGGCGAATGCAGTTAAAGTGACGTTGGGCCCCAAGGGACGCAACGTAGTCATTGAGAAGGCGTTCGGTTCACCGCACGTCACAAAAGACGGGGTAACCGTAGCCAAAGAAATTGAACTGTCGGACAAGGTGCAGAACTTGGGCGCTCAGATGGTGAAAGAGGTGGCCAGCAAGACGGCGGATATCGCCGGCGACGGCACCACCACCGCTACCGTTTTGGCCCAAGCCATCATCAACCACGGTTTGAAGAACGTGGCCGCAGGAGCCAACCCCATGGACCTCAAGCGCGGCATTGACAAGGCCGTAACGGCCGTTGTGAGCGAGTTGCGCAAAATCTCTCAGGAGGTGGGCGACAACAACGAGAAAGTGGAGCAAGTGGCCACGATTTCCGCCAACAACGATCCGTCGATCGGAACGTTGATCGCGCAGGCAATGGCCAAGGTTAAGAAGGAAGGCGTCATTACGGTGGAAGAGGCCAAAGGCACGGATACCTACGTGGACGTGGTGGAAGGAATGCAGTTTGACCGCGGCTACTTATCCCCCTACTTCGTAACGAATACGGAGAAAATGGTAGCGGATATTGACCGTCCGTACATCTTGATTTACGACAAGAAGGTGTCCAGCATGAAGGAAATTCTTCCCGTGTTGGAGCCGGTTGCGCAGTCCGGACGTCCTTTGTTGATCATCGCCGAAGACGTGGACGGGGAAGCACTGGCCACTTTGGTGGTGAATAAAATCCGCGGCGCCCTGCGCGTGGCTGCAGTGAAAGCTCCGGGATTTGGTGATCGCCGCAAGGCCATGTTGGAAGACATCGCCATCTTGACGGGCGGTACCGTGATCAGCGAAGAGCGCGGCTTCAAACTGGAGAACGCAACGGTGGAAATGTTGGGCACCGCAGAAAAGGTGACCATAGATAAGGACACCACCACCATCGTGAATGGAGCCGGCAGTGCCGACGACATCAAGGCGCGCGTGCACCAAATCAAAGCCCAAATCGAAACGACGACGTCGGACTACGACCGCGAGAAGTTGCAGGAGCGCTTGGCCAAGTTGGCCGGTGGCGTTGCGGTTCTCTACGTGGGTGCAGCCTCAGAGGTGGAGATGAAGGAGAAGAAAGACCGAGTGGACGACGCTTTGGCGGCGACGCGCGCGGCCATTGAGGAGGGAATCGTTCCCGGCGGTGGCGTAGCGCTTGTTCGTGCTCGTGCGGTGCTGGAAGGCATGAAAGGCGAGAACAACGACGAAACTACGGGCATCAAGATCATTGCACGCGCCATTGAAGAGCCGTTGCGCCAGATTGTGGCCAACGCCGGATTGGAGGGCTCTGTAGTGGTTGCGAAGGTCAAGGAAGGTACGGGTGCGTTTGGCTTCAACGCCAAGACGGACGAGTACTGCGACATGTACGCTGCAGGAATTATTGACCCCACGAAGGTGGTACGGGTGGCCTTGGAAAATGCGGCGTCGGTTGCTGCGCTGTTGTTGACCACAGAAGCTACAATCACCGAACTTCCCAAGGATGACAAGCCAATGCCTTCCATGGGCGGCGGGATGGACGGAATGATGTAAGGTCATTCGTTCTTAAAGAACGAGGGCTGCTCCGTTTGGGGCAGCCCTTTTTTTGTGTCTATAATTTTGTGCAGATTCCCCGTTAAAGAGTTCGGCAGCGAGAAGTTTGTCCGGTTCCTGGGCGGTGCCTCAGCCCACGCGGGTGGCGTTGCGGAAGGCATTTTCCAAGCCACCTTCGGCCTGAAGTTCCGCCAGTTGCGCATCGCGCACAATGCGACCGTGGTGGATGATCAAAACGCGGTCGCAGAGGTGTTCCACTTCTTGCAAAATGTGGGTGGACAGCACCACGGTTTTGGACTGGCCTACGCGTTTGATGAGGGCGCGAATCTCTACCAACTGATTGGGATCCAATCCGGTGGTGGGTTCGTCCAGGATGAGAACTTCGGGGTCGTGGAGCAGGGCCGCAGCCAGGCCCACGCGCTGGCGGTAGCCCTTGGACAGTTGTCCAATGATCTTGTGGCGTTCTGGGGTCAATCCCGTTTGCGCAATCATTTCTTCTACACGCTCGGAAGGTGCGCCGTACAGGCCGGCCACAAAATGCAGATACTCCGCGATGTAGAGGTCCGTGTACAGCGGATTGTGTTCCGGGAGGTACCCTACTTTTTGCTTGACGTCCAGGGCGTCGGTACCCACTTCAAGACCGCACACTTGCGCGTTCCCGCTGGTGGCCGGCAAATAACCGGTCAAGATTTTCATCAAGGTACTTTTACCGGCGCCGTTGGGCCCCAAGAGGCCTACAATCTGGCGGTCGGGCAGGTCAAAGGAGACGGCGTCCAGCGCTTTTTGTTCGCCGTAGAGTTTGGTGAGGTTGGAAACGCGGATCGACACGGAATCAAGTCTTTCCACAAAGGTAAGCGATGCTACCTTTGCGGCATGAGCGCAACCGCTACATTTCCCGGAACGGTCGTCAAGGCAACCGGAAGTTGGTTTCAAGTTCGGCTGGACGACGGCACCGAACGCGCCTGCCGTTTGCGCGGACAATTGCGCCTGAAGGGCAGCAAGAGCACCAGTTTTGTGGCCGTGGGCGATCGCGTGGAGTTGGAGGACGAAGGCGCCGAACAGGCGGTCATTATTGCGCTGCACGATCGCAGAAACTACATTTTGCGAAAGAGCGTCAATTTGTCGCACAGAACGCAAGTTATTGCGGCCAATTTGGACCAGGCGGTTTTGGTGACCACCGTTTCCGAGCCCAAAACCCTTTTTGGGTTTATTGATCGATTCCTCGCCACGGCCGAGGCCTACAGCGTACCCGCGGTATTGGTGTTCAATAAAATGGATGCTTTGTCTGAGGCGGACCGCGACGAATTGGAATACCGGGAGGCGGCCTACGGGGCGGCCGGGTACCGAACGCTGCGGACGTCGGCCCTCACCGGGGAGGGTTTGGAGGAACTGCGCTCCTTACTGGCCAATAAAGTAACCTTGTTCAGCGGGCATTCGGGCGTTGGAAAGAGTTCCTTGGCCAATGCCCTGGACCCCAGCTTGACCTTGCGCACCCAAGCGGTCAGCACGGCGCACGGCCAAGGGCAGCACACCACCACCTTTGCGGAAATGCACCTCATGGCTGGAAACATCAATTTGATCGACACCCCCGGCATTCGCGGGTTTGGCATCGTGTCCATGGAGGCCAGCGAGATTGGCGATTATTTCCCGGAGATCTTTGCCTTGCGCTCTCAATGCCGTTTTGCGGACTGCAGCCACACGGAAGAGCCCGGCTGTGCGGTTCGGGATGCGGTGGAGGCGCATAAATTGGCGCCCACCCGGTACCGGTCCTACCTCAGCATGCTCCACGGCGTGGACGACGACGATCCCTACCGGCAAGACGCCTACAAAATTTAAGCGTTGCCGTGCGACTTTTGATCCAACGCGTTTTGCGCGCTGCTGTGCACATCGACGGACGCATCCACGCCCAAATTCAGCGCGGATTACTGGTTTTGGTGGGTTTTGAGGCGGCAGACACGGAAGAAGATGTTGCTTATGGCGTTCGAAAATTGGCGCTCATGCGCCTTTTTGGCGACGCCTCCGGAGCCATCAACGCTTCCATCCAAGAGGTGGACGGCTCGTTTTTGGTGGTCAGTCAATTCACGCTGCACGCCTCCACCAAAAAAGGCAACCGCCCCAGTTTTTACCGCGCAGCGGTTCCCGTCCAGGCCATACCGTTGTACGAGTCCTTTTTGGAGCAGCTCTGGAATGTGGCCGAGGTTCCCGTAAAAAGCGGTGTTTTTGGCGCAGACATGCAAGTAGAGCTGATCAACGACGGCCCCGTCACCGTTTGGCTGGACACGCGCCAAAAAGAGTAACCGCGCGAATCGCCCGCGGGCCTTTACGGCTTCAACTTGGGGTTGTTGGCGTGGCGGTCTTTGTCCCGCGCGCCCTTGGCTTCCATGCGTCGGTCGTACGCCGCCTGGAGATCCGTTCCGGTTTGGTTGGCCAGACAGAGTACCACAAAGAGCACGTCCGCCAATTCCTCGCCCAAATCCTTGTTTTTGTCGGACTCCTTCTCGCTCTGCTCTCCGTACCGCCGCGCGATGATGCGCGCCACTTCGCCCACCTCTTCCGTCAGTTGGGCCATATTCGTCAGTTCGTTGAAGTACCGGACGCCAAAGGTTTGGATCCACTGATCGACGTCTTCCTGCATAACCGTTACGGGTGCCAATTCGGAGGGATTTTTTGCGTTCATGAAACGAAGGTACGAGCGGCCGGGAGCACTTTTACCAGGTCAACTGAAAGGAACCCCGAATCCAACGTCCGGGTAAGGCAATGCCGCCGCGGTCCTGCAGCGCGGCATTCCATACGTTCAAAACATCTACTCCCAGGGTCATGTTGGGCCCAACGGTCTGAGACAAACGCAGGTCCGTCTGGTGTTGCGCGGTGTACTTCCCAGTGGTGCCGTCCGCTTGCCGGAACGAACCGTTGCGCAGGCTGTGTTGGCTGCGCAAGGTGGCCTTGAAACCTCGGTATTCGGTGGTTTGAATCTGTACGACACCGCGGTAACGGAGGTAATCCAACGCGTACGTGCTGTTGGTGCCCGACGGTGCAGACCCGGAATGAAACAGGGTAGATCCCCCCAGACGAACCATTTCAAGCATGGGCAACGGTGCGCGCCATTGGAGGTAGGTCTCCGTGCCGTAGAACGTTGCTTCTTGAAGGTTGGTTGCAATAAATTGGCCTTGGATGTTGGATACCCAATCAATCAGCTGCCGACCTTGGCGCGCAAACAGGGCGGTTTGCCACTGCATGCCGGAGGTTTGGTAGCGGTGGGCGGCCTCTACGTTCCAGGCGTACTCGGGCTGCAAGTTGGCGCTGCCGATGGCTCCGCCCAAAGTATAGTAGAGGTCCGTAAACGTGGGGAAGCGCGTGGCATAGTTGGCTGCCACAGACCAACGGTGTTCAACGGAGCTCTTGGCCGAAGCTTCTACGCCCGGAAGGAACTGAATACCGAAGGCGTCCGAATAGTGGATGCGGCCAGCTGCTTGCAGTTCCCACTGTTTGGAAATTCCTCCGCCGGACCATTTGGCGGCGGCAAAGGCACCGCCGTGCCGGCGGGTATCCCCTTTGGAGAGTGCGGTCCCGTACCGCGGGAAATAGGCCGTATCGCTGATGGGCAGCCCCAAGGCGTTGGACTTGATTTCGTCGTACCGAAAGTCCGCTCCTGTTTCCAACAGCAAACGCTGGTTGCCGCTGGCATTGAGGTTCCAGCTCAAGGGACGCCCGGTCCATTCGCCGCCCAAGGTGCGGTTGCGGTGGAAGTTGTGGTTTTGGTACCAGGACGGGGCAAAGGTGCTGTCCACCGTATTCAGGAACAGACCGTTGGACTGCCTTAGAAAATAGCCAGGCTCTTCGCGGAAGAGTTCAAATTGATCGTAGTGCTGGCGGGCAAACAAGCGAAAAACGTTTCGGTCGGCGCCGTATTGAAGTTGAGCGGTGTAGGTATTAACGGCCTCGTACTGTTCGGGGAAGTTGAAGGAGTAGAAATTTTGGGCGCCAAAGCGCTTGCGTCCCCAACCGCCTCTCAGGAAGAGCGGTCCTCCCCAGGTTGACGTGCGGGCACTACCGTACAGGTGGACTTGGTCAAAATCCGTATTGCGCTTCCAGCCGTCGGCGGATTTCGTTTCAACATCCAATCGTCCAGTTGCCGCAAAGTGCGGTTTATTGACGCTGAAGGGAAAGCCGGAGGCCACTTGGGTGTATCCAAACTGACCGGCGCCAGCGCTGACGTAGGATCCTTGGGCTCCGCGGGTAGTGATGTACAGTACGCCGGCAAAGGCGAAGGGACCGTAGCGGTAGGAGCCCCCGTTGGCCAGGAGTTCCACGCGTTCCACGGCGCCCAAGGGCAGGGGCAAATTGAAGGCGTGGTGGCCGGTTTGTGGGTCGTACTGCGGCACGCCGTCCACAACCACCAAAACCTGATCAAAGGTGCTTCCACGAACGGACAAATCCGATTGAACGTCTGCCCCTCCCCGTTGGCGCAAATCCAGGCCAAAGGTTCCCTCCAGAGCTTCGGTCAGGGTGGCTCCTGGGAAACGCGAGCGCAACTCGTCGCCGTTGTAACCGGCCACCGTTTGGCTCGTGAATTGGTCCCACAACGGACGCACCGGTACTTCGGGAAGAAGTAGGATGGCGATCCGCGGCGTGGTGTCCTTGGGATTGGGGTAGTTGATTCCCGTATACGGCTGTGCTAGAAGGCCCGAATGTGCTGCAACGATGGCAAGGATAAGGGCAAAACGCAGCAGGCGCTTAACGGGGAAGGGAAGGGATGCGTTCACGGAAGTTGGAGGATAAAAAAAGGCAGGACACTTGCGCATCCTGCCTACAAAGTTCAGCATTCCAAAGGAACGTTCTGCAACTACTGCGCTAAAACGGAGAGCACGTTGTTGGACACCTCCACTACACCGCCGTTG
Organism: Owenweeksia hongkongensis DSM 17368; assembly: GCA_945865885.1. GTDB lineage: Bacteria > Bacteroidota > Bacteroidia > Flavobacteriales > Schleiferiaceae > CAMDTE01. Next base: position 51,330 of record CAMBEZ010000009.1, read on the forward strand.
ATGGCAATGGATTCGGTGGCGCCTTGTGCCGTTTCCACACGGATGTCGCCCGCGCGAAGCGTTGCAATCAACGGAGCGTGGCCGTTCAAAATTTGAAATAAACCGTCGGTTCCGGGGAACTGCACGGCCTTCGCCTCACCGGAGAAGAGTTTTTTTTCGGGGGTAAGTACTTCCAGTTGCATGGGGTGCATCCGAATTAGGCTTCCGCCAACATTTTCTCACCCGCGGCAATGACTTCCTCAATACCACCTTTCAAGTTGAAGGCAGCCTCAGGGTACTGATCCAAAGCGCCGTCCATGATCATGGTAAACCCTTTGATGGTCTCCTGAAGATCTACGAATACGCCGGGAATGCCTGTAAACTGCTCGGCCACGTGGAAGGGCTGGGATAAGAAACGCTGCACACGACGTGCGCGGGACACCACCAACTTGTCGTCTTCGGACAATTCTTCCATGCCCAAGATGGCGATGATGTCTTGCAACTCCTTGTAGCGCTGCAGGATGCGCTTCACGCGCTGGGCGCAATCGTAGTGCTCCGCACCCACAACTTCCGGAGTCAAAATGCGGGAAGTGGAGTCCAAAGGATCTACCGCAGGGTAGATGCCCAATTCGGCAATTTTACGGGACAATACCGTAGTCGCGTCCAAGTGGGCGAAGGTGGTAGCAGGAGCCGGGTCGGTCAAGTCATCCGCCGGTACGTATACCGCCTGAACGGAAGTGATGGAGCCGTTTTTGGTAGAGGTAATGCGTTCTTGCATCACGCCCATTTCCGATGCCAACGTCGGTTGGTAACCTACAGCAGAAGGCATACGTCCCAACAAAGCGGACACCTCAGAGCCGGCCTGCGTAAAGCGGAAAATGTTGTCGATGAAGAACAGGATGTCTTTACCTTGGCCGCCGCCGTCGCCGTCGCGGTAGTATTCAGCCATGGTCAAGCCGGACAAGGCCACACGGGCACGGGCCCCGGGAGGCTCGTTCATCTGTCCAAACACGAACGTAGCTTTTGATTCTTCCAGCTCCTTCAGGTCTACTTTGCTCAGGTCCCAACCGCCTTCCTCCATGGAATGCTTGAACTCTTCGCCGTAGCGGATGATGCCGGCCTCAATCATTTCGCGGATCAAGTCGTTTCCTTCGCGGGTACGCTCGCCCACTCCGGCAAATACAGACAGACCGCCGTGGCCTTTGGCGATGTTGTTGATCAATTCCTGGATCAAAACGGTTTTGCCTACACCGGCACCGCCGAACAAACCAATTTTACCCCCCTTAGCGTAGGGCTCAATCAAGTCAATTACCTTGATGCCGGTCAACAGGACTTCCGTGGCGGTAGATAAGTCTTCAAAACGGGGAGCCTCACGGTGGATGGACTTTCCTACAGTGCGGTCAATGCGACCCAAACCGTCGATGTCCTCGCCCACCACGTTGAATACGCGGCCTTTGATCTGCTCGCCAATGGGCATTTGAATGGTGTCACCCACCGCAACAACCTCCTGGCCGCGGGTAAAACCGTCGGTGGAGTCCATGGAGATCGCCCGAATGGTGTCTTCTCCAATGTGTTGTTGGGTTTCCATAATGACTTTCTGACCGTTGGGGCGGGTAACCACCAAGGCTTCATAAATCTTAGGAAGAGCTGTGGCGTTCGGGAAATAAACGTCTACAACCGGTCCGATTACCTGTGCAATTTGGCCTTTAATCGAGGACATGGAATCTTGCTTTAATTCGGGCGCAAAGGTACGACAGAATTCAGAATTTTGCTAATCTGTTCGGTGGGGACTCCTTGGAAATTTGTTGGTAAACAGCGAAGCTGAAAATTAAGACCAACGGCAAAAGCAGGGAGAGCAGAAAAAAGCCAGAGACCATGCCCGTCAGGACAACCGCTTCGCGCCCTGCCACTACCAACGGCAACCACCAATGGTTGGCGCCATCTTTGACGGACAACACCAAGGATGGCCACATGCCGTGACCCTCCAACGCCAGTCTGTACGGGGCAGTGAAGGTCATCCCCAACCACACCACGGCCATTAGGGCTAGGGCCAGCATTTCGTAGGCGTGGCCGGCCATCATCAACTCCAAAATACCCAATTCTTCCACCACAAGCATTTGTTCTTCTGGGCTCATGGAAACGTACGTTTCTTGCATCCCCACCAATTCCGTAAAAGCGTCGCGCAAGGCGGGGTCTTGAAAGAACAGGGCTACTTGAACCGTCAACAGCCCAAGCAAAACCAATCCGTTGATCGTGGCCAATCCAATCAATCCGGGCGCTTTGTGAATGCCTGCGAAAAAATCAGAAAAGGATGCGGTGTGTTCCGCGGCATCATCGCCGGTACCCTCAAAACTGTGGCCCAATCCGGACCGATGAAGAAAGGTAGCGGCACCCAGTTGCATCCACGGCAGGATCAACCAAAGCACCAATAAGCCAACGAAGGGAACAGCCAACAACAAGTATGTCAAGGTGAGGATGACGCCAAAAAGCAGCCATTTCCAGGAGTGCGCATGAAAAGAGGATCCTACAAAACCAAGCAAATTTCCCATGTCGCCAAGGTACAACCAAAACTATCTTTGCCCCGTGAAACGAACCCTGGGCATGGAGGCCTTTGCGCCCGTCGGACCAACTGCGGTCACCACCGGAACCTTCGACGGCGTGCACGCGGGACACCGCACCATTCTTCGTCGGTTGCAGGAAGTGGCGTCCTCCTTGGGCGGCGCCTCCGTGGTGGTCACCTTTGATCCCCATCCGCGAAAAATCATTCATCCGGAGTTTCCGTTGCAGCTCCTCACCACTTTGGAGGAGCGTGCGGAATTGTTGGCGGAAGTCGGTTTGGATCACTTGGTGGTTCAGCCGTTTACCCCGGAATTTGCGGCGTGGTCTTCCTTGGATTTTGTTCGACGCGGCCTCGTGCAGCACCTGGACGTGCGCCGCCTCGTAATAGGCTACGATCACCACTTCGGCCGGAACCGCGAAGGGACCTTTGCGCACCTCCAAGAATTTGGACCGGTCTACGGTTTTGAAGTGGAAGAAATTCCCCCCCACGACGTGGACGCGGTCCGCGTGTCCAGTACCAAAATTCGCACGGAGTTGCTGGCGGGAGCGGTGGATCGGGCAGCCGTGTGGCTGACGCGCCCCTATTTCTGCACGGGAACGGTTGAATCCGGCGAGCGGATTGGCCGCGGTTTGGGCTTTCCTACCGCCAACGTCGGTGAAATTGACCCGGACAAGCTCCTGCCCAAGGACGGCGTGTATGCGGTTTGGGTGGAGCGATTGGCGCCCCAGTTTCGGGGAGAGCGATTGGCGGCAGTGGCCAATTTGGGCGTTCGCCCCACGGTGGACGGCAGCTCGCGGAAGTTGGAGGCACACGTTTTGGAGCCCGGTATTGCCGATTTGTACGGCCAAGCCCTGCGGGTGCATTTTGTAGCCCGACTGCGCGACGAACTTCGTTTTCCGGATACGGAGGCGCTCAAAGTGCAAATCGCACAGGACGTAACGGCAGCCCGCGCGGCCCTGGGGGCCGCGCGGGCTTAACCCCCCGGATGGCGCGCGGAGCGCGCCCAAAAACACTACTCTTCCAACTTTATGCGGAACGTCGCCAACAGCTGCGTTCCCGCCATGGGATAGACAAAGTTCTCCACCGTGCGTTCCCCGGCGTACAAATAACCCCACGTGTAGCCGTTCGGCGCATACCGCGTGTTGGTGGCATTGACCACATCCAACTGAAACTCGCCCACAGACAATTTCCGGGTCCAGCGCAAATCCAAAGTGGTATATCCGTCCAACGAACGCTCCACGGCACCCGTGTTGTCCAAATACTGCCGACCCACGGACCGCAGCGAAACCCGGAACCCGTCGTCCTTCCGTTCGTGGTTCCAATGCACCGAGCCCACCCAATTGGGTGAAAGGGCAATGGGGGTGTTGCGGTGGAGGATGGAGACTGTTTCCACGGGGTCTGCGGCGTAGTCGTACAGAACTTCGGTAAATTCTGCAATGCGGTTATTGCTGAATGCCGCTGAGGCCTGCAGCGAACTTTTGGGCCCCAAGCGCACGGAACCGTCCAGCTCCACCCCTCTGCGCCAAGAGACGGGTACATTGACGCGAAGCGCGGCACCCACATCGTTCAAGGCGCCGGTGGGCACCAGTTGATTGCGGTACTCCATGGCGTATAGGTTGGCCTCCAAGGACCACCGGTGGTTGTGCACGCGGTAGCCCATTTCGCCGTTCACGAGTTGTTCGGGCAAAGGAGCGGATCCGCCGCGGGCATCTATAAAATCGGCCCGAATGGGTTCCCGATGCGCTGCGGCCACGGAGGCGTACACCAAGCCGCGGCGAACGCTGCCCCGGCTCCATCCTATTTTTGGATTGAAAAACATCCGCTGGAACAAGCCGGTCTGGCCTTCTCCGGCGTACCGGTAGGCAACCCGTCTTATTTGCAGGTCCGTGTAACCGTGTCCCAGCGCTCCCAAGGATCCCTCCAAACGAGCAAAGGCGCTGGCCTCGTTTTTGGTGTTGCGGTCGTCGTAGTACCGACGCTCCTGGGCTTGGTCAAACCAGCCGTTTCCGGAAAAAGGCCCGTCGTCGGCCCAACTGCCGGCGGCTTGGCCCATCCACGGCAACGTGCCAAAGTGATCGCCCAAGTAGGAGTAGAGGTTGTAGCCCAGGGTGAGTTGTTGCGCGCCCGCGGTGGTGATCAGGTTTCCGTTGCTGCCCACCAGGCGGTTGTCCAGCCAGCGGCGTCGAACCAAATCCGTGGATTGCAGCGTGTCAGACCCCACCACGGGATTGGGCAGGCCGTAGTCCGCGAAGGACTCACCGCGCTTGAATTGTTCAAAATAGCCCCGTCCGCGAACCGCAAAAAGGTTGGCGTTGACGCGGGTGGACGCATTCAGACGGTGGTTCCACTGCAGCTGGTAGTGCGTTTGCCGGTACCGATCGATCTCGTTGGGGTAGGTGTACGCGTTGTAGGTTCGGTTGCCGGAGGTGCGCAAATTTTGCGCGTCGTCCTCACGCATGTAGTTCCGCGCAATGTAGGCCTCTACGCCCGCCGAATCCCCGCGGTATTTGGCTTCCGGGATGCCGTACCATGCTTGTTGGGTGCGTTCTTGCCCGTCGGTGTAAAAGAATCGGAGACTGCCCTGCCGGCCGGTGGCCGCGGTTGCGCCGTACCGCCAAATTCCGTTGAGCACGGCGCTGTGCAGGTCCATGCCGGAACGGTCCACGTACCCGTTGGCGCGTTGGTGGGTTACTCGTCCGGAAAAGGCGAGGTTTTTGTGCCGTCCTACCCACGGGCCCTCCCACAAATAAGTACCGCGGTAGCCCAGCGGCCAGGAACCCGTTCCAATAAACGTTTTTTGTCGTTTGCCGGAAGGCGCAGCCGTCTCCAGCGATACCGATCCGCCAAAAGCACCGGTTCCCACGGTGGAAGTACCCACGCCGCGTTGGATTTGCACGCTGGCCAAGGAAGACGTCAGATCCGGGGTGTTGACCCAAAACACGCCGTGCGATTCCGGATCGTTCAGCGGCACGCCGTTGAGCGTTACGTTGATCCGTGTTTGGTCCGACCCGCGCAAACGAAAGTAGGTGTAGCCCATGCCCGTTCCCGCGTCCGACGCAACCACCGCGTTGGGCACATTTTGGAGCACAAACGGTAGATCCCGAGCGTTGTTTTCCCGCTTTAGAACGGGTGCGGACAACAAGGTAAAGGTTACCGGTGTGCGTTCATCCGCCCGAAATACGGCTACTTCCGCCGCCGTCAGAACCACGGTGGAGTCCTTTTTTGAAGCGACGGACGTTGCACTGGGTTTTGCATTTTGGGCCCAAATCGACGGGAAACCCAAAAAGCCAACGGCACACGCCGTGGAAGCCAAGGAAACCAGAAAACTTAATTTTTTTTTCACAACTGGGCAGTTTTGTTGGTGGAACAAACGGCGCACAGTTGTGCCGGGCGACTTCCTTGGCGGCATAACCCGCCCAGGTTCTAGGGTGTAATCTCAGCCGTTGCGTTCGCTCCGGCACCCCTGTGCTTTGCAAAGATACAACGCCGGCCATCGATTTTGGCTCGCAGTCGCGGCAATCTCCGCGCCAAGGGGCGTTTGCGCCACTTCCCACCAGCCCACGCGAACGCCTTGTTCCTCGCTCTCCACCGCAGACCGATGCAGCGATTCAATCCGCAGCCGGTCCGCATAATCCGGCGCTTCCCGCAACGGATCCGGCTCCCACGTTTCCAAGGGAGAAAGAACGGCATACCAACGGTCCATTTCCGGAGCGGACGCCTCCGGGGGCGCTTCTTCGGAGCTTGACGACGCACGGATTGCGGCACGATCCAAGCGCTCGCCAAACCGCACCTGCAACCACACGTCAAAATTCACGCGGTCCGTGTCCACCACCGCGGAGCCGTTGCCGGCTCGTTTGGCCTCCAACTGCGCTTGTTGTTGTGCCCATTTCCGCACCTCCGCAGCCGTGTAGTCTTCGCCGGGAACCATCCATTGGCGCACGCCTTCTGGAACCAGGGGCAGATTCAGGCGCGTCGCTAAATCTTGGGCCCAGGTGGATTTGCCGCTGCTTTCCGCGCCCGTCACCACCCACCGAAAAGGTTCGCGCAGCAGGTGCTGGGGCGGGGGCAACAACGCCCACACCGCGCATTGGTCGTCCACATTCGTTCGATTCCAGTGCGCTTCCCCTTCCGGAAAAATGGCCAACCCGTGGGAGGCGTCCGTCGGTTCTTCCGAACACCGCAAATCGCGAGCAAAATGCAGGCCGGGCAAGCCTATGGCCTTATAAAGCGCTTCCTTCAATCCCCAGAGCCCCCGCAAATCCAATCCCTGTTCTTCCGGTGCCACAAATTTGGCCGCTACGCGCGCCAGTTGGTTGCGCAGACCCTCCACGTCAATTCCCACCGGTCGGGTGGGGTGGAAGGCCGCCGCAGCGTGGGTGGCGGAATGCGATAAGGCCACAAAACCCATTCCCGGGGGCAAAAGCGGGCGTCCAGCAGACGAATAATGCACGTATTGGAGAACATCTTCTCGGTTGGCGCGTTGAAGCACTTGAAACAAGGCAAAACGCGCAGCGGAAAAAGCAACTTGGGCGGATTCTGATTTTCGTTCCGCCCCTCGTTTTTGGCATGCGTCAGACCAGCGCGCTTCACCGCACGCGTCCTGACGCCCCACCCAAGCAAGCCCCTCATCGGGAAGTTCAATCCACACCGTTTCCGTACCTTTGCCGCAAATTAACAACAAACCAAACCGTTATGGCCTACGTGCCTTATAAAGTTAAAGACATGTCCCTCGCCGAGTGGGGACGCAAGGAAATCCAATTGGCTGAGGCAGAAATGCCCGGTTTGATGGCGTTGCGGGCCGAATACGGTACCTCCAAGCCCCTATCCGGCGCACGCATTGCGGGCTGCCTCCACATGACCATCCAAACGGCCGTTCTCATTGAGACGCTGGCGGAATTGGGCGCTGAGGTAACCTGGTCTTCCTGCAACATTTTCTCCACGCAAGACCACGCCGCCGCAGCCATTGCTGCTGCCGGTATCCAAGTGTACGCTTGGAAGGGCATGACGGAGGAGGAGTTTGACTGGTGCATTGAGCAAACCCTGCACTTTGGTACCGGCCAAGAACCGTTGAACATGATTTTGGACGACGGCGGCGATCTGACCAACATGGTTTTGGATCGTTACCCGCACCTGGCTGCCGCCATTGGCGGCATTTCCGAGGAGACCACCACGGGAGTTCACCGTTTGTACGAGCGCATGGCCAACGGCACATTGCCTTTGCCCGCCATCAACGTGAACGACAGCGTGACCAAATCCAAGTTCGACAACAAGTACGGCTGCAAAGAATCGGCGGTAGACGCGGTTCGTCGGGCTACGGATCTGATGATGGCCGGTAAAGTAGTGGTGGTTGCCGGGTACGGAGACGTAGGCAAGGGCACCGCTGCATCCTTTCAAGGCGCCGGAGCGCGCGTCATCGTTACGGAAATCGACCCCATCTGTGCGCTGCAAGCGGCCATGGACGGTTTTGAAGTAAAGCGCATGGACAACGCTGTTCCGCGTGCCAACATCGTCTGCACCGCAACGGGCAACAAGAACATCGTAACGGAGCGTCACTTCCGCATGATGAAAGATAAAACCGTGGTGTGCAACATTGGTCACTTCGACAACGAAATCGATATGGCTTGGTTGAACCAATCCTACGGCAGCACCAAGGTGGAAATCAAGCCCCAGGTGGACCTCTACAACATCGACGGCAACGACATCATCGTTTTGGCGGAAGGTCGTTTGGTGAATTTGGGCTGTGCCACCGGCCATCCCAGCTTCGTCATGTCCAACTCCTTCACCAACCAAACGTTGGCGCAGATTGAGTTGTACACCAACAAAGGAAAGTACCCCAACGAGGTGTTCACCTTGCCCAAGCATTTGGACGAGAAAGTGGCGGCCTTGCACCTCTCCGCCATCGGCGTGGAGTTGGAGACCTTGTCCGAAGACCAGGCGGCCTACATCGGTGTTACGGTTCAAGGACCGTTCAAGTCCGACGCCTACCGTTATTGAGTTTTTTCGCAGAACCCACCCCAAGGGGCGGGCACAAAAAAAACCCGGCGGAAGCCGGGTTTTTTCGTTTTCAACCGGGGGCAGTCCCGGGTAGTTTACAGTGCGAATTCGGCGCGAATTTTATCCACGGAATCCAACTTTTCCCAGGTGAACAGTTCCACGGTCATGACTTTCTCCTCGTAGCCGTTTCCAGCCGGGCGCTTGAACGTTTTCGAAACGGTTTCCGGGGTGCGGCCCATGTGGCCGTACGCAGCGGTTTCCAGGTAGATCGGTTGGCGCAGGCCAAACTTCTGCTCAATGGCGTACGGACGCAAGTCAAACATTTGCTGCACGCGCTCGGCAATGGCGCCGTCGGACAGCTTTTTGCCGTCTGCACCGCGCACCAGAGCGGTGTTGTAGGTGTTGATGTAGAAGCCCACCGGTTCTGCCACACCAATGGCGTAGGCCAGCTGCACCAATGCTTGCTTGGCCACACCGGCAGCCACCAAGTTCTTGGCCACGTAGCGCGCCGCGTAGGCCGCAGAACGGTCCACCTTGGAAGGGTCTTTGCCGGAGAAGGCACCGCCTCCGTGCGCGCCCTTGCCGCCGTAGGTGTCCACAATGATCTTGCGGCCCGTGAGGCCCGTGTCTCCGTGCGGTCCGCCAATGACAAACTTGCCCGTGGGGTTGACGAGGTACTTCACGTCCACCGTGAACAA
>CAMBEZ010000010.1 GCA_945865885.1 Owenweeksia hongkongensis DSM 17368
CTGCGTACAAACGGTCTCGACGGTCCGCATCCAAAACGTGGTTCTCAATAGCGATGAAACCCAGTTCGGTGTACGTGCGTCCCAACTCCTGAACGAAGGCGTTTTTTTGTTCCGGCGTTCCGTCCGTAAAATGGTTGAGGGATAGGGTAGGGAGTTGCATGAGGCGCGGTATTTTTAGGCAATCAAAGATAATGCGTCCTACCTTTGAGGCACTCAGAAAAGCAACATGTTTCCGAAAAATCTACCCCCTCTTTCTTTTGATGCAACCGCAGCAGACCAGGAACTTTGCCTTCACCTGTACCGCCACCTTTTGCGCCCCCGCATGATTGAAGAAAAAATGTTGGTGGCGTTGCGCCAAGGCAGAATTTCCAAATGGTTTTCCTCCTACGGCCAAGAAGCGGTTTCCGTGGGTACCGCGTTGGCCATGCAACCGGACGAAACCATCCTCACCATGCACCGAAACTTGGGCGTTTTTACGGCTCGGGAAGTTCCTTTGTTTCGACTTTTTTCTCAGTTTCAAGGCAAATTAACTGGTTTCACCAAGGGACGAGATCGCTCGTTTCACTTTGGCTCCAAGGAACACCACCTGGTGGGCATGATTTCCCATTTAGGACCCCAATTGGGTGTTGCGGATGGAATTGCCTTGTCCCACAAACTCAAAAAGGAAAAGAAAGCCACGTTGGTCTTTACGGGCGACGGTGGAGCGTCCGAAGGCGATTTTCACGAAGCATTAAACGTCGCTTCTGTATGGGGTTTGCCGGTATTGTTTGTGGTGGAGAACAACCAATGGGGATTGAGTACTCCGTCTCGCGAGCAGTTCAACTTTGATTCCTTTTTGGTCAAGGGTCCGGCCTACGGAATGGAGGCGCACAGCATCGACGGCAACAACATTTTGGACGTCTACAGAAAAGCGAAGGAACTCACCGAATCCATGCGCGAAAATCCGCGTCCGGTTCTACTGGAATGCAAAACCTTTCGGGTGCGCGGCCACGAAGAAGCCTCCGGAACCAAATACTATCCGGAAGGCCTTATTGATGCTTGGTCTGAGCGCGATCCTGTGGATGCCTTTGGCGCCTTTTTGGAAAAGAAAAAGTGGCTTTCTGCCAAAGAGCGCGAAACCTGGAAACAGGAGGAGAAAGAGGCCATCCAACAGGCGCTTGAAGACGCATTATTGGAACCGGAACCCGTCTGGGATGAAGCAGCAGAGCGTGCTGATCTTTTCGCGCCTTCCCCCGCTTCAGTAACTCCTGCACCGAACGCCTCAAGCAAAGAAATGCGCCTCATAGACGCCATCAGCGACGGTTTGCGCGAGTCCATGCGGCGGCACCCGGAATTGGTCCTCATGGGGCAAGACATTGGGGCGTACGGTGGAGTATTTAAAGTGACCGACGGTTTTGTGAACGAATTTGGTGCCGAACGCGTGCGCAACACTCCCTTGTGCGAAGCCGCGATTTTGGGTGCTGGTTTGGGACTGAGCGTTCGCGGCATGAAGGCCATGGTGGAAATGCAATTTTCCGACTTTGTTACCGAGGGCTTTACCCAGATCGTGAACAACTTGGCTAAAATTCATTGGCGCTGGGGGCAACAGGCAGACGTTGTGGTGCGCATGCCCACCGGCGCCGGTGTTGCCGCAGGCCCATTTCACTCCCAATCCACAGAGGCCTGGTTTGCACACACGCCAGGATTAAAAGTGGTTTATCCTGCATTTCCGGCCGACGCCAAAGGACTGTTGTGTGCCGCATTTGACGACCCCAATCCGGTGTTGTTTTTTGAACACAAAGCGTTGTACCGCAGCCTCTCCCAATCCGTCCCGGAAGGATACTACAGCCTACCCTTGGGCGAAGCAGCCGTTTTGCGTGAAGGTTGCCAAGCAACCGTCATCACCTACGGCATGGGCGTGCATTGGGCCTTGGAAGTGGCCAACAAACGTCCGGAGTGGGATTTGGAAATCATTGATCTGCGCACGATTCAACCTTTGGATTGGAAAACGTTGGAAAAAAGTGCACAAAAAACAGGGCGAGTTTTGGTCTTGCAAGAAGATGTATTGTTTGGCGGGGTAGCGTCCGATATTGCTGCCCACATCAACGAGCGTTGTTTTGAATTTTTGGACGCACCTGTGGTGCGTGTCGCCAGCGCGGACACCCCCATACCGTTTGCGGCGTCGTTAGAAAAAGGATTTTTAGCTTCGTATAAATTTGAAAATTCGTTGGAGAAATTAATCGCTTTTTGAATTCCCATGGACGGTTATATTCGATTGAAACGGGTGTATAATGATTGAGTGGAGTTATTAACAATTGTGTTTATAGTTGTTGGTATTTTGTGGTTTTGTTCTTTTAATTTATTGTCTTACTTTTGAACCGGTTTGGTAACACTAAAAACAAAAAAAATGAAACCTAAAGAACTGGTTGCTCATCTGCGCAAGAATCAAAACAACAACAAATCTTTGAAGACGGTTTTCGCAACCCAATTCTTGGGCAAGTTGGAGAGTGAGGAATTGGACGGTTTGATGAAATCCATCAACCACGAAAAAAATCGTCGCGATGTAGCGGTCATCAATGAGAAGATTGAATTCTTGAAATCCAAAGGTTTTGAAGTAATTCAGTCCGCAAAGTAATTCACCGAACGAAGTTGATGCGCCGCCGCCCCAAAGGGCGGCGGCTTTTTTTTGAAAAATAGACATTGAGGTTTTGCCTATTCAAATTCCTTTGTATATTTGCACTCCTTAACGGGAATAACCAAAAAGGGTGAATAGCTCAGCTGGTTCAGAGCATCTGCCTTACAAGCAGAGGGTCCGGGGTTCGAATCCCTGTTCACCCACAAAAAAGCCTGCACATGCAGGCTTTTTTTATTTCTAAAGTACCGCCGCGTATGCGGTTTATCAGTGTATTTACTTTATTTGCCGGAGGTAGAATCGTTTACCGGCTGGAATTCCAGACTCAGGCTGTTGACGCAGTAGCGCAATCCTGTTTCGGTGGGCCCGTCGGGAAAAATATGGCCCAAATGACCGCCGCATTGGGCACATAGAATTTCGGTCCGAATCATGCCGTGGGAAAGATCGCGCTGTTCCCGTACACGTCCTCCGGCCAACGCTGCATCAAACGAAGGCCAGCCGCAGTGGCCGTCAAACTTGCTCTCGCTGGAAAAGAGCTCCGTGCCACAACCCGCACAGGTATACGTACCTTCTTTAAAGTGCAGGTTGTACTCCCCAGTTCCGGGATATTCGGTTCCTTTCTCCCGAAGAATGCGGTACTGTTCGGGGCTCAATTGCGCACGCCATTCGGCTTCGCTGCGTTCAATGGGGTATTTTTCCATGTCGGAATCGGTTTTGGACTTGTTGGATACACGGCATCCGGTGGTGGTTACGGCCACCAAGAACACGCCAAGGAGGAACTGCTTCATTGGTGTAGATAACCCACAACTGCCTCCCATGTTTCCGAACGCCACAAAATCTTTCGGTGTCCCAGTGGGGAAGTGGCAACGAGGGTACTTTGCGGAAAATGGTCGTGAAGGCATTCTGCATCGGAGAACGGAACTTCCACGTCGTCCGGGGAGTGTACGACCAGCAGCGCTCCTGTATGCTTTGCTAAGTGGGGAGAATAGAGATGCGGGTCTGAGCCCAGTTCGTGGGTTACGCGTTCAAACAGTCGATCCACATACCGTAGGGGCAAACCCGACTGCCGAATAAATTCATGAAATACGCGATCGGTTTTTGCAAAAGAACTGATCGTTACCAGTTTGTCCCATTTGCTTCCGTGGTCCGCAGACATCAATAGCGCTCCGCCGCCTAAACTGTGCCCTACACCGGCGCTAAAAGGGCCATGATGTTCCTGCAACCACGAGGCCAACTGGGCAAAATCGCGCAACGAACTGAACCCAGTTTGTCCTGCAACGTGGCCCGGTGCAACGGGTACCCAGCAATCAAAGCCAGCAGCATGAAGTGCCTGAACTACACCCCCCATTTGGGTTGGGCGTCCGCTCCAGCCGTGCAGCACCAATACCCGTCCTTGGAATGGGCAATTCTGCGCTGCAGCAACCACCGCAATTGGTAAAACGCCCCACGGAGTGGGTGTCTGCGTCCAGGTCCATTGCTTTAAATAGGTTTGTTCGCGTTCCGGCGTTTGATGCGGTCTTGGAAGGAAAAACAAGCGATACAACACCCCAAATGCGGCACGCTCAGAGAAAAAGTGCAGCAATTTTAGCCCCCATTTGATGCTTTTTGGAAACAAGGAAAAGGGTTGAGGTGAATTACTTTTGGCCATGTTCGTTTGTTGCGGGTTGGTCGCCCTTGATGCCAGCAAAGTAGTTCAAGATCTGCTGCGATCGGGCAAAAAAAAAGTCCGCACCGGGCGGACTTAAAACGATTTGGTGCCCTGGACTGGACTCGAACCAGCACGACCGTAGGTCACCACCCCCTCAAGATGGCATGTCTACCAATTTCACCACCAGGGCCTTTGTGACTTGGCTGGGATTCGAACCCAGGGCCCATACATTAAAAGTGTATTGCTCTACCAGCTGAGCTACCAAGTCAAAGCTTCTCTCAAAGCGGGTGCAAATATACATACCCTTTTCAAAAAAACCTATACTCAAAGGCGATTACCTTTGTTTTTATGAAGGGACTGGTTCGACCCGTTGTTTTGGTGGGCTACATGGCTGCTGGTAAATCTACAACAGCCAGACTATTGGCCCAAAGCTGGTCCGTTCCTTCGTTGGACTTGGATCAAGTTGTAGAAAAAACTACGCGTCTATCGCCGGCGGAATGGCTGCGAACCAAGGGTGAAGTAGCCTTTCGAAAAACGGAAGCAGCCGTTCTGCGGGAATTGAATTGGGCTGAACCCTTCGTACTGGCGAGCGGCGGTGGCACCCCGTGCTACGCTGGAAACATGGATTTTATGCGGCAACAGGCCTTAGTGGTTTACCTGCAGTGGCCGGTATCGGTCTTGGTGGATCGCTTGCGGTTGCTGCGTACCTCCAGACCGCTTTTGGACGGAGTGGCCGACGATCATTTGCCCGCGTATGTTGGGGCACATATACTCGAACGGAACTACTACTACGCACAAGCTCCGGTACGGGTTCTCTTGGATCCACACGAAAGCGAATTAGCGTCTGCGGAACGCATACGCTTGGCCTGTGAGGCCGCAATGGAGTCAGTCCCGGAGTGAAACCGTAATGGCTCCCGTGCCGTGGAAATGAACGTCTACGTGGTCCTTTAAGCTAGTGCTCAGGGACAAGCCCTTGATGTCCGCCTTGATAGGGAAGGACTTGTGGTTTCGGTCCACCAAAACTACTGTGGTCAAGCGTTTGAGCGGAGCTTGCAGCAGGTGATGAACCCCATAAATCAACGTGGCTCCGGAGTTTAAAACGTCGTCCACGAGAACCACGCATCGGTTGTTCAGTTCTTCCACCGGCCGGCTGCATACGGTGGGTCCGGCGTGCGGGTTGCGTTTGTTGACGGAGAGTTCCACCAATACTACAGACATCGAACTGCGTGACCGAACTCGTTCCACCAGGTGCTCCGCCAATTTGTATCCTGATTGAGCCATGCCCACCACCACCAAATCCAACTCGCCCCAGTGGCGCTCTGTTATTTCCCAGGCCATGCGGTCTAGTTTGCGGTTGACCGCATCCGCGTCCAGAATGTGTTGTGCAGTGGGCATGGTGGAAAGATACGGAGGATTTAGCGGAGGGTCAAGCGTGCAATGCTTTCCATGTGGTGCGTCTGTGGAAAAAGATCCACCGGTTGCACGGTATCCACACGGTAGACGCTCTGCAGCAATTCTAAATCCCGAGCCTGTGTGGCACTGTTGCAGCTGACATACACGAGTTTAGGCGCCTTCAGTTCAATTAATTGCTCCACTACTTTGGGGTGCATTCCGTCGCGCGGGGGATCCGTTACCACGGTGGTTGGCGCTCCGTGGCGGGCTATAAATTCCGGATTGAAGACCCGACGCATGTCGCCTACTTCAAAGTGAGCATTCGAAAAACCGTTGAAATGAGCATTTTCCTTGGCCGCTTCAATCGCTTCCGGAACGCTCTCAATCCCGGCAACGTATTCGGCGGTTTGGGCCAAAAACAGGGCAATGGTTCCCGTTCCGGTGTACAAGTCGTACACCCGCTCGCCGGCTTCCAGCTGGGCCATTTCCAAGGTTTTTCGGTACAAAACTTCTGCTTGGTCCGGGTTGGTTTGGTAAAAGGACTTGGGTCCAATTTGGAACCGCAAAGGGGCGCGATTGGGGACCACAGAAGCCATGCTTTCCAAAAGGAAGGGACTCCCGTAGACCAATTCCAAGGGGACGTCGTAGATACTGTCGTTTCCTTTGGTGTTTAAACCCCAGTAAAAGCTGACCACCTCCGGAAATGCAGCCCGCAAGCCGGCAGCCAATTCGTCCAATCCCGGGTGCGGTTCCGCGTACTGAAGGATCACCATCCATTCGTTGGCCCGATTGCTGCGCAGGGTAAGCGTTCGCAAACACCCGTTTTGTTCGCGTATGTGGTAAAAGGGTATCCCCAAGGACCTTGCCGTTTCTCGGATCCATTGCCGAATTCGATTTCCCGCATCGGGGACCAAGTGACACACGTTTACGTCCAATACTTTGTCCCACAAGCCGGGGGCGTGGAACCCCAAACCAGACCGGTCCGTAAATACCTCGCCGGAAGCCATTTCCGCCGGCGACAGCCACCGCAATGCAGAAAACGAATATTCGGTTTTGTTTCGGTACCGATAGGCCGCGGGAGCCGCCAACGGTTCCTCAAAATGAGCGGTGGTCACCTTGCCAATTCGTTCCAGGTGGTCTTGAACTTCGCGTCCTTTGAAGGCAACTTGAGCGGGATAAGCCACGTGCTGCCACTTGCAGCCCCCGCAGGAACCAAAGTGGGAACAAACGGGCTCAACGCGGTCTGGAGAAGGGATTGAAATGGATTCCAGTCGACCTTCCACGTGTCCTTTTTTCTTGCGGTACCCCACCACCGTTCCTACATCGCCTGGAGCGGCTCCGGTAACCAAAAGGGTTTTGCCTTCTGGGGTGTGCGCCACGCACACACCGCGTGATCCCGCGCGTTCAATTCGAATATTTTCCCACTTCACGGCGCAAAGATAGGCAAGCCCCTCGGCCTTATCTTTGGTACATGAAAAGTTCCCCTACATCCCAGGCATCCCCAGCGGCAGAGGCCCACATGGCGCGTGAAGCACAGTATGGAGCGCACAACTACCACCCTTTGCCCGTCGTTCTGGCGCGTGGGCGTGGAACCTTGGTTTGGGATGTGGACGGCAAGGAGTATTTTGATTTCCTCAGTGCGTACTCCGCAGTGAATCAGGGGCACGGGCACCCCAAAATCGTGCAAGCCCTGGCGGAACAAGCGGAAACGCTAGCCTTGACGTCGCGAGCGTTTTACAACGATCAGCTGGGAACCTACGAACAGAAAATTACCGAACTGTTTGGTTACCAAAAGGTTCTGCCCATGAATTCCGGTGCAGAAGCCGTGGAAACCGCCATCAAATTGGCCCGACGTTGGGCCTACGACGTGAAGGGCATTCCCGCCAATTCGGCCAAAATTGTGGTAGTGGACCAAAATTTTCACGGAAGAACTACCACCATCGTCTCTTTTTCCTCCGATCCCGATTCCTACGGGGGCTTTGGCCCCTATGCAGAAGGGTTTGTGCGGATTCCCTACAACGATTTGGCTGCACTTCGGTTGGCCCTAGAGGATCCGAACGTGGCCGCATTTTTGGCGGAACCCATCCAAGGGGAGGCCGGAGTTTTGGTGCCGGACACCAACTACTGGGCCGGGGTTCGTGCGGCCTGCACGACCGCCGGGGTATTGATGCTTGCCGACGAAGTCCAAACGGGAATTGGTCGTACGGGGGCTTGGTTGGCGTCGTGCGGCGCGTGCACCTGCACCGAGGCTTGCGAACGCCAGGCCAATTACGTGCGTCCGGACGTATTGATTTTAGGCAAGGCCCTCAGCGGCGGCGTATACCCGGTATCGGCTGTTCTTGCGGACGACGAGGTCATGTTGACCATCCACCCGGGACAGCACGGCTCTACTTTTGGGGGCAATCCTTTGGCCAGCCGCGTGGCACAAGCCGCGTTGGACGTGGTTTCGGAAGAGGGTCTGCTGGCCAATGCACGGGAGCGCGGAATGCAATTTCGCGCGGGAGTGGAGCGACTCATGGAGCAATTCCCCATCCTGAACCTCGTGCGCGGAAAGGGATTATTGAATGCCGTACAATTGAACGACGCTGAAACGGGAACAGCTGCTTGGGACCTGTGCCTCCTCATGGCAGAGGAAGGTATGTTGGCCAAACCCACCCACGGAAACATCATTCGTTTTGCTCCGCCCTTGATCATCACAAAAGCACAAATGGAAGAGGCTTTGAACCGAATCGAGCGTGCCTTGGTTCGGTTTGAAAGGGCGCGCGCCTAATACAGACGCACTTATCTTCAGGATTGTCTGCTCAATTGCGCGGACCAGTCCGTGTACATGCGGTTGAAGCTCTCTTTCACCGATTCCAACCATTCGTCCGTGACTACGGCCAAAACAGAATCCCAAGAAGGAAACCGTTCCTTTTGAAATCGGTAGGATTGACGCATGGCGCCTCCTTCAATCTCCAACCACCACCAGCGGTCCATGCTGTAACCCGTTATGGTAAAAAGGGGATGGGGTACGGTGCCGGCAATGCGCATGGAATGGAGGGGAGTTAGAAGGGGAACCGTTAGAAACTGGCTACAGCTTTCAGGTTGAACAAACGATTGGTGAGGTAGTTCGGAACCGCGTAGTAACGGGCTGTGGAGATGTCCATGACCCAAAAATAGGAGGCCGTGTTCCGGATCTCCAACAAATTGAACACGTCGATGCCCACGGACAGTTTCTCAAAGGCTCGGTTCCAGGGTTTCCCCGGGATGCCGGACGCCGGATCCTTGAAGACCTTGAAAAATGCCAAGTCCATGCGTCGGTACGGCGGTGTCTGAAAAACTTGAGTGGCTTTGTCCCCCCCGGGGGCACCAAAAGGAAAGCCCCCCACCAGCGTAAACGTGGCCTGAACTCGGACGGACGGATCTTTTGGAAGCTTGTCTTCCAGTTGAAGACCAAAGGAATACCGTTGATCCGTAGGGCGTCGAATCCAACCGGCATCGTCTCCCTTCAAATCCTCCAAAGCCCGAAAAAACGACAGCGAGAGCCAAGACTCCGTCCCAGGGATAAATTCTCCGTGGAGGCGGTTGTCCCAGCCGGCCATTACTCCGCGGGAGTAGGATTCTGGTGCGTAGCGCAAACGCAGACCGTCCTGGTCGTACGGAATCAACCGTTGCAAGGATTTGGCGTAGAGCTCGGTGACCCACAAAAAGGGCCTACCGCTCCACCACAGGGTTTTTTGACCCGCTAAAATAGCGTGCACCGCTTGTTGGCTTTCGCGCTGGGTGAGCAACTCCGCTTGCGCCCAGGAGCGCATTTCGCGCAAACCTACCGGTTGGTGGTACCATCCACCGGCAGCCCGGAAGGACCACGATGGCCAGGCAGCTGGATCCCACGAAACGGCGGCTCGGGGACTGATCCGCACTTCGCCGTTTCGGGTATGGGCTTGCGCTCGAACTCCGCCGCGAGCCGTCCAACGCCCGCGTTCACCGTCCCAAGCACGGGCCCACTCCACATAGGCAGAAGCTTTTACATTCGGCGTGTAGGCCCGGTCTTGAATAAACGAATAGACCTCCATTTGACTCGTCGGTACGTACACGGTGTCCGTGGGTCCCACAAACACTCCGGTGGGTCGGTGGGGCAAACTGTACCCGGCGCTGTCCAAATTCTCCCATTCGTACAAAGCATCCCAGTAGCGTTGGTACTGACCCTCAACCCCAACGGTCCATTGACCCAGGCCGTCGGTCTTGTAATTCCATTGACCGCGCAGGGTTTGGACATCGGAGAACAGACGGTTTCGCGCGTAGCGTTGGTAGCCGCCCGTGCCGCGCCAATAGCTTATTTCCCCAAATTGATCAGACCCCAAGTTGGCGTTCAATTCGCCCAACCGGTAGGCAGAAACCACATCGGCCCGTTCTTGTTCGTCCGCTCGGTAGCGCGAGTAACGCAGTTCCCATTGGCGCCGTTCGTTGGTTTTGCGCCATCGGACACCACCAAACCCCGTTTGGTAGGTGTACCGTTCTTGTCCTTCAAAATAGACGTTGAGCCGCAAGACCTCGCTGACGGTTCCAAATTCCGTTTCCCGACTCTGCGGAACCACCCGGTAATCGTTGCTCCCGGCCAAGGCGATCCAATCAATGCTCTGTTCGTCGGTCAGTCGAACGGCACCCACCCACTGCACGTCGCTCATGCGCGAACGAAAATCACCGCGGGTGTCCAGTCCACCCAACCACGGCGTGTTCGTACGGTTCCGAACCGCCAAAGCTTGGTAGCCCCCGCGTTGATCCCGCCGCGAAACCACCGCGCTTTGTCCCAGCAAACCCAAGTCTAATT
Organism: Owenweeksia hongkongensis DSM 17368; assembly: GCA_945865885.1. GTDB lineage: Bacteria > Bacteroidota > Bacteroidia > Flavobacteriales > Schleiferiaceae > CAMDTE01. The sequence continues at coordinate 10,462 of CAMBEZ010000010.1, forward strand.
TGGCAGCGGGTAGGGAGGAAGAATAGGTTACATCCAGGACTGACGCCAACTTATCTCCGTAGGTTGCGCCAAAACCGCCTGCTTGAAACTGCAAGGACCCCACCAGATCCGGGTGCACCGCGGAAAGTCCCTCCTGTTGTCCACTGCGTGCCAAAATGGGGCGAAAGACTTCAAAACCATTGATGTACAGCAGATTTTCGTCGTAGTTGCCCCCGCGAACGTTGTACTGCGAACTCAATTCGTCTTGGCCCACAACACCCGGGAGGGTTTTGATGAGGGACTCCACGGAACCCGTTACGGAACCAAAAGAACGAAGGGTTTTGCCTTGCAAAATCACCGTGGAGGGCTGCTGCCCCGGGTTGCCTTTTTGCCCCACCACGTCCACGGACCTCAGGCGGACCTTGCCGGTATCCGCAGGAAGTTCCCGAACCGTGGGGAGTGCGGCAGCCGGCATCGAACCGGCCAGCAAGAGCACCAAAAAAACCTTCATTTTCGTTTGAAGTCTCCGCGCTTAATGGACTCAAAAAGTTGCGCCCAAGCGAAGGGATTGGACAGTCGGCCCAAAACGGCTGAGGCTCCGTTGGCACCGTAGTAGCGACCGTAATCAGCGGCTTGCGCGGCCTGCGCCCTCATGATGATGCCCGCAAATTCATCCGCATCAGCCCCCATGGCGGCCGCCTGATCCTTTAATTGCTGCAAGGCCAAATTGCGCAGGGCTAAATCTTGCTCCGTTGTTTTGACGTCCATGGCCAGCAATTCTCGCTGCAAATTTTCCGGACGCGGCCATGGGTACAAGGTCACTTCGTCCAATTGAGTGGTGTCCCAATCCAGCGCCACTTGAACCAAATAAGAGGATCCCTTCAAGGTGTCTGAAATCCACAATCGTTCGGGCTTAAATCCCAACCGGGTAATCCGAAGGGTGTCGCCGGGTTGCAGGGCCAAACTGAAAAAACCATCTGCGGCAGAAAGGGTGTTGCGTTTTCTTCCCACCACCGTCACCAGCGCATTGGGAACCCGCTGGGGCTCCAATTCTTTGCTAAATACGACACCACTTACCTGAACAATCGATTGCCCCTTCGTCTGCAAAGACAAAAGAAGGAGGAAAACTAAGGAGAGAAAAAGAGCGGTTTTTGGATGCACAACGGGACAAATTTACGTTTTTCCCGGGCTGGACAACGGGTTGTAAAAAGTATGAAAAAACCGAGCCACATTTCCCGCGCGGTCCCTCAACACCACTTCTAAAGTATGCTTACCCGGAGCTAAGTTGGCGGGTAATTGAACGGAATAGGATTTGTATTTGGCGTCGTAGGCCACCAAAACAAAGGTCTCGTCTTCCAAATAGGCAGCGTAGTGCGCCATGCCGCTCTCCGCATCACCTCCTGTAAAACGAAGCAATTTCCCGCCCGGCAAGGTGGTGGTCCATTGCGGTTTTTTGAAATGGGGAGGGATTGGATCTTGTTGCCACCGTCCGGTGCCGGGTTCTTTGATTTCCAGTGGGGTAACCACCGTTGGAGGAGACAGCCACGTTTTTTTACCGGAGGCAGCCGTCCAAACAAAAAAGGTACCTGATTTTAAGGTATTGATTTCCGATGATGGAGGGTACAACTTAAGGGGTTCGTGCGCCGGACCGGTCCAGGAAGCTTTTGCTGCATTTTCTGCGGTCCCACCGCTCAGTTGCACGGAGGTCTTCCGGTAAAATGATCGATCGGAAGCAACCAGCACCCAACCGTTGCTGAAGAGCGAGTCTTTTGAAGGTCCAAGTGCAGGAAGAAAAGGCTTGGACGCCACACATTTCAGGTAGCCCCAAACGGAATCTTTCTTGCCGCTGGCATCCCAAACGCGCCAAACAGCGCGAACGACGGCTCCAGGTTCCGCCACAATCCGACCGCCCAACACGTTGAGCGGAACTTCGTAAGAACTCCATGCGGGTGCGTTGGGTTGGAAGGTAGGGCCGGGGTGAAACGGCTGCCGGTACACGCGGTACATCCGTTTTCCCGTTTGCGCAAATAGGGTGGGGTCTAGGGTGGCGTTGACCGCACGACCGTCGGAAAAATCAAAAGAATCAAAGGTGTAGCCAAACTCGTAACCGGGTTGGCAACCTTGCTGAACGGCATAAACACCGTTTCTGGGGCCATTGGGTTGCATGACGTCTTCGGCATCCAAAACCACGCCCAAAGGCGATTGAAAAGGCACCGTGTCCTTGAGTCGGCTGCCCATTGAATCGCGCACGATGCTGAACTTGCGCGTTCCGCCCGCATCTTGAAAATAAACCGCCCGGATTTCCGGTGGGAGTTCGTCCACTACCGTTAATCCGTACAGCAAAGGATTGACGGGATGTTCGGAAAGTGTTTCGCGCCATTCAAAATGAACGTGCGGCCCGGCAGAACCTCCTGAATTTCCGCTGGTTGCTATGCGCTCGCCCCCGCGAACCGAAATCAATCCAGGAGGGAGGAGGGTGTCCAATTCCCAAAATCCGCATTTTTTTTGCGCTTCCTCCACCCACAAACGCAAGGGACCGTCGTACCGATCCAAGTGTCCATAAACAGAGGTAAAACCACTGGGGTGATCCAGGTAAACCGCCAAGCCGTACCCAACGGGAGAAACTTTTACCCTACTCACAAAGCCATCGTTCACCGCGTAGACCGGTTTGCCAATCTCTTCGTTGGTGCGCAAGTCTACCCCGGCATGAAAATGGTTATTTCTCAATTCGCCAAACGTACCCGAGACGTACAGCGGTGGGGCCAGCGGCGGGAAAGCAATGGGCAGATTTTCAACCCTTTGGCTGAAGATAGAGCCGGTAAATCCGACAAGATTCAAAAAGAGCCAAAAGCGAGCATTCACAAGGCGTAAGGTACGCACAAGATTTGCTATCTTTGTGAAATTCGAACGCAAATCATGGCTCAATCCGACTCACTTTCGCAAACTGTTCTGAAGCAAATGGATACGCTTCTGGAGCGCTATCAGTTTGCTGTAGTGGAGTCGGAACGCTTGGCTTCTTTGGTGGCGGAGACCGAATCGCGCTTGGCGCAGATGACGGCGGATGCACTTGCCTTAGAAGCAGAGAACGAACGGTTGCGTTTGGCCCAAGGTATCAACGGTGCTCCCGAAGAGCGCGCTGTACTCAAGGCCAAAATCAACGAATGGGTGCGGGAAATCAACACGTGCTTGGCACGGCTTAATGCTTAATCGTTTGCATCTCGTGGAAGACCAGTTAAAAATAAAAGTGAACATCGCCCAACGCGCATATCCGCTCACCATTGCACGAAATGAGGAGGAACGGGTACGCAAGGCGGTGACGCTCATTCAAGACGCAGTAACGCGGTTTGAAGAAAAATATGCGGTTCAGGACAAGCAAGATGCTTTGGCCATGTGTGCATTGCAAATGACCAACCAGGTTTTGGCATTGCGCGCAGGCGAACAAGATTCGGAATCCGACGCCGCAAATACACTGGAAATCCTGAGCAGTCGATTGGCAGAAGCTTTGCGCTGAGCCAAAACGTTTCCGCACCGGTTGCATTGCTAAACCGAACAGTCACGTCTACAGGAGGTGTCTGTCGGCCGCCTAAAGCACGCCTGATCTCGTCAGGAAGCTTGAATCGGCAGAGACGCTTCCCCGCTTGTCTCTCCGCGGTTTAGACAACTCGCCGGTGCGGTTTTATTAACCTCAATCGACTGCCTTCTTATGGTTGCATTGTATATTTTAGTAGGATTGGTGTTGGGTGGAGCCGGAGGCTTCTTCGCCGCACAGAAAATGGCCGTACGCAAAGGCGAAGGTATTTTAGAAAAAGCCACGCAAGAGGCCGAGGCCATCAAGCGGGACAAGATGCTTCAAGCCAAGGAACGCTTTTTGGAACTCAAGGAGAACCACGAAAAGGAAGTTCGTCAGCGCGAAGTAAAAATCAACGAGGCGTCGAGCAGACTACGCGATTCCCAAAATGATTTTAACCGCCAGCAAGAGGAGGTTAGTAGGGCAGAGAAGGAAGCCAAGCGTTTGGAGGAGGTCCTCCAGCGGCGTTTGGAGGCCAACGAAAAGCGAGCGGAAGATTTGGAAAAAATGCACCGCCAACAAGTTGAAAAGCTGGAATCGCTTTCCGGAGTGACGGCGGATGAGGCCAAGACCCAAATTATGGAGGCCATGCGCGCCGAAGCTCGGACGGAGGCGGCATCATTTGTTCAGAACACCTTGGAAGAAGCCAAATTGACGGCCAACAACGAAGCGCGGAAGGTGGTGATCCAAACGATTCAACGCATCGCTACGGAACAAGCGTCGGAAAATGCGGTCAGTGTGTTCCACATCGACAACGACGACGTCAAAGGACGCATCATAGGACGCGAAGGTCGAAACATCCGTGCATTGGAAGAAGCCACGGGAGTTCAGATCATTGTGGACGACACCCCCGAAGCCATTATTCTCTCGTGCTTTGATTCCGTTCGCCGGGAAATCGCTCGATTGTCCTTGCACCGTTTGGTGCAAGACGGCAGGATTCACCCCGCGCGCATTGAAGAAGTGGTGGAGAAGATCCGCAAACAAATTGAGGACGAAATTGTGGAGTTGGGCAAGCGCACCACCATTGAATTGGGCATTCACGGACTGCATCCGGAGCTCATCCGCATGGTGGGTCGCATGAAGTACCGCAGTTCGTACGGTCAGAATTTATTGCAACACTCGCGTGAAGTGGCCAAGCTATCGGCAGTAATGGCGAGCGAGTTGGGTCTGAATCCCAAAGTGGCCAAGCGCGCCGGTCTGCTGCACGACATCGGCAAGGTTCCTTTTGAAGAAACCGATGTACCGCACGCCCTCTTGGGCATGCAAATGGCGGAGAAGTACGGCGAGAAGCCAGACGTTTGCAACGCTATTGGAGCGCACCACGACGAAATCGAAATGACTTCGTTGATTTCGCCCATTGTTCAGGTGTGCGACGCCATCAGTGGTGCCCGCCCGGGAGCACGTCGAATGCAAGCCGAATCCTATATGCAACGCCTCAAGGATTTGGAGGAAGTGGCCATGGGCTTCAAGGGTGTCAGCAAGGCGTTTGCCATCCATGCGGGCCGCGAACTGCGGGTCATGGTAGAGTCGGACCGCGTCACCGATGCGGAAGCGTCGTCGATTGCGTTTGATATTTCGCAGAAAATTCAGAACGAAATGACCTATCCGGGTCAGGTTCGGGTTACGGTTATTCGCGAGATGCGCGCAGTGAGCGTGGCCAAGTAAGCGCGAAGTAGGTTCAACAAAAAAGCCGCCCCACGGGGCGGCTTTTTTGTTGATGTAAATGGCCAAAAAACCTTGATTACAAGGTGTAATTGAGCATCTTGTGTTTAACCCAGTACGTGTTGAATGTCCACAAGCCCAACGGCCTGACCTTGGTCCAACACCACCAATTGATCCACTTGAGCAGATTTGAATAGATCGGCTGCATCCCGAAGCAGAGCAGAGGCATTAATGGAGTGCGGCGCGCTTTGAGCCCAATTGGACAGGGAAGCATTCAGGCCTTCGGCACCGCTGCGTTCCATCAGTCGGCGCAAATCACCGTCGGTAAACATGCCGGTGGGGCTGCCGTCTTCGTTGATCAAAACCACAGCGCCCAAACCGCTGAGATTCATGGGGAGCAATGCGTCCGAAACCGTACCTGCTGCGCGAACGGTTGGAGCTGGCGTTTGCATGACCTCCGAAACGCGTACCGAAACCAAACGGGTGTGCTCCTCAAACTGCTTGGTCCCCAATTCCGTAAAGTGGTTCTGCGTGAGTTGCGTTAAAATTTTATAGGGAACCGTCACCGCGTGCGCGCCTACTTGAAGCGCATTGCGCACATGTTCGGGGTAACGAACGGAGGAGAACATGATTTTGCTGTCGTATCCGTACCGTTCCACCACTTCTACGCAGTCCGAAACCAAGGACAACGCATCCGTTCCTTGGTCTTGCAAGCGGCCCACCAGCGGACAAACGTAAGTAGCTCCTGCGTTGAGGGCCATGTAGGCCTGTTGCACGGTATACACCAAGTGCACGTTCACCAGAAAACCTTCGTTCGTCAGTTGTTGGCATGCTTTAATACCCTCCAAGGAAACCGGGATTTTGTAGACCGTGCTGCTGCGGTCCAATCCCAAGGCTTCTTGTCGGTAGGCCTCCGCTACAATACTTTCGGCCGTTTGGCCCAAGGCTTCAATTTGCAGCACGGGAACTTTTGCCGCCAAGGCCAATACGGCAGCGTCTACGTCGGTAATTCCTTCCCGGTGCATAAATGTTGGCGTGGTGGTCAATCCTTTCAAAATGCCCCATTGAAAGGCGGCATCAATTTCACGCACGTCGGCGGAGTCTAAGTACAATTCCATGCCGTCAAAGTTAGGATTCCTTCCGTACTTTGCAGTAAAATAGAGAACATGCGCACAATTAAGACGTTGTTGGTTGCCAACCGGGGGGAAATTGCGCTTCGCGTGATGCGTACCGCTCGCGAAATGGGGATCCAAACCGTTGCGGTCTACTCAGATGCAGACGCCACCGCTCCCCACGTGCGGTTTGCGGATCAAGCCTACCGGGTGGGTCCGGCTCCCAGTGCGCAATCGTACCTGCGCATGGACGAAATCTTGCGCGTGGCGAAGGAGTCCGGTGCGGATGCCATTCATCCGGGTTACGGATTCCTCAGCGAGAATGCGGAATTTGCCCGACTGTGCGCCGAACAGGGAATTTTGTTTGTAGGTCCCGACGCCCACGCCATCCAAGTGATGGGGGATAAGTTGAGTGCCAAACAAGCGGTTAAGCCTTTTGGCGTGCCCTTGGTACCCGGCACCGATACCCCCATTGATGACGTACCGGAAGCCAAGCGGCTTGCCCAATCCATTGGTTTTCCCATCTTGATCAAGGCAGCGGCTGGTGGCGGCGGTAAAGGCATGCGCGTTGTGCATCGCTTGGAAGATTTTGAGGAGCAGATGACCTTGGCGGTGAATGAGGCGACCTCCGCTTTTGGAAACGGTTCGGTGTTTATGGAAAAGTATGTTTCCAGCCCTCGGCACATTGAAGTACAGGTACTGGCGGATCAGCACGGGAATACCGTGCATTTGTTTGAACGCGAATGCAGCATCCAGCGTCGGCACCAAAAAGTTATTGAAGAGGCTCCTTCCGTGGTCTTGACTCCGGAACAGCGTGAGCAAATGGGCGCTGCGGCGGTTCGGGTGGCACAAGCTTGTTCCTACGTTGGTGCGGGAACCGTGGAGTTCATTTTTGACGCCAGCGGGGCCTTCTACTTTTTGGAAATGAACACGCGCTTGCAAGTGGAGCATCCCGTCACGGAAATGATCACCGGCGTGGATTTGGTTCGCGAACAATTGCGCATTGCGGAAGGATTGCCGCTGTCGTTCCAACAGGAAGATTTGCGCATCCACGGCCACGCGTTGGAAATCCGCGTATACGCCGAAGACGCTCGCCAGAACTTTGTCCCGGACATTGGAACCCTAAACGTGTACAAACGGCCACAAGGTCCAGGAATTCGGGTGGACGACGGAATGGAAGAGGGGTCGACGGTTCCCATTTACTACGATCCGATGATTGCCAAATTGGTGGTCCACGCAGCAACCCGTGATTTGGCCTTGGCCCGCGCCATCCGCGCCATCGATGAATACGTGGTGGTGGGCTGCGAAACAACGCTGCCGTTTGCCCGTTTTGTGCTGCAACACCCGGATTTCACGAGCGGTGTGTTTGACACCCACTTCGTTCCCAATAATTTTGATCCGGTACGGGATTTGGCCGCACCTGCAGATTTAGAAGTGCGTACGGCCGCCGGATTAGTGGCACAGGCTTTGGTAGAAGGTACATGGCAAGGGGGCAGTGCGGTGAACCGCACCCAGAAATCCGCAGATTCTGCAGCAACTTCCCCCTGGTTGTTGCAACGTGGAATGCCTTGAGTGATGGGAAAGTGGGTATGGTTAATGAGCAATCAATGATATCAAGCATGCGTTACGTACGGATTCGTTTGCTGGTTTTTGTGGGGTTGGTGGGAGCACTTCCGGCCACGTCGTTGTGGGGGCAAACCCATCCGGATACGGTATTCACCCTAGTTCGGTTTGGCCGCACCATGAAAGCCACGGTGGTGAATGGAGACACGGTACCGTGGGCCGTTCTGGACGAAGTGATGGTGGGAGACAAGCCCGTATTCACCAGTGCCGAAGCGCGTAAAAAATACTACCAACTCAAGCGAAAAGTCATTAAGGTGTACCCTTATGCCGTTACGGCGGGCAACAAGCTGGACTCCTTAAATCTCAAGCTGGACGGGTTAAAGAACAACCGACAGCGTAACAAAGCCATCAAGGAGTACCAAGATTTTTTGGAAAAACGGTTTGAGCCGGAGTTGCGGAAACTCACCCGGTCCGAAGGCCAGGTTTTGGCCAAGCTGATCCAGCGGGAAACGGGCATGACCGTATTCCACCTCATTCGGGAGTACCGGAACACCTTAACGGCTTGGACGTGGGCGGCAACCGGTGCCTGGTACGACATTTCCATCCGCGAGAAGTACGATCCGGCTGCCAACGAAGACGATAAACTGGTGGAGGCCATTCTTCGCCGGGCATTTGCAGAAGGCGCCTTGCAGCCACGAAAGCGTTTTTACACCGGTAAAGCCGGAAAGAAAAGGTGATAGCAGAGCGACATCCCCTGGCAGCGCCCGTTCCGTGGCCGCGTCCGCACGGCAGGGAGGCGTACGGGGCATCCGACGCCCAGCGCGGACGGAACTTCCCCAAAGAATACCGATCAACCTTGGTGGACGTTTTGCGCCGTCAGGGTCAATCCAAGTCAACGGCCGTTGACAAATTAGCACAATCGGAAGCGATTACCGTCACCACCGGCCAGCAATTGGGTTTGGGCCTGGGGCCGCTGTACACCGTCGTAAAAATCGCGGACACGATAGCCTTAGCGCGAGCATTGGAAGATCGCTTGAAGATTCCAGTAGTCCCCGTTTTTTGGTTGGCCTCGGAAGACCACGACGCCCAAGAAATCAACCACCTGTGGCACGGCGGACAGCGTTTTTCCCACACCGTCCAACCCGCCCAGCACGCAGTAGGTTCCTTGCCGGCTTCCTTGGCTCTTCCGGCCCTGGAAGGGCTTTGCCAAGCAGCAAAGGGCTGGCACGAACAAGAAATTTGCGATCGCTGGTTGCAAATCTACCGCACGTCCCATACGCTGGCTGAGGCCGTTCGCGCCTTGGTGTTTTCGTATTTTGACCCCCAGGAATTGGTGGTTTTGGATCCGAACGATTCCGCTTTAAAGCAGCTTTTCCAACCCGTTTTGGTTCGCGAAGCGCGGGAAAGTCTGGTACTTAATGCCTGGAACCAAAGCAAAGACCGATTTCCGTACCCGCTGGATCGAGCCATCGCACCGCAAACGTTTAATGCCTTTGTCTTCGGTACAAACGGTGAACGTCGGTATTCGGAAGACCCATTGGAAACCCTCCACTTGGCAGAAACCGCTCCCGAACGTTTGAGCCCCAATGCCTTGTTGCGCCCCATCTACCAAGATTGGATCTTGCCCAACGTGGCCTACGTGGGCGGTCCGGGGGAAGCCGTTTATTGGAACCAATTGCCGGCGGTTTTTGAAGCATTGGGTCTTCCTTTGCCCGTGTTTAAGCAACGTTCCGGCGCCACCTGGCTCAGCGCCAAAGGCGCGCGCGCTTGGGAGCGGTCCGGCATGGATTGGCAGACGTTGTTGGCACAAACGCCCAACGAACGCAAGTCCTTGCAAGAAGCTGCAGAATCGGCCGCTCAAGGCCCGTGGAACGAGTGGCAATCCGCTTTGGAAAATGGTTTTCGGGTGATCGATGCGCAGTCGCGGGCGATGAATCCCCAAATGGAGGTACTGGCCGCTGCTTGGCGCGCCAAAATGAGCCGGGAACAGCGCAAATGGGAAGAACACGCGCGTCGGTGGGCCCGGGAAAACAGCGCAACGGCCCAGGATCGGTTGGAGTTGTTTTTGGCTGAGGCGCTGCCTTCCGGCATCCCTCAGGAACGAAGGTGGACCGCTTTTTGGGCGGAGGTTCAAGCAGGCCGCACCTTTGCCCCTCAGCTTGTGGAATCTTTGAACCCCTGGACTTCTGAACACTTGGTATTTACCCCCGACTGATGGATTTGGCGGGAATATTTCTTTTGGCACTATTGGCCAGCACCTTGACCTTTTTCAGCGGTTTTGGATTGGGTACGCTGCTGTTGCCTGCATTTTTGGTGCTCCATCCGGACCGTCCCCAAGAAGCGGTTTTGGCGGTGGCACTGGTGCACTTGACCAACAACCTTCTCAAGGGGGGGCTTACGTTTAAGTGGCTGGACGTTCATACGGCATTGATTTTTGGCTTGTTTTCAGCCGGTGCCGCGGCGGCTGGCGCGTGGGCCTTGGAGTCTTTGAACGGGCCGTTGGCGCAGCGAGCCATTGGCTGGATCTTGTTGGTTTTTGCACTTTTTGAGTTCCTGCCCACCAAGGGAACGGAACAGGCTTGGGCCAACCGGCCCCGGGCTTGGGTATTGGGCGGCGTCCTTTCCGGTTTTGCTGGCGGCTTCAGCGGTCACCAAGGCGCGCTGCGCTCGTTCTTTTTGACCCGAACGGGCTGGTCTGCCCAGCAAGTAGTGGCCACAGGAACGGCCGTGGCCTTGGCCGTGGATCTGTCCCGAATTCCCGTTTACTTGTGGCGTGGAGATGAGTTGCACGCAGATTGGTGGCCGGTAGTGGCTTTTGGTGCCGCCGGTGCGCTATTGGGCAGTCTTTTGGGCCGACGTTTTTTGCCCAAACTCACCTTGCGGCCGCTCCAAATTTTTGTTGCCTTGGGATTGACCCTTCTGGGCATACGCCTCCTTTGGCTTTCGTACCTTTGACCCCATGCAAGAAACACTGCTCATACTGGACTTCGGTTCGCAATTTACCCAATTGATTGCCCGTCGGGTACGCGAATTGAACGTGTACTGCGAGATTCATCCGTACCATTCCATACCCGAACTGCATTCGGGAATTAAGGGCGTTATCTTGTCTGGATCGCCCCATTCTACCTTAGAATTCAACGCACCCCATCCCAATTTGGAGAACATCCGGGGGCATTTCCCGCTGTTGGGGGTTTGCTACGGGGCCCAATTATTGGCCCAAACTTCCGGAGGAGAAGTGGCGCGCAGTACCCACCGCGAGTACGGCCGGGCCATGGTGCAAACCATTGCGTCCGACGCACAACTGTTTCAGGGCATTTCCGCACCCTCGCAGGTGTGGATGAGTCACGGTGATACCATTGTTCGCCTTCCGGAAAACGCCCACATTGAGGCCTCAACGGCAGACGTGGCTGTGGCAGCATATCGTTTTGATAATGAGTCCACTTGGGGTATTCAATTTCATCCGGAAGTTTATCATTCAACCGACGGTTTTCAGCTCCTGAAGAACTTTGTTCTGGGAGCTTGCGGTTTTGCGGGCGATTGGACACCGGATTCTTTTGTGGAGGCCACCGTGGCTTCTTTGAAGGAGCAGGTAGGCGAGGACCGCGTTGTTTTGGGCTTGAGCGGAGGGGTGGATTCCACCGTTGCTGCCGTGCTCCTGAGCAAAGCCATTGGAGACCGCTTGCATTGCATTTTTGTCAACAACGGCCTCCTGCGGAAAGACGAATACGCTTCGGTCTTGAAGCAATACGAAGGCATGGGCCTGCAGGTGAAAGGGGTAGACGCTACGGACGATTTCCTCAATCCTTTGGAGGGTGTAGAAGACCCAGAAACCAAGCGCAAGACCATCGGCCGGGTGTTTATTGAAGTCTTTGACCGCGAGTCCATGGCAATTCCGGGTGTTAAATGGTTGGGCCAAGGAACCATTTATCCTGACGTGATTGAATCCGTCAGTGTGAAAGGACCGTCGGCCACCATCAAAAGCCACCACAACGTGGGCGGTTTGCCCGACTTCATGAAGTTGAAGGTGGTGGAACCGTTGCGGATGTTGTTCAAAGACGAAGTCCGCCGCGTGGGAGCCGCCCTGGGCATTGATGCGGCCCTGTTGGGGCGCCATCCCTTCCCGGGCCCCGGTTTGGCCATCCGCATTCTGGGCCCCATCACCCGCGAGCGCGTTCGCATCCTCCAAGAGGTGGACGCCTTGTACATCCAAGGTTTGCGCGACGCCGGATGGTACGATAAAGTATGGCAGGCCGGAGCTATTTTACTTCCGGTCAAGAGCGTGGGTGTAATGGGAGACGAGCGCACCTACGAGCAAGTAGTGGCCTTGCGCGCCGTGGAGTCTACGGACGGCATGACGGCGGATTGGGTGCATTTGCCCTATACCTTTTTGGCGGACATCTCCAATTCCATCATCAACAAAGTGCGCGGCGTGAACCGCGTGGTCTACGACATCTCGTCCAAGCCACCAGCAACCATTGAATGGGAGTAATGCCCAACAATTCACAAGAGTTCCACCTGCAGCGCCTCAGAAGGGCATTGGGTGTACTTTATTTGTTTGTTTTACCGCTATTTGTACCGTCTGCCGCTCAGGCTCAATCGCCCGTAGTGGCCGTTTGGCTTCCCCTGCAATCCGGTACCTTGGATACCTTGGGAGCTTCCGGCAAGACCTTGGACAAAGGAACCGCCATGGCGTGGGAGTTTGCAGCCGGATTTCGTTTGATGGCGGATTCCTTGAATTTGGAAGTGGTTTGGATCGACGAGTTTTCTAAGTCGGTTTTCCGCATCAACGGTCAGACCGTACCGGGTTATCCGGCCTTGGCTGCTGCGCTGAACCGCGCCGGCATCCGGATGGTGGTGGGACCCATGCAATCCAGCTCCTCCGAGCAATTGGCCCAAAGTTGGAAAGGTATTGTGGTCAATCCAGTATCCCGGAGCACTTCTGTTGAGGCCTACGCCAACCTTTGGGCGGCCACTCCTCGGGACCAAGACGAGGCCTACGGAATGGGATTTGGTTTGACGGAACTTTGTTCTACCTACCTAATTCTCCCGTTTGCGGAATCCAGCCCCACCGCAGGAAAGCTTGCGATGAAGGAGTCTCAGTTTCAAGCGGGTTTTGCCGCGCGGAAAAATCAAGCCGGTTTGGAAGTTTCGCCGGCATTTACCTTGCCAAAAGTGCCTTGCCGCGTCCTTCCCACAAGCTCAACAGCCAGTCTTTTGAAGACCATAGCTGCTCACCCCGCGGGAAGTCGTTTGGTACTGATTGGATCCGCAGCGGAATCGCCGTCGTTGGAACCGCGGACGTTTGTTCAAAAAGACGTGGTGTGGTCTGAAATCGAGACCTGGGACTACGCCAATCCCGGTTTGCAGCAATGGGCCGGGGCGTATGCCCAGTATTGGAACGCGGAACCCGGTCGTTGGAGCTACCACGGAATGGCCATGGCGCATTGGGTTGCGGCGCAAGTTCAATCGGGGGATTGGAGCCGACCCGTACCGCTGGAAACCCCGTTTAAAGCGTTTCGTTGGTACCAGCCGGAACCGACGTCCGGCTTTGCTAATTACGGCGTGCGCTGGGCACGTCCTTAACTTTAAAATACAACCGCATGTCAACCGCCATCGTCAAGTACACCGGGTCCTACCGAACCGAATGCATGCACGTTCGTTCCGGGAAAACCGTCGAAACGGATCCGCCCTTGGACAACCAAGGACTGGGCGAGGCCTTTTCGCCCACGGACTTGCTGGCCACTTCCCTGGGCGCCTGCATGCTCACCATTTTTGCCCAAGCGGCCCAAGCGCGGAGCATCGACATTAGAAACCCGTCTTTGGAAGTCACCAAGGTGATGGCCGCGGAAGGCCCGCGTCGGGTTGCGGAAATCCACGTTGGCTTCCACATCTACCAAAGCGTAGCGGAGGCGGACCGCGAGGTTTTGGAACGGGCGGCGTTGGCCTGTCCGGTGGCGAAGAGCTTGCATCCAGACTTGAAGCAGATTACAACCTTTCATTGGAACTGAACATGGACAACAGAAATTTGATCGACGGTGGAGCTCACTTGGAGCCGGCAGGGGTGTGGTCGGAGTTTGCGGGCTTGAACGCCATCCCCAGGCCGTCCAAGAAAGAGGAGCAGATCCGGGCGTACTTGAAGAATTGGTTGGAGGTGCGCGGCATCGCCTACCGCGAGGATGCCGTGGGCAACCTGTTGGCGTACAAACCCGCTTCGCCCGGACTTGAAAACAACGTACCGGTGGTGCTGCAAGCCCACATGGACATGGTTTGCCAACAAAACGAGGGCACCGGCCACGATTTTGAGCGCCAAGGCATTGACATGTACGTGGACAACGGTTGGGTGCGCGCGCGGGGCACCACCTTGGGTGCAGACAACGGCATGGGGCTGGCCATGGGCCTAGCCCTTCTGGCGGACTCCAGCGCGGTCCACCCGCCCTTGGAACTGTTGATTACGGTGGACGAAGAAACCGGCATGACCGGAGCTTTGGGCTTGGAATCCGGCTGGGTGCAAGGAAAATTTCTCTTGAACATTGACACCGAAGACGATCGCGAGCTGACCGTGGGTTGCGCGGGCGGTATCGACGTAACGGCGGAAGGAACCTACACCCCGTCCCGCATTCCTTCCGGGTACAGCGGTTTGGAACTACGTTTGCGCGGTCTGACTGGGGGGCATTCCGGCATGGACATCCACCTGGGGCGCGGCAATGCCAATGTTCTTTCTGCCCGACTTTTGGTCGCATTGGAAGAAGCCGCGTGCATCCTTGTTGCCCAGTGGGCGGGAGGCAGCCTCCGAAACGCGATTCCCCGTGAGGCCAAAACGGTAGTGGCCGTCGCCTCCAGCCACCTGCAAAAAGCACTGGATTGCTTAGCTAAAGCAAAAGACGAACTGACGTCAGAATACTTGTTGACAGACAGTGGTTTGACTCTTGAATGGAGGGAAGTAGAGACGCCAGAATGGAGCTTGGACCCCGCGCTTCAAGGCAAATTAATCCGCGCCGTAGCGGCAGCACCCAACGGAATCGTTCGCATGAGTCCGTCCATACCGGGCTTGGTTCAAACCAGCAACAACGTCAGCAAATTGGAAGTGGGCAACGGATCGGTATCGGTTCAGTGTTTAACGCGTTCCAGCGTGGATTCTGAGAAAATGGCCACCGCTCAGGCCCTGCGTGGGCAATTTGCCTTGACGGGATTGGATACCCACTTTGCCGGTTCCTACCCCGGATGGGATCCCGCACCGGGAGGAGCCTTGGCCTCGTTGATGCGCGATACCTATGTGTCCCTCTTTGCGGAAGAGCCCCACGTGAACGCCTGCCACGCCGGACTGGAGTGTGGAATCATTGGCGAGCGCTGCCCAGGCATGGAGATGATCAGCTTTGGCCCCACCATCACTGGGGCGCACAGCCCGGACGAGCGCGTGAACAGTGCGTCCGTGGCCAAGAGTTTTGCTTATTTGGTTGAAGTACTGAAAAACGTCCCGACGGTCCAATAATTCGGACCGTCGGCAAACATTCCCGCACCGAAGCGGTTAGAAAAAATATGGAAAATTGGGGACCCCTTTTGGCCGGTATTGCCGCGTTTGTTTTGATGGAAGGTGCTGCATGGGCGGCGCACAAATACCTCATGCACGGTTGGTTGTGGTTTTTGCACGCAGACCACCACACCAAGGAACCGGGTTTTTTTGAGAAAAACGATGCCTTTTTCTTGATTTTTGCCGTTCCAAGTTGGTTGTGCATAATGTTGGGCATGATGAACAACGTCTGGGTATCCGTGGGCTTTGGATTCGGGATTGCTGCGTACGGCTTGGCTTATTTTTTTGTGCACGAATTGTTCATTCATCAGCGTTTCCGCTGGATCCGAAACATCGACACCCCCTATTTTCGGGCCGTTCGTCGGCTGCACAAAATGCACCACAAAGTTCTGACCAAGGAGGAATCCGCTCATTTTGGCATGTTGTGGGTTCCGCGGCAGTTGATTAAGGAAGAAGCAGCCGCTCTGAAAAAGGAACAGCAACGCGCACAGCACCAGGCGTAGCATGGAGAAGTACTTGTACATTGGCCTGATCGCCTTTACATTTTTTGGACCGCTGTCTCGCTCGTTTGAATCCCGCATTCGGTATATTCAATACTGGCGTTCTTTATTGGTAGGCACCTTGGCGGTGCTGGTGGTTTTCATACCGTGGGACGTACACTTTACTGCAGAAGGTTATTGGGGATTTTCCAACCGATACGTGGTGGGTTGGAAGCCCTTAGGACTGCCGATTGAAGAGTGGCTATTTTTTGTGGTAGTCCCTTTTGCATGTATGTTCATCTACGAAGTAGTCAATCTATTTTTTCCCTGGACAGATCGCGGCCAAAAATGGCCCCGGGTTACCGCTTGGATTCTTTTGGTGGTGACGGCGCTGGGCGCAGCAGCCTTCGCCGAGCGTGCCTATCCGGCACTCACCTTTGCTTTTAGTGCTTTGGCGTTGGCCTTGGTTTTGCGCTATCGGGTATCTTGGTTGGGCCCATTTTTTCGGGGTTGGGCCATCAGTTTGGTGCCGTTTTTCTTGATCAACGGCGTTTTAACGGGGACGGGGTTGGACGAGCCCGTTGTTTGGTACAACAACCAAGAGAACATGGGAATACGTCTGGGCACCATCCCGGCAGAAGACGCTTTTTACGGCATGTTCATGATGCTTTTGTATACCTCCGCAGTAGAATGGCACCGTACCCAGTCGAAGAAGACAAACGTTTAGGCGTTTGGTTCAAGCCCGCAGGCTTGATGGTGGAACCCGATCGGTTGGGACATCCGTGCTTGCAGCAGGTGGTGTCCGATCATTTGGGCAGGACCGTCTGGCCCATTCACCGTTTGGACCGGCCTACCTCTGGTTTGGTGTTGTTTGCCTACCAAAAATCAGCGGTTGCTCCCTTAATGCAGCTTTTTGAGCATCGTCGCGTTCGAAAACGATACACTGCCTGGTTGGAGCGTCCCTGGGAGGAAGGGGCCGTGGAATGGTGGGATTTGGGCGTGAAAAATCCTGCTGCATTCCGGATGGATGTTGTGGCCGACGAACAGCAGGGGGCTTTAAAAATGGGTATTCGTGCCCAATCAACTGCAGAGCCAGACCGGATTTCGGTGGAGCTGTTGACCGGTAGATACCACCAGATTCGTGCCCAATTAAGTGCTCACGGTTACCCAGTTTGTGGGGATGTGGCTTATGGAGCGCAACCTTGGCAACACGCCTCCTGCATTGGGCTGCATGCGGGTTTCTTAGGGTTTGAAGATCCCTGGACGCACGAGCCGCGCCAATGGAGCGTGGAAGCTGCCTGGGACCTCCTTTAATTCATCAAGGTAAGCCACACGCCGGTGAGTCCGGCGGCACTGAAATAGGCTAAGTACGCCCAGTCTTCTTTCGATTTTGGGCGGTGAAGTGCTAAGTAATTGACGGAAAATCCCAATCCGCTGAGCAGCACCACCTGCGGCAGGGCCGCAGCACCCAAAGCCCCAAAATAGGCGAGTTGCCCGCCGGTTGCGAAGGCGGCTTGGATGCCCGCTTGCCGAAGCAGAGGACGATTGAATCGTTTCCATTCGCCCAAAGCGGTACCCAGCACCAAGGCCAACAGCCCTTGCGTCCATTCTGCTACCAAGAAAAACGATAGGGGACCCAATTCCCGAAGTGCGGGCACGGATAAAGGATAATACACGCCGTACGCCAAGCCTGCTGCGGCAGGGATCCAGCCGCGAATGCCGCCGCGTCGAAACAACAAAAGCAATTGAATGGAGAGCAGCAAGGTGGCGGCCACTACTTGGTACCCACTGGGCCACGTGCCGCTCAAGGCCGTTCCTACCGCAAAACCCACCACAACATTCAGGGATTGTCCCACCAAGGCGGATGCGGAATGATCCGAATTCAAGCTCCGAACAAAAGCCCACAGGCCCAAAAACCCCAATCCACCCAATCCCACGGCTTGCCAAACGGAGGCGCTCCAAGACCAAGAAGGCCAACCTCCACTCCACATCCACCAACCCGCTGCAGCCCAAAAACTTCCTATTAATGAGCGAGTTCCAATAAACAAGAGGGTAGGGGCCGGTTGTTCTTTGAATCGCCAAAAGCGGTTTCCTATGGCGAAAAGCAGAAGGGACAGCACAATGCAACCCAACAAAAAGGCATTCGACGTTCCGGTAACCGTATCCATAGCTGCACAAAAATACCCTTGCTTCGTGGGAAATGAGCTACCTTTGCAACTTCAAAATCGTTCTCTATGTTGACGCGACGCCATATTCGGATCAAAGTCCTTCAAAGTTTGTATGCATTCATCCAAAACGAAGGAGCATCCGGAGCAAAGGCTTTGAGCGAATTGGAAAAGAGCTTGGCCAACATTTACCGTTTGTATTTACTGGATCTTCATATTTTGCGCCAATTGGTGTTCTTCCTGGAGGAGCGCAAGGCCATTGAAGAAAAAAAACAGTTTTCGTCCCCTGCGCTGGTTCATACCTTGGGCTTGGCTGTTTCGCATCCCTTTTTGCGCCGTTTGGCCGACGACGGCGATTTGGTGTCTGCCTTGGAGATTCATCGCGTTCATTTTGGCGACGCCTCAGACGTGGTCCGCAAGTTGCTTTTTGATTATTGGCAATCCGATTTAGCAAAAACGCATTTTGATGAAAATTTACCTCTTGGAGAGGGCTGGTTGAAGCAATTTTACGGGCAGTACGTCGCCAACAACGAAGATTTACACGCGGTGTACGAAGGCATGGAAATGCACTGGGCAGACGATTTAGAGGCCGCACAAATGATGGTGGTCAAAACCATGAAAAACCTGCGTCAGAACAAACCGCTTTTGGTGGAATTGTACAAAGACGAAGACGATGCACGTTTTGGAAAAGAGCTGATCCTCAAGGTTTTGGCCGATCGGTCCGACTGGGAAAAGCGATTGATTGAGAAGTCTACCCATTGGGACATCGACCGGATGGCGTTGGTGGATCGCTTGTTGGTGGAAATGGCGTTGTCCGAACTGGTTGGCTTTCCAGAAGTTCCGCCCCGAGTAACCATCAACGAGGCCCTGGACGTGGCCAAATCGTACTCCACTCCCAAGTCCGCCGCATTTGTCAACGGCTTGATCGACAGTATTTTCACAGACTTGAAAGCCGAGGGAAAGGTTCAGAAAATAGGAAGAGGATTGTTGTGATTCGTTTTCCGAGTACTAAAATTCAACCCGCTTGGGACTTCCAGAATCTGCGTCGGTTCGTTACCTTTGAGCCCATGAAAACACGACCCTATTTACTTTTATTTTCCGTTCTGGGATTGCTGGTGTCCTGCACCAGTCCCTCGGATGAGATTCAGTCTGCAGACGCCAAGGAGTCTTTGGGCGTCGATGCCGTAGACAGTGGCCGTTTGCCCGTTTTTGAGTTTACTGAGGAAGAATTTGACTTCGGTCTGATTGAAGAAGGGGAAGTGGTTATCCATGATTTTAAATTCACCAATACCGGAGACGTTCCCTTGGTGATCAGCGCGGCACAAGGTTCCTGCGGTTGTACCGTCCCGGACTATCCCCGAACGCCTATAGCGCCGGGAGCTGAAGGCGTGATCAACGTCTCGTTTGATTCCAACAAGCGTGGAGGCAAGCAGGAGAAAACCGTTACTTTGACCGCGAACACGGTTCCCAATGTTCATGTATTGAAAATCACTGCAAACGTAAACCCCAAGAAATAAAATGACTTATCTATCTTTATTGCAAGCAGATGCCAGCGGCATCATGAGTTTTTTGCCCATCATCGCCATTGTTGCGGTCATGTACTTTTTCATGCTTCGTCCGCAAATGAAGCGCCAGAAAGAAGAAACGGCCTTCCGTTCTGCACTGGAAAAAGGCATGAAAGTGGTGACCATTGGCGGCATCCACGGAAAGGTCTTGGAGATCAACGACACCACGGTGTTGATTGAATCGGAAAACACTAAATTTCGTGTGGAGCGTTCCGCGGTGAGTAAAGAAATGTCGGCTCAGTTCCAAGCCAAGGAAAAGAAATAAGAATCCCCGATCAATTTGGGTCTAGGAAAAAGCCCCGAACGACTTCGTCGTTCGGGGCTTTTTTGCAAGGATTAAGAATATTGGTTAAATGCGTTTCAGTTGCTGCTGAAGCATTTTGATTTGATCTTTCATCAATCCACGAGAATCCAATTTCTTCGCTTCGGTCAAAAGTGTTTGGGCCTCTATTTTGCGTCGCTTGGACAGCGCCATGCCCGCCAACTGCAATTTGGCCATGGCTTGGTCCTCCTTCTGACGTAGGCCGGTCTGGAGCGCCTTGCGCATCCACTGCTCCGCCTTGTTCAAATTGGTTTGGGATACGAGAACCCCTTGCAGAAAATAGTAGTACGCCAGCTGGCCTTTGATCAGCGTTGATTCCGGAGTACGAATGGCCGCAAGGTGTTTGCCCGCGGACGCCATGTCTTGCTTGCGTAAATACCACAACGCCATCAGGATTCGCTCGTGACGGAGGTACAAGAATACCGGAATTGCCGTGAGCAAAACCCAGAAAATACCGTTGCCTATTTCCCCTTCAATAAACTGCCAAATGCCAAGGCCAAAAAACAAGACGGCTATGCCGATGCGTAAAATGCGTTGAATCATGGGGCAAAGGTACAACAGGCAAAGCACGGACGCGCGCGCGGTTGGGTTGGCTGGAACGTTCCGAAAATGTGGTTCAGTCCAGAAGTTCAATGCGGTTGCGGCCCAGAGCCACTCGGCCGTCGATTTCCAATTTTTTGAGGAGTCGAGAAATGACTTCGCGCGAGGAGTGCAGGGCCGTAGCAATGTCCCCGTGGCTCAAAGGAAGTACGGAGTTTTGGCTTAAAGCACTTCGGCGTTCGTTCAGATACGCCATCAATCGTTCGTCCAATTGCCGAAATGCCACGGAATCCAAGGCATTCAATGCTTCTTCAAAACGCTGTTGATAGGACTGAAGAACAAATCGGCGCCATTCAGGGAAATCGTCGAACCACTGCGCCGCGCGTTGAAGCGGGAGGATAAACAATACGCTATCTTCTTCAGCAACCACCTCTACGTGGGCTACCGTGGAGGACATGCAACAGCTGATGGTGCTGGCACAAGTGCTTCCTGCGCGCAAGAAATACAGAAACAATTCTTTGTCGTTCACGGCGTCTACGCGCGCCACGCACAGCGTGCCGGAGAGAACCAACGGAACGAAATCAACAGGTGTTCCTGGGTCCGCTATGTAGGTCCCTGCTGTCACTTCCTTCAATGTACCTTCCTTCAGCAAGGTTTTCAACAACGCTTCATCTTGAAAACCAATGGAATAAAGCGAATTTCGGAGCCATTCTTGGTCCATTTCGTTTGAATTGTTGGCTTTTTGTGAATAAAATAATCGGACCTGAAGCGTTCTTCTCTTTCGAAAGAAGTCTAACTTTTCACAAATAAAGATAAAGCAAACATGCCAGCCACGCCCAGCGCATCTCCGCGAAATTCCTCCAAGAAGCCCAAGAAGATTTTTGTCTTGGATACATCGGTCATTTTGTTTGACCACAACTCCATCATGGAGTTTGACGAACACGATGTAGCCATCCCCCTCGCGGTTTTGGAAGAGTTGGATGAATTCAAGAAGGGCAACGACACCAAGAACTATGAAGCGCGAGAATTCATTCGATTTCTGGATAAGAAAGCCGGCAACCGCACCATCAACAATTGGATTAATCTGAACGGCCCGGGAAAGGGCAAGTTTAAGGTAGTAATGGCGCCCAAGGTGCCTGAGGAGTTGGACGCCACCAAGCTGTTTGGTTCGTCCAAAAACGACCACAAGATCCTCAATGCAGCACTTCACTTACAAATCGAAGAGCCAGCCCGGAAAGTGATCTTGGTTACGAAGGACATCAATTTGCGTTTGAAGGCAAAGTCTTTAAATGTTGCGGCCGAGGATTTTCTCACCGGAAAAATTCAAAACGTACAAGGACTGCACCGGGG
This sequence comes from Owenweeksia hongkongensis DSM 17368, assembly GCA_945865885.1. Lineage (GTDB taxonomy): Bacteria > Bacteroidota > Bacteroidia > Flavobacteriales > Schleiferiaceae > CAMDTE01. Next base: position 32,295 of record CAMBEZ010000010.1, read on the forward strand.
AAGGGAAATCCTGACGGGGGTACCGCAAAAACTCATAACCCAACTCTACGCTACGCGCCGGGTTGTGGTGGAAGGTGGCAATGTTTCTACCAAAATAACCCTAGAGCCCAACCAGTTCTACATCATGAAAACGGGAAAATCCAGTTGTTTGGGTTTCTTCCACGGGCCCACACAAACGCTTGAGTTGGTGGAAAAGAATACCGTATACGGCATTAAACCTCGAAATTCAGAACAAACCTTTGCCCTGCATGCCCTTTTGCATCCGGACCTTAAATTGCTGACCATCACCGGTGTGGCCGGCACGGGAAAAACCCTATTGGCGTTGGCTGCCGCACTGGAACAACGCCGGGAATACAAGCAAATTTTCCTGGCCCGGCCCATTGTTCCTTTGAGCAACAAGGACATTGGATTTCTTCCCGGGGATGCCGAGGCGAAAGTGAATCCGTACATGCAGCCCTTGTGGGACAACTTGAAATTCATCAAAAACCAATTTAGCGAACGAGATCGAAATTTCAAGCAAATCGACGAAATGGTGGAAAACGAGAAGATTGTGGTGGCGCCGCTTGCGTTTATACGCGGCCGATCCCTCTCCAACATCATTTTCATTGTGGATGAGGCTCAAAATTTAACGCCGCACGAAGTTAAAACCATCATTACGCGGGCGGGTGAAAATGCCAAGTTCATTTTTACCGGGGATGTGCAACAAATTGACACCCCTTACTTGGACGAGCAATCCAATGGATTGTCCTACATCGTGGACCGATTGAAAGGCGCCAATCTCTATGCACACATTATGCTGGAAAAGGGAGAACGGTCTGAATTGGCAAATTTGGCGAACGAAAAATTGTAGGTAGCAACGACGGCCTCAAAAAAAAAGGGGGGTGTCTCCAACGAGACACCCCCCACAATCGTTTGATTAACTTAAGAATTAACCGCGGGGCCCAGCGTTGCGAATGGCCTCCGGTGTTTGGTCTGCAAACTTCGTGAAATTCGTTCGGAATTTAGACGCCAGCATGTCCGCTTGCGCATCGTAAGCAGCTCCGTCGGACCAAGCGGCGCGCGGGGTCAAGAACTCAGCGGGTACGCCAGCGCACGTAGCGGCGAAGTCCATGCCAAAGCGCTCGTCTCGTGCAAAGGTTTCGCTTTGCAGCTTGCCGTCCAAAGCCGCTGTAATCAAGGCACGGGTGTACTTCAGTTTAATGCGCTCGCCAACGCCGTAGGCGCCACCAACCCAGCCGGTGTTGACCAGCCAAACGTGAATTCCGCTGTCTTTCAGCTTTTTGCTGAGCATTTCTGCATAAACCGCGGGGTGCAAAGGCATGAAGGCAGCGCCAAAGCACGCAGAAAAGGTTGCTGAGGGTTCGGTTACGCCCACTTCGGTTCCTGCTACTTTTGCGGTGTAACCGGACATGAAATGGTACGCCGCTTGTTCCGGACTCAACTTGGAGATGGCGGGAAGAACCCCGTAGGCATCAGCGGTAAGGAAGAAAATATTCGTAGGAGAAGAACCCAAAGAGGGCACTTGAATCAAGTCGATGTGGTCGATGGGGTAGGAGACCCGTGTGTTTTCCGTGATGCTTGAATCCTTGTAGTCCGGAACCGTTGTGCCTTCGTGGAAAACAATGTTCTCCAGCAAAGCACCCGTGCGAATGGCACGGTAGATATCCGGCTCCTTTTCCTCAGACAAATCAATGACCTTGGCGTAGCAGCCGCCTTCAAAATTAAAGACCGTTCCGTCCGGTGCCCATCCGTGCTCGTCGTCGCCAATGAGCTTGCGGTTGGGGTCAGCAGACAAGGTGGTTTTCCCGGTGCCGCTCAAACCAAAGAACAACGCCGTATCGCCCTTCTTTCCGACGTTCGCCGAACAGTGCATGGGAAGGGTTTCGCGGTGCGTAGGAAGCAGAAAGTTCAGTGCAGAAAAAATGCTCTTCTTGATTTCTCCCGTGTATCCGGTGCCGCCAATTAAAATGGTCTTTTCGCTGAAACACAAGATGGCAAAATTTCCTTGACGCGTGCCGTCGACGCTGGGATATGCTTGAAAACCAGGCGCGTGGAGCAAGGTCCATTCCGGAGTGAAGGCGGCACGTTGTTCGTTAGACAAGCGCAAGAACATGTTGTGCACGAACAAACTGCACTCAGCCCATTCGGTTACCGTGCGCACTTTTAGCGCAAAGCGTGAATCCGCACAAGCTTCAACATCGCGAACATAGAGGGTTTTGTCCGCCAAGTACTGTTCCACTTTACCCCGCAAGGAATGGAATTGATCCAAATCAAAGGGCAAGTTCACGTCGCCCCACCAAACGCGGTCCGCAGACCATTCGTCGCGAACGATGAAACGATCTTTGGGCGAACGTCCGGTAAATGTACCGGTACGGATGGATAATACACCTTTATCGGTTAAGGTGGCGCGACCGGAAGCTAATGCGGCTTCCGTGAGCTCAGCAGGACTTAAATTCCAGTGAGCAGAAGAAAGGTTCAACATGGTGTTTTAAATACAAGGGTTGTGCAAAGGTACGGGGACGAGGTGTACTTTTGAAAGCACATACAGAACTATCCCATGCGTACCATTTTGGTCCTTGGAGCGGGCCGCTCCACCCAAAGTTTAATCGACTATCTGCTGCACCACGCGGAAAGCGAGAATTGGCACTTGACCTTAGCCGACCAAAATTTGGTTTGGGCCGAACAGAAATTGCGCGGACACCATCGGGGGACGGCGGTTGCCCTGAATGCGGGAGACCGTGAAGCTCGAAGAGCGTTGATTACGGGTAAATTCATCACAGTCAGCATGTTGCCGGCGTTCATGCATCCGGAAGTGGCTTCGGATTGTTTGGATTTGGGCGTTCACCTGGCTACCGCATCCTACCAATCGGAGGCCCTCGCAAAAATGAGTGAGGCGGCCAAGCTGAAAGGTTTGATTTTTTTAAACGAAATCGGAGTCGATCCGGGTATTGACCACCTTTCGGCCATGAAGTTGCTGGATGAGGTACGCAGTCAAGGTGCTGAATTACTTGGATTTGAAAGTTTTACGGGCGGTTTATTGGCTCCAGAATCGCCTACCAACCCGTGGCAGTACAAGTTTACTTGGAATCCCAGGAACGTAGTTTTGGCGGGAGCTGGCGGTGCAGTTAAGTTCAAACAAGAAGGTTTGTACAAGTTCATTCCGTACCACCAACTCTTCCGCAGAACAGAGTTTATCGATATTCCGGGATACGGTCGGTTCGAAGGATACGCCAACCGCGACTCGCTTCAGTACCGAAGCGTTTATGGCTTGGATACCATTCCCACCATTTACCGCGGCACACTCCGCCGGCCTGGATTTTGCCGTGCGTGGGACGTATTCGTTAAATTGGGGATGACCGACGACTCCTACGAAATGGAAGGGGTGGCTCAAATGACGCACCGGTCTTTTGTTAATGCATTTCTTGCATACCACGAGTTCAATTCATTGGAAATCAAGTTAATGCACTACCTAAGTATCCCACAGGACGACGACCTGATGGAAAAATTGACGTGGTTGGACTTGTTTGAGGATGTACCCATTGGTTTGGACCGTGGAACCCCAGCTCAAGTATTGGAGCATATCCTGTCCAAAAAATGGACCCTGGGCCCGCTGGACACGGACATGCTCGTCATGTGGCACAAATTGACGTACCGTTTGCACGGAACATCGTACGTACTTACCTCCAGCCTGGTAGTGAAGGGTCAAGGTCCGGAAAAAACGGCCATGGCCCACACCGTGGGCTTGCCATTAGGCATGGCGGTTAAACGCATCCTTACGGACCAAATTAAGGACCGCGGCACCGTCATTCCCATAACGCCCGAATGGTACGAACCGCTACTTGAAGAATTGCGCGACCACGGAATTGTCTTTCACGACGTTTTGCGCACCTTGCCCAACTAGAGCGCAAGGGGTATTAAACTCCGCTGGATTTAGGACGGTGGGCCGCAGTTCGCTCCGGAAAACGGAGCAGTAAATCGCCGCAGTAGTTTCGGTAACCTTCACTCGCAAGTCCGTTTTCATCGTACAGAGACAGAACGTGTTCCGGTTCTGTTAAGGGTATAGGACCATGGGTTTCGTGCTGGCGATTTTCCCAAAAAACCACGTGCCGTTTGGGTTCCTCATGGTGCAACGTGCGGAAAGCCACCCACCGCACGGGCGATCCCAATGCGGAAATGTAGTCCAATGGTTCGGGCACAATCAATGCCAACCACCCGTTGGGCTTCACCCACCGGCGAAACCAACTGGCCAACGCATCGGGAGGAAGGTGCGACTGGTGTCTGGCTGCATCCCGACGCTCATTTCCGGCAGGAAGTCCTTTAAAATAGGGCGGATTGCTCACGGCCCAGTCCAAGGGGTGAGTGGGGGTCCATTGCGGAAGAGCAGCGTGAATGGCTGTGGCACGCTCGCTCAACTGGGTATTTAACGCATTAAACTGGCTCTCTTGGGCCGACAACGCATCTTTCTCCACCAAATCTACATGCAAATGCGGCCATCGTTGGGCCAGCAGCAATCCAATGACCCCGCAACCTGCGCCCAAATCAGCGCCCCGTGTTTCACTACGCAATCCCCATTCATCGCCATGCACTCTTAGGTAACCGGCCAATAAAGTGGCGTCCGTTCCAATTTTTTGGGCGGATGCACGATGCTCCACGGAGATACCGCGGAAGTGAAACACCACTACAGAAAATAGAGTTCGTCGGGAGCCGTCAAGTACAGGATGCGAGCATCCCGGTCAATTCGCCCAATAAACGGGTCCACGCAAGGGATGAACACCACGCGCCCCTCTTCGCCCACCAACAATTCAAGCAAAGGTTGCCCCGGTCGGTCCAAAACATCCTTAACGCGAACCGGTTCATCAACTCCGGAGTTCACCACCTGGTATCCAACCAACTCGTGGTAGTAGAATTGATGGGCTTCTAAGGGAGGTAATGCGGAATCTGGCAACCAAACCAAGGAGCCCAGAATTTGATCCGCGTCGGACTCCGATTGAATTCCTTCCAACGTGAGCACCCACTCGTCGCTCTTCAGCGATTTAATTTCTTGAATAAAAAAAGGAATCCTTCCGGAGGTTGATTCCAACCAGAAGGATTCCAAATGGGTATAAGCTTCGGGGCGATCCGTGTCCAATTTAAGGACCACGTTTCCCTTAAAACCGTGTTTGCGGGTTAGGCGACCGAGTTGAAAATGACCGTCCACTAACTTCCGCTCAACTGCGTATTATTCGGCAGATTCTTCTTCAGCAGCCTCAGGTGCAGCTTCTTCAGCAACAGCAGCCTCAGGAGCTTCCTCTTCTGCCACAGCAGCCTCGGGAGCGGCTTCTTCTGCCACAACAGCCTCAGGAGCTGCTACTTCTGCAGCTTCAACGACTGATTCCTCAGCGGCTTCAGCAACTACTTCTTCTTCAACTACTTCTTCTGCAACTTCAGGAGCAGGAGTATTTTTGGCTTGGATGGACGCAGCACGCTTCTGATTGGCTTCTGTTTCAGCAGCCAGGCGCGCCTTCTTGCTGTCTTCTTTGGATGCAACCAAGTTGGCCACCTTACCGGTGATTTGCGATTCCTTAGACTCCAACCAAGCATTGAACTTAACTTCTACCTGCTCAGCCGTCAGAGCACCTTTGGAAACGCCGCCCAACAAGTGCTTCTTCATCATTACACCTTTGTACGACAAAATCGCACGAGCGGTATCCGAAGCCTCAGCACCTTTCATGACCCAGTCCAGGGCACGATCAAACGCTAAATCAATGGTTGCTGGGTTGGTGTTGGGGTTGTATTGGCCCAAACGTTCAATGAAACGTCCGTCGCGCTTGGAGCGGCTGTCTGCTACAACAATTGTGAAGATGGGACGACCTTTGCGGCCGTGGCGTTGGAGGCGAATGCGTGTTGCCATGCGGTTAAATTTTTAAAAGGGTCCGAAACCCGGTTATTTAAGGAGCGGCAAAGGTACAACTTTGCATTAATTCAACCAAATCATTCTACAAACCTTGAGCAGCAGACAAAAGCAGTGCGTGGCGAGACAAAACATGCTCAGAACCGTTGGCCAGTGTTACCAGTACTGCTGAATGCCCGGAGTGCGTCAACCGAACCACCTCCGCGAGTGACGTGAATTCGTCCACCTCCGGCAGGGGAGGAAGCATGATGTCCCGTACCAAGGTATCCAGTGTTTTCCCTTCAGCAAGTGCGCCCAGTAGTGCACTTTCGTCAATACTTCCCACACGCCCAACGGCGTCGCGCACCGGTGCTTGGGAAATCCCAAATTTCTTCAAGACCCCAACGGCATTGCTCAAGGGCTCCTCCGCCAAAATCTGAATAGCAGGCTGGGCAGCGTGTGCAGCAACGGCATCTCCTGCCGTGCGCACCACATCGTTTAGAAACCCGCGTTCGCGCATCCAGTCGTCGTTGTAAATTTTCCCAACGTATCGGCTGCCGTGGTCGTGGAACAACACCACCACCACGCTGTCCTCATTCAACAAGTGCTTCAACTGCCGCAAACCTTGAAAGGCAGAACCACACGAATAGCCCAGAAGTAGACCTTCTTTGCGGGCCAACTCACGCGCCACAAGTGCTCCGGCCTTGTCCGTTACTTTTTCAAAGCGATCGATCAACGAAAAGTCAACATTCTTGGGTAAAATATCTTCACCGATCCCCTCCGTGACGTACCCGTATATTTCGTTCTCGTCAAATACCCCGGTTTCGTGGTACTTCTTAAAGACCGAACCGTACGTGTCTATGCCCCAAATCTGAACATTTGGGTTCATTTCTTTCAAGTACTTGGCCACCCCTGAGATGGTGCCTCCGGTTCCAACGCCCACCACAAAGTGCGTAATTTTTCCTTCGGTTTGCTCCCAAATTTCAGGCCCCGTCGTGGCGTAGTGCGCAGCGCGGTTGCTGAGGTTGTCGTACTGATTGGGGAAAAAGGAGTTGGGTATTTCGGCATTTAACCGACGCGCCACGGAGTAGTAGGAGTCTGGGTGATCCGGAGCGACGTTGGTGGGGCAAACGTGAATTTCTGCACCCAATGCCCGAAGCACGTCCATTTTTTCTTTGGATTGCTTGTCGCTCATGGTGCAAATGAGGCGGTATCCCTTCACGCACGCGGCCAATGCGAGGCCCATTCCGGTATTCCCTGAGGTGCATTCAATAATGGTGCTGCCGGGTTTCAACAGTCCTGCGCGTTCGGCGTCTTCCACCATTTGAAGCGCCATGCGGTCTTTGGTGGAATGACCCGGGTTGAAGTACTCCACCTTGGCGAGCACCGTCCCCGGTAGATCCGTTGCAACGGCATTCAAACGAACCATGGGCGTGCGCCCAATAGTTTCTAAAATCGACGATGCAACAGGAGGGAGCAATGGATCCATTTTTTAGCTAATCAGTGAATTTTAAAACAATTTTTTGGATTCGATCGACGGACGGTTTTCGTACGGGATGGGGTGTTCCATGGAGCGGATACCGGCCCATAAGTCGCGTTCGGCGGCAACCACTTCGGCCAGCGTCCAACGCTTCAAAACGTCAACCGAAGCGTTTCGCACGTCCACCAACGCCAATCGGAGCCCGCATTGACCAGGCGTTGGGCAAGTTGTACAGGGTTCGTAAAAACGATGTGAGGCGCAGGGCAAGAGCGCCACAGGACCTTCCAGCGGCCGAATGATCTCGGCCAAGCTGATGCCCGCGGCATCGGGGTGCAAAGAATATCCACCGGAACGACCGGAGGTGGATCTAAGGGTGCCGGCCTGACGCAATTCCGTCAAAATGCGCTCCAAAAACTTGTGCGAGCAACCCACTCGTTCCGCCAAAGCGGAAGCGCCCAAACGGGCACCATGGCCCTCTTTGGCCAGGTGAATGAGCGCGTGGAGCGCATAAACAGTTCGCTTGTTCAGCACGTGTGGTAGGCTGTTTTTTTTTGAACTATAGGAATTATCCGTAGATGCGGTTGAGCAATCCCGCCAAGCGAATTCCCGCTTGCGCCAAGCGCAGGTGAGCGTCGTCCAAATAGTCGTACGAATAGCGGTAGCTCAAGCTGGTTTTGTCTTCGGTCGGATATAGGGTCTCGCGCAAAACACGGGATTCCAACGCCCAATCCCGGACGGTGGTGGCCTGCCATTGGCGAACCGTATCCGCTCCGTAGCGGTCCACAGCATTCGCCAACTCGGTGTAACTCAATCCGTAATCGTCGATCAGGTGCGTATCCCAAACGGTGTGTAGGTTGGTGCTTTGGCCGAACCATTTGACTTTGAAGTCATTACCTCCACGGTCTCCGGGTTGCCCCACGTGCAGCGGTTGGTGCAGGTCACCCACCAGGTGCACCAGCATCCGAAGCGCTTGCTTTTCATCGCCGTCGGTAAATTTTTTGGTTTCCAATTCCACCAGCAAACGTTCTAGCGTGCCAATGATGTCGCCTTCCTTGGGGCGCATGGAATCCGCATAGCTGCACCCGTTGCACACCGTACAGTAGTGCCACGCGTCCATGTGTTTTTTCTCTGGGTTGGACTTGATGAAGTCCATCCACGTGGAAGAGAGCGCCAAGGACTCGTCCCCCAGTACCGATGCCACTCGTTTTTGGGCTTTGGGCGTCAAGTGCTTCCAAGCAACTTCACCCACAACCCGGTGGCCCAACTGGCCCCAACCCAAAGCGGTGCCGGTGCTCCAAAACAAAACCACTACCAGAGCAAGAAGACGTGTTTTCATGCCGCAAAGGTCGGCATTTGGGCCGTATCTTCGGACCATGGATTTCGATTCGGTATTTGTTCATCCCACAGCCGTCGTTGACGACGGAGCAGCGTTGGGAGCAGGCACGAAGGTTTGGCATTTTTCCCACATCATGCCTCAGGCGGTTTTGGGTGAGAATTGCAACATCGGTCAGAATGTAGTGGTTTCTCCCGGAGTGCATTTGGGGAATAACGTTAAGGTTCAAAACAACGTATCCTTGTATACGGGCGTTGTCTGCGACGACGACGTCTTCTTGGGGCCTTCTTGTGTTTTCACCAACGTAACCAACCCGCGCAGCGCGGTAAACCGTCGGGACCAATACGCGAAAACGCGTGTGGGTAAAGGTGCGAGCATTGGGGCCAACGCCACCATCGTTTGCGGGCACGACATCGGCTCCTATGCGTTTATTGGTGCCGGCGCTGTGGTTACCAAGCACGTGCCGGATTACGCCTTGGTGTTGGGAAATCCCGCCCGTCAAGTGGGGTGGATGTCTGCCTACGGCCATCGATTGGATTTTGGGGCCGATTCCAAAGCCACGTGCCCGGAAAGCGGCGAAGTCTATGTACTTGAGGACAACCGGGTTTCCCCACTCCCTCGGTAATTTCCCCCTTCCCAAGCAATCCGTCAAAACAATTTATTACGTCCTTTCGTTCCTTAGAAAATTCTTCTCCCCATGCAGTGGATCCACGAAACACCTGAAGCCGCAGAAACCCGCAAAATGGTTGCGGATTCCGCACGTGCTTTTGCCGAACAGCACATCCGACCGTTCGTTATGGAGTGGGACGAAGCGCAATTTTTCCCCAAGGAGGTTTTTCACGCCCTGGGGCAACAAGGATTCTTGGGTGTTTTGGTGCCTGAGGCGTACGGCGGTTCCGGTTTGAACTACCAATCGTACATCTCAGTGATCGACGAAATTTCCCAGGTGTGCGGTTCTATAGGATTGAGCGTGGCGGCCCACAACTCTTTGTGCACCGGCCACATTATGGCATTTGGTTCCGAAGAACAGAAAATGCGTTGGCTTCCCAAATTGGCTACGGGTGCGTGGATTGGCGCTTGGGGTTTAACGGAAACCGGCACCGGTTCCGACGCAGGCGGCATGCACACCACAGCTGTTCGGGACGGCGATCATTGGGTTCTCAACGGCTCCAAAAACTTCATTACGCACGCCATTTCTGGGGACGTTGCCGTAGTCATCGTGCGCACTGGTGAGAAGGGCGATTCCCACGGCATGACAGCGTTCGTTGTGGAAAAAGGCACCCCCGGCTTCAGCTCGGGTAAAAAAGAGAACAAGTTGGGCATGCGTGCCTCCGAAACCGGCGGACTCTTTTTTGACCAATGCCGCATCCCGGATGCCAATCGCTTGGGCGAAGTAGGGGCTGGGTTCATCCAGTCCATGAAAATACTGGACGGTGGCCGAATTTCGATTGCTGCGTTATCTATCGGTATTGCTAAAGGGGCCATGAATGCAGCGTTGCACTACAGCAAAGAACGCGAGCAGTTTGGCAAGAAAATTTCAGAATTTCAGGCCATCGCCTTCAAGTTGGCGGACATGGCCACAGAAATAGAGGCGTCGGAATTATTAACCCGCCACGCGGGCGCTTTAAAGGATGCTGGCCACAAAATGAGCAAAGAATCCGCCATGGCCAAACTGATGGCCTCCGAAGTTTGTGTTCGGGTAGCCAACGAGGGCATTCAGGTGCACGGTGGATACGGATACACCAAGGACTATCCCGCAGAGAAATTTTACCGAGACGCCAAATTGTGCACCATTGGGGAAGGCACCTCAGAAATCCAGCGTTTGGTGATCTCCCGCACTTTATTGAAGGGCTGAAATCCGTTTACGCGTCCAGTTGACCCCTTGACGCAACCGCAGGCCGAGCGTACAAAAAAGCCTTGAACGGCCTGAACTCATGTGTTACATTTGTGTCCATGAGAAAGTCTGTTCTTTTAGTTCTGGCGTTGCTGTTGCTCGCAGCACTTCCTACAAAGGCTTCCCACCTCATCGGCGGGGAAGTTACTTGGAGTTGTTTGACCACGGGTCCAAATGCCGGTAAAGTTGTTTTTCGCGTTGCAGTCTATCGCGAATGTGGTGGAATTCCGTTCAACGATGCTTCATTGTCCTTGACCTCAAACAGTCCAGCCGGAAATATTGTATGTTCCCGGATTGCTCCCGGTTTGAATGTTTCGCCCTCGTGCTACTCCGGACAGCAAGCCTGCGCAGGTCCATCGGCCAATGGCTCCATTGAGCAACACGTTTTCCAGTCTGCTCCGGTTGCCCTAAACGGCACACCGCCTGCAACGGGTTGGACCTTTTACTACGAGAGTTGCTGCCGTCCGGATGGGTTGTTGAACATGCCGAATTCAGCGGGTCAGTCGTTCCGATTGCTTGCGGTTATGAAGCCGTTTTCCCCGGGTGGGGTTGGTACTCCAGCCCTGAACATGAATCCTTGTTACGATTCATCTCCCAGCTTTGCTGAAGCCCCGATTTCGGTTATTTGTTCCGGTTATACGTATACCTATTCCCACAACGCAGCCGATGCTGATTTGGACGAAATGGAGTACTCTTTAACCGCTCCATTGGGAACAAGCGGCACCCCAATTTCTTCTACGGGAGGATACACGTGGACGTTGACCCCAGGTCCAGGCCCTTTTCCCTCCAGCCCTGCGATGCAGTTCAATACGGCTACGGGTAACATCACCATTTCCCCTCAAATCGGTGGTGGGTATGCATCCTCGGTAAAAATTGAAACTCGTCGCTGCGGTCAAGTGATTGCGGAGGTTTATCGTGACATTCCTATTATCATCCGCACGGGCTGTTTGCCTATTCCGCAAACAGGATCAGGGACTATTAATTTACCTCCCACGATTGTGGTACAGAATTACGCAGGTTTTGACTCGATTAAACCGGTATATGCGGCCAACGGGTCAGTGGCCTATTGGAAGGTGAGCGTATTTGCCGGCGAGAAAGTTAAGTTTGGCTTGGTCGCCACCGAGACACAACTGTTGCCAACCTTCGCGCCGCAATTGATCGATTGCAAACCTTTAGGGCAGCAATTGGGCTCACCGCTGAGCAGTACAACAACAGGTTGCTTGAATCCCCCGTGTGCCACCATCGTTGGTGCTTTGGGCCAAGGTGGTCTTGTCGGAATCCCAACCGTGAATAACGTTATTTTTGAATGGCAAACAGACTGTGGGCATTTAGCAACCACCGCCAATTCTTGCGGCCAGTTGTCCAACGTGTATCCTTTCCTGTTGCGCATGGCGGACAACTATTGTCCGGTTCCGGCCTCGCAAACGGTAAATGTTGTTGTTGAAGTGATGAATTCCATGCCGGACGCCCCGGATTTGACCAATTCCTGCGTGACGCGTTTGCCCAACGGTAAAAACCAAATCAATTGGTCCACCCCGGTGGATACCGGCCAAAACTTTGATGCGTATGTAGTATTCTACGGTACGAATGCAGCAACGCCCTTTGTTGCCGTGGATACCGTGCTTGGTTACAACACCGCATTGTTCACCCACAACAATCCTGTTGCCGGTCAACCGGCTTACTACTTTATGCGCACGCTGGGCGGTTGTGGATTGAGCTCAGCTCCTTCGGATACGATTTCACTTGTTGAATTGGACGTAACCCCGTTCCCGCCCACCAATTCCTACGTGGCGCAGTTGTCCTGGAATTCTGGCCATACCGCTTCTGCACCCACCTATGAGGTTTGGCGCCGAGGAACCACTTCTCCTTGGACCCAAATAGGAAGCACAACCTCATTAAACTACAACGACACGGTCAATTTGTGTGGCGATTTGCTGCGTTACGAAATCCGAATAGGAGGCAGCTGCAATTCTACCCGGGACAGCGGTCAGTTTTCGGACCAAGTGAATACCGACGCCATGGCTTTGGATTCGATAAGCGTTCAAGGAACAAATGCAGTTCTGTCTTGGACTCCGAGCAAGTCTGGCGATGTAGTAGATTACATTGTTCTAAAAGGAAATGGTGCTACCTGGACCCCCTTGGCTACCGTACCCGCGGCTCAGCCCATGCCTTATGTGGTTCCCGGCTTGGACCCCAATACGCAAATTGGTACGTACAAAGTGATTTCGGTTGACAGCTGTGGCAACCAAAGCAGTGATTTACTGGTACCCCACCACAACAACATGCTGTTGAACGAGAACATTGATCCGTGCGAGGGGATACTTCGGTTGACTTGGAACGCGTACTTGGGCTGGCCCGGTGGTGTAGACAAGTACTTGGTGCTGGCCGACGTCACTCCTCCGGGAGCACCCACCCAAACGGGGGTTCTTTTGGCGACCTTACCGGGTAATTCCAATCCACAACCGGGGCAATTTGTAACCTACTCCTCTCGGGACGTTATTTCTGGGTACAGCTACTGCTACTACGTTCGGGCGGTGGACACTTCAGGAACGCTTCGTTCCACGTCCAACCAGAAGTGCATCAACGGGTTGGTGGTTCAACGTTCCCGTCTGTTGTATTTGGCACGCACGGCAGTTCGCACCGACAAAGCCATAGACATGGTGGTGTTTATTGACAAAGACGCCGACGTTGTCAACTTTGACGTGCAACGAGCCGACGAGCCGGGCATGCCGTTTATCTCACTGGGCAAGCTGCCGAAGCCTTCGGTAGGTCCTTGGGAGATTCGCTTTACTGACTTTACGGCGGATCCGGACAACCACCACTACGAGTACCGCTTTGTAGCAACAGACTCCTGCGGGAATATCGATACAGCCTCCAACATAGGTACAAATATTATGGTGTCGGCCACACCCCAAGACAACTTGGTCAACCGTGTGGTGTGGAACAGATACCGTGATTTTGGGGGTGTGGTAAAGGAATACCAAGTGTATCGGGCACAAACAGAGGCGGGTCCGTTCTCTTTGGCGGGCACGGTTTTGGGCAAGGATACGGTGTACAACGACAACATCCGCAGTTTGGGTCCGGACGTTACGGGGATTTTCTGCTATCGGGTAGTGGCTGTGGAACAAAACAACCCACTGGGTTTTGTTGATTTTGACGGTCTTCCCTTCCGCAGTATATCCAATATTGCTTGTGCGGAACATCTTCCCCGTATGTTCCTTCCAAATGCATTCAACCCCGCGTCCAGTCAACCCGCCAATCGGGTATGGCGTCCAATAAACGTTTATGCGGAATCGGCCTCCTATTCTTTGGAAATTTTTGACCGATGGGGCAACAAAGTTTATACGTCAAACGACGAGAAGCAAGGTTGGGACGGCACCATCGATGGAGTAGATGCTCCCATGGGCGTTTATATGTACCGTTTGAAGTATCGTTCGGTGCAGGAAGAGTTGAAAGATGTTCAAGGCAGTTTGACTTTGCTGCGCTGAGGTTGATTGCTGTACAAGTATAGATAATGAAGGGCTGCCCAAAAAGGCGGCCCTTTTTCTGTTATCTTTGCATGCAATTCAAAAGAATTGCTATGATACGCTCCTCCGAAAAAGTTATTGGCGAATACCTGACGTACGACGACGTATTGTTGGTTCCCGCGTATTCTGAAATTTTGCCACGCGACGTTCGAATCAGTTCGCGGTTTACGCGAAACATTATGCTCAACACGCCTATTGTGAGCGCGGCGATGGATACGGTTACGGAGTCCACCATGGCGATTGCCATAGCGCAAGAAGGGGGTATTGGCGTCTTGCACAAGAACATGACCGCCGAACAGCAAGCGGTGGAAGTACGCAAAGTAAAACGGGCGGAGAGCGGAATGATTTTGGACCCGGTGACTTTGCGCGCAGGAGCCACCATCGCCGAAGCCAAGAAATTGATGTCTGAGTACCGCATTGGTGGAATCCCAGTGGTAAACCAAAAGGGAATTTTAGAAGGCATTGTGACCAACCGCGATTTGCGTTTTGAGACGAACGACGACAAATTGGTGGGCGAGATCATGACCAAGTCCAATTTGATTACGGGCAAGGAGAACACCACTTTGGAGCAGGCAGAAATCATTCTGCAGAACAACAAAGTGGAGAAGTTGCCGGTGGTGAAGGCCGACGGTACCCTGGTGGGGCTGATCACGTACCGAGACATTTCCAAGAAAAAGAACAAACCCAACGCCAACAAAGACGCCTACGGCCGTCTGCGCGTGGCCGCAGCCGTTGGCGTGACGGGAGACGTTGTGGACCGGGTCACGGCCTTGGTGGAAGCCAATGTGGATGCGGTCATCATTGATACGGCGCACGGCCACACCAAGGGTGTGGTAGATGCTCTGAAGGCCGTAAAGGCCAAGTTTCCCCATCTGGACGTCGTGGTGGGCAACATTGCCACGGCGGAGGCGGCGCGGTACTTGGTGGAGGCTGGAGCGGACGCCGTCAAAGTGGGCATCGGACCGGGTTCCATTTGCACCACCCGAATCATTGCGGGGGTGGGCGTGCCGCAGTTGTCTGCGGTAATGGAAGTAGCCGCAGCGATTGCAGGAAGCGGCGTTCCCGTCATTGCCGACGGTGGCATTCGCTACACGGGCGATATTGTCAAGGCCATTGCTGCCGGGGCGGACTCCGTCATGTTGGGGTCTTTGTTTGCGGGCACCTTGGAAGCGCCAGGTGAAAGCATTATTTTGGACGGTCGTCGGTTTAAGTCTTACCGCGGCATGGGCTCTATTGAAGCCATGCAGGCCGGATCCAAAGACCGGTACTTCCAAGACGTGGAAGACGACATCAAGAAATTGGTTCCGGAAGGAATTGTGGGCCGCGTTCCTTACAAAGGCGAAGTGGCCGAAGTCATGTACCAGTTCATTGGCGGTTTGCGCGCCGGAATGGGGTACTGCGGGGCGAAAGACGTTGAGTCCCTAAAGAAGAACGGTCGATTTGTGCGCATCACCACGGCAGGCGCGGCAGAAAGTCATCCGCACGACGTCACCATTACGCGCGAAGCACCGAATTACAGCCGGTAATCAATCCAACGATTCTGCGGGCTGTTCCTCCACCGCGTCAAACTCAGCGTAGCAGGCCAACAGACTTTCCAACAGCTGGTAGTCTGTGGAGGCGTCGATTTGCGAACGATTGAGCCGACAGTAGAGTAGGAACTGCTCTACTTTTTCGCCTTCCAGCCCAGTCAACTCAAAGAGAGCGGACCGATTTCTACTTTGGTTCAGGCGCTCGCGGTAGGATTCCGCGGCCAAAAGCGTCCGCAACTCGCGGAGCTGACGCGGTCGGTTCCCAAACATTTCGTAGAAAAAATCGATGGGGTTGGCCAGGGTAGGCACACTAGACTGTGGCGTTCGAATGAGCTCGCCGCTGGGCCTCGCGGGCGGCTTTACGTCCATGGGAACCGGTTGGTTCATGGTGATTCGGTAGCCTTTGACCGGTGCCTCGTTCAACAACAAATTTTGCGGTTTGAGCAACACCACTAGGCTGTCCGGTGCTCCGGGAGGAACTACGTACCGCAGGTACGAAAACAGAGGCAGGGAAAACACCAGGGTATCTCCCGGTTGCGCGGTCAGGGAGAAACGACCGGATCTGTTGGTGCGAACCCCTTGCTCGCTGCGAACGTTGACCACGGCAACCGAGGGCAAGCGCATGTTTGTTTTTTCCTCCAACACAACCCCGTACACCACGTTGGTTTGCGCCCCCAACTCCGCACTGCCCAGCAACAGGAAAAAGAGTGACCAAAAGGAAAAGTTCCGAATGCTGTGTGCCATAGCTTCCGCAAAGAAACGCGATATTTGCAATCTGAAAGAATATAGAGCCATGGCCGAAGAAAACAAAGTAATTTTTTCCATGAGTGGGGTTTCAAAAATCCTGCCGCACAACAACAAAGCAATCCTCAAGGACATCTACTTGGGTTTTTACTACGGAGCCAAAATTGGCATCATTGGTTTAAACGGATCGGGTAAATCCACCTTGTTGAAAATCATTGGCGGGATTGAAAAAAGCTTCCAAGGCGACGTGGTTTGGGCGCACGGGTATTCCGTGGGTTATTTGGAACAGGAGCCGCAGCTCGACGAGTCCAAAACAGTCATTGAAATCATTCAAGAGGGCGTTCAAGAGGTCATGGACATTTTGAACGAATACAACAGCATCAACGATCAGTTTGGTCTGCCGGAAGTATATGAGAATCCGGAGAAAATGGAAAAATTGATGAACCGTCAGGCCGAATTGCAGGACAAAATCGATGCATCCAATGCTTGGGAAATCGACCAAGTACTGGATCGTGCCATGGACGCTTTGCAGTGCCCGGAACGCGATGCCTCCATTGCGGTACTGTCCGGCGGTGAGCGCCGCCGGGTGGCGTTGTGCCGTTTGTTGCTGCGCAATCCGGACGTATTGTTGTTGGACGAACCCACGAACCACTTGGACGCAGAGTCCATACTGTGGTTGGAGCACCACTTGCAGCAGTACCGCGGTACGGTCATCGCCGTAACCCACGATCGTTATTTCTTAGACAACGTGGCCGGTTGGATTTTGGAATTGGACCGGGGCGAAGGAATTCCATGGAAAGGAAACTACTCCAGTTGGTTAGAGCAAAAGACCAAGCGCATGGAGCAAGAAGAAAAGCAAGTGAGCAAGCGTCGGAAGACCTTGGAACGCGAATTGGAATGGGTACGTATGAATCCCAAGGGCCGTCAAGCCAAGTCCAAGGCACGTTTGTCTAACTACGACAAGTTGATGAGCGCGGAGCAAAAGGATAAAGAATCCAGTTTGGAGATTTTCATTCCCAACGGTCCACGCCTGGGCAGTCACGTCATCAACGCGGAGCACGTGGCCAAAACCTTTGGCGATAAAGTGCTGTACGAAGATTTGAATTTCACATTGCCTCCAGCGGGAATCGTCGGAATCATTGGGCCCAACGGTGCCGGTAAGACCACCATTTTCCGAATGATCATGAAGCAGTTCGCATCGGATGCGGGCTCGTTTACGGTGGGTGA
>CAMBEZ010000011.1 GCA_945865885.1 Owenweeksia hongkongensis DSM 17368
CAGAAGGATTGAAGGACGCGCTCAAACGGGTAGGAGTAACAGCACCGCGATCCAAATGCTAAGGTTCAACGCAAACAGTACGGCTCCAAAGCCCACGATGGACAATCCGTTCTTCCACAGGTCGGACAAGCGGATGGAGGTGCCCATGCCAAAAAGCGCCACCCAGAAGGCCCATTTTTCCAACGCCCCTCCGATTTTAACCACACCTTCAGGCCAGGAAATCCACAACTGTGCAACCGAAAGCACCACAAATGCCCCGATGAACCACAAGTTCTTTGCTGCCTCGCGCACGGGTGCTGCGGATTCGTTGAGGCTCTTTTTTTGGACCAGCAGGTTGAGGTAAAGTAAAAGGGGAATTAAGAGTGCTACTCTACTCATTTTGACCAATGTGGCCCATTCGCCTGCATCATCTCCTAAGGCAAAGCCGGCGGCCAGTGCCTGGCCCACGGCGTGCAAGGTGCCGCCCGCAAGAATTCCGCCTTGTGCCGGTGAAAAGTTCAGGAGATTGGCCAAAATTGGTACGAGAACAATGCCCAATGCTCCCAGAAAGTTGACGGTTGCCACGGCGGCTCCCACCTCGCCTCCGGAGAGGTTCGATTTTTTTTGGAGCAAGGGCGCAGCCGTTGCGACGGCCGTTGCCCCGCAAATTGTAGTTCCAAAAGAAACCAAGCATCCGGCTTCTGCCTTCAAGCCAAACCAGGGCGCCAGACGTCGGCTCAAAACCCAAAAAGCGACAAAAACGCCCACGACAACCGCCAGGTAGGGATGGAGCAGCTGATCCGGTCCAATGCGCAAACCGAGCAAGGCAATGGTCCAAGCCAAACCGTGTTTTTCCAACAGTTTAAAAAAGGACGCGTAGTTTTTTACGGCCCACGGGATCTGCCCCACAGCGATACCGGCCAGAAGGAACCAGAGCATGGGGTCTTGCAGCAGTGCTTTCACGGGGCAAAAGTACTCCCTTCGGGACCGATAAAACGTGCGCTAACGCCCTTTGTATGATTCGGTTTTTTCGTATATTTGCACTCCGTAAAATGGTGATTGTAGCTCAGTTGGTTAGAGCGCCGGATTGTGGTTCCGGAGGTCGCGGGTTCGAACCCCGTCTTTCACCCCATAAAGGGCTATCTCTCAGCGAGGTAGCCCTTTTTTATTCACAATTGTTTGCTTCCTAGAACGCGGGAAGAATTATTTTTGATTTTAAGACCTTTTTGGTTGGCATTAACAGAACGGGGCGGCCTCGCAAAAGGCCGCCCCGTTTTAGCGTTTTTGCACCAGGGGTGCACCTCAGGGGTTTACCCCAGCATTTTTAAAAAGGCAATTTCCTTATCGTTCAGCAAGCGGTAATGACCACGCGCCAGATTTTTCTTGGTGATGGGACCAAATTGAACGCGGTCCAGTCGCACCACTTCGTATCCCAAATGCTCAAACATCCGACGAACGATTCGGTTGCGGCCGCTGTGCAAGGAAACGCCAATTTCGCGAGCGTCTTGGGCTTCAACTTGGCTGATTTCGTCCGCTTTGATGGGTCCGTCCTCCAGTTCAATTCCTTGGGCCAGTTCCGCAAAATGGGCTTTGCTCAAAGGTTTGTCCAGGGAAACCGAGTAGATTTTTTTGGCGCCGTGACTGGGGTGGGTTAGCTTCTTGGCCATGTCGCCGTCGTTGGTAAACAACAAAACGCCGGTGGTAGCTCGGTCCAGTCTGCCAACCGGATAAATGCGTTCGCGGCATGCACCGCGAATCAGCTCCATCACGGTCTTCCGTGCTTTTTCGTCGTCCATGGACGTAATGAAACCCTTCGGTTTGTTCAACACGAGGTACATCTTCTTTTCAGACTTCAAAACCTCACCCGCATAGCGAACTTCGTCGGAGGGCATTACTTTGTGGCCCATTTCCAAAACGACCTCGCCGTTTACCATGACCATGCCGTCCGCAATGAGTTTATCTGCATCCCGACGGGAGCAAACACCCGCGCGGGCCAGGAATCGGTTCAAACGAATTTCTCCGTCGGTTAAGCCGTGCGTTTCTGCGGTTTTAACCGTAGGTGCATGCCAGCGCTTTGCGGGGTTTCCGGTTACCGGACGACCGCCTTTGTAGGCACTTTGCGGCTTGGTGTACGCGGAGTTTCGACGTTCCGTACCGTAATCACCTTGCTCCTCACGGTTGTAGGGGCGATTTTCACGGTTGAAAGGACGATCCTCACGGTTGAAAGGACGCGCATCTTGGTTGAAAGGACGCGCATCTTGGTTGAAAGGTCGGCTGGTTCTGTCGTTCGAACGCTCTTCGCGCGGCCCGTCGTTGCGCGGCCCGCGGTCGTTATTGTACGGGCGTGGAGCGCGTTCTTCGCGCGGCCCGTCGTTGCGCGGCCCGCGGTCGTTGGTGTAGGGGCGTGGTGCGCGCTCTTCGCGCGGACGATCGTTGCGCGGTCCGCGGTCGTTATTGTAAGGGCGTGGAGCGCGTTCTTCGCGCGGCCCATCGTTGCGCGGTCCGCGGTCGTTATTGTACGGGCGTGGAGCGCGTTCTTCGCGCGGCCCGTCGTTGCGCGGTCCGCGGTCGTTATTGTAGGGGCGTGGAGCGCGCTCTTCGCGCGGCCCGTCGTTGCGCGGCCCGCGGTCGGGACGATCAGCGGAAGCCTCTGGGCGCGGTGTATACGTTCTGGGTTTTGGTTTTCCTTTGAGGGGTCTACCGGCCGGAGATAATTTGGCGGGTTTTGAGCCCGTGGGCTTGGAACGGGTGGGCTTGGAGCCGGTGGGCTTGGAGCCACTCCCGGACTTTTTAAATTTAGCGCCCTCGCGGCGCGGTTCGTTGGTTTTCATACCGATGGAAAAGAGAAAGCACAGCAGGTGCTTCCGGGTTGAAAGATCAGACGCGTTGTGCGTCAGATTTTTTTTGGACGAAAAGCCAGCGGTCAATCCAAGGTTTGAGCAAACAAAGGATCACGATGGCTCCGTAAATGACGGTCAAAAAGCTATTTTTGATTAAGAAAAAAAAGAAGTTTCCTCCTTGTTCCATAAAGACAATCAAGGCCGCACACGTCAGAACGAATGCCGAAAAAAAACGCAAAACGCACTCCAAAAAGGCGCGGTTTTCGTCGTAATGCTTTTGTAACGGGGCAGACAAGTTCATGTGCGTTTGATTCTGCAAAGGTACAAAGGATGTTTTACCTTTGGTGCTGTGTGCAAATGCTTTCCGCTTCTGTTGTGCGTGCTCGTCGTCCTGCGACTGGGAGCGCAGCCTGTTTGCGTGAAGCCGGAACGCATTCCCGCCATTCGATTTGCCCTTCAAGTACCTGATGAAAGTTTGGTGGATCGGAAGGGGCCGTGGCTGTTGAGCGAGCCGGTTGCGGTGAAGTACGGATTGTTGTTGAAGGGCCCCGTAGACGAGCGCTTGGACAGTTCCTGCGCGCAGTTTGCGGCGGAAGCCCAGTGGAAAAATTCTTTAATGATCTACCAAGATTCCGTTTTGGCGGATATTGCCTTTGCGGTGTCACCGGCGTATGCAGTTCGCGTGGCCAAGCGGTGGCGTTTGGATCCCTGCGAGCGAGAACGTGATTTGGACCGAATTCGGCAGGCGGAAGTCGGTCAAGAATGGTTGGCCCATCCGGGGTGGTCCCAAAGTAGGCTCCTGGAGGCTCGGTTGCTTTGGTCTGAGTTGAGTCCTGTTGTTGCGGCCGCACCCGTCCTAACCGCTTTGGTGGCACCTGTTTCTGTTGTTGGTACCGACGGTTCAAGCGCTTCCAACGCTCCGGTACCGGTGGGCTCAGCCGAAACGACCACGGTTTCCTCATCAACGACGCCCAACCCCGTTGCGCCCAAACCCGTTGCGACCCAATCGGCTCCGCAAAAAATCAAGTACGTAGTTAAGTCGGGGGATAGTTTTTGGAAAATTGCTAAAAAATTCCCCAGCACCTCGGAAGCTGAATTGGTTCGTTTGAACAAAGGGAAAACAATCATTTACCCCGGTCAAATTCTATGGATTCCCAGGTAAAACCCACGCGCGCATTGTTTTTAATGGGCGGCATTGCTGTTGCCATCGGGCTGTTGATGCTCCTATTTCCGTTGGGAAAAATTCCCGGCACGGCATTCAAAATACCGCAGTGGTCCTCGTTGTGGACCAGCGGCGGGAAAAGTGGTGGCCCCGTTGAGCCACAGCCCGTGGATACAGTTTTGAATTTAGACGATCTGGCGGGTGATTTGAACGCATTAAAGTCCTTGCCGGAAGGCAATCGTCTTCAGTATGAACCGTCGGACTCATCGGGGTTGAAAAAATTGGTGCGTGCCTTGCGGCGCGTAGCCAGGGAGGGGGGCAGTTTGCGGGTTTTGCATTTTGGGGATTCCCAGATTGAAGGGGACCGGATGACTTCTTTGTTGCGGGAATACTTCCAAAAACGCTTTGGAGGCGAAGGACCGTCGATTCAACCGGTTTTTCCGTTTGTTCCGAATTTCAGTTTGCAGCACACGGCAAGCAGCAACTGGACGCGCTACACCCATTTTGGACCGCCCAGCGCGCGGGTTGCAAGCAAGCAATACGGCATACAAGGTTTGATGGCTCGCTTCACCCCGGCAGACCGTCCTATTGGAACGGACACGCTGCGTGCTTGGTTGGAATTCAGGCCCTCCAATGTGGCGTACAGTCATGCGCGGTCGTTCCGGAAAATCACGTTTTCCTATGGAAATCTACGCGCGCCTTTGACGGTTCGCTTGTACGCTAACGACACGCTGCATTCGGTACGAACGCTTTCGGAAACAACCGGGATCGATTCGGAAACGTGGCGATTGACGTCTACGCCGCGCAAAATTCGTATAGAATTTGAAGGTTTGGACAGCCCAGATGCACACGGCATTTCGTTCGACGGCAACCGGGGGGTTTCCGTGGACAACATCGCCATGCGCGGTGCGGCCGGTGTGACGTTCAGCAGCATGGACAGAAAGCATTTTGGGATGGCTTTGGGCCGAGAGCCGGTTGGGTTAATCTTGCTGCAGTTTGGCGGCAATGCCGTTCCCCACGTTAAAGACCAAGCCGCGGTGGACCGTTTTGGACGATCCATAGCTCTTCAAATTAGATTGTTCCAGCAGTGGTGCCCGGACGCAGACATCGTACTCATAGGACCGTCGGACATGTGCCGCAAAGTGGATTTGACGTACGAGACGTTCCCCAATTTGGAAAACGTGCGCGACGCATTGAAGAAGGCGGCTTTTGAGGAAGGCGTGGGTTATTTTGATACCTATGCGTTCATGGGCGGGGTTGGCTCCATGCGCCGCTGGGTGGAAGAGGTCAATCCTCCATTGGCCGGGCCAGACTACATCCACTTTACCCCCAAGGGCGCCCGCAAAGCTGGAGAGGGAATCCTTCGGGCATTGGAGGCTCAATTGCAAAACGACGGTGTTGATGCCCCGCTGTAGTTTCAACCCAATCCCGCGCGGCCGGTTGCGTTTGCTGGGGGCTGCTTGGTTGGGCGTGGTCTTGTTTTTGGCGCAACCGATGGGTGCCCAAGTGGCCCCTAAAACCGTCAATCGACTCTGGATGCCAGCAGGGGACAGCGCCTTGAATCCGTTTTTCCGATCCTTGGATCAGTTGGTTTTTGAAGGCAATCGTTCCGTCAACGTGGTGCACATGGGCGGATCGCACGTGCAAGCGGGCACTTTGTCCGACGCCCTGCGCGCCCACCTGCAAGCTTGGGCCCCGGGCTTGGAAGGGGAGCGCGGGTTTTTATTTCCCTTCGCCTTGGCCGGCAGCAACAACCCCGCATCCTACGGTGTTCGGTACGGTGGAACTTGGAAGGGGCAACGCTGCGCGGTGCCCCAGCACAAAGGTCCTTGGGGCGTCAGCGGAATTCGCGCGGTCACCCACGATCCCGCCTCCTGGTTTGCTCTTTATGGTAAAACCCAGCCTTTTGCCTACCGCGTTGCGCGTATTTTTTACCGTACTGCAGATACCTCCTATGCCCCGGAGTTTTGGCCAAAACCGGATTCCGTGGTGGTTCGGCCCGATTTGGGCGCCGTTGAGGCGCACTATGCCACCGACCAAGACACCGTTCGGGTTCGGTTGCGCAAAACCGCTCCCGAACAACGTTTTTTTTCCTTGGAGGGGGTTCAATTGATCCGGGACAGTGTGGGATTGAAGTACCACGCTATTGGGGTTAATGGAGCGGCTACGCATTCGTATTTAAAATCAGATCGTGCGGCACAGCAATGGCCGGCGCTCGCCCCGGACCTTGTCATCTTTGGCATTGGAATCAACGATGCACACCTGCCCTTTGGAAATTTTGACACCGTGGCCTACCGCATTCGGTACGAAGCATTGATGACGCAAATACGTGCCGTGAATCCGTCCTGTTCTTTTGTGTTTTTGACGAACAACGACTGTTTGTACAACGGGTCGGTCAACCGGCACACGCCTTTGGTGGTAGAGACCCTATACCGCTTGGCGCGCCGAAACCACGCGGCGGTATGGGATTTTCACGCCCTCATGGGCGGCCAAGGCTCCATTTATTCCTGGATTCGTTTGGGCTTGGCCAATAAAGACGGCATTCACCTGACCAAGGAAGGCTACATCCTTCAAGCTCGGTGGTTGGATGAAGCGTTGGAAGCCGCCTACCACGACTATTTAGCGAAGAACTCATGAGTGAATTTCTACAGCATTTAGCCTTTGACCCCAGCCGACCGCTCAACTTTGCGAGCCTGTTTTTCTGGGGCTACTTTGCCGTGGTTCTGGTTGGTTTTTCCTTGATCCACAAGCGTTTGGCCTGGAGAAATGCCTACCTGTTTTTGGTGAGCATTTACTTTTACTACAAAACCAGCTATTTCTTTTTCTTCCTCCTTTTGTTCTCCACGGGGGTGGATTATACGTTGGCTCGGTGGATGCAAAACACGGCGCGACAACCCCTTCGGGTGGCATTAGTTACGGCCAGCGTAGCCGTCAACCTATTCGTGCTTTTCTACTTCAAATACGTCTATTTTTTTGCCGACGCCATCAAGGATCTAGCAGGCATTGATTGGCGCCCCATTCCCCACTACGCTCTGTGGTCCAATGCGCATTTTGGCACGGATTTCCCCATCGACCGCATTGCCCTGCCGGTGGGGATTTCGTTTTACACCTTCCAGTGCATTTCCTACACGGTGGACGTGTACCGACGGCAGATTCAGGCGGTAAAAAACCCGTTGGATTTTGGCTTTTACATCAGCTTTTTCCCCCAACTGGTGGCCGGACCCATTGTGCGCGCGTCGGACTTCATCCCCCAATTGTATCAACCGTACAACGTAGATCGTAAAACGTTTGGTTTGGGCCTCTTTTGGGTGTTGAATGGATTGCTGAAGAAGGTTTTCTTGGCGGATTACTTGGCGGTAAATTTCATCGACCGCGTTTTTGCCCAGCCCACCCTCTATTCCGGGGTGGAAACGATGTTGGCTCTTTTTGGCTATTCTCTGCAGGTGTACGCGGATTTCTCAGGCTATACGGATGTGGCTATTGGTCTGGCACTTTGGATGGGGTTCAGCTTGACCAAAAACTTCAATTCACCCTACAAGGCGGCAAACGTTGGTGAATTTTGGCAACGCTGGCACATGTCCTTGAGCGGTTGGTTGAAAGACTACGTGTACATTCCGTTGGGCGGCAACCGGACGGGGTCCTGGGTGTCTTACGTATTGGCATTTTTGGCGCTTTTTGGGGTTGCCGTCGCGGTAGACGCCTACTGGGTTTCGGGCGTCTTGGCCGTTTTGGTTGGACTTTTTTACCTGGGATACCGTCGTTCGCCGTCGTTCCGGAAAAACGTCAACACCAACATCAACGTGCTGTTGACGATGCTGTTGGGCGGTTTTTGGCACGGGTCTTCGTGGAATTTTGTGCTCTGGGGCGGATTGAACGGCGCCGGTTTGGTGGTGCATAAATACTGGAAGCGCATCCGGCCCTACAACGCCAGTCACTGGCTGGCTCAAGTGCTGGGGGTCCTGATCACTTTTTTGTTCATAACGTTTACCCGCATTTGGTTCCGCGCACCCACTTGGGACGGAGCCTTAGAAGTAGTAGGCCGAATGACCACCAACATGCAGTGGAACTTAATGGACGACGTTGTTCTTGGATTTTGGAAACCCATGCTGGTTTTTGCCTTGGGCATGTGCATTCACTGGATTCCGGAAGCGATTAAAGCGGCGTACCGACGGCGGTTTGCGCGGGCATCGGTTTGGGCTCAGGCCGGAATTTCGGTCTTGGCGGTACTGTTTATGTACCAAGTCATGACCGCAGACGCACAACCCTTTATTTACTTCCAGTTTTGAGGGAGGGAACGGGAGGGGTGAAGCCCTCTGGTTGCGGGGGCGTGTTCAATCGCCAATAGTTTCGGTACACATTGGCGATCTCGGCAATTTCACGCGCATAACGTCTCCCCGGACTCCGCAAAATACTTTCCACGTGTCCGTGCCATCGGGTGGGGTCCAAACCCTTGCTGCGCGCTCGTTTGTGTGCCCGGAGCACCGGCGCAGGACCGGTGTTGTAGGAGGCCAAAACAAAATAAAGACGGTCGGGAGCAGGAACTTGTCGGTTCGCCCAAAAGTTGTCTAAAAAGTGCAGGTAATTGATTCCCGCGCGCAAATTGCCCTCCGGATGGTACAAATCGGTCCCTTTGGGCACGAACTTTCTGCCCGTACGGGGCATGAGCTGCATCAAACCAACAGCTCCGGCCGGAGACACCACCAGTCGCTTGAACCGACTTTCCCGGTATGCCACGGCCAATACTAAGGGTGCGTCGTACAAACCCGTGGCGTCGGCCCATTTTTTGGCCCATGGATCGACGGTGCTGATGCTGTAGTTGGCCGGTCGCAAAGAGCCCTGCGCGTAGTGTGTTTGGAACCAATGCCGGTAGCGTCGGCTGGATTTCTTACTGGTCAACCAATTGGAAATCTGTTCCTCCAATGCTACACTTTCTGCCCGAAAGGCCCATCCAACGGCCACTTCGGCACCCGACAATACCCCCATCGACCCGTGTCGGTTTTTGCGCTTCCAAGCCAAGGCCATCCATTTTGGGGCAACTGCCAACTGCGTTGCCCGCTGAAGCGGTTCGTTCAGAAGTTCTAAAAACAAATTTGAGGCCGTGGATGCCGCAACGTAGATTCCGCCGTCGTTTTTCGCCCATTGGGCCAATTCCGTGTTGTAAGGAGACTCACCCAGCGCCAGTAAGGTATCTCCGAGCAGAACGGATTCTCGTGCGTTGGACATCCAATACATGGGGCCCTTCCAAAGTGGAGCACCAAACCGCATGCCCACCGCATCTTGTGCCAATAAATTGCCGCAAGCCACATCTGCTCGCCCTTCGCGAACACTGTCCAATGCGGCCAGCCGGGTAGGGGCAAACGTGATTTCCAGTTTCAGTTGGGCGTCGTTTGCGAACCACTTAAGGAGCTGATAATCAAAACCCGTGGGAAGTCCTTCTTGAATGCGAAATACACCAAAATCAGGCACCAAAACGGCTTTTAACCGCCCGGGTTCTCGCAAACCGGGAAGAAAAAGTGCGTCCCGGTCGTCCCGATCCGACCACCGATTATCGGCCCAAAAAACCAGTCCAAGAGCAGCAAAAAGTCCAATAATCAGGCGCTTTTTCACACCGAAAGGTAATCAAATTCGCCGCAATGGGACGTACTTTTGCATCATGTTAGGCCTCAAGCTTCCGACCGATCCCCGCTGGGCTACTGCTGCGCAGCATCATCTGGAAGACCTGTTGACGGACCACGCCTACTGCGAACAAAAGGCGGCATCAACAGCCATTTCCCTGTTGGTTACCTACCCCGAACACACGGATTTGGTGCGTGAAATGGCGGCACTGGCACGCGAAGAAATGAGTCATTTTGAGTTGGTTCACCAACTGATTGTGCAGCGCGGCTTTGTTTTGGGTAGGGAGCGGAAGGACGAGTACGTGGCCGCCTTGCAGCTGCACTTTCCCAAGACCAAGGATAGAAACCTGCGCTTGATTCATCGTTTGTTGGTAGCTGCGTTGATTGAGGCGCGAAGTTGCGAGCGGTTTCGGGTGATCTCAGAAACCCTAGAAGACGAAGAATTGGCGCGGTTTTACCGCGGATTGATGGCTTCAGAGGCCGGACACTACACCCTTTTTCTCCGATTGGCCCGCGAGACGGCCGGACGCGATCAGGTAGACCCACTTTGGGAAGGATTGCTGGAATACGAGAAGAATGTAGTGGCAACCTTTGAACGACCGCAACACATACACGGATAACTAACGAACAAGACACCCTTATGGAATCTTTGAAAACAACTGCTCTGACGGATGTCCACCGTTCGATGGGAGCCAAAATGGTCCCTTTTGCGGGCTACGAAATGCCGGTTCAGTACGCCGGCCTCCTGACCGAACACCATGCCGTCCGCAATGCGGCGGGCCTGTTTGACGTTTCCCACATGGGAGAATTTACGGTGGAGGGCCCCGATGCCTTGGACTTCCTGCAGTACGTCACCAGCAACGACGTATCCAAGTTGGTTCCGGGCAAGGTGCAGTACTCCTGCTTGCCCAATGCCGACAGCGGTATTGTGGACGATTTGTTGGTTTATTGCCGCGGCGAACAGAAGTATTTGCTCGTGGTCAACGCCTCCAACATAGACAAAGACTGGGCCTGGTTGCAGCAATGGGCTCCCCAATTTGACGTGCGCATGGAAAACCAATCCGAACAGTGGTCCTTGTTGGCCTTGCAGGGTCCCCACGCCGCAGCATTGCTCCAGCCGTTCACCAGCATCGATTTAGGTGGCTTGGCCTATTACTCGTTTGCCGAAGGAGAACTTCTGGGCTTCCCCGGCGCGATCCTGTCCGCAACGGGCTACACCGGAGCCGGTGGATTTGAATTGTACCTCCCCAACGACGCCGCAGAAACCGTGTGGAAGACGTTGTTGGACGCCGGGGCCGTCCCCGTTGGTTTGGGCGCCCGGGACACGCTGCGCTTGGAAATGGGCTATTGCCTCTACGGAAACGATATCGACGACACCACCAATGCCCTTGAAGCTGGCTTGGGCTGGATCACGAAGTTCAGTAAGGACTTTATTCAGAAACCGCATCTGGAAAACGTCAAGGCACACGGCGTTGAACGCAAGTTGGTGGGTTTTGTGCTGACCGATCGCGGCGTGGCACGGCACGGCTATCCCATTGTGGATGAGTCCGGTACGGCCGTTGGTGTGGTTACTTCAGGTTCGCCATCGCCCACCTTGGGTCAGTCCATAGGATTGGGCTACGTTCCGGTCTCCAGCAGTACCCCAGGAAGCAAAATTTTTGTTGAAGTTCGCAATCAACCGCTGGCCGCAGAGGTGGTGAGTTTGCCTTTTTTAAAGAAAGCATGAGCGAGCAAAATCTACTTTTGCCGGCTCTGGACCACGTGGATCGGCAAATCCTATTGGCACTTCTGGACGATGCGCGTACCTCCTACACGGACATCGCTAAATCCTTGGGGGTTTCTCCCGGAACCATTCACGTCCGCGTGAAGAAAATGGAGAAAGCCGGCATCATCAACGGCGCCAGCTTGCATTTGGACTACGACGTTTTGGGCTACGGTTTCATTGCTTTTGTGGGCATATACCTGAGCCGTTCCAGCGCCACAATGTCCGTTATTGCCGCTTTGGAAAAAATACCGGAAGTGACGGTAGCCCACGTGGCCACCGGGCGTTTTGCCCTGTTTGCCAAAATCCGCTGCCGGGACGCGCGCCACGCCAAGGACATCATTTTTCAGATCTCGGATATTGAAAGTGTTCAGAACACGGAAACCATGATTGCGTTGGAGGAATGCGTGAACAGCAGCAAAGGATTGCTGCGTTCCATTATTCAGGCCTAATCCGTTCGGTTGTCTTCCTGAGAAGCGCATTGATTTTAGGAAAACACAAACGGGCGGACGCTGTACCAGCGTCCGCCCGTTTTTTTTGACCCGTACCCCGCAGTGCGCGGCGGTTGTCCTGCCTCAATAGTATTTCAAACCCTCCACGCCCGCAAAATGCTTGGAGAGGCGCAGCACCTGCCGCGTGTAGCCGTATTCGTTGTCGTACCAAACGTACAGCACCACCGAGCGGTTGTCCGTATGCATTAGGGTGGCCTCGCTGTCCAAGATGCTGGGACAGGGATTTCCCACGATGTCCGACGACACCAGTTCCGGGCTCACGCTGTACATGATTTGCTCCACCAAGGGACCGCTGTAGGCGGCTTGTTTCAAGGCAGCATTCACCTGCTCGCGGCTGGCGTCCTGAGACAACGTTAGGTTCAAAATGGCCAACGAGCCGTTGGGCACCGGCACGCGGATGGCGTTGCTGGTCAGCTTGCTGCCCAAGCCCGGCAACGCTTTGTCTACGGCACTTCCTGCACCGGTTTCCGTGATGACCATGTTCAAGGCCGCAGCCCGACCGCGTCGGTACTTGGGGTGCATGTTGTCCACCAGATTTTGGTCGTTCGTGTACGCGTGGATGGTTTCGATGTGTCCTTTGTCAATGCCGAACTGTTCACTGATCACCTTCAATACCGGCACGATGGCATTGGTGGTGCACGACGCGGCGGACAAAATGTTGGTATCCGGTTCCACCATGGATTCATTGACGCCCATCACCACATTGGGTACCCCTTTGCCGGGAGCTGTCAGCAAAACCTTGGCAGCGCCCTTGGAAGTCAGGTGCCGGCGCAGTTCGGCTTCGTCCCGGAAGGCGCCGGTGTTGTCGATCACCAGGGCGTTTGAAATTCCATATGCCGTGTAGTCAATCTCCTCCGGTCCCTTGGCAGAGATCAAATGTATAGGCCGACCATTCACCACCAACGCTTGATTTTCAGCGTCCGCTTCTACCGTTCCGGCAAAAGCACCGTGTACCGAATCCACGCGCAGCAACGAAGCACGCTTCTCAATGCTCAGGGCGTCGTTCCCGCGCGCCACAATGGCGCGCAAACGCAATTGCTCGCCTTTTCCTTCCTGCGCCAACAGTTCGCGCGCCACCAAACGACCGATGCGCCCAAAGCCATAAAGCACTACGTCTACGGGTTCGTGCTGGTGATTTTTCTGGGCAAAATCACCCAGTTTTGCCCGCAAAAAACGCTCGCGTTGCAGGTGTGCCGCACCTTCTCGCTTCCACTCCTCCGCCAATCGTCCGATGTCGATGCGCGAAGGGGCCAGGTTCATTTGGCTCAAGGCATTGGCCATCAACAGGCTCTCTTCCACCTGAATGGGGGCGCCAGACATGACGGCGGCGTGGGCGTGCGCAGACAAAACCTCCGACGGTTTCAGGTCCAAAAGTGTTTGACGGAAAAGCACGACTTCCACACCTTGGTCGTAGAACAAATCAGCAACGGCTTTGGTAAATGCAGCGGCTGCTTTTTCTTTTTCGACTCGTTCGGCAAGGGATTGGTTGTAGTGAGCGGCTGTGCGCATGACAAGGTTTTTTGGTTTGATGGTGCAAAGGTAGGGGCCTTAACACGGGCTTAAAAATTATATAACGCACAGTTAATTAATCAATTAAGGTGTGTATTTTTCACACCAAGGCAGGTGTTTCTTGCTTGCAGTCCTCCGGAAGGGCGTGAGTTGCGTGCACGGATCGTGCTCATTTCCGGAACGGGAACCTCAAAAAAAACGGCCTCCGAGGAGGCCGTTGGGTATGTTGAAGCGGCTTCAAGTAAAGATTCGCTCAGCTTCATGAAATTGCTTCGTTACAGTCCAAAGGCATAAAAGTCCGCACCGCCGTCCGGCCGGTAGCCTTGCAGCAAAATACCGTCGCCGGGCTTCAAGGGACCAATGATCTTTTGGACATCTTCCACGGTGTTTACCAGGACATTGTTGAGTTTGACCAATACGAAGCCCGCGGGAACACCAGCCCGGCGCAACTTGCCGGTTCCTGGATCCGTTATTTTAACGCCGGCGCGCAGTCCCAAGTTGCGTTTTTCTTCGGCGGTGAGCGGCTCAAAGCGCGCGCCCAAGCTGGACACGGCCGTCATGTCGTCTTTTTTCACCAAATCGGTGTTACCCTCGCGGTTGCGTAAGGTCAATTCAAAATCCCGGGATTTTCCGTCGCGCAGCACGGTGACGGTGAGTTTGTCTCCCGGGCGTTTGGCGCCCACCACCTCCAGCAGTTCGTTCATTCGGGTGACGGTTTTGCTGCCCGCACGCACCACTACGTCCCCGCGTTGCAAACCTGCTTTTTCAGCGGCACCACCGGCAACCACATCCGTCAAAAAGGCTCCTTGCGTCACGTTTAGGTTCATTTCCTTGGTCAATTCGGGAGTGAGGTCGGACAGCGTTACCCCCAAGTATGCGCGTTGCACCATTCCGTACCGGGTGATGTCGTCCACCACCTTGCTGACAATATTGACCGGTACCGCAAACGAATATCCTTCGTAGCTGCCCGTTCGTGTGGAAATGGCGGTATTGATGCCCACCAATTCACCCATCGTATTGATCAATGCTCCGCCGGAGTTTCCCGGATTGACGGCGGCGTCGGTTTGAATGAAGGCCTCAATGGCGCTTTGGTTGTCGATGATGTTGATGCTGCGTCCTTTGGCGCTGATGATGCCCGCGGTAACGGTAGACGTCAGGTTGAACGGGTTCCCAACGGCCATGACCCATTCGCCCAAACGCAGCAAATCGGAATTGCCAAAAGCAAGGGGTTGCAGGTTATCCGCCTTAATTTTGAGCACCGCCAAATCCGTTGTGGGGTCCGTTCCCACCACTTCGGCAACGTATTCGCGGTTGTCGTTGAGCGACACCCTGACCTCCTTGGCCTTGTCTATTACGTGGTTGTTGGTGACGATGTACCCGTCTTTGGAAATCACCACACCGGACCCACTGCCTTGTACGATTCTGGGGGTCATTTGCGGCGCTTGTTCCCCAAAGCCAAAGAAGAAGTCCCGGAACGGATTAAAGTAGTACCCTTGTTCCACCGACGTTTTGACGTGGACTACCGAATGTACAGCGTTCTCGGCCGCTGCCGAAAAATCCGTGGAGGAGGTAATTCCCGGCACGTTGGCCACCGTTTGTACGGGCGCATGCAAGGGCATCCAACCGCTTCCGGCAATGGTTTCCATGGTTTTTACCGCGCCAAAGGCCAACAGTCCACCGGCCAATCCAAGCCCCAAAGGCATCCAGATTTTTTTGTCCATTGCGTTGCAAATAGAAAGTTTAGTAAAAGTCAAATTCTTCTAGGAGGTACTTTCAAAAACGATGCCAACCCGTACCTTTAAGCCATGGCCTACGCTTTCGTAAAGTACCACGGAACGGGCAATGATTTCGTGCTTTTGCACGATTTTGCTGCAGTTTTCCCCCACGACGATTCGTCGTTGGTGGCCAGAATGTGCAACCGCCATTTTGGCATAGGGGCGGACGGTTTGATGCTCCTGCGTCCGCCTGTTCGCGCCGGGCAGTCCTTCTCTTTACTTTATTTCAATGCCGACGGTAAATTGGGTTCGCTGTGCGGGAACGGTTCTAGATGCGCCGTGGCCTTAGCCAAAAGCTTGGGCTTGTTTTCCGGACACGCGGTCTCTTTTGAGGCGGCGGACGGCGAGCGTACCGCTTTTATGGAAGCCAACGGCACGGTTCGCATCCGCATGGCGGACGCCAGTTTACCTCAAGCCGAGCACGGTGGGTATTTTGTGGATACCGGTTCTCCGCATTGGGTAGGACTGGTGACCGATTTGGCGGATTATCCTGTCGTTTTAGAAGGAAAAAGAATCCGGAACGAGGTGTACGGGCCGTCCGGCGTCAATGCCAATTTTTTGGAGCAGGACCGCAACCACCGTTGGCACTTGCGCACCTACGAACGCGGTGTGGAGGACGAGACCCTCAGCTGCGGAACCGGGGCTACGGCCGCCGCCTTGGTGTTGGCTTATTTGCACCCATCCAACGAAGCTTGGACCGAATTGCACACCCAAGGCGGGCTGCTCCGCGTTCGAGCGCAATCCGTACGCGGGGGTTTTCAAGGAATTGAGTTGGAGGGTCCCGCGGAACTTGTTTTTTCCGGAACATGGCCTATCCTGTAAACGGTTCCATTCGGCTGCGCCTGCCGGAACCCCGGGATTTGGCCCAAACCGTGGAATGGGAGAACAGTCCGGAGAATTGGTCTGTGAGTAACCGTACCACGCCGTACAGCGAAGATTTTTTGCGCCGGTATTTGGAGGAAGCCGGCAAAGACTTTTGGCAGGCTCTGCAAATTCGGTTCATCATCGAATGTGTAGAGACTGGAGCGGCCGTTGGAGCGGTGGACGTTTTTGACGCACAACCGATACACCAACGGGCCGGCATTGGTATTTTGTTGAGCGAATCCGCACGTGGAAAAGGTTGGGCCTTAATGGCGTTGGAAGCGGTGCACGAGTGGGCTTTTCACCACGCATTACTGCGTCAAGTGCATGCGGAGATTCATGCCAATAATGCGGCCAGCATAGCGCTTTTTGAACGAGCCGGTTACCGGTCTTCGGGCCAATTGAAGCAGTGGCACCGTACGCTAAAAGGCTTTGAGGATGTTGTGGTTTTCCAGTATTTTGCCCCCCCGTACGAACCCAAATAGTGAATAGAGACGCCATGAATTTATTTGGTATATCCAAGAAAACCGCCATCCTGTTCGGGGGAGGGCTGCTATTGGCTGCAGCCTTTGTGGGCGCTGTTCCGTTTTTCCCCAACGGCCCCCAGGAACCCACTTCGGTGCGCATTCCGCGAGGTGCTCCCTGGGAAGAAGCGGTGGATTCCATCCGCCCGACCTTGCGGTTCCCGGTTCTTTTTCGGTTGTGGTCGTCGCTCAAAAATCCTCCAGACTCGGTTCCCGGCGGACACTACGTACTGGAATCTAGTGAGGGCAGTCGGTCTTTGTACGGTCGTATTGCCGGCGGTTGGGAAGATCCCGTGCGGATATCGTTCAACAGCGTGGATAATTTTGGTGTGTTGGCATCCAAGCTAGGCGTTCAATTGGACGCGGATTCTGCTTCTTTTGACGCGGTCTTGCGGAGCGACTCCTTCTGGGTAACCAACGGAAACATTCCCCGAGCAGAGCGGTTGGCAGCCTTTGTGCCCAATTCCTTTGAGGTATACTGGTCTGCTGAGCCCGAGCAGGTTTTGGTGAAGTTACTGGAAGGCTATGAGGCGTTTTGGACCTCAGAACGGAAGACGCAAGCCCAAGCTCAGGGTTTAACCCTCGTGCAGGTGGCTACTTTGGCGTCCATTGTGCAGAAGGAAACGGCGAAAGGGGAGGAGATGCCGCGCGTAGCGGGTTTGTATTTGAACCGACTGCGTCAGGGCATCAAGCTGCAGTCTGATCCGACCGTCATTTATGCCTACCGGGCGTGGCGGCCGCAGACCAAGCCCGTGCGCCGGGTTTTGAACTACATGCTGCGCGCACCGGGCCCCTACAACACCTACCAAGTGATGGGGTTGCCCCCCGGGCCCATTGCGGTGCCAGAAATACAGGCGTTGCAAGCAGTACTGCAAGCAGAGAAGCATCGGTACTTGTACATGTGTGCTGATCCAGACCGTCCTGGTTTCCATCGGTTTGCGGTAACGGATGTGGCGCACGAAAAGAACCGATTGGACTACATCGCCTGGTTGAATCGGCGGAAGATTTACCGGTGACGCCACGCGTTCACCGCTTGGGCCTTTAAGGTGAGGTTTTCCATGCGTAGGTAGGCACCAAAATTGAGCCAAGAATGCTGTACCTAATCCAGACCGCAAGGAGCAGACATTTTGGCATTACACCACGTTCGCGAGGCGCCAAAAAGACAGAGCCCCTCCGAGGAGGGGCTCTGTCGCACAAAAAACAGTCCAGCCCTTAGTGCTGCACCACAAAGCGACGCGTCACTTGCTGCCCGCCGTAGTCCACGGTGATCACGTACATGCCGGATGACCAAAGAGAAGTGTTGAACCGGAATAGATTCAAACCGACGTCCGCAGACAGGTCTTCTTCCGCCAGAACTTGACCTTGAAGATTCGTTACGCGAATTTTGACGGCACCCCCGGTGGAAGTGTTGAACGAAAGGGTAGCTTCGTCCCGCGCTGGATTCGGAACAATCTCGCCCGTGAATACTCCGGGAGCATCGTATTCCTCACGCCCAATACCAATGATGTCTGCCGGTGTGCCCGCAGGAGCTTCGTTCAAACAAAATTCATCAATGGCCCAACCCTCTTTCTCCAAAGTGTAGTCAGACCCGTAGCGGAAACGGAAGATCAACTTACCGGCGTTCTCTGCGGTGAAGCGAATTTGGGCCGAATCCCAGCCACCGGTTTCACCGGACCAGCCCGGCCGAACCAAGTCCAAGGAGGTTACGTGTGCGGTGTTGTACCAACGTCCGTTGACCAATACGTTGCCCAAGGTGTACCACGTAATGCCGCCGTCGTAGGACCAATCGACAGAACCTCCGTCGTGGTACAATTCAGAATACATGTGGTGCTTGAACTCCATGGTGTAGACCTTGTTGCTGTCCAACAAGAAGAAGGGAGTGTGGAGCGCACTTTGGGTCATGTTGTCGTAGGGACCGGACAACTTGGTAATCCACGCCTTGGTGCCGTTGCTGGCTGCGTTGATGACGGTTTTGTTGGGCGTTCCAAATTCCCAATCGTGCGGCAAGTCTTTATTTTTGTAGTGGAGGCCCAACCAAGCTGGAGTTGCAGGATTTTCAAAATCGTTGCAATACCCACTGGTGGCGGTGATGGCCACTTCGTCCAGTGTAGTGAACGACCTGCACAAAAGGTCATCCGTGGTCAGGTTGTCTTGCTTGTTGTTGGGACGCGAAGTTTCAACACAGATGTTGTAGGTGCCGGCACCGCTGTTGACCCAAACTTGGTCAAACTCGAACCAACGCGTGGCTCCGC
Organism: Owenweeksia hongkongensis DSM 17368; assembly: GCA_945865885.1. GTDB lineage: Bacteria > Bacteroidota > Bacteroidia > Flavobacteriales > Schleiferiaceae > CAMDTE01. Next base: position 18,792 of record CAMBEZ010000011.1, read on the forward strand.
GAAGCAACGGGGGAGTGAATGCAACGGTCTCGTAAGAACTCCATGCGCCTCCATTCACCTGGTACCGAACGCGGCAGGAATCCAACTTCTTGGCGCCAGTGTTTTGCAAACGAACCTTGATGTGGGAGGTGTCTCCCGGGATGATCAAGTATTCGCGCGTGTCCACAACAATGGGTGCTGCTGAGTTTTGCGGCGGTACGTACAATTCAAAATCGTCGATGGCCCATCCTTTGCCTGTTCCGGAGGCTCCGGTTGCCATCCGGAAACGCAGACGCAATGGATTGGTATTGCCATTCCAAATGTTCAACGGAATGCTGGAAGAAATCCATTGGTTTCCGGTGGTACCGGACCAGCCCGGTCCGTTGAGGGACGTCAGTGCCGGGACGCCGTACTGGCTGCCGTACCAATTCACACCCACGTTTACAGAACTGTTGCCCAATAAGTTCCAAGTATTGTTGTTGAAGAACTCTACGCAACCGCCGTCGCCCGCGGCAAAATCAAAGAATTGCTTGAAGCGCAACTCGGCACCCACGATGGTGTCGAAGTTTTTCAGGGTAGGAACACGAAGAACCTCGTTCCGTGCGGGGTGGTAGTTTTCCTTCAGACCCGTAACCCACGCATTGGTTCCAGAGGCTGCGCCGGTAAATGCGCCGCCTTTTTGTGGGGTTCCAAATTCCCACATTTGCATGGAGGTTGCTGCCGTGTTGGTAGGACCTACCGTAATACCGTTGGCTTGCGCAAAGAAGCCCATTTGGTCGCCGGCACAGCCCTCAAAGTTGATGGGGCCGAAGGGAATGTTGAAGTCTGTGGTGCCCGCCGTAATTCGCTTGGCCGTATCGTTGAAGGCGTAGGCGTCTCCCACCTGGGTAGTCCAAGCTTTCAACTGAAAATCACCTGAGTAGTAGGTGGGACCTACCGGCAAGGTGAAGTTTGCGGTGCCGCCAGCAGGAATCGGTCCCGCAAAGGTTGCGGTGTAGGTTGCCGTGTTAGCAGGAGTACACAAGTCGCGCACGACGTACGAAACGGGAATGTTTGTTGCCGCCGAAGTACCGTAATTGCGCAAGACCAAAACCGGAGCAATGGAAGGGGTTTGCACGGCGGTGGAATTCGCAGGAGTGCTTACTTGGGCAACACCCACGTCGTTAGCAGCCCGGTTGTATATGGTGAAGTTGTCAAAGGCAATGTCTGCCAGTACACCGGCGTTGTTTTTCTTCGTGGTCAAACGAAGTTTTACCACTTTGTTGTTGTACGCACTCAAATTGACCGAGAAAAACTTCCAATCCTGAGTAGCATCCGTGTGCTGGGCAGGTGCAACGGATAGGGCACTGTTGGGTACGTTGGTCCAAACGTTGGAGTTCACGTCCACTACTTGCAATCCCACGGAATTGATGTCCGCACCGTTCATGTGGTACCAAAATTCCAATGTCGCATTGGGCATGCCGCCCAAGTTGATGCAGCGCGTGGACTGCCACAAAGCAGTAGGTGAGTTGGAGCCAAAAGAAGCTTCGGAGTACAGGTAATTACCCGTTCTTCCAAAGCCAAAGCGAGGCCCGGTGGTTGCAGTTGTGGTTAGGCCGGACTCCACCATAAAGGCGTACTCCCCACTGTTTGATGCCGGTATGGAAGACCATTCCGTGGTGCCAAACGTACCTGGGTTTAAGGCCGTGCCGTTGCCAGGGTTCCATCCGGCTCCCTCAAACGTAAGTCGATGAGGGAAGGTTGCCAGAGGAGCAAAATGATCGATGGTACGCGGGCCAATGGTGTCGTTATCAACCTTATTGTCGTTGGCGGCGTCCACAAACACTTTGAGTGTGTACGTGGCATACGCAGACAAGTTTGCCTTGGGAACGAAGTTGTAGAAGGCGGTATCTCCCAAATTCAACGTTTTGTTGATGGTGTCTCGGAAAACAACTGGAGGGTTGGTGCCTTGACGTACTACAAAACCAACAGGAATTCGCAGGATGGGCGAAAATCCGTTGTTTCGAACTTGGATCCGCACCACTTCTTGGTTGGTGTACGAACAGAAACCATTCTGAGGTTTGTTGAAAGCCAAGACCTCCATTTCCACTGGGTTTGGCTCGTAAATCTTGAGGTCATCGATTGAGATGTCACCCAAGTCTTGGGCAGCAGATCCGGCTTTAGTGGCACGAAAACGGATGCGGATGTTTCGGTTTTTGTAGGCCGTTAAATTCACAACGGCCTTTTTCCAAGGGGCCGTTGAGGCGGTTTGCTGCGCTCCAGTTAACGTAAATACTCCCAACACCCAATCTGGGTTGGCGTTGGTTAGCGAACTGTTGGTGTCCACGTCCACAATTAGGTTGCCCATATTGGCACCAAACATGTGGTAGTAAAACTGCAGTGCAACGTTTTGCATTCCAGATAGTTTCAAGCACGGAGTAATCAGCGCTGTGGAAGCACCCGAGGTACCTTGTGACGCTTCGGTATACAAATACTTACCGTTGCCTGTGGTGTTGTCTCCGGCAGGGCCTGTATTGAATGTGCCCGTGGGACCGTTGCGAATGGACCACGCAAATCCGGTTTGGTTTTGTAGTGGATTCACGGTCCAGTTTCGTCCTGCTGGCGGATTGCCAACGGGGAATATTCCTCGGTGCGTCGTTCCGGTAGCTCCAACGCCACTGCCGGCAAGCCAGGAAATGTTGTCAAAAGTTTCCGTCCAAGGGAACGTGGTGATAACGTTCGGAAACGAGTTGGGCAATGTGGTTCCGCAAACCAAAGGGGGAGACGGATTGCGCCAGAAAGTGTAGAAGTTTGGGTTGGTAGAAAGACCGGGAACGCGCGTTTTGTTCATGCACGAGGTGCAATCGAAAATCTCCAAATACCAATCAATGGTATCCCCAACATTCAAGCCGGTAAAGGTGTAGGAAAAGTTAGAAGAGTCCGGACATGCAGCCAGATTTACCGGGGTCATGTTCAAATTCTGCCAACCGTTGTTGTTCTTGTTGTAGAACAAAACAACACTGTCTACCCCGGAGGTAATTCCTTGAGTTTTGGGGTCACGAGCACGCAATATGATGCTTTCGTTTACAAAGTACCGCGCTCCAATGGGTTGACTACCGCCCGGAATGTTGAACTTAAAGGACGGAGCTTGCAGTTCGCAGGGTGCTGCTTCCACTTTGACGTTGTCCACAAACCAACCGGCCGGGTCAGCTTGGCCTTGGGGGGTACGGTATTCCAGGATGAATCGGATTTTGCACTGGGCAAAACCGTTGCCCGTTCCAGCAGGACCTCCGCCCAACAGACTGCTCAGGTTAAACGTCTCTTGCACCCACCACGACGGCAGCGGCGCCGTTCCGGCACCGGTCAAAGTCAACCCCCCCCAGTAGTTAGCGGCGGAGGGATTTGGGTAGGAAATCTCGTTGAAATACGGACTGGTGGCGTTGAAGTTGGAGGATGGGCCCTGGTAGTGCGGTGCTCCCAATCGCGTCCAAGTGGCTCCGTTGTTGTTGGAGACCATGATGTAGGCCTGTTGTCCGTAGTGAACCTTACAAATTTGGTCAAAGGTCATGCGAACAAACACGTTGCCCAAGGTGGAAAACGTATTGGTTTCAAAAATGATCGAATCAAACGGTACCACTTTGGCGTGGTACGATTTTCCAGGACTCACGAACAGCGCCGTGGTGTCGTTCCAGTAAGGCACGGTGGTGCTGGGCGTGGTGTGGAACGTAGTGACACTGTCGGGACCCGACGGTGCGTCAAATCGTTCGCGAAATTTTACGCTGACCAAGGGTGATTGCGCGTAGGCAGCCAGGCTTGCAAGAAGCAATAAGCCTGAAAATAAGGGACGGAGAGTTCCTTTCATGGGATAAAGTTTCGTCTTTGCAGAATACCGCATCCAACAAATATAAGATTTATAGAGAAACGCGTTGCGTTTCAGCGCCTTTTTAGCGCACGTTCACGGAGAAAACGCGGTCGTCGGCCAAAAAGCCTTCGAGGTGATCGCCGGGAACTACCGGGCCAACACCAGCCGGCGTGCCCGTAAAGATCAAATCCCCTGTTTTGAGGGTAAAATACCGACTCAGGTGCGCAATGATTTGTGCAGGTGAGTGAATCATGTCCCGCACACGGCCAAGCTGAACCGATTGGCCATTTTTGAGCAAGGAAAATTCGAGGTCCGAACCGTCCAAAACATCCGGGGATTTCCATGCGCCCACCACAGCACTGCCGTCGAATCCCTTGGCTTTTTCCCAAGGTAGTCCCTTGCTTTTCAGTTCCGACTGCAGGTCGCGCGCCGTAAAGTCTAATCCGACGGTCACGGCGTCAATGTACTTGTGGGCAAAACGCGGTTCGATGTGTTTCCCTACTTTCCCAATGCGCAAAACAACCTCCAACTCGTGGTGGATGTCTTGACTGAACGATGGAACCACGAAGGGAAGGTTTTTGCCCAAAAGAGCCGAGTCTGGTTTGCAAAAGACGACGGGCTCCTCCGGGACAGCGTTGCCCAATTCTGCCGCGTGGGCAGCGTAGTTGCGTCCGATGCACAGGATTTTCATCGCATGGACTGGCGAATTTGGGCCAATGCTTTTTTGGTGTACAAGGGGAAGTCGGCGTTCATGACCCAGCTGTAGTAGCCGTTGTCGTTCAACAGAATTTCGCGCACGCGTCTGCCTTTGTGCTTGCCAAAAGTGAAGATCTCCTGGCCTTCGGCGTCAAAAGCGATGAAGCCGGCAAAGTCAACCACTTTTTGACGATTGCTGTATTCCGCTAAAAAGCGAACGTCGTTTTCCAATTGCTCCGGATAGCGATCCAGTTGTGCTTCCAAAACCTCAAGGGTAGCCAAGACGTCCGCTTCCGCCGTGTGGGCATTTTCCAATGGTTTTCCGCAGTAAAACTTATACGCAGCGCTGAGCGTGCGCTCTTCCAAACGGTGAAAAATGTTTTGCACGTCGATGGCCAATCTGCCTTGAAAATCAAAATCAACGTTGGCCCGGAGCATTTCCTCCGCCAAAAGGGGAATGTCGAATTTATTGGAATTGAATCCGGCCAAATCGCATCCGTCCAAGTAGTCGCCAACTTCTTTGGCGATGTCTGCGAAAGGAGGGCAATCGGCCACCATTTCGTCCGTGATGCCATGAATCGCGGAAGCTCCAGCGGGAATGGGTCGGCCGGGGTTGACGCGCCAAACTTTGGAGCGGCGCTCGTTGTCCGGCATGACCTTCACGATGCACAACTCCACAATACGGTCGTGCACCACTTGGATGCCGGTGGTCTCCAAGTCAAAAACACAGAGGGGGCGCTCCAGGCGCAGAACAGCCACGTTAGATGTTGCGGTTTACGTCCCAAGCCTCCAAGTAGTCCGCCACGCGGCGAACAAACATTCCGCCCAAGGCTCCGTCCACCACGCGGTGGTCGTAGGAGTGGGACAAGATGATTTTGTGGCGAATGGCAATCATGTCTCCTTCTGGGGTTTCTACCACGGCGGGCATTTTACGGATGGCGCCTACGGCCAAGATGGCCACTTGGGGCTGGTTGATGATGGGCGTACCCATGACGTTGCCAAAGCTGCCGACGTTGGTCAGGGTGTAGGTACCTCCTTGGATGTCGTCCGGCTTCAATTGGTTGTTTCGGGCACGGTTGGCCAAGGCATTGACCTGTTTGGTGATGCCGCTCAAATTGAGCTGGTCCGCGTTCTTGATGACCGGAACGATTAGGTTTCCGGTGGGAAGCGCAGTAGCCATGCCAATGTTGATGTTCTTGTGGCGGTATATTTTATCCCCGTCGATGCTGATGTTGATTAGGGGAAAATCCTTGATGGCTTTCGCAACGGCTTCGATGAAAATGGGGGTGAAGGTGATTTTTTCGCCCTCTCGCTTTTCAAACTCATGCTTCACTTTGTCCCGCCAGCGAACCAAGTTGGTGACGTCTGCCTCCACAAAACTGGTAACGTGGGGGGAAGTGGATTTGCTCATCACCATGTGGTCCGCAATGAGCTTGCGCATGCGATCCATTTCAATAATTTCGTCTCCTTCTTGCGGGCTGTAGCTGGACGTTTTTGGGGCCGAACTGGCAGCGGGAGCTGCAGCAACGGGCGCGGAAACCGCAGGAGCTGCAAGCGCTGCGGCAGAACCTCGGTTTGCCAAGTAGGTCAAGAGGTCTGCCTTGTTCAAACGACCGTCCGCACCACTGCCGGGAATTTGATCCAATTCTGCGGCGCCCAAACCTTCTTTGGCGGCAATGCTGCGCACCAAAGGCGAGTAGAAACGGCCAGATGAAGTACGGCCCACGGGCAGAGCTTCGGTTGCCGGCACAAAGGGTACTGCTTCTGGAGCAGCAGCGGCGGCAGGCGCAGCAGGGGTTGGGGCGGAAGCTTGGGGTGCGGCGGCGGCGGAAGCCGGAGCGGCGGCAGCAGCAGAGCCTGATTCTGTTTCAACGAGGGCCAGAGCTTGGCCCACTTGAACCACGTCGTTTACCTCGTACAACCATTTAACCAAGGTCCCGGCCACCGGAGACGGAACATCGGAGTCAACTTTGTCGGTGGCGATGGTTAGGACGGATTCGTCCATGGCGATGGATTCACCGGGTTGTTTCAGCCATTGGGTAATGGTTGCTTCGGCAACGGATTCGCCCATCTTGGGCAAGAGCAATTCGAACTGAGCCATGGGTCACAGGTTGTGGCGCAAAGGTACGCAATCAAGCGCGTTTCCCACGCAAGGCGCGCAACAGGATTGCCAGATCCACTTGAACATCCCAGTGTTTTAGGTAGACTTCTGCGGGGGAATCGGGCAACGAAGTCGACGATTCGGCTTGTTGGGGATAAGGCCGAAATACGGCGTCTGTGGGACCAACCCAAGATTTCCCTCCCCAGACAACACCCGGCCATCCCACTGCAGCAGGCCGTGTGTTGGGGTGCAGCCAGAGGAGCGGCCAAAAGGGCAACAAGACCAAGGCCACAGACCAATCGAATTGACGTTTTCTGCGCCGATTGGCGGGGTCCAACAAACCCGTTGCGGACTCATCGGATTGAAATCCTTGCAGGTCTTTGGATTCTGAAGCCAGCACCCAGCCGCGGTCTGGATACGCAAATCGGTAACTTTTATTGGGGTGTTCGGCCATAAAATGAACCACTTGCGTCAAATCCAATTCGTCGGGATAAAACTGAATTTCAGTAATGCCCAAAGCCGCAACGGCGTCCGGTAAATCGTTCAGCCCAACCGTCCATTGCGCCTGCGGGATGGGGCCGTTGGCAATTTTTTGGAAATCGGCGTTTCGCGCAGAGGCCGCAAGATTGCGCACGTGCACAATTCGCCTTTGTTGCAATTGAATCCAATTGATGCCGCCCCACCCCAGCAAACTGGCTAAGGTGCGTAAGAACAAGGCCAAAAGGGCGGAGGTAGCAGTGCCCAACACCACCAAAGCACGCGAAAAACGAAGATCCTCCGGCAGGAGGGCGTAGCCGGCGAGTGCCACCCCAAGCCCCAAAAACAAACCGGTTACCAGGGGAGTAATGCGACTGGGTTTTCGGTAGCCGTCAACGGCGGCTCGCGCAGCGATGGCCACCAATACCAAAGCAGGCGCAAAAAAATACCAGTACGAATCCGGATACGAACCGCCCTGAATGTAGCGGTGGTTATTTTCCCAGTAGTGCGTCCAGCCCGCCAGAGCCAGCCAGGAAGTGGCGGCATCGAGCAAAGGCCATCGCCACCGTTGCGCTGCACGTTTGGCCACGGAAAAAGCCGCCCGTACAAAAACGCCAACGCCAATAAGTGCCTCAAATCCAACGGCCGCTTGGGGAGCAAAGTGCTTTTTGGCAAAGACCACCATGGCTTCGTAAAAAACCCGGACATAGTTTAAACTACCTTTTTTGGTGGATTCTCCTTTGAAATGGACCATGGGTTCAGACCCCATGTAGGCGTTGGTGTAACCGGCTTCAAGCATGCGGTACGACCAGTCAATATCTTCCCCGTACATGAAGAACGATTCGTCAAACCCACCGGTAGCCTCAACGGCCTCTTTCCGCACCAGCATGTAGGCGCCGCAGTGTATTTCCACCGGTCCGTTTTCGTTAGGGCGAAGAAAATTCCAGTAGTACCGGCCCAATACCGAGTGGCGGGGAAACAATCGATGCAATCCCGTTAATTTAGCCAAGGCCACCAAGGGGGTAGGAAGTCCGCGTTTGCTTTCGGGCAAAAACGAACCCGAACCGTCGATCATGCGGCACCCCAGCGATCCGACGGTGGGGTCGGATTGCATCCACCTCAGTGCTGCTCGCAAATTTTCCGGCGTCAACAAGGTGTCTGGATTCAAAACCAATGCCGTATCGGTGGTGAGGTGGTGCAGCACTTGGTTGTTGGCGGTGCCAAAACCCGGGTTGTGCGTGTTGGCGATGCACCGAACGGTGGGAAAGTGCTTTTGTACCCACTCGGCACTGCCGTCTGGGGAGGCGTTGTCCACCACCCACAGTTCACCGGTTAGCCCTTCCAAGGACCGCAGGGCGGCCTTGAGGGTTTGGTCCAACCACGCCTTAGCGTTGTAGGACACCACCACCACGGTAACGGACGGCAAGGCAGCGCTCATCCGCGGTTTTTCAAGGTTTGTTCGTAGGGAACGCGCTGGTCCATGGAGCGGCTCAAGGTCATTTCGTCTGCGTATTCCAAAGCGTCTCCCATGGGGAGTCCGCGGGCTATGGCTGTGATTTTTACGCCAAAAGGCTCTAATTTTTTGAATAAATAATACGCTGTGGTGTCTCCCTCCATAGTAGCACTCAAGGCAAAAACCACCTCAGTGGCCTCCTGGACGCGTTCCAGCAAGGAGATTGTGTTCAGGTCGTTGGGACCCACACCGTCCATGGGGCTGATCAATCCTCCCAATACGTGGTAGCGCCCGTTGAAGGCTTGTGTATTTTCCAAGGCCATGACGTCGCGAAGGTCTTCCACCACACAAATTTGTCCGTTGTTCCGAACCGGGTTGGCGCAGATCATACAAATAGTTGCCTCCGCTAAACTGTGGCATTGGGCACATAAGTGAACGTCTTCCGCCAAACCGCGCAAAGCCTCAGCCAATTGCAGCGTGGGTGCGGGCCCTCTGCGGTGGAGGTGCAGGGCCATGCGCAAGGCGGAACGACGGCCTAAACCGGGCAATTTTGCCAATTCTGCAACGGCGCGTTCAAAAGGTTGGGAGGGGACTTCCATGGAACCCCAAAAATAGGAATCTTTGCAGGATGGAACCACATTGGATTATTGGGTTGATGGCCGCGTATTTTGGCCTCCTCATTTTTGTTGCTCATTGGACCACGAAGTCGTCCTCCAACACGGCATTTTTTACAGGGAACAGACAGTCCCCGTGGTACGTGGTCAGTTTTGGCATGATCGGAGCATCCCTAAGCGGGGTGACCTTTGTGTCCATTCCCGGCAGCGTTGGCACCAACGCATTGAGTTATTTGCAGATGGTGCTGGGCTATTTTGTGGGCTATATGGTTGTGGCGTACGGGTTGTTGCCTGTTTACTACCGTGTTCAGCGGATCACCATTTACAGCTACTTGGAAGAACGTTTTGGCAGAAGTGCGTACAAAACGGGCGCCTGGCTTTTCTTGGTAAGCCGAATGGTGGGATCCGCTTTTCGGTTGTTCTTGGTGGCACTGGTCTTGCAAAAATCAGTATTTGACTCCATCGGTTGGCCGTTTTGGGCTACGACAGCGGTAACCCTTTTGCTCATTTGGGTGTATACCTACAAAGGAGGGATCAAAACCATTGTTTGGACCGATACGCTGCAGACGTTGTTTCTGTTGGCTGCGGTGGTTTGGACGATCCTTTTGCTTTACCCCGCTGTGGTACCCGACGGTCAATCGCTTGTGGGTTATTGGAACGAAAACCCGTTGGGACGCGTTTTCTTTTTTGACAATCCGAACGAGCCGACGTATTTCTGGAAGCAGTTTGTTGCGGGAATTTTCATTACCATCGCCATGACCGGTTTGGATCAGGACATGATGCAAAAGAACCTCACGTGTCGGTCACTGCCCGAAGCGCAAAAGAATATGCTCTGGTTCAGTATTGTGCTCATTGGGGTCAATGTACTTTTTTTGTTTTTGGGCATTTTGTTGAACGATTACGCCGTAGCGGAAGGAATTGCGGCGCGTGGTGATTCGCTTTATCCCGCGGTGGCATTGACCGGCTATTTACCGCCGTTGGCTGCGGGTATTTTTGTAATTGGATTGATTGCAGCAGCTTATTCCAGCGCGGACTCTGCTTTGGCGGCCCTTACAACTTCCTTTAGCGTAGACATCCTTGAAGTGGATCGCATGCCCGAAGCAAAGGCCGTTGCTACCCGACGTTGGGTTCACGTGGGCACCACGGTAGCCATGGCCGTGGTCATTGTTTTGTTCCAATCCCTTTCCAACGACAGCGTGGTCAACGGAGTGTTCAAGGCAGCGGGATATACGTACGGACCTTTGTTGGGTTTGTTTGCGTTTGCTCTGTTTACGCGCCGAGGCGTTCGCCACTGGGCGGCACCCGTTGCGGCTTTAACAGCACCGGTCCTCACATATTGGATCCAATCCCAAGCTCCAGTATGGTGGGGCTATACGTTTGGATTTGAGTTGATTTTGCTGAACGGAGGTTTGGCGTTCCTGCTGTTGGCTTTGTTTTCGCGTCGGGCGGCTTAAAGGAGGAGTTTTGCGCAGCACGCAAAAGGCCCGCGGCGCACAGCGCCGCGGGCCTTTTTTTGTCCGCTAGAACTGCGGTTCAAGCCGGTCTCCAGTCTACTGCGGCAGCACCTGAACCCTTACAGATACCGCACCACGGTCCGTGATTGCCTCCAAGGTGTACAGGCCGGCAGGTACTTGGGACAGGTCCACCCGAGTCAGCTCGTCGGAGCCGGACACGCGCACCACTCGTCCGAGTGCGTCAACCGCTTTCCAAGCCAGAACGGACAACCCGTTGCTCTCCCAACGCACCCAACCAGTCGTTGGGTTGGGGACCGCCCAAAGGGCCAAACCGTCTTCGCCCAATCCAACTCCGCTCACGTACACCGTGAAGCTGGTGTCCACGGGGCCACAAGCATCCGTTACCCGCAGTTGGACCGAGAAGGTTCCGCCCGTGCTGGGGAAAGGCTTGGTGAGTGACGCCAAGGCACTGGTGGTGCCGTCGGAAAACGTCCACAATCGCGAGGTGGTGGGTTGCGCCGTTAGGTCCGTAAAATCCACCGTTTGCTGTCCAAAGTTCGAAGTGTAGCTGTATTGAGGCACCAGCGGGGCGGGAACATTGAGGGCCAAGGTATCCACGTCGGTACCCACACTGTTGGTGACCGTCAACACTACATTCTGCGCACCGGGCATGACGTACATAATGGAGTGGGGACCGGGGCCGGAGGCCACCGAAGGGGCGGCGTTGGGTCCAAAATTCCACGAATACGTGCTGGTGGAAACCACGTTTTGTGCCGAATAGTTTTTGTTCACCGCCAAACAGACCGTGCCGTTGACGGGTGCAATGTTCGCCACAGGCGCCACGGCCGTATTCAAAACGATGTTGACGTTGTCCACGTACAGGTTGTTTCCGTAGCCGTTGATGCTGGCAAATCGGAACGCAACCGAGTTCAAGTTGGTCGGGAAGTTAACGGTGTCTACCCGCCATTGGGCGGCGTTGTTGGGGGTGAACGCAGACGTCGTCGCGGCAGTGGTGGCCAATATGTTCCACGGTTTTGCGTAACCGGATGGGGTCCAAGTTTGGCCGCAGTCCGTGGAGATGTCCACGCGAAGACCGTCGGGGTAGCTGGCGCTGTACGGCGCGTAGGCTACCTCAAAGGTCATTCTGCCGGCAGCACCTTGAACGTTGAGGGTGGGCGTGGCGAGGTAGTCCTCTGCCAGGGGGGCGTTGTAGTTAAAGTTGTCCAAACGAGCCGCTTGGCTGGAGGTGCCGTCGCGGTTCACCACATTTACGCGGTCCCACGTGGTGCCGTTGTCTGGATTGCCCAAGGACCAACCCGACGGTACCCATACGCTGTTGAAGTTTTGCGTCAAGGGCAATAGGGCACCGTTACTGATGGTTAACGCATTGGATACTGTTGTGGTGTCTGATCCAAACGGGTTGGTAACGCGCAGGGTTACGGCGTAAACGCCCACTGCGTTCAATTGGATTTTTGCTACAGCCGAAGTGGAATCCGTTCCATTGACGAATACCCCACCGCTGGGTTGTATGCGCCAAACACGCGAAATCGAACCGTTGGTACTGGCGTCGCTCAAGGTGATCGTTTGTCCGGGACACGCATTTGAGGGGGCAGCATTGAAGGACGCCACAGGAGCGGCGGTAATCTCCTGAATGGAAATGTCGTCCACCGCGAGGTCCGAAGATCCCGTTGCGCCCGTGGTTCCGCGGAGTCGAATTTGAACCACTTTGCCCACGTAGTTCGCCAAAGAAGCTTTCACTTGAAACCAGTTGACTCCCTGGGGACCGGACTTGGGCGGTACCGCATTCAAGTTCCAGACGTTGTCCACCAAAACATCGATGGCAAAGGTTCCACTACTCGCGCCGTTCATGTTTACCCAAACGCTTAATTCGGGCAACGTAGTGTTGGCCAAATTCACGCAAGGAAGCAGCAAATGGGCCACTTGGTTGAAGCAATTGCTGGATTCCAAATACAGGTATTTACCGGTGCCGTTGGTGTGGTCGCCGTTGGGGCCCGTGTTGGCTGTGGGCGTGGTGCCGTTGTGCACCCGCCAATCAATTCCGTCCACCGCACCGTTGGGAGCGTTGGTCAGCCCTCCGCCCAAAGCACACACCGTGCTGGCGCAGTTGGAGGTGGTCGCACAATTGGTGAAAGCGTCAAAATTCTGCACGTAAGGCAACGTTGCAACCGGCCCGGAGGCCACCACATTGAAAACAACCTTGACCGTATCGTTGTAGCGGTTTTGATCTCCTGCCAGCGAGCTGTAGACCGCCAGGGTGTAGGTGCCTACTGCGCTGGCGTTGGCAGGAAGAGTAAAGGATATGGGCCCTTGGTAACCCGGAAGAAACGTCCCGGTTGCCGTCTGCGAGGCGGGTGTTCCGTTGTTTAATTTGTAGGAAAATGGCACCGAAGTCAGCGTATCCGTTCCGGCATTTTTCCACACAAATTGCACGTTGATGTTGCCCGTGGGCTGGCACGACGGAAGTTGCCCAGCAACGGGCGCGGTAATGGTCTGAACCGCGGCGTCTTTCTGTACGATGCACCCGCTTAACGTAGTTCCTTTCTCAATGGCGATGCTGCGTCCACCTGCACGGCCGTTGCTGGTTACTGCGGCCACGGCAAACCAGGTATTCTGGATGGCGGGCATAACCAACGTCAAGGTAGGAGCCACCACAGTGGTCAACGAATCCATGTCCCGAGCGCCCAAACGATAGACCGTGTAGGCCGATGCACCCGGAACAACATTCCACGAAAGTTTGGTGGAGTCCGGACACATCCAGGAGACCGCTAAACCTCCAGGTACGCCAATATTCTTCAGGGGAGCATTGGTTTCATCGGATTGCGTACCGCGAACAATGCGCAACCGCAAATCCCCCGTGGGGGTGGTGGGCACACTCCAGTTGGCGGACCGAGCTGCTGCCGGTGCCGTGCCCGCTAAGGACCAAGAAGTGCCACCGTTGGAGCTCCATTCCAAGGTGAACGGAGTCGTTCCGGCCGACGCATCCCAGCGAATGGACTCGTTGGAACCGGGTACCACAGCCTCGCCGCCCATGGGGTAGGTCAGTTCCACGTAATCCGGAACAAATTCATACACCACATAGTACTTCTGCGGTCCTTGAGGCACGTTGAATCCATTTACCAACAACTTGTACGGACCGGCCAGCGGGTCTGCCAAGGTCACCTGCTCAACGTTGTTCAGGGAGTCTACGGCACGAACCGCAGGGGCGCTCAAGCTTGCCGCAGTCTTGTTGGGATTGAGTACCCACGGCAGCCAGAATTGACCGTCGCGAACCAAGCGAAAATTCAAGTTATTTACCAAAGCGCGCCCGGCGTTGGCCAAGGCTTCGGGATCCGTCCAGTACACCAGTACGCGAAGCTCCTTGGTGTTGGCCGGTACGTTGAGGTTCAGGGTATCGGTTTGCCCAGCGCTCAGCGAATCAATTAGGAATCGGTTCTGTTCAATTGCCCGTGCCGCGCGCAGTGCGTTGATCCGTCCGTATCCGTAAAGGAAATCCGGTCCGGCATTGCCCAAATCATCCGCGGTGTTCATCACGATGGCTTTGACCAATCCACCGTCGGGATCTTGGCCGGTGTGGGTGGACCTGTAGGCGTGGTAGAGGGTGGCCAAAGTGCCTGCCGTACCGGGGCACGCCATGGACGTGCCGGTGAAGGAGGCGTAGCTGTGGTTCTCAATGGTGGAGAAAACGTTAGTTCCCAGGGCAGCAACCTCTGGTTTGATGCGGCCGTCGTGGGCCGGACCGCGGCTGCTACTGGCTGCAATGGCGTCGTTGCCGTCCAAATTAGCTACGGCAATAACGTTTTTTCCTTGCTTGTGTCCCCCCGTAATGTTTCCCCAGCCAGCTCCTGCTCCGTAGTTGCAGTTGGCGGTACCATTGTTCCCGGCGGAGAAAACGTGCATCAATTTTTTGTTTTGGCGGATGTCTTGGTCCATGTTTCGGGTGTTCATCGTGTACCCCGCGTTGCAACCGTCGGAATACGACGAATTGGTGATGCGAACGGCGTGAAGCCCGTAGTGGTTGTCTACCTGGGAGAGGTTGCCAGGGTACGAATAATAGACCAAATCAGCGCCCGGTGCATTTCCCCGTCCGCGCGGATCTTTGTTGCCGCCGCCCAATATGGTGCCGGCCACGTGGTCCCCGTGGTTGCCCTGCGACGCATTGGAATAATTGGCCAAAATGCGACCGGTGAAATCCACGTGCGGTCCAATGTCTCCGTCGTCGCCATGTCCTACTACCACACCGGTCCCGTCGTAAGCGCGGCCGCCGGTGTACTCGTTTTGGATGGCGTTGGTGCGGTGGTTTTTGCGTCCCACGTTGTTTTCCGGCTCCGCTGGGGCCTCTTTTTGCTGCACAAACTGAACCGCGGGGTGGGCTGCCAAAGCGCGCAGTGCTTGGGGGATGACGTGTACGCGAACCACCTGGGGCTCGTCGGTTTCAACCCGCACCACTTGGGCGACGGAAGAGCCCGACAGCTGTTGTTCAAAACGCAAGGCAGAATTAGGGTCCGCCAGCAAAAACAAAACCTCCCACCGGTCCCGTACCGCTACGTAATCGGGGACGTTTCCGTTGGAAAGCAACTGCGTCAGCTTCATTTCTGCCGACAGACGAGACCATCCCACCGCATGGGGTTCTGCCCCCGCTTTCACGCGCCCGGGAACACCGCGCAGCAAGTAGGCTCGATCCGGAAGGTACCCAACCAGTTCCCAACCCGCTTTTTGCCACGATCCTTTTTCCGCGTCGGTCAATACCCGGTCAAAAGCAACCACACGGTACATATTTTGGGCCTCTTTTTCGTCTGCATCCGCTGTTGCGACGGACTCATTTTGTGGCGTTAGGACGTACGTACCTGATTGAAAATGAACTCGTTGACCAACGGAAACAAACGAGCTTAGGGCCAAAAGACCCGCAAATAGCTTTTTCATAGGGTCCAATATCGGGAAGAAACCGGCGCACTGGGACCCAGGAGTCATCGATTTTACCCATCGCGGGTAAGGAATTATCTATCGAGCGGGTGGGTCCAACCGACGGTAAACCGTCTCCAATTTTTCCGCAATGTGCACTACGGCCGGACACACCGCCGCATTTCGTTCCGTCAGCTCCAAAATTTGGGCTTGTTTGGGGCGGTCCGTGTGGGGAAACTCCCGGCAGGCCTTGGGTCGGTCGTCGTAAATGGTGCACGCATTGTCCGCGGCCAAAAAGGCACACGGCACCTGTTGCAGCACGGTGTCGCCGTCGTCGTCCACCCGCAAGTACGTCTTGAAAAAATCGACCGCCTTCATCCGCAAGCGCTTGGCTACGCGCTCGACGTCTTTATCGATCCACAGCGGTCCGGTGGTTTTGCAGCACTGCGCACAATCCAGGCAATTGATTTTGGCAAACGCTTGCCGATGCGCCGTGTGCACCACGGTGTCTAAATCCCGGGGCGGGCGCTGCTTCAACTGCCGAAAGAGGGGCGCGAAAACAGAGGTTGGGTTGTTCTTTTTGCGGTTGCTCACTCGCTTACCAATTTAGCCAGAAGGGCCCATTGCCGATCCCGATGTTCCATATACTTCCGCGTTCCGGGTCCGTAAAATCCGGTGGAGACCACCCGAACCGCGCCTTTTTTGTCCACAAATAGCGTGGTGGGGTAACCGCCAAATTGCTCTAAGTCTGGGAATACCGAGCCCACGGCACCAATTTTACCGCCAAACAAAACGGGGTAGGGGATTTGCAAGTCCCGAACACATTTTCCGAGGGGGATCTTGGCTTCTTCCCGGTTTGCGGAACGTTCAAATGCCACGGCAACAAATTCCACCCCCTTCGGTGCCCAGTTGTTGTGAAAATCCACCATCATCCGGGTTTCGTCCATGCAATTGGGGCACCACGAACCCATGAGTTGAATAACTGCTGCTTTTCCTTGGATGAGACCGCCCAGGTCCATGGATTCTCCGGTATTCCATTCGGGCAGCACCGCACTGATGCGCGCATCCGGCTTCATTCTGGCGATGGATTCGGGATCCCGCAACGCAAACGTTTCGCTGGGCTGAGCGGTAAAAGGTGCGGTGTATTTTTTACCGCTAAAATGGTGCCCGCGCAACGAACCGTCGCGGGCGATTTGGGCTTTGAAAACGTAGGCGTGAATACCGTCAAAGGTGCTCATCCAGAGGGTTTTATCCACCACATTTCCCTGTAAAAAGCGGTAGTCACCCGATTCCGTCAAAATACTGCCGTAAAATCCGTTAATGCTCACGCGGTCCAATTCCCATACCGCCGGGGTGGGTGCGACCGCATCGGACTCCAGGCTCATTTGGTAGCGGGGGCGCACCACCGCCGGGAAGCCTTCGGTGTGTTCCCCGGGAAAACGCTCGCCGTCGTCTTGGCGGAGTTCCAAAGGATAACGCTGGTTTCCGGCGTCGTACCGAACCCAGTAGCCGCGCAAAACGCGACCGTTGTCCGCAAGGGCCAGGTGAAAAGCGTTGTTGAACACCGGGAAAGAGAAGACCATGGAATCACCAATTGGCTCTTCCGGGTGCATGGAAATGCGCTCGTCCGCGTTGAACAAAACGGCTGGGGCTCCTTCGGCCTGGCTCCACGTCCAGTGAAACGGCAAAGAAATGCTGTCGTTTAATTGCAGCACCCCTCGGTACCGTTGCGCGTCTTGCGCCGCAGCGGAGCTGGATAAAACAGCAAGTACTGCACAGAGTAAGGCCGCGGTTCTCCAGCGAAGGATGGGGTTCATCGGGTAGTTCATGCTTGTGAAAATTCGTTTGCGTAGGCGGAAAGTCGGTCTTCACCGCCGGCGCCCACCGCACAAAAGTAAAATTTGATTTTGGGTTCGGTACCCGACGGTCGCGCCGTCAAGACGTCGCCGTTGCTCATGTGCCATTGGAGCACGTCGGAAGCGGGGAGGTCCAGGGGTTCGCTCAACCCCGTGCCGTAGTTGGTTCGCGTTTGCGTCTTGTAGTCGGACAGGGCAGCAACCTCAATGCCTGCGATTTGGCGCATGGGAGCTTCCCGGAATCGACGCATACTCGCCGCTATGGCCTCTGCTCCAGCGCGACCTTGCCGCGTTACGGACACCAGTTTTTCCCGATAAATTCCGTGCTCCGCATACAGCAGTTGCAGTTGTTCGTAAAAACTTCTTCCCTGCGCTTTGTGCCACGCGGCCGCTTCCGCCAAAACAACCGCGGCGGAAACGGCATCTTTGTCCCGAACAAAGTCGCCGATTAAATAACCGTAGCTCTCTTCGCCGCCCACCAAAAATTGCTTTTTGCCCTGATAGCGTTCAATCAATTGAGCAATCCATTTGAAGCCCGTGAGGCAAACTTCTACAGCCACCCCGTACCGAGCCGCAATGGCGTCCAACAAAGGGGTAGTAACGATGGTACGCGCCACAAATGGATGGTTTGGAAGGGTTCCCGCTGCAAGGTGTTGCGCCAGGACGTAATCTACCAAAACCGCTGCCGTTTCGTTGCCGTTGAGCAATACCCACGAGCCGTCCGGTTTGGGGACGGCCAATCCCACACGGTCTGAGTCTGGGTCGCAACCCACCACCAAATCAGCATTCGATTTTTGCGCCTGTTCTACGGCCATAGCCAAGGCGGCCGGTTCTTCCGGGTTGGGGGAGTGTACGGTTGGAAAGTTTCCGTCCGGCTGGGCCTGAGCTTCCACCAATTCCACTTGGGTAAATCCGCTGCGCTCCAAGGCTTGAGGCAACAACGTGATGGAAGTGCCGTGGAGCGGCGTAAACACAATGCGCAAATCTCGTTTGCCCGCGTCGGACCACCGAACGGTTTGCAACGCCTGAAGGTAGGCCTCGTCCAGTTCAGCGCCCAAAGGCAAAACAGAACCCGTTCCTCCGCTCCAACGGACGTCTTCCAAACGCGTGGAACGTACTTGTTCCAACAAGGCTTGGTCGTGGGGAGGGACCAACTGGCCGCCGTCGGACCAATAAACTTTGTAGCCGTTGTATTCTTTGGGGTTGTGCGATGCCGTCAGAACAATTCCCGCATGGGCGTTCATGCGACGCACGGCAAAACTCAACCAGGGAGTGGGGCGAAGTTCTTCTGCCAAATAAACCTGCACTCCGTTGGCGGCCAATACTTCCGCAACGGATTGGGCGAGCGATGCGCTGTTGTTTCGGGAATCGAAGGCAATGGCCACGCGCAGTTTCGGTTCGGAAAAAACCGATGCCAAATAAGTAGCCAACCCTTGCGTGGCCAACCCCAGCGTGTAGCGGTTGATGCCGTTGGAGCCCAACCGCATAATGCCCCGCAGGCCGCCAGTACCAAATTCCAATTCGCGGTAAAAGGCTTCTTCCAACGCCTCCGGATCTTCCGCAAGCAAGCGTTCAATTTCCCGCCGATCGGACGGGTCCAGTTCACTGTTGAGCCATTCCTGGGCTCGTGCTAACGCTTGGGGATCCATGCAAAAAGGTTTGGTACCTAAAGATAGGGAGGGTCTGGCAGACTGAAGTGGGTCTGAAATAGAAAAGAACGCGTCTTTTCTAAAAATGGGCCATTTTCACCGCAGCTACTGCGGCTTCAACGCCCTTGTTTCCGTACTTGCCGCCGGCACGATCCAAACTTTGCTGCTTGTTGCGGTCCGTCAGGACACAAAAAATTACGGGAGCCTTGCCCAAGGTGTTCAACTGCGCAATGCCCTGGGTAACCCCTTGGCACACGTAATCAAAGTGAGCAGTTTCGCCCTCAATGATGCTGCCAATGACAATAATGGCGTCAAAAAAATCAATCTGATGAAGCAGCGTACGTCCGGCGTAAATCAACTCAAACGCACCGGGAACGTTGTACCGGATGACGTCTTCTTGCTTAGCGCCCAAGGCCAATAAAGTACTTTGTGCTCCGGAGTAGAGGGCATTCGTGATGTCCGCGTTCCACTCGCTCACAACCAGCGCAAAGCGCATGCCCTGTGCGGAGGGTACGCCGCTGAGGTCCAGTGCAGCGTACGGCTGTTCGGCCGTCGCCATCTTATTCTTGGCCCAGTTTCGCCTTGCAGTAAGCAATGTCGCGTGCGGCCTCGTAGCCTTCGGCAGACTGGCTGTAATCCTTTTTGATTTGCTCAAAAAGATCAAGCGCCTGGTCGAAGTCCTCTTGCATTTCAGCCGTCAGGGCAGCTTTTTTCAAAAAGAAAGGCGTCTGCAAATCGTTGTCCGCAATTTTAGCCGCTTTCAAGTAGTAGCTCAGGGCTTCCTCGGGTTGTTTCAGCTCGATGAACGCATCTGCAATGCTGCCCCACTTATTGGCTTCCAACAAGCCGTCGTTGCTGGAAAAAGATTCCAGGGATTCAATAGCCTCTTGAGGTTGGCCCAGATCCAAGTAGCAAATTCCAGCGTAGTAGTTCGCCAAATTGCCTGCTTTGGTCCAGCCGTACTCGTCCGCAATGTCCAAGAAGCCCAAGACCTCCGCGTTGCCGTTGAGGGCAGACTTAACCGAATCCGCTGCAAATAAATTTTGTGCCTTGTACAGCGCCTCCTGCGCCTCAACTTCCATGGGCTTTTGGATCAATTCCTTGTAGCCGAACGTCAGCAGAACCAAGCCCACAACGGCTCCGCCGCCAATAAGCAAGATCCGCTTGTTCTTTTCTACAAAAGATTCTATGCGGTTGTATCCAACTTCTACGGCCTTTACCGGCTCGTTTAGGAGATCAAATTCGTTGTTTGCCATGGGGGCTATTTCTTCAATGGCCGCAAAGTTACGACTTTTGCAACATGCGCGACACAGTTTTGGATCACCTTCATCTGTTGAATTTCAAAAATCATCCGGAGTTGGAAGTGGATTTTTCACCGGGACTCAATGCTTTTGTGGGCAAGAACGGTGCGGGTAAGACCAACGTGTTGGACGCCATCTACTACCTCTGCACCACCAAAAGCTACTTCCACACCACGGACGCAGACCACGTTCGCCACGGCGAGACTTTTTTTGCCATCCGCGGTTTGTTTCGATCCGACGACGGCCCGATCAAGGTGCATTGTGCGGTTCAGCCCAGCCAAAAGAAGTCCTTTCGGGTGGACGATTCTGAATATGCTCGGCTTTCGGACCACATCGGCCGATTCCCCGTGGTGGTTATATCGCCCTCCGATCGCGATTTATTGTCTGAAGGAAGTGCCCTGCGTCGGAAGTTTTTGGACGGCATGGTGGCCCAAAGCGACCGCGTCTATTTGGATCGTTTGCTGCAGTACCAGCGTGTGGTGCAGCAGCGCAACGCCTTGCTCAAGTATTTTGCGGCCAATCGGGTCTTTTCTGCGGAGCAACTGGCGCTCTACGACGTTCAACTTTGTGCGCTGGCCCCGGACCTTCACGCGGCACGGTTGGCCTTCACCAGCGCGTTTGCTCCGGAGCTCCAACGTTTTTATTCCCTTTTGTCTGGGGGGCAAGAGGCCGTAGATTGGACCTACGAATCAGACCTCAACAACGCGCCCCTGGATCAACTTTTGCGGGATTCTTTGGCCCGGGATCGCGTGGTGCAGTACACCACCACGGGATTGCACAAGGACGATTTGGTGTTTACGCTCAACGGACATCCGCTCAAAAAGGTGGGTTCCCAAGGGCAACAAAAAAGTTATTTGGTCAGCGTGAAATTGGCTCAGTTTGCCCAATTGACGCGCAGCCTGGGGCGAAAACCGCTCCTTTTGTTGGACGACGTTTTTGATAAATTGGATGCCGAGCGCGTGGAGGCGTTGGTGTCTTTGGTGAAAGCACAAGAGTTCGGGCAAATCTTTTTGTCAGACACCCACGCGGACCGCACCAACGCTTTGGTCAAACGCATGGACCCGGACGGTCGAGTGGTGGTTTTGGAACTGTAAGCTTCAGCCACAACCCAACCGCAACCCGCAAATAAGCACTACCACCCTCCGGAGCTTCGGGGGGAAGTTGTCCCCAACGGGGTTAAACGTTTGTCTATCTTTGCTGCTGTGGGACGACGCGACAACACCGAACAATTGGGAACGCTGATCCAGCGTTGGATGGCTCCCATGCATCGGGATCCTGTTTTTCGCCGGGCGGTGGTTCGCGCCGCGTGGGACGATTTATTGGGTCCTGCAGTGGCCGCCCGCACCCAGCGGCTGGAGTGGCACGGAACGGAGTTGTTGGCGGTTTTGGATTCCTCGGCCATGCGCCACGAACTGGACCTCCAAAAAACGAAAATCGCCGAGGCCCTGCGTGAGGTACTCGGCGATGCGTATCCGTTGGAGGGCATTCGGTTCGCTTAAGAAACAAATCCTTTCCAAGGGGTTGCTGTGTGCAACCCTTGTCGTCAAGAAATTAAAACTGCTGCTTCGCGCCAAAGAAAAACGCACCTTCACTGGCTGCATTCTCGTCGGAGTCGGAACCGTGGATGGCATTGGCAGCAATGCTCTCTGCGTACAGGCGGCGAATGGTTCCCTCGGCTGCTTTGGTGGGATCGGTAGCGCCAATTAAGGTGCGAAAATCTTCAACCGCGTTGTCTTTTTCCAAGATGGCAGCAACAATAGGTCCGGAGGTCATGTACTCCACCAACTCGCCGTAGAAGGAACGTTCTTGATGAACGGCGTAGAACAAGCCGGCCTCGTGTAGGCTCAGTTGCTGCATTTGCAGCGCGACGATGCGAAATCCAGCCTCGTTAATTTTGGCAAGAATAGCTCCGATGTGTCCGTTTGCGACGCCGTCGGGCTTGATCATGGTAAAAGTGCGGTTGGTAACCATTGAATGCATTTTTTTAGTGGGTGCAAAAGTACGAAATTGCAGCGATGTTTGAACTATACCACTATTTGGACCGTGCCCCACGTCGGGTGGTCTTGACGACCCACTGGAATCCGGACGGGGACGCCGCAGGCAGCCTATTGGGGCTGCATGCTCTTTTGGAAGAGCGGGGTCACGCGGTGACGTCGGTTTTCCCCAACCACGCTGCGGAAAATTTGCGGTGGATGCCGGGGTACGCCAAAGCGTTGGTTCACGAGGTGGATCCCGATGCGGTGGTGGAAGCTTTGCAATCGGCGGATTTGGTGGTGGCCTTGGACTACAACACCTGGTCCCGCACGGGGGAGGCCTTGGCGGCTTTGCTGAGTACCTTCTCCGGAACCACGGCCTTGGTGGATCACCACCTGCAGCCGGATCCGGCCTTTGCCCTATCCTTGAGCGATACTGCCGCTAGCAGCACGTGCGAGTTAGTGGTGCGCTTGGTGGGCCAAATGAATCGGACCGACTTCAATGCCGATGCAGCAACGTGCTTGTTCACCGGATTGTTGACGGACACCGGCAGCTTTCGCTACCCGTCTACGTCGTCCCAAACCTTGCGCGCGGCCGCTCTTTTGGTTGAAGCCGGCGCTGTTCCGGAGTTCATCCACAACAACTTATTCGACGCTGCTTCGCCTCAACGGATGCATTTGTGGGGAGAGGCTTTGCGCGGAATGTCCTTCTGGGAAGACGGTAAGTTGGCCGTACTGTCTTTGGATCAAAACACCCTCCAACGCATTGGCTATGCCAAAGGGGATACCGACGGTTTGGTGAATCAGGGTTTGGCCGTTTCCGGCGTTGAAGTCAGTGTTTTTTTTCGCGAAGAATTTCAAGGCGTTAAGATTTCGTTCCGAAGCAAAGGCGATCGGGACGTCAATACTTTTTCCCGCGAATATTTTGGTGGCGGCGGACACCGGAACGCGGCAGGGGGCTACCTGGAAGGATCCCTTGCGGAGGCTTTGGAGCGTCTACGCCGCACGTCCAAAGGTTGGTTGACTGCTCTGGTGCTTGGTTTGCTGGCAACGAATACGGCCTGCCAATATCGGGAGGCTGATTCCGTTTCCGGGGTTCCCACGCAGCAAGTTGGCAGCGAGGAAGATTTGATTCAACAGCACCGGGATCAATTGACCTCCGAGCGCAAAGCCATCGATGCTTTCGTAGCAGAACGCGGCTGGCCGGTTCAAACGGGAGGCACCGGTTGGCGGATGTGGCGGGTGGAGGCCGGTACGGGAAGCCAACTCCAAACGGACGACGGCGTGGAATTGACGGCTCAAGCAACGGACTTACGCCGAAAAACTTTTTACACGTATCGCGCAAATGCACCTTTGGCGTTCCGCCTAGGACGAGACAATGTTGGGGAAATTGGACTGCATGAAGTGTTGCTTCAGTGCCGCCGAGGCGACAGCTTGGTGGTTATCCTGCCCGCGCACTTGGCCCACGGTGTTGCAGGAGATTTGGGCAAAATTCCACCAATGAGTCCCGTCGTTTATTACCTTCGCGTTCGCTGATTGCGGCAGTGGTCTGGTTTTTGTACCCTTTCGCCTCAGTTACTTGCTCTTTCTTTAATATTTGATTTATGAAAAAACAGTTTTTTGCTTGGTTTTTAGCCGCCTCTACGGCGCTTGCCGGCACGGCTTGTCAGGCCAAGGGCACCGTTTCTGTGAACGGTGAAAAAGTCGAATTGACCGACGGAATGTACGCTCTGTTCCAATCCAGCAAAGGAGATATCCTGGTGCGTTTGGAATACCAGAAGGTTCCTTTGACCGTGGCCAACTTTGTTGCCTTGGCAGAAGGAAAACACCCGTTGGTGGCCGTTCGCAAAAACCAACCTTTTTACGACGGACTTATTTTTCACCGCTGCATTCAGAACTTCATGATCCAGGGTGGAGACCCCGACGGCACCGGAATGGGCGGTCCGGGCTACCAATTCCCCGACGAATTTCACCCTTCGCTGAAGCACGATACGGTTGGTATTCTATCTATGGCCAATGCGGGCCCCGGAACCAACGGATCCCAGTTTTTCATTACCGAAATTCCCACGCCCTGGTTGGACAACCGCCACAGCGTATTTGGTCAAGTAGTCGCCGGTCACGCGAAAATTCCCGCCATCACCTCGTTGCCCCAAAATGCGTCCAACAAGCCCAACGAAGATGTGGTGTTGAACAAACTCCAAATAATTCGCGTCGGCAAGGACGCGGAAGCGTTTGACGGACCTAAAGTTTTTGCAGAGCGTCGTGCTTCTGTAGAGAAAGAAAAAGCGGAGCGCAGCGCCGCTTCAGCCAAAATGGGAGCGGAGCGTTTGGCCCAGTTTCCCTTCTGGTCCGACGGCGGTACCATTGATGGACCGGCGTACGACAAGGCATACGGCCTTTGGACCGGTAAGGCAACGACCAAAGCCGGTGGCTTGAAGGTGTTGATCGTGAAGGATGGCACCGGTGCTGAAGTCAAGGCCGGAAGTAATGTTTCCGTGCACTACGTGGGCTATTTGGCCAACGGAAGGTACTTCGACGCCTCGGTGAAATCCGTAGCAGAATTGTGCGGCGGCTACGATCCCCGACGCGAACCCTACGATCCATTCCCCGTTGTCGCTGGACCACAGGGTCAGGTTATTGAAGGTTGGAAGCAAGGTTTGCTGGGTCTAAAAAAAGGCACGCACGCCAAGTTGATCATACCACCTTCTTTGGGCTACGGTGACCGCGACATGGGCATCATTCCGCCCAATTCCACCTTGGTTTTTGACGTTTGGATTGAGGACGTTCAATAAAACCATTGCTTAAGAACACCATCCTGCGGGGGTACTTTTTCGGAAGTCCCCCGCATTTTTTTAAATACCGAAACAGGCACCGGCTGAAACCGGGGTTGTTTTTCCCTATGAAAACCCAACTTTATGCTTTTAGCACACTTTCACACCAACCGCGGTACCGTTACTGCTGAGTTATTTTTCAACCACACGCCCATGACCGTGGGTAATTTCGTAGGGCTTGCGCAAGGTACCTTGACCAACCACGCGGTCAAAAAAGGCGTGCCTTTTTACAACGGCTTGAAGTTTCACCGCGTCATTGCTGACTTTATGGTGCAAGGAGGTGACCCTCAAGGAACCGGCTCCGGCGGCCCCGGCTACCGCTTTCCAGATGAGTTTCACCCAGATTTGCGCCACGATGCCCCCGGCATTCTTTCCATGGCCAACGCGGGACCAGGAACCAACGGCTCGCAGTTTTTCATTACGCATACGGAGACCTCTTGGTTGGACGGTAAACACACCGTCTTTGGCAAAGTAACCGTTGGCATGGACGTAGTAAACGCAATGCGCCAAGGCGACGTCCTTGAGCGTTTGGAAATTGAGGCCGTGGGACCAGAGGCTGCTGCTTTTGATGCCGTGGCTGCGTTTGAGGCGGGGCAGGAAAAGTCTAAAGAGGCTGAGCGCGCTGCGGCGGCCGAAGCGGAAAAGGCCATGGCGGATCTGGTTACGGGTTTTGAACGCACGGAATCCGGTTTGTTCTACCGTTTGGACTCCGTGGGTACCGGGCCCAAGCCCAACAAGGGACAGCAGGTTCAGGTGCACTACACCGGAATGCTCCCCGACGGCACCGTGTTCGACAGCAGTGTGCAGCGCGGAACCCCCATTGGAATTGCCATCGGTGTGGGCCAAGTCATTGAAGGCTGGGACGAAGGCATCCAAATGCTGAACGAAGGTTCCAAGGCGCGCTTTGTGATCCCTGCTCATTTGGGCTACGGAGCTCGCGGCGCGGGAGGCGTGATTCCGCCCAACGCAACGCTCGTATTTGACGTGGAATTGGTGCGTGTGGGCTGAGGCCGTCAGAACCAATTTAGTTTGCGGCCAACCGCACGCCTTTTTTGTGTGGGCGATCTCTTTGGAGGTCGCCCATTTTTTATAGGTTCCCCAGGGAATCTTAGTCCTTTTTGGCTTCGTTGCGCACCACCTCCAGGGCCTTGAGTTGGTCTCGGAAACGCGCAGCCTCTAAAAAATCTAAATTTTTGGCCGCCGTTTCCATGGCCTTGCGCACCGTGGAAATTTTTTGGTCCAACTCTCCGACGCTCTGGTACTTCAATTCCGGTTCTTGCGCCAATTTTTGGTTGGCCTCCCGTAGCGTGTCTGCTTCGCGTTTTTTGGCGAACAAACTCTCTGCCTTCTTGGCAATGGCGGTGGGTACTTGGTGGTGGTCTGCGTTGTACTTTTCTTGAATGGAGCGGCGTCGGGCCGTTTCGTCCAAAGTACGTTGCATGGAATTCGTAACTCGGTCCGCATAGAAAATCGCCTTTCCGTTCACGTTTCGCGCGGCCCGGCCCACGGTTTGCACCAAAGCACGTTCGCTCCGGAGGAAACCCTCCTTGTCCGCATCCAGAATGGCCACCAAAGAGACTTGGGGAAAGTCCAATCCTTCGCGCAGCAGGTTGACGCCAATCAAAACGTCGAACCGACCCTCCCGCAGGTCGTCCATGATGGCGATGCGTTCCATGGTTTCAACGTCCGAGTGGATGTACCGGCAACGAACGCCGTAACGGGTTAGGAACTTGGTGAGTTCCTCCGCCATGCGCTTGGTGAGGGTGGTGACCAGTACGCGTTCGTCCAATTCCACGCGCTTTTGGATTTCTTCCATGAGGTCGTCCACCTGGTTTTTGGACGGCCGAACTTCAATGATGGGGTCCAGCAAGCCGGTGGGGCGGATGATTTGTTCCACCACCACGCCTCCGCTGCGCTCCAGTTCGTAGTCTGCCGGAGTAGCACTCACGTAGAGCACCTGGTTCTGAAGGGTTTCAAACTCGTCGAACCTCAGGGGGCGGTTGTCCATAGCTGCGGGCAAGCGGAAGCCGTATTCCACCAAATTCACTTTTCGGGACCGATCCCCGCCGTACATGGCCCGAACTTGGGGCAAGGTTACGTGGCTTTCGTCCACCACCAGTAAAAAATCTTTTGGGAAGTAGTCCAGCAAACAGAACGGCCGGGTTCCCGGTTCGCGACCGTCCAAATACCGGGAGTAGTTCTCAATTCCGGAGCAGTAGCCCAGCTCCCGGATCATTTCCAAGTCAAAGTTTGTGCGTTCTTCCAATCGCTTGGCTTCCAGAGGCCGGCCGGTTTCCAAAAAGAAATCCACCTGCTTGACCAGGTCATCTTGGATTTGGCGGATGGCCGCTTGGAGCTGCTGCGGGGTGGTTACAAATAAATTGGCGGGATAGACCTGAATGGCGTCCATGGACTCAACTTTCTGGTGCGTCTCTCCGTCGATCGCGTCGATTTTGTCGATTTCGTCGTCCCACAGTTCAATGCGGTAGTACGTATCACCGTAGGCCGGAAACAGGTCCACCGTGTCTCCCTTGACGCGAAAATTTCCGCGTTTGAATTCAGCCGTAGTGCGGCTGTACAAAGCACCCACGAACTGATGCAGCAGTTTTTGCCGCCCAATTTTTTGGCCTTTTTGAACGCTGATGACCTGCTGCCCAAAAGCCTCTGGATTTCCCGCGCCGTACAAACAACTGACCGACGCCACCACCAGTACGTCCCGACGTCCGCTCAACAAGGACGAGGTGGTGCTCAGACGCAACTTCTCGATTTCTTCGTTGATTGCCAGGTCTTTCTCAATGTAGGTGCCGGTGGAGGGGATGTAGGCTTCCGGCTGGTAGTAATCGTAGTAGGACACGAAATATTCCACCGCATTGTTGGGAAAGAACTGCTTAAATTCCTGGTACAGCTGAGCCGCAAGCGTTTTGTTGTGGCTGAGCACCAGCGTGGGCTGCTGGATGGACTGAACCACATTGGCTACGGTGAATGTTTTGCCCGATCCCGTAACCCCCAGCAAGGTTTGCTGGGGCTCCCCAGCCCGAATGCCTTCCACCAAGGCGGCTATTGCCGCCGGCTGATCGCCCGTGGGGCGGTACGGACTCTCCAGTTTAAATTCCACGCACGCGGCTTATTCGTGGGCCTGCAAGGCCGTGCGCGCCGATTTTAACTTTTGTTCCCACTGCCCAACTTCTTCCTTGGCGACGTCCAAACGTTTTTGTGCCTCTACCAAGAACGGATTGGGCTTGGAGGATTTCCCGGTGGAAAACATCGCAAAATTGGCCTCCATTTGGCTGGCTGCTCGTCGTGCTTCGTCCAAGCGGGTGCGGAGGAACTGAACCTCGCGTTCCAACCCGGCTTTTCCGTCGCCGCCGATGGCTTCTAGCTTCTGCTGGTAGCGAATCTTTTGCGACTCCGTCTTGTTCATGTCCAACGCGTTGAAGTGTTGGTCCATCAAATCGTGAAAGGCTGCATCCAGTTTGCGCTCTTTAGCGGGCAAGGGTCCAACCGCTTTCCAACGCTTGGAAAGGTCCAGCAAAACCGGCAAGTGTTCCCGGCCGGAGACGGCCAGACCTTGCGCTTCGTCAAACAATGCGCGCTTCAAAACAGCATGTTCCTCCAACGATGCATCTTGTTCGTTTTGAGCGGATTTCATCCGGTCAAAAAATGCATTGCAGGCAGACCTAAAGCGTTCCCAAAGTTTGTCGCCGTCGCCTTTGGGGACAAAAGGTGTTTTTTTCCAATCCGCCTGCAAACGCTTCAAGGTGTTGGCAGTGCCTTTTAAATCAGCACTGTCCCGCAAGGCATCTGCTTGTTCAATCAAGGCCATTTTAGCAGCTATGGCGCCGGCGAAGGCCGCCTTGCGCTCCTTGAAAAATGCATTTCGCGCACGGCTTAGGTTCTGCTCTACCGCGCGAAAACGCTTCCAAACGGCTTCTGAGTTGTCCCCAAACGTGTGGCCAGCGGCCTGCAGCACCAATCGACGTGTAGACAATTCCTCAAAAAGCGCATTCCAGCCGGAGGCATTCACCGCGGAAAGGGCAGCAGACCAGGCTTCTAAATCTTCTACAAGAGCTATTTTCGCCGCAATTTTTTCGTCGTTGGCCTGGTTGATGTGCTCCGATGCGGCACGTCGCACGTCGTGAACGGCATCCGTAGCTTTTTTGAAGCGCTCCCACAACGGCTCCTTTTGTTCGGGTTCAACCGGGCCGGTCTCCTTCCAGGCAGCGTGGAGCGCTTGCAACTTGCGCACGGCGTCGTTTTTCAATGCATCCTCCAGCATGGCTTCCGCCTGCCCAATCAACACCTCTTTGGTTTCGCGGTTGTGTTTGTAGTCCAACTCCCGCAACTCGTTGCTCAGGCGCAACTGATCGTAAAAACGATCTACAAAAAAGCGGTAGGTGGGGTAGAGAATGTTGGCCTGTTCGGATGGGACCGCGCCCACTTGTTTCCATCGCTCTTGGATGGCGCGGAATTCGTTGTAGGTTTTGGCGGTTGGTAAATCAGGCTGATCCGCAAGAAGTTTGATTTGCATCAACAATTCCTCTTTTGTCTTCAAAT
>CAMBEZ010000012.1 GCA_945865885.1 Owenweeksia hongkongensis DSM 17368
GATTCGGTGTTTTTTTCGAATCAATGCTTGGAGATTTCTACGCTCTTCGTATATTTGCACTCCCAATTGGGAATGGCCCTGTAGCTCAACTGAATAGAGCACTTGACTACGGATCAAGAGGTTTTAGGTTTGAATCCTAACAGGGTCACAAAAGCGTCAAAAAAGCCCGCTGCATTGCAGCGGGCTTTTTTATGCAATAGCATTCCCAATACTAGATTATTGAGGGCAGCCTCAGGTGCACCACCGGCAAAACCACTGAAACACAAAGGCCGCAGTTCCAACCGTTGCGGAAGCTAAAAGTTACCCAATCAAAGTAGGAATTGCGGTTCCTACCCTTATTTCTTTGATTTTTCCGCTTTTTTTTCCGCCGTTTTCAACGGTGTGTTGGCTTTGCGCTCGGATTTAGGCTTGCGTTCAAAGAACACCAAATTCAAACCGATACTAAAATTAACGCGATCCAAAGTAGTCGGTATGAGTGGTATTTGTGCTACCGCGTCGTACGACGGAAGCATCCCAAACGCGGAGCTGGCAAAATACAGCTGCAGGGGAGGTAGGATCCGCATTTGAAGGGCTACGGAGTACTGATCCGACATGGGTTGGCTTCCGCTCAAAAAGCGCGTGTAGGCGCCTGAAATCTGCAAACCCTTCATCAAATTTGCGTGGTATTCGGCAGCGATTGCAGAATAAGACAACGACGGACGGGCAACTTGCGAATAACGAAGTCCAACACTGTGCCATTTGGCTAAATCCCAATAGGCGGCAGCATGAATTGCTTGAAAGGGTTTGAGCGATTGGATTGTTGGCGACAGGAGGTCCATGTTCACCGCCAGAGAGTCTTGAAACTCTTGGAAGAACGATTTCAAAGGGTCAACACCGGTGTCGGCAGCATTCCATTGAAAACCTGACGTGGTAAGGGAGTTGTTTACGGATATTTGAAATCCTCGCGAAATACTTGCGCGTGCGCCTAGGCCCACTGCAGAACCGGTTAATCTTAATCTTTTCATTGGGCGGTAGGTGGCGCCAACGTCAAAACTGGAGTAGGAAGGAATCAAATTCACCAATTCCCTTATTTCTCCGGAACTGAGATTGGATAAATAGTTCTCCAGCTCGTCGGCATTTTGGCCCATCGAATGATCCAAAACACCGTAGTACGCAAGGCTCCCTTGTGCCGCCAAGGAAAGCTCATTCAAGCCATTCGGCAGTGCGGTTGAATTGAAATGCAAATCATCAAAACGAACCCCTCCTTCGGCAAGTACAAAGGTTCTGTTGTAGGTTGCCCCAACGCGCCATTTTGGATTCAATTTAACCTGGACCCCAATATTTGTTGAAAGGCGTTCGGAGACTTCAAAAGCTAAATCGCTGAAGTTGCCTTGGTAGTTGGGGTCGATGTTGCCGTTTAGGTCGCGCATTCCGTTCAGCGCAAATCGGGCTAAATCGTTGTCCAGTGCAAATCGGGCATCCAAGTGATTCCGAATGCCGCCAAAGAGCAAAATATTCTTGCCCAATTTCGTCCCTACGTTCAGGATTTCAGCATCCACCTGTACCGTTATTTGTTCGGTTGGGGTGGTGAAACCGGTGAAATTACCGTTCACATCGCCCAAGTATTGAGACAACGGTCGGGTAAACTGCAAATTGGTGGTAACGTTTGGCAACCCCAGCCAGAAGGCAGTACGGATTTCTGCGCCCGGATTCATCTTCAAGGTGTTTGGATTGCCACGCATGCCAAACAGCAACGATTCTTGAGCGCTTGCAGAGGCCGTCAGAGCAACAGCCACGGAGAAAAAAAGAAACTTTTTCATGGTCGATTGCTCAGTTTACGGTGTATTCCAAATCCACTTCGATGCCCAAAAGGATGCGCAGGGCAGAGGTTGTCAACAACTTAACCGGTACCGTGCCGTTGTTGGAAGTTTCCATCACTGCTTGAATCTCGCAAACGGAGCTGCCCAAAACTTTTTCGGCTGCCGCAGCGTCTAAATCCAAGGTAGCTGTGTTTTGAACCGGAGCGGTTACCAGACCCGTTGCGGGATCTACCGTTCCGCTTTGCAGCAAGGTCAATGTTTCGTTGTGCGTCAGTACTCCGGTTGAATCGAAGAAATTCAACACCAAAGTGACGCCCAAAGGCAGGCTGTTGACCGACCCCAGATACAACTTCGCTCCATTTACCACCACCGGCAAATCGCCCAAATTCATGTCTGCCAAATTGATAGAGTCTGTAAAACCAATACCGCTTGCGCGGAAATAGAAGGGCAATTCCAGGAGCAGATCACCAGAAATTCCGCTGGTGTTGGTGACGAAATTGGAGGTTCCGTTCGCTACCGTGTCTGCGTTGATCACCACCCGGCCACCGTACGAAAACGTTTCCTTTGGAAGCGTTAATAGGTTGACAATGTTGGAATTGTTTTTGTCAATGGTCAGCGTTCCGGACACCGTTTGTCCCATTTGGGCAACGGTTGGGAAGGGCAAGGTCAACGCCGGTGCGTTCAAAGGCGATACTTGGTTGTTCGCGGTGTAGGAGGTCATTTCCAACTCCATGGTCAGCGGCAAGCCAATGCTGTTGTCTATGTTCAAGGAAATCGACGGTTCTGCGAAGGAGATGGAACCGCCCAGTTTGTTGATGGCATCTACCGCCAATTGAATGGAGTCCGCAGCAATTTCAATGGTGTCCTGCCCGAAGAATCCCTTGAGGTGGCCAAACTGAATGCCGTTCATGGTGAAACTCATGGCCAGGGAACTGGAGGAGTCCAGTTGAACCAAGTTGCCGGACGATACAATGGAGGCGCTGTACGAAATGGGCAGTTGGTTGTACGGCTGCGCCGGGTTGGACGCCAAGTTGAATACCGCGTTGCTCAAGGGAATGCTGCCCGTGGTTGTTTGCCCCGGCGGTACCGTAATGGTCTGAGAGACCATTTGGCCGTTGATCGTTGCGCTGCTGAATTCCAGCAACATTTGCAAGGTTTCTGGAAGTGCGGAGTTGAAGCTGTAGTCAAAAGAACCGGCATTCAGTTTGAGTTCCTTGAGTTTAACGCCCTGCGCGGCACCAAAATCCACCGTCAACGTTTCGTCCACCACCTGCTGCGACTGCACCTGAGCGGTGGCACTCCATATCTGCAATCCGGTCCCCGCAACGCTCATTTTCAACAGGGCATTGGTGTCAATGGGAACGTAGGTTGCCGGAATCCCAAAGGTTCCGGCACCTGGCGACGAGAAATTCTTCAATTTGAAGCGGATGTTGCCGGGAAGCGTTATACCCGCCAAGTTGGCGGTAGAAACGGAAGAATCTTGGCTGGCAAGGCCCGTGAAAACAAAAGTGATCAACTCCGTTCCCTGCACGTCGGTAATCGCCATGGTGGAGGAAATGGGTACTGGATACTTATTGACCAATTTCATGCTCAATTGGCCGCCGGAAAATGAGGCTGTTGAAAACGTAGTAATGCTGGCGCCCGCCAAATCTCCTGGGTTTTGTACCGGAAGGTTGGGCACGTAACTGGCGCTGCCGTGGGCCGATTTGATCAAATTGGCCGTTCCCGGAGGGTTCGTGATGTTTCGAACCAACTTTCCAAACCGGACCGACGATCCAAAATTCACATTGGGAATGTTCACCACGCCCATGGCAAACGAGGTGTTTGTGGGAGCTTGGTTTGGGATTTCAACAATATCGCCCACTTGAAGGTCAAACAAATCAGGTTGATTGTAGACCAACCGATACAATCCGTTGGGATCGGTGGTGATCATGGAGGAGTCCGGCTTGAATACGTCTCCAATGGTTAAATCGGCTTGGCCCAATGGAAAAACAAACCCGGGACGAAGAGTAATGTCTAAGTCATTGGTATTCAGGTATTCTCGTTGACAAGACCCCAGGGAAAGTGCAACAACAACCCCGATCCATGCGGGTAGTTTTTTTGAGGACGGCATGCCGAAAAGTAGATTAAATTTGGCGGTGTGTTGGCAAAGGTACATCAATCCCGTGGCGTCACCGATTACCTAAATGTAAGGAACTATGAACGTTGAAGTTATTGCCATTGGAGATGAGCTTTTGTTGGGGCAGACCGTCAACACCAATGCAGCTTGGTTGGGTTTGGAATTGGCAAAGGTTGGCGGTTCGGTGGTTCGTTCGTCCGTTCTAGCGGATTCCTCCGAAGCGATTGTTTCTGCACTTGATAATGTTTTGAAAGACACTGATTTGGTGGTTTTGACGGGCGGACTGGGGCCCACGAAGGACGATTTAACGAAAAAAGTTTTGACGGATTATTTTGGCGGGGAACTGGTGTATCAACCGTCGGTTTTTGCGCACATAGAAGACTTGTTCAAAACGTTGGGACGCGTGCCGTCTGAACGCAATCGGGAACAGGCCTTTCTCCCCAACAACGCCACCCTGCTGCACAATCCTGTGGGCACGGCCATGGGGATGGCCTGGGATTTTAACGGTAAGCGGTACGTAAGTTTGCCCGGGGTTCCCTATGAAATGAAGCATTTGGCTGCAGTTTTCATCCTGCCTTGGGTCCAAGAGAAAAGTAAATTTTGGGTGCAAAACCGCACCGTTCGTACGCAAGGAGTGCCTGAATCCGAGTTGGCAGATCGAATCAGCGCGTGGGAAGATGCATTGCCTTCGTTTGTGAAATTGGCGTATTTGCCGGCACCTGGTTTGGTTAAACTCCGACTGTCGGTTCGCGTGCCCAAGGAGGACGCAGAGGTGGTAAAACAGGTGGTAGAGACCCAAGTTCAAGCACTGGTGCAGCTGCTTGGAGCCGCTTATTTTGGCGAAGGAGACCGTGCGTTGGAAGAGGTAGTGGGAGATGCCTTGGTGATCAAAGGCCAAACCGTGGCAACCGCCGAAAGCTGCACGGGAGGCGCCGTGGGTGCGGCATTGACGTCTGTTCCGGGATCCAGCAGGTACTTTGTAGGGGGCATTCAGGCCTATGCCAACACCATAAAAACGCAATTACTTGGGGTGGATGAAGCTGCTTTGGTGGTGCACGGTGCAGTTTCTGAGGTGGTGGCGAAAGCAATGGCCAGCGGGGCGCGCAAGCGCTTGGGAACGAATTGGGCTGTTGCTACTACCGGTGTAGCAGGTCCAGACGGTGGATCAACAGAAAAGCCCGTGGGAACGGTGTGGATAGCCGTGGCTGGGCCAGACGGTTGCCGTGCGGAGCGCTTTCAAATGGGCAAAGACCGCGGCAGGAATATTCAGAAAAGTGTTCAAGCAGCGTTAAATATGCTCCGACAACGGGTTGTTGGAGCATCGCAATAGAACTTAAGCCCCAGGATTGGGATGGAAAACACGTCATTTAGTGAACGAGTTTAAGAATGCGTTGGTTTTTTCGAATTTTATTGTAAATTTGCGACCCTAATAAAGCACGAAAATGTCACGAGTGTGTGAATTGACGGGAAAGAAGGCCATGACTGGCAACAACGTGTCTTTCTCCAATAAGAAGAATAAGCGCAAGTTCAGCGTGAACTTGCTCCGCAAACGTTTTTATGTTGCGGCAGAAGATAAGTGGTTAACCCTGCGTATCTCTGCGGCCGCTCTAAAAACCGTGAATAAGAAGGGAATCGATGCCATATTGGCCGATGCTCGTTCGAACGGATTTACGACCAAATAACCGCATTGAGCCATGGCTAAAAGAGGCAATCGCGTCCAAGTAATCTTGGAGTGTACCGAGCACAAGGAATCGGGCAAGCCCGGAACTTCTCGTTACATCACAACGAAAAATAAGAAGAACACTCCGGATCGCATGGAGATCAAGAAGTTCAACCCCATCCTTCGCCGCATGACGCTGCACAAGGAAATCAAATAAGGTGAATCATGGCAAAGAAAGTAGTTGCTACCCTGAAGAAAGAAGGATCCGTGATGTACTCGCGCGTCATCAAGATGTCACGCAGTGAGAAGTCTGGAGCATACACCTTTGAAGAAAAAATCATCAACAAGGATCAATCGGCTGACTTTTTCAAGGGTTGAGCTTTGTTCGGTTGAATGAAAACCAAAACCGCTCCTAGGGGCGGTTTTTTTGTACCTTTTCGCATGGGATTTTTTGGTTTAGACAAAACAAAGGCCGGCTTTTTTGGCAAACTAGTGCACGCCGTCGCGGGGAAATCCACCGTGGACGACGAGGTTTTGGATGCCGTGGAGACCGCCTTGGTAACCTCCGATGTGGGTATAGAGACTACGTTGGAAATCGTTAAACGCCTCGAAGCACGTGTTGCACGCGATAAATACGTAGGCACGGACCAACTGCTGCAGCTTTTGGAGGAAGAAACCGAAGGTTTGTTGGTGGAGGCGTCCCAAAAACGCATGGGCAATCCCGGGTTCGACCTTCCCAATCGCCCGCATGTGGTGTTGGTGGTGGGGGTAAACGGTGTGGGCAAAACCACCAGCATCGGAAAAATGGCCGCGCGTTGGAAAGCCGACGGTAAAAAGGTAGTGGTAGGTGCAGCAGACACGTTTCGCGCGGCGGCGGTGGATCAATTGGTTCGCTGGTGCGAACGTTCCGATGTGGAATGCGTAAACCTGGGGATGAATGCAGACCCGGCTGCTGTTGCCTTTACGACGGTCCAAAAGGCTGTGGAGCAGCAAGCAGATGTGGTTCTCGTGGATACCGCCGGCCGGTTGCACAACAAGGTCAACTTGATGAACGAGTTGGCCAAGATCAAGCGCGCGGTGGAGAAAGCTTTGCCGGGCGCTCCGCACGAGGTATTGCTGGTTTTGGATGCATCCACCGGCCAAAATGCATTGGAACAAGCAAAGCAATTTGCAGCGGTCACGAATGTTACAGGATTGGTATTGACCAAGTTAGACGGTACCGCCCGGGGTGGAGTTGTTTTGGCTTTGGCGCACCAAATGGCGATGCCGGTTCGTTTTTCTGGAACGGGTGAACGAGCAGAGGATTTGCACGTATTTGAACCACGTGCCTTTGTTCGGTCGTTGTTTGAACCTCTTCAAGAACACTGAATCAAGCGTCCAGCCTCATGGTAACAAAAGAAGACATCACCCAGAATTGGCTGCCTCGGTACACCGGCTTGCAGCTGGAAGAGGTTCCGGAGTATTTGCTGTTAACCAATTTTGACGACTACGTTCACCGATTTGCTGCGAAATTTTCGGTTCCCGTTCGGGGAGAAGGTAGACCGTTTCGATCTGCCTTGGCGGGTGATTTGGGCATCATCAATTTCGGAATGGGCAGTCCTAACGCGGCTACTGTGATTGATTTGTTGAGCGCGGTACAACCCAAGGCGGTGTTGTTTTTGGGCAAGTGCGGCGGGCTAAAAAAGCGCACGGAAGTTGGGGATTTTGTTTTGCCCATTGGTGCCATACGGGGCGAGGGAACGTCAGACGCGTACTTGCCTAAAGAGGTTCCGGCATTGCCAGCATTCAGTGTTCAACGTGCGGCCAGCCACATCATTCGCATGCGAAGTTTGGATTACTGGACGGGCACGGTGTACACCACCAACCGCCGCGTTTGGGAGCACGACGAAGCCTTTAAAAGTTACTTGAACGAAATTCGTGCCATGGCCATAGACATGGAGACGGCAACGTTGTTCAGTGCAGGATTTAAGAACCGCATTCCTTTGGGGGCTTTACTTCTGGTGTCTGACCAGCCCATGGTGCCGGAAGGTGTCAAAACAGAGGCCTCCGACGCCAAAGTGTCCAGTCAGTTTGTAGATTCCCACATTGAGATTGGAATAGAAACGCTCAACGAGATCAAAGACCACGGCCAGTCCGTCCGTCACCTAAAGTTTTAACGATACCATGCGTACCAAGAGTTACAAAAAGAACCGAATCAACGTAGTTACCCTGGGTTGTTCCAAAAATACCTACGATTCCGAAGTGTTGATGGGGCAATTGAAAGCGGCTGGAAAAGACGTGGTTCACGAGGCTTCCGGCGCGGAAGAAGGAGAGGTAGTGGTGATCAACACCTGTGGCTTTATCGACAACGCCAAGCAAGAGTCTATTGACACGATTCTGGCGTACGTGGAGAAAAAGCAGCGCGGTGAGGTGGAGAAGGTTTTTGTGACCGGTTGTTTGTCCGAACGGTACAAGCCGGATTTGGAGCGGGAGATTCCCGATGTCAATCAGTATTTTGGAACCCGTGACTTACCGCTTTTGTTGAAGGCATTGGGAGCAGATTACCGCCAGCAATTGGTGGGGGAACGCCTGTTGTCCACTCCCCGGCACTACGCTTATTTAAAAATCTCCGAAGGCTGCGACCGGCCGTGTTCGTTTTGCGCCATTCCCCTCATGCGCGGCGGACACGTATCCAAACCGATGGAGCAGTTGGTGGAGGAAGCTAGGAAGTTGGCCGCTAAAGGGGTGGTGGAGTTGATCCTGATTGCCCAAGACCTTACCTACTACGGACTGGATTTGTACAAGGAACGCAAGTTGGCGGCACTGCTTCGCGAACTGGTCCAAGTGGAAGGTATTGAGTGGATTCGTTTGCACTATTTGTTTCCAACCGGATTCCCCGAGGATGTGCTGGACGTGATCCGTGAAGAGCCCAAGGTGTGCACCTACGTAGACATCCCCTTGCAGCACGCCGTAGACAGTGTTTTGAAGAGCATGAAGCGCGGCACTACCAAAGAGAAAACCACCCGACTGCTGGACCGAATGCGCTCTGCCGTTCCAGGCATGGCCATTCGAACTACCTTAATCGTGGGGTATCCGGGCGAAACGGAATCGGATTTCAACGAGCTTTTGGCGTGGGTGAAGGAAATGCGTTTTGACCGATTGGGTGTTTTTCCGTATTCCCACGAAGAAAACACCACCGCTTATGTCTTGGTGGACGACGTTCCCGCGGAAGAGAAACAGCGTCGGGCAGATGCCATCATGGAAGCGCAGATGGAAATTTCCGCCGAAATGAATGCCCTGCGTGTGGGACAAACCCTTCGGGTTTTGGTTGACCGCGTGGAAGGGGAGCACTACGTTGGCCGCACGGAATTCGACAGCCCGGATGTAGACAACGAAGTTTGGATTCCTTTTGGAGACTATTCCTTGACCCCGGGGCGGTTTGCAACGGTAAAAATTGTAGACGCAACGGAGTACGATTTGCACGCGGAGTTGGTACCTTAGAGGAACTCCATGTACCTCGTATTTGATACCGAAACCACCGGCCTAATTGGCAATAAATCAGCCCCGTACTCGGATGAGGCTGCTTGGCCACGCGTGGTTCAACTGGCGTGGCAACTGCACGATTTGCAGGGCGTGTTGGTGGAGCAGGCAGATTTCCTCATTCGTCCCGACGGTTTCAACATTCCGTTTAAGGCGGAATCCATCCACGGAATCTCCACGGCCCTAGCGCAAGCAGAAGGCGTGGCTTTGAGCGAGGCTTTGATCGCTTTCAATCGGGTTGTGGCGCAAGCCACGCGTTTGGTGGGCCACAACTTGGAGTACGATCAGCTCGTTTTGGGTGGGGAATATTTTCGAGCCGGCCTGGAAAATCCGCTTCCAAACGTACCCGTCATTGATACCTGCTGGGAAGACACGGCCACCCTGTGCCAGCTGCCCGGTGGACGCGGGGGAAAGTTCAAGTTTCCCAAGTTGGAGGAGCTGTACCACCAGGTATTTGGTACTGGTTTTGACCTGGCCCACAACGCAACGGCAGACGTTGAAGCGAGTGCGCGTGTCTTTTTGGAGTTGGCGGCTCGTGGATTTTATCCAAACGAGCGTTTGGGTGTGGCCGCCGCCAGCATCCGTGCCTCTTATTCGGAGGGTGTTGGAAATTGGGGTGTGGCACACCAAGACCTCAAGGCGGCCAGTGTCCGGGTCAAGTTGGTTGCTCCTGAGGCGCCTCCCGTTGTCGAATCGGAGGCCGCAGGGCCCCGAATTACTGCGCATTCCACTGAATCAACGAACGAATCCGGCACGTTTTTCCACGTCCATTTGCATTCCCAGTTTTCCGTTTTGCAGGCCACCGCTCGAGTGGAAGGCCTGGTCAAGCGTGCGGTGGCGGAAGGCCAACCGGCGGTAGCGCTTACAGACACCGGGAACATGATGGGCGCCTTTCAGTTCGTGAATGCCGTTGATTCCGTCAACAAAACCCGTGCAGAAGGAACGCCTGAACTCAAGGCATTGGTGGGGTATGAGGCGTTTGTTTGCCGCAACCATCGGGACAAAAGCGTTAAGGACGATGGCTTTTTGGTGCCGTTATTGGCGTTGAACAAAAAGGGGTACCAGAACTTGGCCAAACTAAGTTCCGCAGGGTATATCGACGGATTTTACTACGTCCCTCGGATTGATAAAGACCTTTTGATGCAGCACACCGAAGGCGTAGTGGCCTTGACGGGAGGGCTGTCTGGCGAAATTCCGCACCTCATTGCCAATGTGGGCTTCAAGCAAGCAGAAGAGGCATTTCTTTGGTACAAGGAAGTGTTTGGCGATCGGTTTTACGCGGAATTGAACCGCCACGGCTTGCCGGAGGAGGACGCCATCAACGACGCCCTTTTGGAATTGTGCCGCAAGCACAACGTTCCGTTTGTACCGGCCAACAATGCGTTTTATCTGGATCGAACAGAGTCCGAAGCGCACGATATCTTGCTGTGCGTCAAGGATTCTGAAAAGAAAGCAACGCCCATTGGGCGCGGACGCGGATTCCGGTACGGCATGCCCAACGACCGCTTCCACATGACCACCACCGCGGAAATGAGAGCCACTTTTTCCGATGTTCCGGATGGTTTTCTGCATTTGGCCGCCTTGTTGGAGCGCGTGGAGACGTATTCCTTGGCGCGCGAAGTACTGCTGCCCAAGTTCGACATCCCCGTGGAGTTTGAGTCTGCGGAAGATGCTGTTGACGGCGGAAAACGCGGAGAGAATGCCTACTTGCGCCATTTAACCTACGAAGGAGCCAAACGCCGCTACGGCGAATCCCTGTCGGAAGAAATTCGCGAACGACTGGATTTTGAGTTGGCCACCATTGAAAAGGCAGGATATCCAGGCTATTTCTTGATCGTACAGGACTTCTGCGCCGCGGCGCGGGGCATGGACGTCAGCGTGGGGCCGGGCCGGGGCAGTGCGGCGGGTTCGGCCGTGGCGTACTGCATTGGCATCACCAACGTAGACCCCATCCGGTACGACCTCCTGTTCGAACGTTTCTTGAATCCGGACCGCGTATCCTTGCCGGATATAGACATTGACTTCGACGATCGGGGCCGAGACAAAGTCATTCAGTACGTCATTGACAAGTACGGTTCCAGCCAGGTGGCGCAGATCATCACCTACGGATCCATGGCCGCGAAGAGTTCCATCAAGGACACCGCGCGCGTTTTGGATTTGTCTTTTGCCGATGCAGACAAGATGACCAAAAGTATGCCGGACGGCAAGAGTTTGCTGGAGGTTTTGACTTTAGACGATAAAAAATTACGTGAATCCTTGCGTCAAGAGGATTATACGAAGGCCTTGGAATTGCGCAGAATGGCCGAAGAACCGGGCACCATGGAAGCGCTGCGCCAAGCGCAGGTTTTGGAAGGGTCGCTTCGAAACACCGGCATCCACGCATGCGGCGTCATCATCACGCCCACAGACATTCGCGAGTTGATCCCGGTTGCCACGGCAAAGGACAGTGCCATGTGGTGTACCCAGTTTGACAACGCCGTTGTGGAAAGCGCAGGTTTGCTCAAAATGGACTTTTTGGGCCTAAAAACACTTACACTCCTCAAGGATGCTGTGGAGTTGATTCAAAAAAGGCACGGAATTGCGCTGGATTTGGAGACCATTCCCATCGACGACGTCGCTACGTACGCCTTGTTTCAGCGGGGAGACACGGTCGGTATTTTTCAGTACGAATCCGCCGGGATGCAGAAGCACCTGCGGGACCTTAAGCCTACCGTCTTTGGAGACTTGATTGCCATGAACGCCCTGTACCGACCAGGTCCCTTGGAATACATTCCTGCTTTCATTCGACGCAAGCACGGTACCGAGCCCATTTCGTACGACCTGCCGGACATGCAGGAATTTCTGGAGGAAACCTACGGGATCACGGTCTACCAGGAGCAGGTCATGCGTTTATCTCAAAAGCTTGCTGGATTTTCCAAAGGCGAGGCCGACGTTTTGCGCAAGGCCATGGGAAAGAAGGACGCGGCACTCTTGGCCAAACTGAAGCCCAAGTTTTTGGAGGGGGGCAAGGAGCGCAACCACCCGGAACTTGTTTTGGATAAAGTTTGGAAAGACTGGGAAGCGTTTGCCTCCTATGCCTTCAACAAATCCCACTCTACTTGCTACGCCTGGGTGGCCTACCAAACTGCTTACCTCAAGGCCAATTTCCCAGCCGAATACATGGCCGCCGTTTTGACCAACAACATGGACGACATCAAGCAGGTGACGTTTTTCATGGACGAGTCGCGCCGCATGAAAATCCCGGTGTTGGGCCCAGACGTCAACGAGTCCATACTGCCTTTTACGGTAAACGCTCAAGGGGCCATTCGTTTTGGCTTGGGCGGAATGCGCGGAGTGGGAGAGGGAGCTGTAGACCACTTGGTGCATGTTCGTACGGAGACGGGGCCGTTTGCATCGTTGTTTGATTTGGTCAAGCGAGTAGACCTTCGGGCCATCAACAAAGGAACCATGGAGGCCTTAGCCGCCGGTGGCGCCTTGGATTCCTTGCCCGGAACCCACCGCGGTCATTTCTTCTACGAAGAATCAGACGGAAAGCCCTATTTGGAAAAAGTTCGGCGCTACGGTCAAATGTTTCAAGACGACGCCGGCAGCAGCCAGGTTTCTCTGTTTGGTGCGTCCAGTGAAGTGGTTTTGACTGAGCCCACAGTGCCGGACGTGCCCACCCCCAATGCCCTGCTCGTTTTGAAGAAGGAAAAAGAAATCAACGGTGTATACATTTCCGCCCATCCGTTGGATCAGTTTAAGTTCGAAATGACTCATTTTGTGCGGAACCGTGCGGCGGAGTTGAACCCGCACGAGGCCTTTGTGAACGGTGCCGGTTTTCGCGATTTCACCGTCGCCGGCATGGTGAATCAGGCCGCCTCGCGCACCACCAAAACGGGCCGACAAATGGGTTCGTTTGTGTTGGAAGACAAGGAAGGAACAGTGGAAATAGTGCTTTTTGGGGAAGATTACCTCAAATACAGTCACTTTTTGGTGGACGATCAGTTGTTGTTTGTTCGGGGGCGCGTGCAGAAACCCAGTTGGGGTTCC
Source organism: Owenweeksia hongkongensis DSM 17368 (assembly GCA_945865885.1). Classification (GTDB taxonomy): domain Bacteria; phylum Bacteroidota; class Bacteroidia; order Flavobacteriales; family Schleiferiaceae; genus CAMDTE01. The sequence goes on from CAMBEZ010000012.1 coordinate 13,130, forward strand.
AAGGACGGTCCGGTGCGGTACGTGATCCAAGTGATGGAGATGAAATTGCTGGCGGACGTCTTGAGCACGGCACAAAAAATGGAAATTTCATTGGATTTGCATCAATTGACGCCCGCCAAATTGAGCGAAATGCACGATGTATTTTCCGCCTATTCGGGAGACAAGCGAGTCACTTTCCGAATCCAAGAAGGAGAGCAAGGCGTGCGAATTTTGGGCAGAAGCCGCAACCTCCGGGTGCGCTTGGAACGCCCTTTGCTGGAAGCCTTGGAGTCCGTAGTGGGCGAGCAGGCAATAAAAATTTTAGCATGATGAAGAAAAGTTGGGTCCAACCACGAGCGCAGTCTCCAGCATTGCTCGTAGTCGTTTTTTGGGCAATGAGTTTGTTCGGTTTTGCGAGCGAACTGAAGGCGCAAGCAAACAACTCCGTGGACGCGCAAGGCAAGAAGCACGGAGCGTGGGTTAAGTACCACGAAGGAGGCAAGGTCATGCGCTACCAAGGACAATTTCAGCACGGAATTCCGGTTGGGAATTGGACGTATTTGCACCCCAACGGACAAAAGATGGCGGAAATGCGCTACCGCAGTGCTACCGGAGTCTGCAAAGCAACGGAATACACGGAAGAGGGCAATAAAGCCGCCGTTGGCGTGTATACCGGTCCCAACCAGAAGGACAGTGCCTGGACGTACTTCCGTCCGGACGGCTCGGTGTTGGCGCGAGAAAACTACGCCCAAGGACAGCCCTCCGGGTTGTGGGTAACGTACTACCCCAATGGCAAAACCGCAGACGAAACCCGCTATGCGGGCGGCGTCCGCAACGGTGCTTTTGCATCCTACACGGAAGACGGAAAGCTGCGCATCCGTTGCGCCTACCAAAAAGGTACGCTGGACGGGCTTTACGAGTCTTTTGACATCAATGGAAAGCTTCGGTTTAAAGGAATGTACTCAAAAGGTTTAAAATCAGGAATTTGGATTTATTTTGAAGACGGCAGAACCGTCCGCACCGAAACGTACAAGGGCGGACGCTTGACCAAAACCGATAAGCGCTGATGGCGCGCGTGGTGGTGGGCCTCTCCGGAGGCGTGGACAGTTCCTTGGCGGCTGCTTTGCTTCTGGAGCAAGGGCACGAAGTCATTGGCTTGTTCATGCGCAACTGGAACGACGCCTCCGTCACCTTGGAAGCAGAATGTCCGTGGATCGAAGATTCCAACGATGCTCTCCTGGTAGCAGAGCACCTGGGCATCCCTTTCCAGGTTATGGACCTCAGCGGGCCGTACAAGGAGCGCATTGTAGATACCATGTTTGCGGAGTACCAGGCCGGTAGGACGCCCAATCCGGACGTGTTGTGCAACCGCGAGATCAAGTTTGATTTGTTTTTGGAGGCTGCGCTTCAGTTGGGTGCAGACTACGTGGCAACCGGCCATTATGCCCGACGTCGGGATCTTCCCAACGGCGAGATTGCCTTGTTGGCCGGACGCGACCCCAACAAAGACCAAAGCTATTTTTTGTGTCAGTTGAACCAAGCCCAACTTTCCAAAGCCTTGTTTCCCATTGGGGAGCTGTTGAAACCGGAGGTCCGTCAAGAAGCCGCCGCCCGCGGCATTCCAACCGCCGCCAAAAAGGACTCCCAAGGATTGTGTTTCATTGGAAAGGTGCGTTTGCCGGATTTCCTGCAGCAGCAATTGTCCGTAAAACCAGGGTCCATTGTGGAAGTACCGGCTTCGTGGGAGGGGTGGAACAATCCTGAATTTGGAACGCCCTGGCCCTTGCATCCAGCAGCGGGAAAAGTGGTTGGGCAGCACCAGGGCGCTCATTTTTTCACTGTCGGGCAGCGAAAAGGACTGTTGGTGGGCGGGAAGGCCGAGCCCCTGTTTGTGGTGGCCACAGACACCCAAGAAAATATCGTTTACGTGGGTCAAGGGGAACACCACCCCGGTTTGTACCGTCCTTTTGTCCACGTTGCGTCCAAGGATGTGCATTGGGTGGTTCCGTCGCGCGACTTAAAAGTAGGGGAGTCCGCTGCGTTACAAGTGCGCATTCGCTACCGCCAGCCGCTGCAAGAGGCGGTGTTGACCGCACTTCCAGACCATTCCCTACGAATTGATTTTGCTTTGCCGCAAAAGGCCGTGGCGCCGGGTCAATTTGCAGCTTGGTACGACGGCGAGGCCCTCCTGGGGAGCGGCGCGATGGCGCACTGATGCTCAACTTTTTGTCCGATTTTTTGTTTTCCTTCAAAACGACGTACATGATTCGATTGAAAAGTCCCTTGGTTTGGCAGCTGTTCACTGCGTTCTTCATCTCCGGGGCCTCCCTACCGATTGCGGCACAAGCTCCAGAGCCCGCCTACCGATGGGTTTATTTTCCCCACCGTCCGGACCGACTGCTTCAAGCCCCGGCCTTGAGCGCCAAAAGCATTGAACGGCGCCAGAAGGCAGCCCAGCCCCTGCGTGCTTTTGACTACCCGGTGCATCCGTCCGATTTGGCGGCAGTGCGCACAACCGGTTTGCGCATGGTAGGTGCTTCCCGGTTGCTGAACGCCGCCGTGGTGGAAGTGCCCGTATCTGGTTGGCCCGAATATTTTGCTTGGCGCAGCGAACCCTTGCGCCCGCTGCATCTCTGTGAAACTCCAGCGGCGCCGCACGGGGATTCGGAAGAGGATGGACTGGCCGGTTATCAGTACGCCAATGGCGACGCGGCCATCGCCCAAATCAACGGAAAAGGCCTCCACGATGGTTTCTTTGAAGGCCAAGGGATGTTGATTGGGGTGCTGGACGGCGGTTTCCGGGAAGTGGACACCTTCGGTGCGTTTTCCCGACTGCGGTCCGAAGGGCGTTTGGTGTTCACCAAAGATTTGGTTCAGAACGACGACTCGGTTTTTGAGGACAGCTTCCACGGAACCATGGTTTTGAGCACCATGGCCCCAGATTTAGATGCCGTGCACGTGGGTACCGCGCCCAAAGCCCAATACGCCTTGTTCAAAACGGAAAATGTATTCTCCGAGACCCCCTTGGAAGAGTTGCATTGGATACGCGGCGCCGAAATGGCGGACAGTTTGGGGGCCGACGTATTGAATACCTCGTTGGGGTACAGCACGTTTGATGATCCGTTGGACAGCCACACGTATGCAGATATGGACGGACGAACTACCCCCATTTCCCGCGCAGCAGTGGCTTTGGCCCGCACGGGTTTGCTTCTGGTGGTTTCCGCGGGGAACGAAGGAAACGGCGCCTGGAAATACATCACGGCCCCGGCGGACGCGGACAGCGTCTTGACCGTTGGCGCCGTGAATGCCTTGGGGGCGCGGGCCGGTTTCAGCAGCCAAGGCCCCACGGCGGACGGCCGCATCAAACCGGACGTGATGGCCTTGGGCCAGGGGTGCGGAATCATCAACAACGGCGGCATTCCCAGCACCGGGAACGGAACCAGCTTCAGCGGTCCCGTAATGGCCGGCATTATGGCGTGTTTGTGGCAAAAACACCCGACGCGCACGGCGCAGGATTTGCTCTATTCGGTGCGACTCTCCGCTTCCCAGGGTTTGATGCCGGATACCTTGTACGGCCACGGTATTCCTAACCTCGCCCTGGCCAGCACCCTGTTGGGACGCATGGAATGGGAGCAGCCCCAGTTTGCCCTGTGGTCTGATTCGGAGTTTTGGATCGGTCAATTGCCCACCAACGCCAGCGGAACCGCCTACATCAGTGCCGTAGGCGCGGACGGACGGTTGCTGGGGTATTGGGAGGAAAAGGTGGAAAACGGTGCATGGCGCGTGCAGCAAAACCCCAACGAGCGCGTTGCCGGTGTTCAGTATTGGCGCGTCAATTTTGGCGGTGCGTCCTGGACGGCACGTTCCGTTCAAACAAATTGAGTGCGTCGGCCCGAACGGTTTAACGCAACTTCTTGCACAAAGCGGGCTTCACCCAAACAGGTGCCTGCCTAAAAATCCAGCCGGGTTTACTTGACGCGTGCGTCGTAGGTGGCGCCCATGCTTGGGGTGTCGCCCATGTACTTGGCCATCATGCTCTTTTTGACCATGTTGAATACGGCCATATGAACATCTTCTGCAACCTCCATATCGTTGGCGTCCGAGTGAACGTGGATGTCCACCAGTTGGGCCAATTTGCCGCCGCTGTATCCCGTTAAACCGGCTGTGGTAGCTCCGTTGGCCTTGGCCCACTGCATGGCGCGCAGCACGTTTTCGCTGTTGCCGCTGCCGCTGAGCCCTACGACCAAATCACCGGGTTGCAAGTAATTTTTTAACGGTTCCTCAAAAATGGCTTCCCATCCGATGTCGTTGGCGATGGCCATGAGGGAGGGAAGGTTGTCGTTCAGGCAAATCATTTTGAACCGCTTGTCCAGCCCAAAAGAAGCGCCTTTGAGGAAATCGCCTGCCGCGTGGGAGGCGCTGGCGGCAGATCCGCCGTTGCCCATGGTGTAGATGGTGTGACCCCCCTCGTACGCCGCAGAAAAAGCGTCTGCCAAGGCTTGTACCCGGCTCATGTCCAGGCGATTCAACGTTTCCAAAAGAAGCGCGCGGTATTCTAGAGGCTGCATGGCAAGAAAGGAATTTAGGTGAGCGGAGCAAAGCATCCACTGCAAAGGTACCGGTTTTCTTTAGGTTTTTTTGGGGCGTGGTGCGCTCCGGCCTCAGCCGTTTTCCGAATCTGCGTACAGCACCTTAGAGCCGTCGGTCTCCAGCGAAAAAGGGAAGCGACGAATGCTGCCCAGGGCTTGGGTGAGCCTGGATTGTTGCGAAGGCGGGCATGCAAACAGCAGGAATCCACCTCCGCCGGCACCCAATAATTTGCCCCCAGTGGCCCCGTTGGCCAATGCGGTGGCGTACAAACTTTGCAGGTTGGGGTTGGTGATTCCGGACGCCAAGGATTGCTTCAGTTGCCAGTTATCGTGGAGCAAGTTGCCCATTTCAGACCACCGTCCGTTGCGCAATGCTGCCGCCAAAGGATCTACCAAATCCACCATTTGGTCCAAAACACGTTGTTTGTCTTGCTCCGTCGCCGTTCGTTTGGATTGTTCCGCCAGGATGGCCGATGCCGAACGCTGGTCCCCGGTGTAGTACAACACCAAATGCGATTCCAATTCCGCACGACCCTCCGTGTCCAAATCTAGGGGGTCCGCTTGTACCGTTCCGTCGGGTAAAAAACGAAACACGTTTAAGCCCCCGTAGGCCGCAGCGTATTGGTCCTGTTTTCCAATGGGTTCGCCCAAATCTTCCAACTCAACACGGCAAGCCATTTCGGCCAAATGCGCCTTAGTAGCCTCGTCGGCCCGACCCAATTGCGCCAACACGTTGTGCAGCAGCCCAACGGTAAAACTGGAGCTGGATCCCATGCCGGTCCCCGCGGGAACGTCCGCAATGGAGGACCATTCGCGTCCCAACGGCAGGCCGTATTTTTCCAGAACGGTTCTAAAAATGGGGTGTTGAATCTCCGACAACCCCGAAACGGTTTCGGTTTGCGCGTACTTCAAACGCACTTGGTTCGGTTCAAAAAACGGATGGCTTTGAACGTACATGTACCGATTGATGGTGGTGGAAAGCACCGCGCCCGCACGCCGTTCGTAGTACGCGGGCAAATCAGAGCCTCCGCCAACAAAACTGACGCGGAATGGGGTACGGGTTAGGATCACAGCGAAACGAGCGTTTGTACGAAGATAAGGTCCTTTTCTACTGCAGACACCTCGTGCTGTTCCCGACGCGCCCATTCGGCTTCGTCAGCGGGCAAGCCGCGCCAATTTTGGTAGCGCTCGTACCGCAATTTGCGGGTGGATTCGGGAGCGGTTACGCCTACCGTCCAATGGGCTGCTTGACGCACAGACTCCAATCCCAAAGCCACCACACCCTCCACCAACACCACCTCTGCGGAAGCGTAGCGCGTTTCGCGTGCGGGCCAATCCGGTCGTACGGAATAACCCGGCGCGGTAATGGTCTTGCCTTCCACCAAAAGATCGTGGAGCGCCTCATTCAAAACCGCTTGGGGATAGGCCCGCCACAGCCCCATTTCCGACTGCTTTCGTTGCTCCACGGGGAGCAACCAGTCGTCCAGATGCACCAGTTCAACGGTGTAGCCTTTTTGCCGGAAAGCGCGCGCCAAGCCCGCTGCGGCTGTAGATTTTCCCGACCGCGCCGGGCCGCCCAGGGCAATGACGAATGGTTTTTTGGATACAGTGATTTGATTTTTAAGCCGTTCCAATCCTTCATTAAACAAATTTGTGAAGGGTTGTTCCACTAGGTAGTATACGGCATCCAGCAAGTTGTCAAAAAGGAAATCCGGGCGCAGAGCGCTGCCTTTTAATCCGTGTCCGGTGCGTACGCCCACCGGTTCAACGCCGGCGGCGAGGGCGGCGCCCATATCTCGAGCAGAATCGCCCACCATCCAGCTGGCGCTCAGGTTGATTTGAAAACGTTCGGCGGCCGCCAAGAGCATTCCGGCTTGCGGTTTGCGGCACGTACAGGGAATCTTATACGCCGCAACCTCTCCGGGAAATCCACCGTCGGGATGGTGCGGGCAGTAGTAGAGGGCATCTAAGTAAGCGCCGCCGGCCCCCAATTCCGTATCCAGTTTGGCGTGAATTCGGTTGAGACCTGCCTCGTCCGTGAGTCCACGGGCCACCACGCTTTGGTTGGTGACTACAACGCTCAAATAGGAACTCTTATTGACGGTCCGCACCGCTTCAGCCGTCCAAGGGAACAAGTGCAGGTCTTCAGGCCGATGAATGAGATCCGTGTCCTCGTTCAAAACCCCATCGCGGTCCAGGAAGATTGCCGTCTGAACATTTCGCAGAGAGCGTGCCGCCACTTTCCCGGAGGCCAAAGCCGCTTCTCCCTGTACAATGCGTTCTGGAGTACCCATGTCCTTGATGTATTCCGGGGTATTGTACCCAAAAACACGCAAGAAAGAACACCAATGCGGCAAAAGATCCCTGCCAAAATCCACGGAACGGTCCGACGGTATGTGTTTCCAACAAACGGGTTCGAACAGGTACGCGCCGGCATTGACCACGTTGCGGGCCATTCGTCCGGGCGGATGCGGCTTAGACAATACGGCGGAAACGCGTTGATCCCCCTCCAATTCAACCAGATCGGAATCGTGCGGGTGGTCGTTGGGGTGAACCAAGAGGGTGGCGTCCGCTTGGAGTTGGTGGTGAAACTGCGCAAATCGCTGCCAGTCTACATCCGCCAAAACGTCTCCGTACACCACCAAAACCGTTTCGTTCGTTCGGCTGGCCATTTGATGCAAAATACCGGCTGAGCCCATGGGAGCGGGCTCCAGGAGGTAGTCTATTTGGCACAAAAAAGCAGATCCGTCCCCAAAATGGGTACGGATCTGTTCGGCATCGTGAAAAACGGTGAGCGTAATGCGTTCAATTCCCTGCTCCACCAGTTGACGAACCAATCGTTCCGCCAACGGAATTCCCGCAACGGGAACCAAGGGCTTGGGTACTCCCGGAAATGCTGCCGCCAAACGCGTTCCGCGTCCACCGGCCAGGATAACGGCTTGTCTAACCACAGGCAACGCTTAAAGCGCCGCTTCTAATTTTTGAGCCAAAGCGGGCTTGGGGGCAACCCCCACTTGCTTGTCTACAATTTGTCCGCCCTTGAAGATCAAAAGGGTGGGAATGTTGCGGATGCCATACTCCATGGCAATGCCTTGGTGCTGGTCCACGTTTACTTTGCCTACAACGGCGCGGCCTTCAAAATCAGCTGCCAATTCTTCAACAATGGGACCCACCATGCGGCAAGGTCCACACCATTCTGCCCAAAAATCCACCAATACGGGCTTATCGGATTTCAATACCAATTCTTCGAAGTTCGTGTCGTTCAGTTCTAAAGCCATAGCAGCTTGTATTTGTTTGTGCAAAGGTACTGAACATTTCAGTTTGCGCCCGTAGGTTTGTGGTATGGCAAACGCATTGGTGGAACCGACAGAGGCACAGTGGGTGGTAAAAGGCAGTAAGTTTATTGCCTATGCTGCACCGTTGTCGGAACCAGAAGCAGCGGCGCCTTGGATTCAATCGATTCGCGCGCTGCATCCCAAGGCCCGGCACGTAGGTTCAGCCGTTCGTTGGGACCAAGAATGGGAACGTTGGGACGACGATGGAGAACCGTCGGGCAGTACCGGACGCCCCATTCTACACGCCCTGCAATCTGCTGAGGCGGTGCGTACTGCGGTAGGTGTGGTGCGCTACTTTGGCGGAACCTTGCTGGGGGTGCCCGGGCTTATTCGCGCGTACCGTGGAGCAGCGGAGTTGGCGCTGGCGGCGGGAGTCTGGATGCCCTTTGTTCCCGTTCAAACTTGGTGGGTTCACTGCGATTATCCCCACTTGTCAACGGCCCTGCGTTGGGTTCAAGCGGTGGAAGGGACGGTTCGATCCCAACGCGTAGACACCAGGTGCGTTTTGGAGGTGGACATCCCCGAACATCTGGAATCCCAGTGGAAAGCACGGTGCTTGGCGTACGGCTCTCCGCTGCAACTATTGGATTCAACGGGAAACGTCCTGTAGAATCCAAGGTCGTAGGGAGCAAAATCAGCCTCCGTAGCCCACTTTATTCCGTCTCTTCCGGTTGCAGCAAGAGGTGCGCCTGTTTCAGAACATACGTACCGCTAGCCAAATCTTCAAAACCCACCCAGCCGTTTTCCTGGTGGCTGATGCGCACGGATTGAAATTCCAAGCCGTCTTTAGTTTTGCGCAACACGAACGGCTGGTTGTCCTTGTACACCACGGCATCTTCCGGCAACGCCCACCGCACTGCCTGTTGCGTTTGGACGGTTGCGCGAATGAACTGTCCGGTGCGCAGACCTGATTCAGGAAGTTGCTCGGGGTGTCCGTGCACCACAAAATGACCTTCCAAAGACTGCGCTTGACCAATTTCTTGAATAATTCCACTGAATGGGGTGGGGTCCGAACCCACTTGGTAGACAAAACGTTGTCCGCGTTTGAGCGTGGCAATGTCGTTTTGAAAAACCGCCAATTCCAGGTGCATGTGCTGTGGATCTTCCAAGGTGATGATTTCTTGCTGGGCGGAAACGTACTGACCTAAATTTCCGCGAACGGTGCGGACGTATCCGGCAAAGGGGGCCACCAAGGATAAGCTTCTTTGGATGCCGTTTTGTTGGATTTGTTCCGGATTAAATCCCAATTGACGCACCACTTCACGGGCTGCGCTCCACCGAGCGTGCGCCTCCTCTTGGTTGGCAAGCGCCTGCTGCCATTCGCGAGCACTGCTGGCTGAGGCTGCATTCAGTTTTTCCGCACGACGGTACGATTCATTAGCCAATTCGTACGCGGCTGCCGAAGAGAGCAACTCCTTTTGCTTTTCCACATAGATGGGGTCGTCCAACCGAACCAAAACTTCCCCTTTGCGAACGAAGGAACCCTCGTACGGACCCAAGTACCGGATGAAACCGCCCAAGGGAGCCGTCAGGGAGGCCCTGCTTTGCGGTGGAATGTCCACGCGTCCGTTGGCATGGAGTCCATTTCCAAACGTGTATTCCGTGGGAGCACCAACTTCCACGCCGTTTGCGGCCATGGCGGAATCGTTCCACAGGCGCAATCCGTTTTTGGAAAAGAGGACCTTGGATTCCGGACCGCTGGGGGTGGATTGGCAAGCCCACAAGGTACCTACAACCAAAAGGGCGGAATAAAAACGAATAGTGTTCATTATTTGACGGTATAAAAGTGAAGTAAAACAGCGCTTCTGAAGTGCTCTGTAGTTTGTTGGAGGGCGGAAACGCCACCGTCTAGTGCGGCATTGGATTGCAAGAAAAAATCGGAAAAAGAAAGTTCCCCCAATTCCAATTGGGAGGTCAACACCCGGAGCAAAAGATCGGCGTCTTTTTGAGCGGTAATAGCCTGTGCGGAGGCAGCGTTCCAAAACGTCCATTGGCGCAGAGCGGCCTCTTTCTTTGCGTGCCAATCCACGAGCGCTTGTTCGGACTGGGCTTCGGCAGTGGCTTGTTGAACCGTGGCTATTGCGCTGTTTTTGAACGGTACGTGAGCGGCCAAGGGTAGGGCGACGCCCAAATAGACGCCGTTGAATCCGTTTATCCGCTCCAATTGTTGTTGAAATCCACCCACGCTCCACTGCGGCGCCCACTGCGTTTTGGTCAGCATCGCTTCAGCTTGCGCCAAGTGGGCGGATTCTTGGGCCCAACGTCGGAAACGGGGGGCAAGAGCGGTATCGGCCGACGGTTCCATGGTCAGGCGTTCCGGAAGTAATAAAGTTACCTCGAGAACGGCGGTCCACCTTTGGTGCGTCAATGCGGCGAGCAGCGATGCGCTTTCTGCCCATTTTGCTTGTGCCGCCACCAAATCGGACTGCCAGCGGTTGCGCAACAACCGAAACGCCGCTCCGTCCGCCACACTCCAGTCGCCTTGTGCAACTCGGGTGTCAACCCGATCGGCATCTTGATTCAAACGCGTTGCCCATTGGCTGCGCCACGCACATTCGCGCCCCCAGCGCCAGTAGTCCGCAAAGGCCAGCGCAGCCGCCAGGGATACGGCCTGCTGCGTCAATTCCAGTTCGGTAGACCGCAAGCCAATCTCAGACTCGTTTCGACGCCATCGACGCACGTGTTCCGCCAGCGAACCCAGCGGTTGTTCCAAGCTGAAGTAGTAATCCCGCGGCTCGGCGTTCATTTGGCCGTATTGTACGGTGCCTTGGGCGGCACCCAGCAGCACGTTGGGCTTCAATTGCGCAATGCGTTGGTTTCCTTGGGCGGTGGCCACATCGGCGTGTACGCGCAATGCTTGTTCTTGCACAGCAGCCAAGGAGGGCCAGGGACTCGTTTGCGCCCAAGCAGTGCGCGCAGGCGCCAGCAGCAGCAACAGTACGCCCGTCGTTCCTGCAATCCCGGTTACGCGAAACGCCGGCAACCACTTATTCAACCGGATCAGTAAAATGGGCAACACCCCCAGGGTGAGCACGGTGGCAGAAACTAACCCGCCAATGACTACCGTGGCCAACGGCTTTTGCACCTCAGCGCCGGCGGAAGAGGAGAAGGCCATGGGCACGAATCCCAGGGCAGCAACCGTAGCCGTAACCAAAACAGGACGGAGCCGGTCCGCACTGCCGTCCACCACCGCCTTGGTCCAAGGCACCCCGGTGGATTCCAACTGACGCACGCGTGCCACCAGAACGAGACCGTTCAAGACCGCGACGCCAAATAACGCAATGAAACCAATTCCTGCAGAAATGCTGAACGGCATGCCGCGAAGCGCCAAAGCCGCAATTCCGCCCAGGGCAGATAATGGGATGGCACTGAACACCAAGGCAGCAAAGGCGGCACTGCGGAAAGCCAAGTAGAGCAAAGCAAAAATGAGGGCCAATGCCACCGGTACGGCTATTTTTAATCGGTCTAGGGCTTGCTGCAGGTTTTCGTAATCGCCGCCAATGTGCAACGAGTAGCCGGGAGGCAGCGCAACTTTTTCGCCTAGGGACTTTTCAATATCCGCCACAACGGAGGCTACGTCGCGTCCCCGCACGTTGATTCCTACTGAAATTCGCCGGCTGGCCTTGGAACGGCTGATTTGCGACGGTCCTAAAGTCTCTACCCGATCTGCCACGGCGGTGAGCGGTACGCGGTCCCCGTTGTGGTTGCGCACGTACAGTGCTTGTCCGCTGCCGTCCAGTCGCTCCTGAGGAGAAAGACGCACCGCCACCTCAAATCTCTTTTGGTCTTCAAAAACACTTCCTGCCAGTTGCCCGGCATAGGCCATTTCCAAAACTTCACCTACTTGCTGTGCGGAAACACCGTGGTACGCCAGCGCTTGGCGGTTGGGTACCCAGCGGTGAAACTTCATTCCTTGGGTGGCTTCCACCTTGATGTCTTCCGCCCCGGGAATGCCCCGAACCGCCGCCGCCATTTCTTGCGCCACGTTGGCCAAGGTATCCAAGTGATCCCCGTACACCAGCAAAGCGATGTCGGACTTAGAGCCGCTGATCAATTCGTTGAAACGGAGTTGAATGGGCTGTGTAAATTCAAACTGAGCGCCCCAAACACCTGCCAGTACCGCTTCCATTTGGGCAACCAGCTCTTCGCGTGTGGGCGCGGAAGTCCAGTTTTCTTTGGGCTCCAACAAGACCATTACGTCTGCGGCCTCCACGGGCATGGGGTCCGTGGGAACTTCAGCGGTGCCAATTTTACTCACCACGTGCCGCACTTCGGGAAAATGTTCTTTCAACTTTTTTTCGGCCGAAGTGGTCACCCGAATCATTTCTTGCAAATTGCTCCCGGTGGGGATGGAAACCTGCATCGCCAAATCGCCTTCCTCCAAGCTGGGCAAAAAGACGCTGCCCAGTTGGGTAAATCCCCAAACTGCGAGTGCAAAGGCGCCAACCACCCCGGCCAATACCGCGCGGCCTCGCTGCAAAGTCCAATCCAGGCTCCGGGCATACCGTACCCGAAGCCGATGAAAGAACCGTTCGGACCGATTTTCTTTAACCTCCGGACGCAGCACCAACGCCACCAGTGCCGGGACGTAGGTGGTGCTGAACAATAAAGCGCCCAACAAGGCGAAAACCACGGTTTGGGCCATGGGTTTGAACATTTTACCCTCAATTCCGCTCAGGGTAAGAATGGGCAAGAAGACTACCAAAATGATCAACACCCCAAAGGCAGCGGAGCCGTAAATGGATCGGGCACTTTCGATCACGGTTTCGTCTCGGTCTTTAGCGCTCAACAAGCCGCCGCGGTGAAAGGCCATCAAGGTAGCCTCCACCACAATGACCGCGCCGTCCACCACAATGCCAAAGTCTATGGCACCCAAGGACATCAGGTTGGCGGAAACGCCAAAATAATGCATGCACCCCAAAGCAAAAAGCAAGGACAGGGGAATGACGCTCGTCACCACCAGCGCGGCGCGCCAGTTGCCCAACAAAAGGAAGAGCAACAAGCCCACCACCAAGGCCCCTTCCAACAAATTGCGCTGCACCGTCCCCAAAGTTCGGCCCACCAGTTCGGACCGATTCAGGTAAGGAGCTATGCGAATTCCTGGGGGCAAGGTGGACTGGATGGATTGCACGCGTTGGTCAATGGCCTGGGTCACTTCGTTGCTGTTGGCTCCTTTCAACATCAAACAGATTCCGCCAACCACCTCACCATGTCCATCTTTCGTCAACGCTCCGTACCGCGGGGCAAACCCGTACCGAACCGTGGCGACGTCGCCTACCGTCAAGGGGAGACCGGAATGGGTTGGGAGGGCCACCAAACGGATGTCGTCCAAATTCCGGTAAAGACCTTCCATCCGGATGTACCAAGCTTCCTCGCCTTTCTCAATGTACGCGCCCCCGGCATTGCGGTTCCCCGCTCCAACGGCCTCAAATACATCAGACAACGTTAGGCCGGATTGCTGCAAGCGGTCCGGATGCACGGCCACCTCGTACTGCTTCACTTTGCCACCAAACGAACTGACTTCCACAACGCCCGGGATACCTGCCAACTGACGTTTGACCTGCCAGTCGTGCAAACTCCGCAAGTCTTCCAGCGAATAATCAGACCGATACGCTTCCTCCACCTCCAGGGTATACTGGTACACCTCGCCCAAGCCCGTGGTGATGGGCATCAATGCGGGAGAGCCGTATTCGCTGGGAATGTTGGCTTGCGCCACTTGAATCTGTTCGTTGACCCGCTGCCTTGCCAAAGCCGTTTCTATACCGTCTTCAAAGACCACCGTCACTATGGAAAGTCCGGACCGCGAAACACTGCGCACTTCCACAACACCGGGTAAATTTGCCATGACCAATTCCACCGGATACGTAATGAATTGCTCCACTTCTTGCGGGGCCAAGGCGGGTGCGCTCGTCACCACCTGCACCTGGTTGTTGGTGATGTCCGGAACGGCGTCAACCGGAAGATTCAAGGCACTGATCAGTCCCCAAAGGGCAACGACCCCGGTCAACGCAAAGACGAGTGCTTTTTGGCGTACCGAAAAGCGAATAATGGCATGCAGCATGAGCAACCAATAATAAATGAAAAATGAAATGGAAAAATCAAGCGGCGCAACCTGCGCACTTTGGAGTGCGATTACAGGCAACAGCTGCGGCGTCCGGACTGGCGGACGATGAATTTACAGAAGGGCGGGAGGGGCGCGGATGCCGGCACAAGCGGCAAACGGAAGCGCACGAAGCTCCGGGAGGGGCGGAAACAAGCCCAATTGCACCATGCACTCCTCTGGTACGTGGCCGCTAACGTATTTAAGTCCAAGGGGTACCGCTGCAGCCGACACGAAGGTACCGAGCGCAGTGTTGTCTTCATCGTCCAGGCGGAAATGCTCCAAATGATCGGAACCCAAATCTACCTCAATGGGCAAGGGTTCCCCGGAAGCGGGCGCAGCTACCCAGTTGCCTTTTCCAGAAACGCCTGGGTAGTCGGAATCGTGCGCGTGCGGAACAACCGAATGCGCAAAAAGCAACAGGCCGGCCGTCCAGAGCAGTAAAACACGCAGGGCAAAACGCATGGGGTAAAGGTACAAAAAAAGCCCCTCCGTTGGGAGAGGCTTGCGGTGCGGACGGGACTCGAACCCGCGACCCTCGGCGTGACAGGCCGATATTCTAACCGACTGAACTACCGCACCAAATTGTTCATTGGGGTTGCAAATATACGAAGAATTATAAGCGACACAAATCCTATTTCATTTTTTGGTGTGCCAGGAAAAAGGGCAGCAAAGCATGCAACGGATGGTCGTTGGTGAGGCAGTCATTGATCTGAATTTGTGGAGGTTGCTGGAGACTTTTCAGTGCCTGCAAACGACGCTCAAACACCTCTGAATAGCGTTTCTGGGCCTCGTTGGGCAATAAAATTAACGGTTCACCAGACTCGGAATCCACCAATTCGGTCCAGCTTGTTCCCCAATCCAAGCCAGACAACGAGTGCTCCGACGTTCCAAATACGGGAAACAGCAGTACCCAGCAGTTTTTTTGACGCAAATGCTCCAATGCCTTTTGCAGCTCCGCCCAAGGACGGTCGGACGCAGATTCGGGCTCCCAAAAATCGGAGAATACCACCACCATGGAGCGTTGCGGGAGGGAATTGGCCAGCTGGTGGAGGGTTTGTGAAACGGGGGTTCGGCTGGATTTCTCAATGGGTTGCGTGCGAAGCTCATCCAACAAAGCCGCGTACAGGTTCATCCGATGCGATCTAGAGGTTTTGCAGGCGTGGGAGGGTTGCGCTCCTTGATCGTCCATCCAAACCAACCCTAAGGCGTCGCGTTGATTCCCCAAAGCTTCCCCAATCAACGCCGTGCCCAGCGTTGCAAACGTCAATTTGCGGTCTGTGCGCATGGAACCGCTCCGGTCCACCACCACGGTACACCGCAAGTTGGTTTCTGCGTCCGTGGATTTGAGCAGCATCTTGTCTGTTTTGGCCAGTCTTTTCCAATCCAAACGCCGCAAACTGTCTCCCGGATAATAAGGTTTGTGTTCGGCAAATTCTACCGAAAACCCCTTCAACGGCGATCGGTGGTACCCTGCTAACGGTCCACTTACGGCGTGTTTGGCAAAGAGGGAAAGATGTTCCAATCCTTGAATGGAGAGCAAGTCCTCCATTTTTGGCAAGTCGGGATACGGGGTATTTACCATTGCAAGGAGCGTATGGGTTTTTGTTTGCCCAAGTACCAAGCGGGAAGGGTCATGGAAACGAGTACCAACACGTACATCAAGCCGTTGAGGGCGATCCATTCGGCCCAAGGCCACGCAATGGGTACGGTTGCCACGTAGTAGGTTTTGGGATCCAACGCCAACCAATGCCACCGGGATTGCGTGAAACAGAATAGAAAGGCCAGTGCGTTTCCGCCAGCAATTCCCATCAAAGCCATCTTTTGGGCCTTGGCCAAGAACAGTCGGGTCAACAAAGAGGCCGATGCTCCCAGTGTTTTCAAAATACCGATGTTTTTTCGTTGGTCCAACAACAGAATGAAGACCACCACCGCACTGTTGAATAAGGCAACCCCCAGCAGTACGCCCACCACCACCGTCAGGTTGGTGTCAAACAAGGCCAGCCACTGGTACAGGCCCGCGTAATCGTCCACGGCCGGATAGGCTTCCCAAAAAGCAGGGAGCAACGGGCGCAGCTCTTCGGCTAGGTCACGAGCATCCAAACCCGGAATTGCGGTCAGTTCCAAGGCCGTGTAGCGTTCGTCTGCCCACCCCACCCATTCGCGCAATTGGTGCACGTCTCCGTAGACCCAATGACCGTCCAATTCGTCCAGTTTGGGTTGAAAAATTCCGCTGATGGTGGCGTAACGGAGCGCGGGCCGACGGTCCGTTCCCCGCGAAAAAAGAAGCGTCAGCTCGTCGCCCACTCCAACGTTCCATTGACGCGCCAACGCCACGGGCAGCGCCACTTCGTTGCGCCCCGGCGGGATGCCTTTTAGGAAATCAATGTCTAACGAAGCATACGATTGGGTTCGGTACACCAAGGCTTCCAAGCGGTCCTGGTGCGCCACCAAGGCCGTTGTGGAGAGCGTAGGGCGAACGGATGCGATGGAAGGGTTCGTAGTTAAGAGCTGCAACAGATTGGAGTCCAGTACCATGCCGGCCTCCGATGGATCTTTTGATTCAGCGTAGGGACGAACTTGAATATCGCCCCACAATCCGGTTAATTTATCCGAAATTGCAGCCTGCAATCCCCTTCCCGTAGACAACCCAATGAGCATGACCGCTAAACTGCACGCCACCACCACCACCGCGATGCGCTGGGCCACGGTTGCTGCACGTGAGGTGCGCAATCGGGTCCAGTACGGGGCGAGTAGGGTGTACGGTTTGGGCATGGATTTCAAAGGTACATCGCACAATCCGGATGCCTGCCGAATGGTTGCCGTTCCAAACCGCTCCCGGGTGGGCCGTGGGATGCGTTTCATGGGAACGGTCCGTGCCGCAAAATGGGTCATTTTATGGGCACTGGTGCTTCAAGCCTCCGCCGCGCGGTCGTCCGAACCCGTACCTCTTCCAACCGGGGAATGGATTCCGGGAGCCGCCCGGTTTGATCGCTACGTTCCCAAGCTTTTGGGTGCTCGCGTAGCTGTGGTAGCCCATGCCGCATCCGTGGTTTACGTGGACGGCTCGTGGATGCACACCGTGGACGCCCTGCGCGCACGTGGCGTCAACGTGGTGAAGGTATTTGCGCCGGAACACGGTTTTCGGAGCGTCCTTTCTGCGGGAGAGAACGTCCCCAACGGCCGCGATGAGTCTACCGGATTGCTCACGGTTTCGTTGTACGGCAACCACAAAAAACCGACGGCTGCGGATTTGCAGGATGTGGATGCAGTGGTTTTTGACTTGCAGGACGTGGGTGCGCGTTTTTACACCTACATCAGCACCCTAACCTACGTCATGGAGTCCTGTGCCGCGTACCGCAAACCGCTAATTGTATTGGATCGGCCCAATCCCAACGGCGACCGTTTGGACGGCCCGGTCTTGGATACGGCCCAATTTAGATCGTTTGTGGGTATGCACCCCGTTCCGGTGCTGTACGGCATGACCATAGGCGAATACGCCGGAATGGTACACGGTTCCCTTTGGGCCAAAACACAAGGATTGAACCTACATGTGGTGCCTTTGGCCAACTACCGCCGTCAGCCGGTGGTGTTGCCCGTGCCGCCCTCGCCCAATTTGCGCACGCCGGAAGCCCTGCACGCCTACCCGTCGCTGTGTTTTTTTGAAGGAACACCGGTTTCGGTGGGCCGCGGTACGGATCATCCCTTTGAACGCTACGGCGCGCCGTGGTACGAACGCAAGGGCACTTTTCGGTTTGTCCCCACCGCTAAGTCCGGCGCAACGGATCCGCTCTTCCGCGGAGACACTTGTTTTGGCCGCAAATACAGTCCCACCAAGCGAATGTCGCGTGCCCCATTGGACTGGGAGCCCTTGCTTGAAATGCACCGCGGTTTTTTGGCTCAGCTTGCGGAGGACGACCGTCGCCAGGAACGTGTGGACGCCTACTTAATGCGGCGCAAACTGCGGATGGCGTACGACAGCACCCTGTATCCGTCTGCCGTCGACACCTCTGGTTTTCTCGCCTACGACACGGCTGTGGTGGACTACCCCGCCTTTCAGGAATTCGATTCCACCCAAGTATACCGAAAACCCAGAATCTCCAAGGCAGACCGAAAGGCGGGTTTTGTTCGCCCTTTTTTCAACCGACTGACGGGTTCCATACTCGTTGGGGATGCCTTGAAGAACAACCTACCCGTAGAACAGTGGTCGGAATTGTGGGCCGCTGATTTGGAGCGATTCAAGGCACTTCGGCGCCAGTACCTCCTGTATTCGGACGAATTACTGCATCCGGAATACGCGAACTACGAACCGCCTAAAATCCGAAAATGAATCCAATGGACGGCAACACGGTACCGCTGGCGTTTTCCAATTCCGTCGTCAAGTAACGGGTAGGGTCGTTTGGATCCACAATCGGGGCACCGGCGGCGTCGCGTTGCACGTCGATAAACGGAGCACTGACGATTTTGCTCGCCAAGACGTTTTGAACGTCAAAATACAAGTTGATGTAGGATTTTTTCAGGTACCACTTTTTGTCTACCCGAACGTTCAAACGGTCGAACTCCGGGTTGCGTAGGGTGTTCAATCGGCTGTAATCCACCACGCTGCGGCCCAATACGTCCCAATTGGAGCGCAGGGCAGTCGCGTCGGCGTCGAAGGGGGTGTACGGAGCGCCGCCCAAGTGCTGGTACTGCATGCCCAATTCCCAGTTCTTCGCGAATTTCTTGCCCACGGTGAAGGTGGCAATCATGCGGTTGTCCCAACTGGCGTTCAGCAGCTCGCCGTTTTTGTCCTCAAATAGGCTTCGGAAGGCCGTGATGGCGGCAATACCAAACCAGCCTTTGTACAACTTCTGTTGGTACGTAAATTCCACGCCGTAGGCACGTCCGTTGGAGGTAGAGGTAGCCGGTTGGTTACCAATCACGCCAAAATCACCCCCTAAATTTGCCAAGCTGATTTGATCGGTGGTCAAGAAGGGGTACTTGCGGTAGTCCTTGTAGAAGCCTTCCACAGAGGTTTTGGCACTCCACGGCCAAAATTGGGTAGTGCCCAACACGTAGTGCGTGGCCTGCATGAATTTTAGGTTGTCGCGGTTGGCTTCAACACCGTCGCGGTCCTTGTAACCCAGCGTAGTGTAGGGGGGGAGCTGCTTGTAGATGCCCCAGTTGGCGTCTACCGTCCAACGCTCGTTGAGGTAGTAACTGAAAGCGGCGCGCGGGGAGAAACCGTTCAGCGGATTGCGCATGTAGTCGTTGTAGCCGTTCCCGTCCGTGCGGAAACCCAGCGATAACTTCAAACGTTCGTCCGCAAATCGACCGGCCCATTGCGCAAAAAGACTGTATTTGTAAAGCGTAAATTGGTTGGTGTAGTCCAGCACCACCCCGCCCGGCAAACGCTTGTCAAAGGTTTGCGTGTTGTACTTGGCTTGCTCCAAACCGAAGCCGACCGTTCCTTCGCTGGTGTTCCCTTTGAAAATGCGCTCCACGCGCAACTTGTTTTCAATTTCTTGGGACGCGTAATCCAGCAGTTTATCGGCGTTCTTGTCGTTGTTGACAAACTTTTGCGCCGTGTTGTTGAGCATAAAGCGACTCAGGATCACATTCAGGTAGCCGTTGTCGTACCCCTGGGTATACTTGGCCCCAATGGAGTAGTTCCATTGAAAATACTCCGGCAAATAGCTTAGGATGTAGCGCTGCGCGGGCAACGAATCCACGGTGGTGTTCAGTGTAGACACGTCGTAGGCACCCAAGCTCAAAACGGTGAGCGAGCTGCGCTTGCCCAATTGGTGCTTTACTTTAAACTGATAGTCGTTGTACGAGGGCAAGAAGGGAAGGCCCAGTACGCCAAACAAAAACTGAAGGTACGAGCGTCTTGCTGAAACCAAATACGTGGTTTTTTTGGAAAGAGGTCCTTCCAAAAACAAACCCACCTCACTGGCACCCACCTGGAACAATCCGCCGGTGCGGTCCGTACGGCCGTCTTTCAAGTTAATTTCCATGACGGAACTCAAGGTGTTTCCGCGTTGTGCCTGGAAAGCAGAGGTGTAGAAATCGACGTCGCGAATCAGGTTCACGTTGATCATGCCCACAGGACCGCCGCTCGCACCTTGGGTGGCAAAGTGGTTGATGGCAGGAATTTCAATACCGTCCAAGAAAAAACGGTTTTCGTTGGGTCCGCCGCCGCGGATGAACAAATCGTTGCGGAAGGCCAAGCCAGAGGCCACACCCGGCAGGGATTGAATCACCTTGGAGATGTCTTGGTTGCCGCCGGGATTGCGCTGAATTTCGTTGATGCCAATGCTCTGCACGCTGACCGGTGATTGAGCATCTTTAACAAAAGCAGATTGGGCGTTGATTTTCACCTCTTCCAGTTGCGTGGACGACGGTTCCAGTACCACCTGCAATTCGGTGGGACGGGTAGACAATGCTTGAATTTCAAACAACGACCGTGATTTATACCCCAAACTGCTGAACTGCAAATTGTGCAAACCGGGTTTGACGTTGGCAAAACGGAATTGACCGCTTGCATTGGTTACCGTTTTCAGTCCTTCCGGCAAGAGAGTTACAGCAACCGAAGGCAGTGCCTCTTGGGTCTTTCCGTCCGTCACGGTACCGTTGACCACCGCTTGGGCGTTGGCGGAAAAGGAGAGAAACAACGCGGCCAGTACCGCAAAGAAAAAACGGAGTTTAAAGAGTTTCTGCATACCCTTTAAACTCCGTTGTGGAGTATTTGTTCGCGGTTTACCGCTATTTTTTCTTGTTCTTCAGAAAGTCTTTCAAAGCGTCTTCGTAGTTAAACGGCTGCTTTTTCTTGGCGGCATCTTCTTGACCCAATTTCATTGCCGTTTCCGCGGCTTTTACAGCCTCTTTTTCCCGACCGTTCTTGCGCAACAATTGGGCGTATAAGTAGTGCCCGTACCAATAATCCGTTGCCAGTTGTACGGAACGCTCTGCAAAGCCCAAAGCCACGGGAAGTTCTTTTTCCACGTTGTTTAAATAACTTGCCGCATTCCGGTAAACGCGGGCGTCGCCCGGCTTTTCCTCGATGGCACGCTCAATGTTGTCCATGGCCTTCTGGTGGGTATTTACCAGAATAGGTAGGTCCAACCCGGTGTTTTCCCAACCCAAGAACAACGTGGCGCCGTCCATGGTGACGTTGTGAAACGCAAGCTCCATCGTCTCCAAGAAAGCTATTTTACGGGGTTCCAAGGCCACGCGAAGCACGTCATTGGCTTCGTCGTACCCGTCGATGCCCCATAAATCCGTGCTTTGGTTCAGGATCAAGGTCCATTCCTTTTCGCCCGGAATGGTAAAGATGCTGTACTTGCCGGCAGACAAATTCTGGCCCGCCAAGGTGACGTCCGTTGAAAATTCAATGATGGTGCTGCCGTTGGCACCGGTTCTCCACAATTTCTTGTACTCCACCAATTGACCAAAAACTTTACGGCCTTTGGTGCTTGGACGCGCATAAGAGAGTTCAACGTCGGTCAGACCGATACGTTGTTTAACCGTCCCAATAGGAGAAGCTGCGGGCAATTCCTGTGCCTGAAGGGTTGCGGTACCGGCCATTAGGGCCAAACCTGCAAAAAGGATTGTTTTAAACATCATGGGTTGAATTTAGACTAATTTTTCGAGGGCACGCTTAACAAAAGATGTTAACGCGGCACCGTGCAAAAGGTTTTGTTGCAACAGGGCCAAATCCTTGGCGTGCTGAATCAAAGCCCCTTGCTCCTCCGCCGGCGTGCGCAGTAATTTCCCGGCCAAGGCGTGGTTGCCGTTGATCACCAAATCGTAGGATTCGGGCAAATCGCCCATACCCATGAATCCACCTCCACCGGTGGCGCTCATTTCGCGCATGCGCCGCATGAATTCGGGGACGGTTACCACCATGGGAGCATCGTCGGATTCCAAAGCTTCCACGCGAACGGTGAATTTCTTGGTGTCCACGTGTGCTTCAATGGCGTCTTTGAGTTGCTTGGTTTCGTCTTCCGTCAGCAGGGTAGGACGATCGCCTTCTTTGGGAATCAATTTGTCCAATAAATCGGAATCCACACGAGAAAAGCGAACTTTTTCCTTGCTTGTTTCTATTTTTTGCATCCAGTGGCTCACAATGGGGGAGTCCAACAAGACGGTGTCGTATCCTTGCGCTTGGGCTTTCTCAATGTACGCGTGCTGCCCGTCTTTAGAAGATGCATAAAGCACAACGGTGGTGCCGTCTTTGTCCGTTTGCAGGGCCTTTATTTTTTCGATGTATTCGTCTAAGGTGAAGAAACCGCCGTCGGTATTTTGAACCAAGAAGAATTTTTCCGCACGCTCAAAGAATTTCTCGTCCGTGATCATTCCGTACTCAATAATCATCTTGATATCGTTCCACTTGGATTCAAAGTCTGCGCGGTCTGCCTTGAACATTTCCTCCAGCTTGTCCGCTACTTTTTTGGTGATGTGGCCGCTGATTTTCTTGACGTTGCCGTCTGCTTGGAGGTAAGATCGAGAAACGTTTAACGGAATGTCTTTAGAATCCAATACTCCGTGCAGGAGCGTGAGGAAGTCTGGAACAATTCCTTCCACGTTATCGGTTACAAATACCTGGTTTTGGTACAGCTGAATTTTGTTGCGCTGCAGTTCCATGTTCGGCTTTACGCGCGGAAAAAACAGTATACCGGTTAAGTCAAACGGGTAGTCCACGTTCAAGTGGATGTGGAAGAGGGGCTCTTCAAAGCTGAACGGGTACAGCGCTTTGTAAAATTTCTTGTAGTCCTCGTCCGTCAGTTCCGTCGGTTTCTTGGTCCACGCTGGAGCATCTGCGTTGATGATGTCCGGAACTTTTGATGTTTCGTACTTGGCTTCTTCGCCATCAGCGGCCACGTTGGTCCGCTCTTCGCGCTCGCCGAATTGGATGGGCACGCTCATGAAACGAGCGTATTTCTTCAACAATTCGCGAATTTTGAAGTCTTCCAAAAAGTCCTCGCTGTCGTCCGCCACGTTCAAAACGATTTCCGTGCCGCGTTCTTTCTTTTTGAGGGCCTTGAGGGTAAATTCCGGCGAACCGTCGCACATCCAGTGGGCCCCGGATTCTTCTGCCCCCTGCGTGTGGCTTTTGGTTTTGATTTCAACGGTTTTGGCCACCATGAAAGCGGAATAAAATCCCAAGCCAAAATGACCGATCATGGCCGCCGGATCCACCTTGCCCTCGTACTTTTTCACGAATTCCTCCGCGCCGGAAAAGGCCACTTGGTTGATGTATTTTTCTACATCTTCGGAAGTCATGCCGATGCCGCGGTCGATGATGCGGATTTGTTTCTTCTTCTTGTCCACCTCCACGCGAATCGTCAGGTCGCCCATTTCGCCTTTGAACTCGCCCAAATTGGCCAGGTGCTTCAGTTTGTTGGTGGCGTCCACCGCGTTGGAGATCAGCTCCCGCAAGAAGATTTCGTGGTCGCTGTAGAGGAATTTTTTGATGATGGGGAAAATATTCTCCGCGGAGACATTGATTTTTCCAGTTGCCATAACGTTCAAAATTTAAAGTTCTGTTGGACGTAGAGGCGGGTGCAAGGGGCGTGCCAAGGGCAAAATGCTGTCAATTTGGCAGCGAATCCAGGCCGTCGGACAAAACGGCAAAGCGCGTAAACTGCTCCTCGGAGTACCATCCGTACCGATGCGTTTCGCGAATGCGCTTGGCGTGGTTCGGCGAACGGTAGGCGAAACCTTCCAGTGCTTCGGCGTTGGACCAAACGGAAAAAGTAGCTTGTTCCACCAGCGGCAATTCCCCAATGCCCACGGCACACTCCAGGCCAGGACGGTCTTTGAGCAATTTGGCAGAGGAGGAAACCCGACTCCAAAAGCGCCAAAACTGGCTGCGTTTGATGGAGGCTCGGGTGATGACCGCTACACGGCCGGTGGTTGCGGCATCCGGCAAACATTCAAAGGGTTGTAAGCCGTTCCAGGTGCCGTGCGAGCGCAGGCCCGTCATACGCCACCAGTGGGCGGATTGGCTGCGTTCCCGATGCGCTTGAAACACGGGGTTGTCGGCATAAAAACGATCCGCACAAGCCACGGCGTCGGCTCCGCTCCAAACCAACACCCAGACGTATCGTCCGAAGTTGGGCCAAACGGAAAAACCAGCGCCTGAACCCGTGCCCAATTGCTTGGCAAAGCTTAGGCCGGGCACGTCGGCAACCGAGAGCTCAGATTTGCCCATGGACACAAAGGCCCACCAGCAGTTGCGCCAACCGCTGAATTCAAAGGACCAAACATCGACTCGCTGCATTTAGAAGGGATTGGTAGCCCAAACACCGAGTTCCGGAATGAATCCCCGGTCGTCCAGTTCCAAGACCGCAACGGCAGCGTGCGCAATTTCGTTGGGGGTGAGCATTTTATCCCGCAGTTCTTTCTCCGATCGGTCTGCAACGTTGAAGGCCGTGGGTACCGCAGATGGGTTGATCAGCATAACGCGAATGTTGTGCGGCCGCAGTTCTTCACGCCAGCATTCGGTCATCCCGCGCAAGGCAAATTTTGACGCCGCGTAGACGGTGCCGTTTTTAAACCCCTTGACGCCCGCACTGGACGCTACGTTGATGATGTGACCGTATCCTTGTGCCATAAAGCGCTTCACGGCCTCGCGGCCGGCAAGCGCTGGCCCGTACACATTGGTCGGAAATACTTCGTCAAAATGACTTTGCTCCACTTCCTGCATCGGCTCAAAACGACCGATTCCTGCGTTGTTGATCAACACGTCCAATCCGCCCCACCTGGCGTCCAGCTGCGCAAACACCTGCATCAGTTCCGACTCCCGATCCATTCGGCCCTCCAGGGGTGTGGCGCCCAATTCCTCAGCAACTCGTTGCAATTTATCCGGGTCCCGCCCGGTGATGGCCACATGGGCACCTTTTGCAATCAGGGCGGCAGCCATGGCCTTTCCCAAGCCGGAACTTCCGCCGGTTACTAAAATGCGCGCCTTGTCTAAGTTCATACTGTAGAAACGTCTAGCGAGGTAAAGTGTTTAGTAAATTTTCCAGCAGTCGTGCTTTTAAATCAAAAGCACCGTGGCCGTCCAATTTGAGGTACGAAACCGCATCTTCCAGCGGAGCAAATCCACGCAGGCCGTGCGCGGGAATCAATCCAATCAACTCCGACGCTTCCACGGTTCCGCCCAAACGGTGCGCCTCTGCGGAAACCGCATCAAAAAGCTCTTTGGCCGAAACCGAAAAGGTGTCCGTGAGGTTGCAACTCACCTGGGACCGGGCATACCCCTCCATCCACCAACCGATGGCCCTTACGCCCTTCAATCCACTGGACGACTCCCGAATGGAACCAGCAATTAGTTTAGATTCTTTCGGTTTAAGAGTGCTGCTTAACGTAAAATTATAAGCAATTAAAAAAGGTCGAGCCCCCACCACTGTGGCTCCAAAGGAGTCCGCTTTGCGAAAGGTTCCAAAATCCAGCGCCCAGGCGGGATCCACCGCCTTGTGCAGCAAAGCCTCGTAGCCGCCGCGGCGCAAGTCGGCCAAAAGCCGTCGTTCCGGGCGGGTAGCATTTTTTTCGTAGTACCAACCGCCCAACTTCAACTCTTCCGCAAGCCGACGCCCCAAATTCCGTGCGGCTTCTTGGGCAACTTCCCACGAAGTGGTGCCCAATGGGACCAAGGGGCACACGTCCACCGCACCTTGGCGCGGATGCGCACCGGCGTGCTGCCGAAGATCCAATCGTTCCGCCACCGCGGCGTACAGTTGAAACGCAGCTTCCACCACGGCATCCGCGGGCCCCACAAATGTGTACACCGTGCGGTGCGCATCCGCATTGGCGTCTTGGTGCAGCAAATGAACACCTTCTACGGATTGAATGGCCGCCGCGAACTCCTCCAGCAATCCAAGATTGCGCCCTTCGGAAACGTTGGGAATGCACTCCAGCCATCCGTCGAAAGCGGGGTCGTTCCAGGTGAGCAGTGCGTTCTCGTTCATTCCAACGGACGGTCGTACCCCCGAACAAAATCCAGGACCAATGCGGCGATGGCCTTGGCCACCCCTGCGTTCACCGTTCCGCCGGGTGCAGCGGCAATTCCTTCGCACACGTGGAGGTAGGCCGGGCGCTGGGTTTGCGCCGCGGCATACACCCCTCGGCGCACAGATTCCAGGCTCAGGCCCGTCTGTGAGGCAGCGCTTGAAGGAAATCCGCGAACGGCGTCCAGGTCTACCTCCAAGCCAAAGGGTGCATCGGCCCGCAAGAACGCCAGACAACGGTTCCACGCGTCGGTTTCGGACGTTTCGCCGCGCACGGCAAAAGATTCAAACGAGGCAAAAGTTCGGTTGGGGTCCCGATCAAACGCCTCCAAAACAGATTCCGGCGTGTACGCTTCTTGCAGGCCCCAAACGGAGTACCGATCGAGTGCATTTTGCGCCCGCGCTGCCGTAAAACCATTGCCGGAATGCCGACCTTCCAGAGGGCGCCAATCCGTGTGGGCGTCGATGTTCAGTGCGTCGATCCGGGCACCGTGCGCCCCAGAGGCCCCCACCAAAAGCGGGAAGGCGTTGTTGTGCCCGCCGCCCACTGCGATGGGAATCTTGCCGGCGGCCCAAACCGGGGCTAGGGTTTCCAAAACGCGCTGATCTACCTCAGCCGTCAACGCACGCAAAGCCTCCAATCCCTCCGGAGTGGAGGAGGAGTGGGCATTTGCTTGCTCCTGCAAATCCGCCACGGGAACCATCCCCAACAACCCCACATTTTTAGGGGTCCAGCGGTTTTCTTGCAGGTTGCACAATGCGCGTATTGCGGCCTCAGGAGTTTGCGCGGCTCCGGGATTTCCTCCGTTGGCCCGAACGCCCACGTCCTCCGGAATGCCCACCAGAACAAACTGTACGTCGGGGTGGTCCCAGGAACGAGATTCCAAAACCTCGCCCCATTTGCGTTCCCCAGATCGAATTTGTGTGTAGTGGAAAGACATAATCGTTTGCTTCGTGTAGTTTATGGACCGCTCCACTGACCGTGAATCGTGTGTGCGTTAACGGGACACCCCTTTTTTAAAGACCCGATCGGCGTGGTTTTCCCCAAATCGGTACGGAAAATAAGCGAGCGATGGGGCCGGGTGGGTCAGGATAAAATCCGCTTGTTTGCCTACCGAAATACTGCCCATTTGGCGTTCCCAGCCCAAGGCGTAGGCGCCGTGCAAGGTCAAACCCACCAACGCCTCCTCAGGCGTCAATTGGGCGTGAACACAGGCCAAATTCCACAGCAAAAACGCATTGCTGCACGGGGCGGAACCGGGGTTGAAGTCGGAAGCAATTCCCACGGGAATACCTGCGTCCAAGAGCTTCCGCGCTGGAGTATACGGGAGGCGCAGGAAATGACTGCATGCGGGGAGCGCCACGGGCAGGGTGGGGCGTTTTTGGAATGCACCGCCTGCCGCAGCCAACGAACCGGCGGAATAAGCACGCCAAGCAGCCGCCAAAGCTTCCAAGTCCGCCGGTTCCAAAACCTCCAAGTGATCCACGCTCCAAGCACCCGCGGCCACCGCCGCTGGCACGGCACCAATAGAGGAAAATTGATTGACGTGCAGCTTCAGGGGCAATCCAAACCGATGGGAGGCCTCTGCCAAGCGGGACAAATCGGATAAGTCAAAGTATCCGCCTTCAATAAAGGCGTCCAGAAAGTCCACCAAACCCTCGTCCACCAAACGCGGCAACCAATGGTTCAGCGCTGCCTCGGTGTAGGCGGCTTTGCCTCCTGCAAAATCCGTCGGCACCGCATGCAAACCCAGGTAGGTACTGCGCACATCCAAAGGACTGTGCTTTTTTAACTCAGCCACCACCCGCAACATTTTGCGTTCGCTGTCCAAAGACAAACCGTAGCCGGACTTAATTTCAATCGCCGTGGTTCCGGTGCGCATCAGGGCCTCCAAACGCGGAAGGGCTTCGTCCACCAATTGGGTTTCGCTCTTGGCGGCCAAAGCACGAGCGCTGTTCAAAATTCCACCGCCCGACGCCGCAATTTCTTGGTAGGTAGCGCCCTTAATGCGCAGGGCAAATTCCTGCTCCCGGGGTGCGGCAAAAACCGCATGCGTGTGGCTGTCCACAAAACCGGGCAGCACCCAGCGTCCGGTCCCGTCCAAAACTTCTTCCGGAGCTTCGCCCAGGCCGTACCCTTCGGATTCCAATCGAGCCAATTCGGACATGGTGCCAAATCCGGTGATGACCCCGTCGGACCAATCCAAATAGGCATCTTCCAAAATAGGAATGTCGTTTTGTTGTTTGCCGGGCAAAACACCCGGAGCTTCGGTTGCGGGTACTTGGGCCAAGGCCAAACCGCGGAGGTGAACAATTCGCTTTCGCATGGACTACGAATGTACAAAAGCCCCTACTTTTGGAGCATGGCCGGAAACACTTTGGGACAAATCCTCCGTTTGACCACTTTTGGGGAATCGCACGGTCCTGGCGTGGGCGGGGTGCTCGACGGTGTTCCGGGTGGGACATTGTTGGATTTAGACGCCGTTCAGAGCGCCGTCAACCGCCGAAAAACAGGGCAAAACCCGTACGCTTCCACCCGGCAAGAGTCCGATTTGGTGGAGTGGCTCAGCGGCTTAGAACCGGGCGCGCCCGGTCAACCGGTCCGCGCTTTGGGAACCCCCATTGCCTTTTTGGTGCGCAACACCAACGCCCGCTCCAGCGACTACGACGCCCTTCAAGACGTTTTTAGGCCTTCCCACGCGGACTATACGTGGTGGGCTAAGTTTGGATTGCGCGATGCGCGCGGCGGCGGTAGGGCCTCTGCCCGGGAGACCGTTGCGCGCGTGGTGGCCGGTGATGTGGCCCGCCAACTATTGCCTCCATCCGTTCAGGGAGTGGCCTACGTGGAACGCTTGGCGGGCATCGGCACAGATCCCGCGTTGTTGGAATCGGGATCGGTGTCTTCGCTTCAGTTGCAAACCGAATCCCATCCGCTCCGCTGTCCGGATGCGGCGGTAGCCGCGCAAATGGAACAGCGCCTGGCAGACCTCAAGGAACAAGGCGATACCGCCGGGGGCGTGATCGCGGTCCGCGTGGACGGCGTTCCGGCCGGCTGGGGCGAGCCCGTTTTTGACAAATTGCACGCCGTATTGGGCCACGCCCTTTTGAGCATCAACGCTGTTAAAGGGGTGGAATTCGGTTCCGGTTTTTCCGGGGCAGAGTCCATTGGAAGCGCGCACAACGACTCCTTCACCGGAATGGGAACCACCGCCACCAACCGCAGCGGCGGCATCCAAGGGGGCATTTCCAACGGCAATTCGCTGGTGTTCCGCGTGGCCTTCAAACCCATCGCCTCCATCGCGCAGCCCCAGCAGACCGTAGACGTTTACGGTCAACCCCAAGTAGTAAATGTTGGCGGACGCCACGACGCCACCGTTCTGCCGCGCGCAGTGCCCATTGTAGAAGCCATGACCTACCTGGTTTTGGCGGACTTTTATTTGCTTCAAAGAATTAATCGAACCGTTTAACTATAAGTATCACAAGTGAAAACGCCTACAAAAATTATCTTGGGCATGGGTTTGGGTTTGGTCTGGGCCTTGGCCAGTGCTCAATTCGGATGGTCCGCCTTTACGGAAAATTGGATTGCTCCCTTCGGAACCGTATTCATCAATCTGCTCAAGTTGATTGCGGTGCCGTTGGTCTTGTTTTCCATCATCGACGGTGTAGCATCTTTGGGCGATCCCAAAACACTCGGCCGCGTTGGAATGAAAACGTTGGGCCTGTACATGGCAACTACCGTGCTTGCTGTAGGAATCGGACTGCTGGTGGTCAATGCGGTTCAGCCTGGCGCAACCGTTGGCGATGATCAACGTGTCATCAACCGTCTGCAGTACGAGCAATGGACCGATAATGTGCACCAGGGACAAACGGCCGACGGCTTGCGCTACAGCAACGACCCTCAGTACTCCCAGCAATGGGCTCGCGTGCGGAACGAATCCGTGCAAACGGACCAAGCAGCCCAAGAGAAGATCAAGGAAGCAGCCGCTACGGAGGTGGGCCCTCTTTCCTTTCTAACGGACGCCATACCCAGCAACATTTTTGTGGCGTTCAACAACGGTTTGATGCTGCAGATTATTTTCTTCGCCCTGTTTTTCGGTTCGGCCATGGTGGCTTTGCCTGAGAGCAGAACGGCAGCCATTCGTCCGTTTATGACCAACACCACGGATGTCTTTGTGAAAATGGTGGAACAAGTCATGCATTTTGCGCCCTATTTTGTGTTTGCCTTGATGGCCAGCACCCTCACCAAGATTGCCGGCGACGACCCCATTCAGTTGCTTCAGATATTCAAAACCCTGGGCTTGTACGGATTGGTTGTGCTTTTTGGTTTGCTCGTGGTTGCGTTATTGGTTTATCCAACCTTGGTTTGGTGGGCACTTCGTTCCCAAGGGTATTCTTGGCTGCGATCGTTGCGGTTTTTCCACGGCGGCATGCGTCCGGCCCAGCTTTTGGCGTTCAGCACCAGCAGCTCTGCGGCTACCTTGCCGGTTACCCTGGATTGCGTCAAAAACAATTTGGGCGTCAGCGAAGAAGTAAGCCAGTTCACCTTGCCCATTGGAGCCACCGTCAATATGGACGGAACCAGCTTGTACCAAGGGGTGGCCGTCATCTTTTTGGCTCAATTTCACCTCATTGACCTCAGCTTGGCCCAGCAAATGACGGTGCTCTTCACCGCCGTCCTCGCTTCCGTGGGTACGGCCGCAATTCCCTCTGCCGGTTTGGTCATGCTGCTGATGGTGTTGGACAGCGTTGCCTTGAATCCTGCTTGGATTGCGATCATCATTCCCATCGACCGACTCCTGGACATGTGCCGCACGGTCATCAACGTCACCGGTGATGCAGCGGTTACCTTATTTGTGGCCAAAACCGAGAATCAATGGCACGAACCCAATCCGTGAACGCGTCGGGTAGGATTTTGGTCTTGCTTCAAAAGTTGCTTTTCGTTGTAGTGTTTGTTTGCAGTGCGGGAAGCTACCAACTGAATGCTCAGGCAGAATTGGGGCAGTGCGGTGACGACGG
The DNA here is from genome assembly GCA_945865885.1 of Owenweeksia hongkongensis DSM 17368. Lineage (GTDB taxonomy): Bacteria > Bacteroidota > Bacteroidia > Flavobacteriales > Schleiferiaceae > CAMDTE01. The sequence goes on from CAMBEZ010000012.1 coordinate 44,142, forward strand.
TGCTCAGCCCACCAAAACAGAGCAAAGCGCCCTCAAATCCTTGCTCAAGGGAGACCTCCCCATGGCTAAGGTTTATTTGCAAACCGCCGTTCGCAAAGAGGGCGGGTCCGAACACACCCTGTACCTCATGGGGGAGCTCGCCATGCGCCAGGAACAGCCCTTGCAAGCGCTGGCATCGTGGGAGAAATTGTTGGCGCAATGCCCGTCCTACCGAGCTGAGGTCCTCTACTACGTCGGGGCGCTCCGTGTGATCCAGGGGGATTCCTCCGGAGCAAAAACAGCCGTCGAAGCCTACCTCAAAAACCCCGAGCGGGAGGGGAGCTTGGATCGCGAGGCGCAAAACCTCCTCCGCGATTTGACCTTGGCCGAGCAACTGAAAGCGCACCCGGTGGAGTTCATTCCCGTACCCGTTCCGGGCATCAACACCCCCGCGGACGAGTACCTTTCCCTCATTGCACCGGACGGAACCGAAGCCTTCTTTACCCGCAGAACCGTTTCCGTAGATCGAAAAAGCGGCCCCGCACCGGTTAAGCGCACCTTGGAGTCCTTTATGTCGGCCGAATGGAGCGACGAGGGAGGACAATTCTCCACCGGAACGGCCCTGGAAAGCCCATTCAACCGCGGTTTGAACGAGGGAGGCCCGTCCGTAACCGCCAACAACCGCGAGTTGTACCTCACCGTTTGCGAAAACACCGCCACCGGATACCGCAATTGCGATGTCTTTTGGACCTTAAAAACAGGCAGCACCTGGGGGCCCTTGCGCCCGGTTACCGGCGGAGTGAACCGTCCGGACAGCTGGGAAAGCCAGCCGTCGGTTTCGGCCAACGGTGACGACCTCTACTTTGTTTCCAACAGAAAAGGGGGCACGGGAGGATTGGACTTGTACCGTTCCTCGCGTTTGCCCGACGGTTCTTGGTCTGCGGCCGAGTTGTTGCCCACCGCCGTGAATACGGCGCAAGAGGAAAAATCCCCCTTTCTGCACCCGGATGGCGCAACGCTCTACTTTTCCTCGTCGGGCCATCCGGGGGTAGGCGGCTTGGATCTGTTTTGGACCCGCTGGGACACCAACAAAAAAGCTTGGTCTGTACCGCAAAATTTAGGCATCCCCATCAATACGAAAGAAGATGAGGTAGGTCTATTTGTGGACATCGCGGGAGAGAAGGGTTACTTTTCCACCAATACGCGGCAAGGTCCGGGTGGGTGGGATCTTTTTCAGTTCACCTTGCCGGGTTCGGCGCGTCCCCAAAAAGTTGCCCTGGTCAAAGGAACCGTCGCTACCAACGAAGGCAATCCGCGGGGGTTGGAAGGGGCGGAGGTGAAAATCACCAACTTGGCCTCCAAGACGGTAAAAACTGCCAGCGTTGACGTTGAAAACGGCCGGTATGCCCACGTAGTGGCTTTGGCCCCCGGCGAACGTATTTTGGTTCAACTGGTTCAGGAAGATGCCGCCTTTAACGGTCAAATAATCAGTGAGGAACAAACAAAGTCCAGTCCCGTAGTTCGGGCAGAATTGGAAGCCAGGACCCTGCAAAAAGGTACGGAATACGCCATGAGCAGCATCCAATTCACGACCAATTCTTTTGAACTCAACCCCAACGCACAGGCCATTGTGGAAGGATTTGCCGAATACCTGCGCACCCGTCCGGAGTTGCGCGTAGAGGTACAGGGCCACACGGACGACGTTGGCGACGACGCGGCAAATTTGGCGCTCAGTGCACGCCGAGCAGATGCGGTTCGCAACGGATTGCTTCGTGCGGGCATTGAGGCCAGTAGGTTGCAGGCCAAGGGTTTTGGGGAGAAAAGGCCCTTGGTTCCCAATGCCACGGATGCAGCCCGTCAGAAAAACCGACGCACCGTTTTTGTGGTGCTGTGATCGAGCTCCAAGATCAAGGCATAGAGTTGATTGGTACATTCAATTCTATTTCGTAAATTTGCATCCCCGTTGCGTGAGGTATACCCAATCCAACGTTTGCAGTCCCAACCTCTGGCCAGAGCGGTGCATGTTGTTTCTGTTGAGTACTTTAAAGACCCATTACCATGGATCTGATTCAATACGTACAGGATAAGTACGTGATCAACAAAGACCTGGCTTCTTTTTCAGCCGGCGACACCATCACGGTGTACTACCAAATTAAAGAAGGCGAAAAGACCCGTACCCAGTTTTTCCGTGGGGTGGTTTTGCAGCGCCGCGGTTCTGGAACTACCGAAACCTTTACGATCCGCAAAATGTCGGGCAACGTAGGGGTGGAGCGTATTTTTCCGGTCAACATGCCCAATTTGGAAAAAATAGAAATGAATAAAGTCGGCAAGGTTCGCCGTGCGCGCATCTTCTACCAACGCGATCGCAACGGTAAGGCTGCTCGTATCAAGGAAGCACGCCACTAGCATTCAAAAGGGTTTTTTTCCTCTGAATTACTATAAGCCAAAGAGGGCTGTCTCCCAACGATACAGCCCTCTTTTTTTAGCGCAAAAAAACTTCGCTTGCGTTCAAGCCGCGCGAGCACTGCACCGCATTATTCCTCCAGTAAATCCGGACGAATCCTCCGCGTGCGTTCCAACGATTGTTGGTGGCGCCACACGTCAATGGCTTTGGTGTCGCCACCCGTCAGGATCTCGGGCACCTTCCATCCCCTAAATTCTGCCGGACGGGTGTACACGGGAGGCGCCAGAAGGTTGTCCTGGAACGAGTCGGACAGGGCCGAGGTTTCGTCGTTCATGGCGCCGGGAAGCAAACGTACGATGGCGTCCGTGAGCACGGCAGCGGCCAATTCGCCACCAGACAAAACATAGTCTCCAATGGAAATTTCGCGGGTCACCACGTGCTCGCGCAGCCGATGATCGATCCCTTTGTAGTGCCCGCAAAGCAGGATTAAGTTGCCCTTTAGGGACAGTTGGTTCGCAATGCCCTGGTTCAGTCGTTCGCCGTCCGGGGTCAGGTAGATGACCTCGTCGTAGGTTCGTTCCGATTGCAGTGATTCAATGCACGCTACCAAAGGCTCCAAACGCATGACCATGCCGGCCCCGCCGCCGTATGCGTAATCGTCCACTTGGAAGTGCTTGCCGGAACCAAAAGGACGCAAATCGTGTACGTGTACGGAGGCAACACCTTTATCTTGGGCACGCTTCAATATGGAATGCGAAAAAGCACCCTCCAGCAGACCCGGTTGAACGGTTACGATGTCGATCCGCATCACGCTTTCAAGCCTATTTCGCGCAAGCGCTCGTCCAAGTATTCACCCGCAGTGGTTGGCGCATAGGCCAGCGGATTTTCCTTCGTTACGCAGGCCGGCAAGGCGTCCAACGGCATGGACTGAATGGGGTGGAGGAAGAACGGAATGCTGAACCGGGGGATGCCCCATTTTGCTACCGGTGGATTCACCACCCGGTGCGTTGTGCTGCGCAAATTATTGTTCGTCAAACGCTGCAGCATGTCGCCAACGTTGATGACCAAATGCGAATCTTCCACGTGAACGGGAATCCAGTCGCCAGAAGCAGAAAGAAGTTCCAAACCATCGGCGGACGCCCCCATCAGCAAAGTGATCAAGTTGATGTCCTCGTGCGCAGCTGCGCGAACGGCGTCGTTTGGTGCTTGGGTAATGGGTGGGTAGTGGAGGGCGCGCAGGATGGAATTTCCGCCCAAAACGTACGGTTCAAACCAATTTTCGTCCAAACTCAAGTACAGGGCAATGGCCTTGAGCAGTTGCCGGCCGGTATACTCCAAAAGTTCAAATGCTTCGCGTACTTCCGCTAGGAGCTGGGGCCATTCGGCAACCTCCACGTTGTTCGCATAAACTTGCCCGTGGGCATGGAACTGGCCCCACTGAAAGAACTCCTTCAAATCCGGTTGGTCAAAACCCTTAGCCTTTTCAACCCCAAATCCGGTGTAGCCGCGCTGCCCTGCCAATCCTTTCGGGGTGTAGCGGTTTTTCACCTCTTGAGGCAGCGCAAAAAACGCTTTGACCACTGCGTACAAACGGTCTCGACGGTCCGCATCCAAAACGTGGTTCTCAATAGCGATGAAACCCAGTTCGGTGTACGTGCGTCCCAACTCCTGAACGAAGGCGTTTTTTTGTTCCGGCGTTCCGTCCGTAAAATGGTTGAGGGATAGGGTA
>CAMBEZ010000013.1 GCA_945865885.1 Owenweeksia hongkongensis DSM 17368
CTCCGGCCGTTGATTTGGCCAAGCGAATTTTGGAACAAACCCTCCAAATGGAGACCATTCCCACGACGGCGGCGCTCAATTTTTTGCGCAACGAGGCGTATATGGAGTTCTAAAAAGGCGTCGCGATCCAAAAAAATATCGTGCCAGGCAGGCAAAATGCATTGGTTCGGATGAATCCGGTAACGATTGTTTTGTTTGCGGCCCCTTTCGAATGGCCTAACCAATTTTTTTAATTCAAACCGGGGAGCAGTTCGGCGCAGCGCAAGGCATCTTCCACGGCGCGGCGAGGATCCGTTTGGTTTTCCACCACGGATTGGGCCAATTCCTTCCAGCGCGAAGCGTTGTCTGGATGGGAACGTAGTAATTCCCACGCGGCGTGTTCCAACCCTTCCCAAAAGGCTTTTTTGCGTTGCCCCATGCGGCGTTCGGCCCACCGTCCGGAGGCGTGTGCGTGCCGGAAAAATCGGTCCAGCGTTGCCAACAGGTCCTCCATGCCCGCACCGGTTAATGCGGAAACGGTTTGAACGGGGACAATCCAGTTGGATTCCTCGGCCGAGGTAAAGTGCAAAGCAGCGCGTGCATCGGCGGCGGCTTGCTGCGCGGCGGACAAAAGCAGGCCATCCGCCTTCTGCACGGCAACCACGTCGGCCACCTCCATGATGCCTTTTTTCATGCCTTGCAACCCGTCTCCGGAAGCCGGCATCAACAACAAGAGGAGGCAATCCACCAGATCGTGAACGGCAGTCTCAGACTGGCCTACCCCGACGGTTTCCACCAAGAGGTGGGTGTATCCCAAGCGTTCGCACAGGGTGATGGAATCGCGCGTTCCCCAGGTTACGCCGCCCAGTGAAGTGCCGGCAGGGGAGGGGCGCACAAAGGCGCGCGGGTGGAGGGAGAGCTGCTCCATGCGGGTTTTGTCCCCCAAGAGGGATCCTCCGCGTACGGAACTGGACGGATCCACCGCCAAAACCGCTAGCTTGGCGTTGGGCTGGTTGCGCAAGAGCAGCAGACCGTAGGCTTCGGCCCAGGTACTTTTGCCAACGCCCGGTATGCCACTGACGCCCAGGCGAAAAGACGGCTGAATGGGCTCCGGGAGCGTCTCCAAAAGCGACGTGGCCCGAATGCGGTCCTCCTGCCGGGTGGATTCCACCCACGTTAGGGCGCGCCCCAAAGCGGCGCGGTTGCCGGATTGAAGTTGGTCCAGAAAAGCAAACCAATCCACAGATCCCGGCTCCGGGTTCGTTTGGGCCGATGAGGCCGATGGGGGGAGGTTGGGATTGAGGGCCACGAGAAAAACAGGGTCAGGCCGAAAAATCGTTATTCAAGACGCGCAGAATTTCTTCTGCGGCTTGGGGAATGGGGGTTCCGGGTCCAAAAATAGCCGTAGCGCCGGCCGCAAAGAGCTCGGCGTAGTCTTGTTGCGGGATGACGCCGCCCACCACGATGCGGATGTCTGGGCGCCCGAGCGCAGCGAGGGCGGCAACCAGCGCAGGAACCAAGGTTTTGTGCCCGGCGGCCAAAGAAGACACGCCCACCACGTGAACGTCGTTTTCCACGGCTTGCTGCGCGGCTTCTTCTGGGGTTTGGAACAAAGGTCCCATGTCCACGTCAAAGCCTGCGTCTGCGAATCCGGTGGCCACCACCTTGGCGCCGCGGTCGTGACCGTCCTGCCCCAGTTTGGCTACCAACAGGCGCGGGCGCCGACCGGTGAGGGCGGAAAATGCAGCGACCTGTTCGGCCACGCGGTCCAGCGGACCGCCTGTTGGGAAGGAGGATTTGTACACGCCGCTCACGGTTTGAATGCGCGCCTGGTACCGGCCAAAAACCCGTTCCAGAGCGTCGCTGATTTCGCCCAAGGTGGCGCGCTCGCGCGCCGCCTCCACCGCCAAAGCTAACAAATTTGCATCGGTTCGGGCTCCGTCCTCCAAAGCGGCCAAGGTCGCCGCTACACGTTCCGGGTTGCGGCTCGCCTTCAAATCGCGGAGCCGAGCCACCTGCGCTTCCCGTACGGCCACGTTGTCCACCTCGCGGATTTCCAACTCGTCCTCGGGTCCGCTGTTTTTGAAGGCGTTGACGCCCACCAATACATCGTTGGCCGCGTCCAAGCGAGCCTGCTTTTGCGCGGCCGCCTCTTCAATGCGCAGTTTGGGCCATCCGGCCTCAATGGCGGCGGTCATGCCGCCTTGTTCCTCTACCGCGCACAACGTGGCCCAGGCCTCGTTGATCAATTCTGCCGTGCACGTTTCCAGGTGGTGCGCTCCGCCCAAGGGATCCACCACGCGGCAGATTCCAGTGTTTTGCTGCAAGAACAGTTGGGTGTTCCGCGCAATGCGCGCGGAAAAGTCCGTGGGCAGGGCAATGGCCTCGTCCAGGGCATTGGTGTGCAAACTTTGGGTACCGCCCAAGGCGGCGGCCAGTGCTTCCACCGCCGTGCGTCCCACGTTGTTGAACGGCTCCTGCTCCGTGAGGCTCCAGCCCGACGTTTGGCAGTGGGTGCGAAGTGCTTGGCTCTTGGCCGAGGTGCCGCCTTCCTCGCGAACAATTTGGGCCCAAAGGACTCGCGCGGCGCGCATTTTGGCCACTTCCGTCCAAAAATCCATCCCGATGGCCCAAAAGAAGGACAGTCTGGGCGCAAATTCGTCCACCGCCATGCCCGCTGCTTTCCCCGTCCGCAGGTACTCCCGTCCGTCCGCCAGGGTGAACGCCAGTTCCAGCGCGGGCGTAGCTCCGGCCTCTTGCATGTGGTAGCCGGAAATGGAAATGCTGTTGAACTTGGGCATGTGGGCTTGGGTGTACGCAAAAATGTCCGCCACAATGCGCATGCTGGGTTGCGGCGGATAGATGTACGTATTGCGCACCATGAACTCCTTCAGGATGTCGTTCTGAATGGTTCCCTGCAGGGCCGACGGTTCTACGCCTTGCTCCTCTGCGGCCACAATGTAAAAGGCCAGTATGGGCAGTACGGCGCCGTTCATGGTCATGGAAACGGACATTTCGTCCAAGGGAATGCCGTTGAACAGCACCTTGGCGTCTTCCACGGAATCGATGGCCACGCCGGCTTTGCCGACGTCTCCTTGTACGCGGGGATGGTCGGAGTCGTACCCGCGGTGGGTTGCCAAATCAAAGGCTACGCTCAGGCCTTTCTGGCCGGCAGCTAAATTTTTGCGGTAAAAAGCATTGCTGGCTTCGGCGGTAGAAAAACCCGCGTACTGCCGAACGGTCCACGGCCGTTGGGTGTACATAGAGGCATAGGGGCCGCGCAAAAAAGGCGGCAGCCCGGCGGCGAAGTGCCGCAAGTCCCCCGCTTGTATAGGGCCCGACGGTGTGGGCGCAGTACCGTCTGAAGTTTGGAAGTCGCCAACGGGCAATGGGGTGCCCCGAAACATTTCCCACGCAGCATTGGCCAAGGCGTGCGTGAGTGCCTCCAGGGCGTACGAACCGCCTGCGGGATCCACCAAGGCGTCCAGATGGGATTCGTAGGTCAGCAGGAGGCTTTGGTGGCGCGCCCACCGGCGCGCCCGTGCGTCGGCTCCGGAAAGCGGAGGCGCGCAGCGCTCATCAGCGCCGCCGCAGGCGGCGCTGATGAGCTGCCACTGCGTGAGAACCAACGGATTGTGCGGATCGTTGCCCGGCTCCGCAGGAAGTACTCCCTCCGCGCAGATCCACAGCGGCGCCGCCGCAGGCGAGACGCCGCGTTCGTTCAACCAGTGCGCCCACACCGTACGCAATGCACGCAAGGCAGCTACCTCGTTCAGGAAATCGTCGGTCACCGTCCAGTGTATCCACACTCGAGAAAACATGTCGGGCCCGCAGGCCGCAAAGAGCGCGTCCCATTCGCGCAAGGCAAACGCCAAGGCGGGCACCGCCGGAAGGGCAGTGGCGTTGGGCGAAGAGGACGTAGGGGAAGTGGGGAGGTTCTGGGTGCGGAATTCCCCGGCATTCACGCCCAAGCGCACTCCGGCGGGGAGATGGGCAAAGACTGATTTCAGTGCATCGCCGCGAACCGTCGTATTCAAGGAGCCTTGCCACTCAAGAGGGTCCAGGCCCAAGGAGATCCAAGCGGTTTTCCACTGCGCTAAAAACGCTTCTGGATCTCCCTCCACCACCGCGTGGATGGGGATGATGTTGGCTTGAATGCCCTTTAAAAGCTGGGTTAAGTCTTCGTTGCCGTGGAGGTAGAAGAGCAACGAGGATGCGCCGTCCTGGAGTGCTTCCAGCGCTTGCACATTCAAGACTTTGGGGTCGCCAGGGCCCAGTTGTTCCAAGGTGTGGGTGTAGGCGGAGGCGCGGCTTTGTGCCGTGCGTTGTGCGGCTACTGCGCCCTTAGGCAAGGCGTCGGCATCTTCTTGGGTGTAAAACGGGTGAAGTGGAAAACCGTCTGAGGTGCAGTGCGCATAGGCCGGTTCGGGTGCTCCCTTCCATTCTTTTGCAAAGACGGATTCCCACGCAGAGCGCGGGGTCGGCTCGAAGCCGTCCAGCGGCATTGCAGCCATTTATTCGGGATTTTTGGCGGATTCAACCAAGACCACTTCTTCGCCGGGTCGGTGCATCCAATAAGTTTCGCGCGCAAAGCGCTCCAGCAATTCGGGGTTTTTTTCCACGTCTTGCAGGCGTCGTACTTGCCATGAAATTTCGTGCTCGTAGAAGGTGATTCCCGCGTCCAATTCCGTCAATTCCGCGTCCAATTCGCGCTGAATCAGGTAGGAATTGGAGTCCAAGAAGACCAGCCACACGGCAAAGGCACCGGCGGTCAGGACGTACTTGTTCCAAACAATGCGCCAAGCTCGCTTCATAACACGAAGTTACAACAGATTCCCAGACGCTGCGCCCGTTTCGTGCAGGTGCTGCCGAATCAACCGTGGAGTTGTTTGTCCAGGAGTTTTCGGTACCGTCCGTTGGGCAGCGCCAGCAACTCCTCGTGGGTCCCCAACTCCACCACCTGTCCTTTGTGGAACACGGCAATGGCGTCCGCATTGCGCACGGTGCTCAGGCGGTGGGCAACCACCACGGAGGTACGTCCGGCCATCAGTCTTTGGAGGGCGTCTTGCACCAAGCTTTCGCTTTCTGAGTCCAGGGCAGAGGTGGCCTCGTCCAAGAGCAAGAGGGACGGATTGCGCAGCAAGGCGCGCGCAATGGCAATGCGTTGGCGTTGTCCGCCGCTCAGTTGTACCCCGCGTTCGCCCACTAAAGTGTCCAATCCCTGCGGGAACGATTGGATGAATTCCAGGGCATTCGCTTGTGCGGCCACCTCCAAAAGGGCCTCGTCTGTGGTACCCGTTAAGCCGTAGGCAATGTTTTCCCGCAGGGTGCCGGAAAACAAGACCACTTCTTGGGGGACCAAGGCCAGGGTGCGCCGAAGTTCGGCCAACGGCAGGGTTTCCAGGGGATGCCCAAACCAGTGGATGCTTCCGGATTGGGGCTGATGGAAGCGAAGAATCAGTTGAATCAACGTACTTTTCCCGGCCCCGGAAGCGCCCACCAGGGCAATTTGACCGCCACGCGGAACGCTGAGGGACAGGTGCTGCAGTACGGGGAGGTCCGGGCGTGCCGGGTAGGAAAAAGACACGTCGGAAAACGCCAAATGGGGGGTGTTGGGCAGCGGCTCCGGAAGGGCTTCCGGCTGCATGTTTTTCAGCTCGTTCGGCGGGCGGGCGTCCAGCGGTTCGGTGGGCGTGTCCAGCATGTCCAGCAGGGCCTCCGTGGCCCCTACGGCTTTTTGCAGCCGGGCATATACGTCGGCCATTCCGCCAATGGAACCGCCAATGAACCCGGAATAAATCACAAAACTGACGAGTTGTCCGGTGGCCAATTCGCCGGTGGCAATGAGGGTGGTGCCTTTCCACACCACGGCCACCAGGGCGCCAAAAAGGCCCAAAATCAAGAAGCTGGCAAAGGCTCCGCGCAAGATGCCGCTCTTGATGGCCAATTGGGCTACCGTGTTCGTGCGGGTTTCGTACCGACTCCACTCAAAGGATTCGCCGGAGAAGGCTTTCACCGTAGCGATTCCCTGAAGGGCTTCTTCCACCACGGCGTTGCTTTCTGCGGAGGCATCCTGCACTTTCTTGCTGTACTTGCGGATGCGGGATCCAAAAACCACCGCCAAAACCACCACCACGGGGAGCACGGCCAGCATGAATACGGTCAACTGCGGGCTGGTGTAAGTCAGCAGGGCCAAGCCGCCGCCAATGACCACCACTTGGCGAATGAATTCTGCCAGGGTGGTGGTGAAGGTTTCCTGCAGCACGCCAATGTCCGACTGCAGTCGGTTGGTCAGCTCGCCCACGCGTTTTTCGTGGAAGTAGGGCAGGGGCAGAACGATCAAGTGCCGGTACATGGCTTGGCGTAAGGAGGCCAAGGCGCGCTCCGCAACGCGTTCAAACAAGACGATGCGGAAAAAGGAGAAAACGGCTTGAAGCACCAGAATTCCCGCCAGCTGCAGGGCCAGGGTGTTGAGGGTTCCGGGCGCTTTTTCCGTGGCGTCTACCAGTCCGCCCAGCAGGCCGGGAAAGGCCAAGTTGGTGGCGCTGGAGAGCAGGAGCATCACCAAGCCCAGGGCAAATTCACCGCGGTAGGGGCGGACGTAGGGGTACAGGCGCCCCATGCGGCGGAGCGAATTCCAGCGGAGGGGTTTTTTGGGGGATCCCTCGTTGGAGGACGCGGCGGAGCCGCGGCGGTGTTGGGCCACTTAGTATTTGTTTTTGTCTTGGAAATCCAGGGACTTGACGCCCAGTACTTTCAGGAGCCGCTTGGCGTTTATTTTGACGGACTCCTTGATGGAGGTGGCTGCCTTGCGCCACGCGCTGTCGTTTGGACGGGCAATGAAGCGCGAGTCCGAGTAGCGGAAACCGTCTTGGATGGGCGTGAAAAAGTAGGCGTAAAACGACTTTCGGGTTTCGCCTTCCGGAACCCGGATGGTTTGGTAGCCGTGGGGGGAGTTTTCGTCCGTGAGGAAGAGCACGGCGCGGTTGTGGGCCGGGGCAATGCGCTTTTCCGCGCGCTTCATGAACTTGTCCCAAATTTCCAGGTGTCCGCCGTATTCGTCCTTCCAGTTGCGGTTGAGGTAAACCAGGAGGTTGACCCGACGCCACAAATTGGACTCCGGATCGTAGTTGACGTCGATGTGTACGTCCACGTAGGAACCGTCGGCTCCTTGGTGCACACCGGAACCCAGCGGGTTGTCTGGAGTGAGCAGGCCGTCGATTCCGGTCACCGTGCTGATCCACGCCGCAAAAGACTCCGAACGTATGGCGTCCCGAACCTCGCGAAAGGCGGGGTGCCACTCGTCAAACTTGTAGTCTTCGGCCTTGTTTTCGTTGAGGCTCTTCCGGCGAACCTTCAGGGCGCTCATGGGCGGAAAGTGTCCGTGCAGCAGGTTGGCCGTTTCCTCGGTGAGAAAACCGTCGATGATCAAATGCTTGCAGGGGGTTCCTGCGGCAAAAGATTGGCGCAGAACAGCGGTTTGTTCCGGGGTGAAGTGGAGCGGATTAAGCGGTCCCATGGCGTTGGCGCAAAAGGGTGTAAAAAAGGGTGGGCATCCACCGGTGCAAAAGCAGTGCCAAGCGTTCGGTGGGGGAAATGAGGTAGGTTTTGAAGCGATTGGTTTGGGCGGCGGCCCACAGGCGCTGGGCAACGGCCTCGGGCGGTTGCCCGGTGTGGGTCTTGGCTTGTTGTCCTAGGGCTGCGCCGGACTCGTCCAAGGCGCTGGCCATGATGGTGGTTTGAATCACGCCCGGCTGCATCAGTTGCACGCGAAGGCCACGGTGGGCCCAAGCGGCGTAAAAGGATTCCCAATGGCGCTCCAATGCCGCTTTACTGGCTCCGTAGGCGGCGCTTTCCGGCTGGCCAAATTCGGCGGCGATGGACCCAACGGCAACCAACTGTCCGCTTCCCTGGGCCAGCATGCGCGCGGCCAAGAGCTTGGCGGCTTGCACGGGAAAGCGGTAGTTCAGGGCCAGCAACTGCTCTTCCGCCGCGGGGGTGGTGGTGAGCGGGTTGCTCCACTGGGCCAAGCCTGCGCAGAAAAAAGCGCGGTGGATGCCTCCGTGCTCCAACCAAATGCGTTCCACCAAAGCGGCTAAATCGTGGGTTTGGGTGAGGTCCGCCGGGGCCACCACGGCGTTTTCTGGGTGGGGCAGGAGGGTGCGCAACTTTTCCAATTCTGGGGCGTTCCGCGCGGTCAGGACCACTCGGCAGCCGCTCGCCGAAACGACGTGCGCCAGCGCGGCTCCCAAGCCGCGCGAGGCTCCTGCAATCCAGACGGTTTCCATTCCTTGGTACAAAGGTACGGAATACCCACGGGCAGGCGGTTCGGTTGCGTAAGGATCACTAGATTGCGAAAAAATACACGGGACAGGTTTTGTACATTAAAAATAACTTTCTATCTTTGCCGCCCGATACGCTAAACACAAACGACCCATGAAACGCACGTTCCAGCCCTCCAACCGGAAAAGAAAGAACAAGCACGGATTCCGTGAGCGCATGGCTTCGGCCAATGGTCGTCGCGTTTTGGCTGCGCGCCGTGCACGCGGCCGTCGCCGTTTGACCGTGTCCGACGAAGGAAACCACAAAGGGTAATGCATTCCCTCTATTTTTTGAAAGGTGTTGCTTCCGCAGCACCTTTTTTTTGTGCGTAAATTTCATCAGAAAGTACGTCGTTCATTCTCCTGCCTCAACCCACCGTGTTTCAACCACCGAATTAAACGCCCCCTCATGCCCCGCAACCAAGAAATAAAAACCGTTCTCCTCATTGGCAGTGGCCCCATTGTGATTGGCCAAGCGTGTGAATTTGATTACGCCGGTTCTCAGGCCGCACGGTCGCTGCGCGAAGAGGGCATTGAGGTTTCCTTGATCAACTCCAATCCGGCCACCATCATGACGGACTCCGTGGTTGCGGACCACGTGTACCTGCTGCCGCTGACGGTGGAGTCCTTGGAGCACATTCTCAAAGAGCGCAAGATTGACGCAGTGCTTCCCACCATGGGCGGCCAGACGGCCTTGAATTTGTGCATTGAGGCAGACAGCCAAGGGTTGTGGGAAAAGTACGGCGTTGACATCATTGGGGTGGACATCGACGCCATCCACATTACGGAAGACCGGGAGAAGTTCAAGCAGCTCATGCTCAAGATCGGTATTCCGATGGCGCCGGCGCAGACGGCGGACAGCTACCTCAAAGGCAAGGAGATTGCGCAAGAGTACGGTTTTCCGTTGTGCATTCGGCCGTCGTTCACGCTGGGCGGTTCCGGCGCGTCGTTTGTGTTCACCAAAGACGAGTTTGACAACGCGCTCAAGCGCGGTTTGGAGGCGAGCCCCATCCACGAGGTGCTTATTGACAAGGCCTTGCTGGGGTGGAAAGAATTCGAACTGGAGCTTCTTCGGGACCGCAACGACAACGTCATCATCATCTGTTCCATTGAGAACATGGACCCCATGGGCATCCACACGGGCGATTCCATCACGGTGGCTCCGGCCATGACGCTGTCGGACCGCACCTACCAGCGCATGCGGGACATGGCCATCCACATGATGCGCTCCATCGGCAACTTCGCCGGCGGATGCAACGTGCAGTTTGCCGTCAGTCCGGACGAGAACGAGGACCTGGTGGCGATTGAGATCAACCCCCGCGTGAGCCGGTCGTCTGCCCTGGCGTCCAAGGCCACGGGGTATCCCATTGCGAAAATTGCCGCCAAGCTGGCCATTGGCTACACGTTGGACGAGCTGAACAACCAAATCACCAAGACCACCACGGCGTACTTTGAGCCAACCTTGGACTACGTCATTGTGAAGATTCCACGTTGGAATTTTGATAAATTCGAGGGCGCGGACCGTCGGTTGGGCCTGCAGATGAAATCCGTGGGCGAGGTCATGGGCATAGGCCGTACGTTCCAGGAAGCCCTTTCTAAGGCGGCGCAGTCGTTGGAAATCAAGCGCAACGGCTTGGGGGCGGACGGCAAAGGCCTGACGGACCAAAAGGTCATCCTCCACAAATTGGAGTACGCCAGCTGGGACCGCGTGTTTGTTTTGTACGACGCCATTCAGCTGGGCATTCCGTTGCGCAAAATCCACGAAATCACCAAGATAGATTTGTGGTTCTTGAAGCAGATTGAGGAGATGGTGCTGCATCAGCGCATCGTTGAAACGCATTCGCTGGGCTCCCTTCCGTACGACGTGTTGTTGGAGGCCAAGCAAAAGGGCTTTGCGGACCGCCAAATTGCGCACATGGTGCGTTGTTTGGAGAGTGAGGTGCACGACAAGCGCGTAGCCCTGGGCATAGAACGCGTTTGGAAGATGGTGGACACCTGCGCGGCGGAGTTTCCCGCGCAGACGCCGTACTACTATTCCACGTTTGAAGCTCCATCGGCCCTGACGGCCGGGGGGGTGGCGGTGCCGGAGAACGAATCCGTGCGGTCAGACCGCCCCAAGGTGGTGGTGTTGGGCTCCGGTCCCAACCGCATTGGCCAGGGCATTGAATTTGACTACTCCTGCGTGCACGGGGTTTTGGCGGCCAAGGAGTGCGGCTACGAAACCATCATGGTGAATTGCAACCCGGAGACGGTTTCCACGGATTTCAACACGGCAGACAAGCTTTATTTTGAGCCGGTGTTTTGGGAGCACCTGTACGACATCCTGCGCCACGAAAAGCCCGTTGGGGTGGTGGTGCAGTTGGGCGGCCAAACGGCACTCAAATTGGCGGAGAAGTTGGAGCGGTTTGGGATTCCCATTTTGGGCACCACGTACGAGAGCCTTGATTTGGCCGAAGACCGAGGTCGCTTTTCCACCTTGCTCCAGCAGGAGGGCATTCCGTACCCGGAGTTTGCCGTCATCACCAATGCGGACGAAGCACGCGCCGTTGCTGCGAATTTGGGCTACCCCATTTTGGTCCGACCGTCCTACGTTTTGGGTGGCCAGGGCATGAAAATCGTGATCAACGACGACGAGCTGGAAACGCACGTGGTGGAGCTCTTCAAGGACTTCCCCGGAAACCGCGTTCTCTTGGATCATTATTTGGCCGGTGCTATTGAGGCGGAGGCCGACGCCATCTGCGACGGTGAGGACGTGTACATCATTGGCATCATGGAGCACATTGAGCCGTGCGGGGTACACTCCGGCGATTCAAGTGCCACCTTGCCGCCCTTCAATTTGGGCGAGTTGGTGATGCAGCAGATTGTGGACCACACCAACAAGATCGCCAAGGCCTTGGGAACCGTCGGGCTGATCAACATTCAGTTCGCCGTTAAGAACGACACGGTGTACATCATTGAAGCCAATCCGCGCGCTTCCCGCACGGTGCCGTTCATTTGCAAGGCCTACGACGAGCCCTACGTGAACTACGCCACCAAGGTGATGCTGGGCGCCAAAAAGGTGAAGGACTTCAACTTCCAGCCCAAGCGCAAGGGCTGGGCCATCAAGGTGCCGGTTTTCAGCTTCCACAAGTTCCCGGACGTGGACAAGACTCTGGGACCGCAGATGAAGTCCACCGGCGAGGCGATTTACTTCATTGAATCGCTGAAAGACCCCCTCTTCCAGAAGCTGTACTCCGAGCGCAATTTGTACTTGAGCAAGTAGGATTTCGTTCCCCAAAAGACAAACACCCCGAGCTGCAAGCTCGGGGTGTTTTTTTGGCGGAGGTTGAATTCCAAATAAAGTGTTGGCCCCGACGGCTCAGCATGCATTCCCGTATGCTCACTTCGCGCGCACCGGAAAGTGGTGTGTGCGCAGGGCGTAGTTATCCGGTTGCAACGTGTCTTTTTGAACGGCAATCCGGTCTGCTTCGTGCAATTTAAAATTGGCACGGGCCGACGGATCCTGCCGGTAGGCATCGTTCATTTGCCAAACCAACAGCACCAAAGCAATGGCCGGCAGTGCGGAAAGGACGCGCTTGGCCAGGGGCGGAAGTAGTTCGTTTCGGAAAACAGCAACGGACCAAACCAGAACGGTTGCGGTCCAAGCCATGCGTTGCCGCACAAAACCGCCTTCGCCCAAGTGGTCCGGACCTAAGATGGCCCAAGCAGCAGCAAAAAACACCATGCACCAAAGGATCCAAGAAAACCGGCGGAAATGAGGCAGGCGCAGGGGCACGGCTGCGGCAACCCCAACAGCAAGGGTTAGCACGCAGGTCAGTAGCAATCGAAGGTCCAAGCGAAGGGCCAATACATCGCCCAATGCCAGCCGTGCCAATCGTTCCAAAAAAGGGACCCCCCGCGGTGCGGATGCAGCATCGCCGGAAGAACCCGATGCAAACCACGTGTACCCAAATACCAGTGCCCAAAAGGCGCCATGCGCTAAGGAAAGGAAAGGGAGACGAGCCTTTGCGGAGTTCTGAAAATAGGTGGGTTTTGCCTGAACGAAACCGGATGCATAAAGGAGAAGTGCTGCCAAACCCACGAAGGCCAAACCAAGCGGATGCGCAAAATAAAGGGCGGGCCACAGCAGGTGTATCCAGAGACTGGACGGCCGAAGTTGCAGCAGTCTGAAGGCAAGAAGGGCCAATCCTGCTGCGGCTATGAAGTTGTAAAAGCCTTTAAAAAACAACAGGTTGAAGAATAAAACGGGCACCCATGCAGCCAGTTCTGGGTGTTTTTGACGTCGGCCGGTTGCCCAATAAATGGCGGCAGCAAAAGGCAGGGCCAGCAGCAGCTGGAGGATTTTCTCTGCCATGGGCCCCGTTGCTCCAAAGGCCAACAAAACTTGAAGGACGCGGTGGATCAGTTGGTTGGAGAGCAGGGGGTGGTTGGGTTCTGCTATCGCCGTCCATGCCGGGTCTCCTGCCGCTAAGTGGTTTAAGGCCAAGGCTTGCCAAACGTGGCTGGGGCCGTCTTGGGTAGTTAACGGAAGGAGCAGAAGTGGACACAACAACATCAGCCACGCTCCCCAACGGTAGCCTTGGTGGTTCATGAATCGAGGGTTGTTTGCATCCAATTCAACAACTTCTGCGCCAAGGCAGCCCGCGTGTAGGCGGACGGGTCTGCCGCCCCCGTTCCGGGCTCGTCCAAAGCCTTTTGCAGGGCCTGAGCAGCGCGTTGGCAACCATCTTCGGTGGGGTCAAACAAGGATCCGGCCCGGTTCTCCAAAAGCAGCAACTGCGCATCGCCGTCGGTTTCCGGTCCAAAGCCCCAAATGGGTCTCCCGGTTCCCAAGTACTCAAACAGTTTGCCGGTGAGAATGCCGCGGTTGTTGGGGAGGTCCGGGATCAAAAGCACCAGAACGTCTGCGGATTGCAGCAGTTGAACCGACTCCCGGTGGGGGAGGTACCCCAGGAGTTCCAGGCGGAAGGCGTCGGGAAATTCGTGTTCCAAGGCGCGCAAGGCGACCACGGCTTCGTCGGCCGGTTTGCCGGCCATGCGGAAGACAAAGGATTTGCCTTGGCGCAGGATTTGCTGGAAGGAGGATACCAGGGCCGCTACGGGGTACTGCAGGGACAGGGTTCCGGTGTACGCCAAAACGGCGGTATGGGGCTCGGTGGGTGGATTCCGGTTCGGGTCAAAGTCTTCCGGATCGTATCCGTTGGGAAGCACCAGGAATTTGGCGGCGTCCACCCGGATGGATTTGCCCACCAAGGTGCGCTTGAGGTCTTCGCTGACCACCAAGACCCGTCGGGCTTCTTCCAACACCGTGCGCTCCAGTTTTCGGTCGTGCGCGCGGGCCCACGGGGTGGGGTAGAAGCGGTCGTAGTAGTAAATGTCCGTCCACGGGTCCCGGAAATCGGCGGTCCACGCGATGCCCGTTTCCCGCTGGAGTTGCCGACCAATCAGGTGGGTGGAGTGCGGAGGCCCGGTGGTGATGACGTAGGTGTACCCACCTTCGGATAAAATTTGGCGCGCAGCGCGCATGGCGTGGCGGTTCCAGCCTTTGCGCGGATCCGGCAAGAAGAAATTCCCGCGAACAAATCGAGACAAGGCCTGCAGCGGTCCCGGTTTTCCGGCTTGATTGGCAAATCCGGAGTACGGAACCTCTTTGCGCCCCGTAAGGCGCTGGTAGGCAGCAAACCAATCCGTGGCGGGGGTGGTTACCGTTCTAATTTCCGCAACCTCCTGCAGCAGCGATTCGTCTTGTACCGGGTAGGTGGCTGCGGCCGGGTCTACTGTCAGAACGGTTAATTCCTGCCCCATACGCTGCCATTCCTTGGCGGTTTTCAGCCAGCGCTGCACCCCTGGGCCACCCGCCGGCGGCCAGTAGTACGTGACGATGAGAATCTTCCCGGCCATCAAGCCGCGCTTGCCTCTTTTCGGTTGCGCAGTTCCTGCCAAAACGCCCCAGCCAAGGCCAGGACCAACAGAACGCTAAAGCCCAAGTCAATTTGTTCTCCGGTGGTGTAGGTGGTGGGTTCAAAACGGAACACCACTTCCTTCGTGCCAGCGGGCAAAACGGCCGCGCGCAGCACGTAATTCACCCGGATGACGTCCACTTCCTTGCCGTCGGTCTCCGCAATCCAGCGCTGACCGGGAACCTCGTAGAACAGTTCGGAGAATACCGCCAAACGGTCCGTGGTGCAGCCGCGAACGGCGTACGTTAGGGTCTTGGGGTCGTAGTTTTTCAAGTCGATTAGCGCGGCAGAATCCGCGGCTACCGGCAAGGCAACGTCTGGGGCAACGTCTTGCGCGTCCACCACGGCCGTGCGCTGGGGATCAAAATCCGTGAGTGCCGCCATGGCTGCGTCCGGACCGTCCACGCGGTTCAGTTCCGCGGGGAACCAAGCGTGTCCGCAGGCTGCCAAATTGGGTTGGGCGATGGACTGGTTGTTGTTGTCTTTAACAATGAACCACTTGGTGTTGAGCATGTTGTAGACGGAAAGGTTGCCCTTGCTCAGTTGCCGGTCGATCAAATCTTGGTAGCGTGCCAGTTTGGCGCCGTGGTACCCGCCCACGCTTTTGTGGTGGTAGGAGGTGTAGGAATCGGAGGTGAGGCCCGCGCTGGTGTTGAAAACGCGGTAGTGTGGGTCCGTGTCTTTTTGGATCAACAAGTCCGCCTGCGAGGGGGCAAAGGCGGCCTCGTAGTCCCGACTCGATACAAATTCTTCGCTGCCCAATTGGTCGCGGTCAAACCGCCACTGATCCACCAAAACCAAAGCGCCCAGTCCCAACACCACGTGTAGGGTTTTGACCTTGCCCAGCAGGTGTCCCCACAGCAAAGCGGCCGTCAGCACTACAAACAGTAGGGTACTGAAGGCAGAACTGCGCAGCAGGGATTCGCGGTCCGCACGGAGCATGTTCAGATCAAATCCCTCTTGGCCAAATCCTGCGTCGCGCGGGCTTTCCAAAGACAAAAACGCCGGGCCAAAAAGTGCCAACAGCAGGCTGAGTCCGCCGGTGGTATACAGTGCCCACAGCAAGCGCTTTTGCAGCCACTCGCGCCCTTGGTTGCCGTTCATCCACGTTTGCAAGCCCACAAAACCCAGATAAGGAATGACCAGGAAGGCCACCACCAACGCCATGGAGGGGACGCGGAATTTGTTGTAGAGCGGGAGGTAGTCGAACACGAACCGGTTGATGAATTCCGCGTTTTTGCCCCAGGCTAAAACGGCACTCAAAAGCAAGGCCGCCAAGGCCCAGTTGCGCGTGGGACCGCGAACCACCAACAAGCCCAAAACGAACAAAAAGAAGACCACCGCGCCCACGTAGTAGGCTCCGTTCACCAAAGATTGTTCTCCCCAGTACATGCGGGAACCCACCAATTGATTGGAATTGGCCTCCAACGCCTTGCCGCTGTAGCCCTGTTGGCGCAGTGCACCTTCCACAAATTGGTACGTTTCGGTGCCTGCGTAGGACTGTTTGGCTCCGCCGCCCATGAGGTTGGGAACGAAGAGATTCAACGTTTCGCTGACGCCGTAGGACCAGCTCATGGCGTAGTCAAAATCCAAACCGGCCGCGGGTTTTTGCGCGGAACCGTCGGTTTGTTCCGGGGTTAAATCCGAATGCCCACCGCGCATGGACGCCTTGGTGTAGGCGTAGGAACTCCACAGGTTGCCGATGTTGGGGCCGATGCCCACCAGAGCCGCCAGGGCGAGCACCACCAACTGCTTGGCCCATCCGCCCGCCGTTCCGGTGCGAAAGGCATGAACGCCAAAGGCCACCACCATAGCCAAAATGGGCAGGGCCGTGTAAAACGTAATTTGGAAGTGGTTGGCGTGGATGCTCATGCCGGTGAACAAGGCGGTCAGTGCAAATCCCAAGGCTAACCGCCCGCGCAGCGTGAGCAAAACGCCCAAGAGCAGCGGTGCCATGTAGGCCGCGGTGCGGATTTTGGCGTTGTGGCCAGCCGCTAAGGAAATGATGAAAAAGGCACTGAAGCCAAAGGCAATGGCGCCCACCGCCGCCAGTCCCGGATCCACCTTTTCACCGCGCAGCAAGAAGAAAAAGCCAATCATGAGCGTGGCAATGATATAAATGCCGGAATCCAGGCCCAAAACGGTGCTGATGGCCGTTTGGAAGTAGCCCAGGACGTTGTTGGGGTAGAGGGTAGACACCTGGAAGGTGGGCATGCCGCTGAACATGGAATTGGTCCAGAGCGGCTCCTCGCCGGTGGCTTCCCGGTAATCCACAATTTCCTTGCCTTTGGCCAGGCCCATCAGAATATCGTCCTGCGGTATGGACTTGTTTTGGAACACCACCGGTGCAAAATAAACCACATTCAAAGCGGCCAAAACCAGTACGGGCAACAACCAATTGCGGTTGGATTTCCAGGAAAAGAGAGCGTTCATGAGTAAGGGGTTACAAGAATGCACAAGTTTACGAAGAATTGGCCGTTACTTTGGGATTGGAATGAACAACCTCACCTTTCCCAATGCAGTGGTCATCGGTGCGCCCAAATGCGGGACCAGTTCCCTCTATTTTTGGCTGTCTGCCCACCCGGAAATCTGCGCTTCTCCGGTCAAAGAGACCTTCTTTTTTGCGGACGACGTCAACCGGTTCAACCGTTCGGCCAACGTTCTGGAGCACGGTATAAGCGCTTACGCGGCGTACTTCAAGGGCTGTTCTCAGGCACCGGTGGTTTTGGAAGCCACGGCTCCTTATTTGTATTATCAAAAGGCGTTAAAGCACATTCCGGCGCTGCCGTCCCGCCCCAAATGCATCGTGGTTTTGCGGGAACCGTCGGCCAGACTCTATAGCCAATACCGCTTTGAACGCTTCCGGACCAAGCGAATAAACCAGTCCTATGCCGAATACGCAAGCGATCCCGTCTTGCTGCAGCACGGCGATTACGCTCACTGGCTGCGGCCGTGGCAGGAGGCGCTGGGATCGGAGCGATTGCGCGTGGTGCTTTTTGAATCTTTGCTGCGCAATCCGCACGGGGAAATGGAGCGTATTGCGCGTTTTTTGGCCGTGGATCCTGGCTTTTACGCCAACTATTCCTTTGTGCAGCACAACGAGACCGTCGCCATCCGGTCCAAGCGGCTGCACCGACTGGGGCTGGCACTTCAGCGGTACGTGCCCCATTCCGTGCAGGAAGCCTTGTTGCCGCTGTATTTGAAAATGAACGCCGGAAAAATGCCCGCCAAGGACCCCGATGACGACCGGGTACGCGCGGAGGTGAGCGCTCAGTACCGCGCGCTGCAACCGGGATTGGAGGCCCTTTTTCCGGACTTGGATTGGTCGGTGTGGGGATCGTAAAAAGACAGAGTATTTGGAACGCCGTGGGCGGCTACCTGGGGGTGGTGGTGGGAGCCGTCAACGCCTTGGTTTTGTTGCCCTGGACCTTTGCGGCAGATCCCGATGGGTTTGGTTTTGCCCGATGGATTTTGTCTGCCGCACTTTTGGTGGGTGCCTTCGCCCATTTGGGGTATCCACACGCCTTGGTGACTTTTGCTCCGCGGGTAGCGCCGGAGCGCAAAGCAGATCTTTTTGGGGCCGGTTTGGCCTCCGCAGCGTTAGTGCTATTGGCGTTGGGGGCTCTGGGGCTTTGGAAAGGGGACGACTGGGTGTCCGCAGCCGTAAACAATCCGCGTTTTGGTTGGGGCTGGGCGCCTTTGTGGGCCTTGGTGGCTTCCTACGTGTTCTTTGAGTTGGTAGCGAGCCAAGCCCAATCCGCCTACCGCGTGGTGGCCCCGCAGTGGATCAAGGACGTGGGCCGTAAAGCCGTTTTGGCCTTGGCGGCGCTGGCGTTGGTGTTTGGTGGGCTGACCTTTCCTCAATTTTTGTGGTGGGTTACCGCCGGGCACGTGCTGTTGACTGCCGTTCTCGTAGCGTACGCGCGGACGTGGATTCAGGTGGGGTGGAATTGGTCCAACTTGCCGTGGCGCGGCTTCTTGGCGTATGCGGGATTCATGGTATTGACCGCAGGCGCCCAGATGGTTATGGGTCAATTGGACGTGGTTCTCATTGGCAAACGTTTGAACTTGGCCGAAGTGGCCCGGTACAGCATTGCTTTTCAATTGGGCGTGGTGGTCTCCGTTCCGGCCAAGGCCATGGGGTACTCCCTTCGGCCCCTAATTGCGGAGGCATGGTCCCGTTCGGACACACAGCGGCTTTTGGAATTGGTTCGACGCGGCGGCGTGCATCAATTTTACGCAACCGCCTTCTTGGTTTTTGGCTTGTGGTCTATTCTGCCGGCGGTGGAACTGTACTTGCCGGCGTCCTACCGCGGCGTCTCTGATTTGGCACTCTGGGTGGCGACGGCGCAGTTGATCCATGTAGCCACGGGGGTTTCCGGTTTGGTGTTGCTGGCCAGTCCGCTGTATCGATGGGATTTTTGGGCCAATGCGTTGCTCATTGGCCTGCTGTTTTCGTTGGGTTGGTGGGCACTTCCGCGCTACGGTACCATCGCCATGGGCTGGGCTTTGGTGGCCTCTGCGGTGGCGTACAATTTATTCAAAGCATTACTCGTTCAAAAACTGCTGCAGGCCTGGCCGTCCGGGGTGAAGCTGTTGTGGGCGATACTTTATTTTGTTTTGGCCGCGGGGGTTCATTGGACGGCACAGTGGTTACCGCTTGGGACGGTGGGTGCAGCTCTGACGGAAGCGGGCCTCCAAGGAATCCTCTTTTTGGCGTGGATCCTTCAATCGCCTGAGTTGCCCGATTTTAAGAATATATTGAACGGTTGGACGCGTCGACTCCTCCCCAATCAGCCCAAACTTTGAGCCGAGTTCCGCGCATTTTGTGGCTCACGCCTTGGTATCCGGACGCGGCTCATCCGTACCGAGCGGCCTACATCCGGGCCCAGTTTCGTGCTGCGGCCGGCCAAGTGGAGGCTCAGTTGCTCTTTGTCGATGTAGAACAAGGATCGCATTGGTGGCAATCCAAATGGATAACCACAGAACCCAACGTTTTTACGTGGGAGGTCCGCAGCTTTTTTTGGAAGTTTTTGCGCCACGCCCCGGGTTTCTTGGCCTTACTGGCCGCCCGCCAAGCATTCCGCAAGCTGCCGGGCCTGAACCGGCCGGATTTGGTTCACGGGAACATTGGTTTCCCCGGGGGAGTGCTGGCCCTGGTTCTAGCGCGCCGATGGGGCGTGCCGTACGTGGTTACCGAACACTGGTCCAAAGCGCAAAGCTGGTTGGACCATCCACTCTTTGGGGCGCGACTGCGCCGGGCGTACGACGGTGCCCAACGCGTTTTGGCCGTGTCCGAACATTTGGCGAATGATTTGCGTGCGCAAGGCATCAAGAAGGTGGTGGTGGTGACCAACGTGGTGGATTTTGCGCCGTACGCCCACCGCGCATTGGGTGCGGAAGAAGCGGCAGCCTCCAACGACCCAACGGTTTGGCACTGGCTGTCCGTGGCCAGTTTGATCCCCGGCAACGCCGCCATCAAACGCGTGGAGTGGATTTTGGACGCTCTCGCCTGGTACCGTTCCCATCGGCCGGAAGTGGCGATTTTTTGGACCCATGTGGGCGATGGAGCACGACGGCCTGCACTGGAAAAGTTGGCTCGCGAACGAGGGCTGGAGTCTTGTGTGCGCTGGACCGGTGCGCTATCGCCCCAAGAAATTGGAAATTTGATGCGCACGTCCGATCTCTTTTTGCATCCCACCACCCAAGAAACCTTCGGGTTGGTGGTTCGGGAAGCCTTGGCCACCGGACTTCCGGTAGTCAGTACGGCAATCCCAGCGAACTTGCCCTGGTGGAAACCGGAATTTGGGGTGCTCACGGCCTTGGATTCGGAGTCCTTTTTGGCCGGAATTCAATCATTTGAGGTTAATCGGGCCACGGTTCCGGTGGAATCCATTGAAAGAAGTTCATTTTCTCCCGTGTCCATTGGGGAACGTTTGGCGGAAATTTACAGGGAAGTTCTGGAATAAAAAATCCCCGAACCACCCGCCGGTTGGCGGGTGGTTCGGGGAGTGGCATCGCGCGGTACGGAAGTAAATTCTACTTCGCGCGCGTCCACACCGTACTGCGTCCCAAAAAGGTCATGCCCAAAACATAGCCTTTGAAGAACAAGGAGCCGTCCGGCTGCAATTTGCAATAGCAGGAATAGGTCTTACCGGATTTGGTGTCGTAAATCTGACCGCCTTCCCATTCTTTGTCGTTGGCATCCCACTTCAAAGACGTCAAAACAACCAATCCATTGACTTGGCGGCTCCGCAATTTCTCGTCTGGGTTTTTGCGATCGCGTTTTGGCTTAGAACCGTCGTCGTTGAAATCGTTTTTCACCCAAACAATTTTACCGTAGTATTTTCCGTCGGCCTTCTTGTAGACTTCTACTTTGCCGTCTTTTTCTTCGTTGAACCAAACGCCAACCAAGTCGTCTGCTTTTTGTGCAAAAGTGGGGAGGGTGATCAGCAATGCAAGGAGAAATGCAAATTTTTTCATGATTTTTTCAAATTGGATTAACGTTCGTCGACGAAGATATAAAATCCTTTACAGAACCGAATTGTGGCTCGGATTTCCTTTTTGGCTTCGTTGAGCTTGAGCCACACTCGCATTCAATTCGTAACCCACAATCAGCCCAATGGCATTGATGTAAATCCACAGCTGGAGGATCAACAACGTACCAATGGAGCCGTAGAGTTGATTGTACCGAGCAAAATGTGCCACGTAAAAACCAAAGGCGACGGACGAAGCCACCACCAAAACCGTGGCTAAAATGGCGCCCGGACTGATCAACCGCCAGGGCGCTTTGGAGGCAGGGCCGTATTTAAAGACCAAGGAAACGGACAACAAAATCAGGACAATAAGGATAGCGTACCGCCACGCTACAAGCAGTTTCCATTCGGTGCCCAATTGGATTCGCTCCTGCATCCATGCGGAAAGCAGACCTTCAGACGCTACCAAGAAAGCAATTCCTGCGATCAACAAAATGGAGAGAGCAGCGGTCAAAACCAATGCGGCCAAGTACTGCGACCAAAAATTGCGGTGCCCAATGTTGTAAACACTTTGGGTAAAGTTGGCAATCAGGGCCAAGGTGCCGTTGGTGGCGAAAATCAAAGCGGCGAAAACGGTGAGGCCCAAAAGGTCTCCGCGTTGAACCGTGAGGATGTCGTTGATGGTGGACTGTGTAGCTTCAAAACTAGTGGGCGGCAGCACGTCCTGGAGCAACGCAAAGAGCTCCTCTTGAAAACCTTCTATGGGAATGAAAGGTATCAACGTAAAAACGAAGATTACACCAGGAAACAGAGCCATAAAGAAAGAGAACGCAACCGAAGCCGCACGGCTGGTTACGGCTCCCTCGGACAATGCACGGTAAAAAAAGGTACCCAAATCCCACAAACTTAAGTTGTCCAGAAAGGGGGGTCTGATTTTTTGGAGCCACACCCGCAGAATGCCAAAAAAACCACTCATTCCAACTGTGCTTTGAAGTGCAAATCCAGGTTCTTTACGCTGTGCGTGAGTGCGCCCAAGGAAATGAAATTGACGCCACTTTCCGCATAGGCACGGAGCGTTTGTTCCGTAATTCCGCCGGAAGCTTCGGTTTCGATTTTCCCGGCAATGCGATTTACCGCAACCCGGCACTGTTCTGGGGTAAAATTGTCCAGCATCAACACGTCGATGCCCGGAGTGTCCAAGGCAATTTCCACGTCCTCCAGCGTTCGTGCTTCTACCTCAATGCGCAAAGATTGGCCGTGCTTTTTCAGGTACGCCTGAACGCGCTCCACGGCTTGAGGAATGCCGCCGCAAAAGTCGATGTGGTTGTCTTTGAGCATCACCATATCGTACAAACCCTGTCGGTGGTTGCAGGCGCCTCCGGTACGAACGGCATATTTTTCCAAGTCGCGCCAACCGGGTGTGGTCTTTCGGGTGTCCAAAAGCCGAACGCCGGTATCCGCAACCAATTGGCTCCAACGGTGTGCTGAAGTGGCAATGCCGCTCAGGCGTTGCACAAAATTGAGCAAAGTGCGCTCCGCTGTCAAAAGGGAAATCAAAGGGCCTTCCGCCCAACCCACTGCGGTTCCGGTTTCCAGGACGCATCCGTCTGCGCTACGGCCTTCCCAAATCAATTCCGGATCCACGGCGTGTAGAACCAAGGGAACCAAATCCACCCCGGCCAAAATGCCCGACTCTTTGGCACGCAATACAGCTCTGCCGCGTTCGGCTGGGCCAAAACAGGCCAGGGCCGAGTGGTCTCCAGGGAAATCCGTCCGTCCGGTCCCCAAATCTTCGGCCAATGCCGCCCGAATGAGGGCGTCTACGTCTTCCGTGCGGGATCCGCAAACGAGCTCTAAAGGGGAGAAATGATTGGCATCCATGGGGTGTGAACTACCTTTGCAAGGTACAAAACAGCACCGTGCAAACCGTATTACTCACCGTTGGAGCCACCCAGGAAGGATACCTCAAAGAGGGGATTTTGCTGTACGCCAAACGGTTGCAGCGCTACACGGAATTCAGCCATGCGGTGGTTTCCACGGCGGATCGCCTCACCAGCGCCTTAAAACCAGGAGATTATCTGGTTTTGTTAGACGAATTCGGGGTGCTGTTGCCGTCCACTGGGTTTGCCCAGCAGATGCAAAAGTGGATGAACAGCGGTCCCAAACGCTTGGTTTTTGCGGTGGGCGATGCGTACGGATTTCCAGAGGATTTTAGGGCCCGGTCTTCGTTTCAGTTGGCCTTGGGACCCATGACCCTGACCCACGACATGGTGCGTTTGGTCTTTGTGGAGCAGTTGTACCGCGCCCACACCATTCTGCGGAACGAACCCTACCACCACGCCTAAACCCCTATCTTTGGCGCCTGTGGCACACACCTACGCATCTTTATTGGAGGGTTTTTCCCGACGGGAGTTTCCTCCGGTAGTGGTTGCGGCCGGTGCCGAAACGTACTTCATCGATGCCTTGTGCGATCGGTTGGAGGCAACGGCGTTGACGGAGGAAGAGAAGTCCTTCAATGCTAGTATTTTGTACGGTCGGGACGTTTCTGCCGCGGATGTGATTTCCGAAGCTCGACGGTTCCCCCTCATGGCGGATCGTGTTTTGGTGGTGGTGCGGGAAGCGCAAAACCTGCGCGACTTTGAGGCACTGTCGGCCTATTTCAAGAACCCCAATCCCAGCACGGTGCTCTTTTTGGCGTTCATGGGCAAAACCCCGGACAAGCGCCGGGAGGGGTACAAAAGCTTGCTGGCCAACCACCACGCCTATATTGAAGCGGTCCCCTTAAACGAGGGCCAAGCCAAGGCTTGGATCCGCTCGGAGTCTACCCGACGGGTTTTGAAAATTGAGGATACGGCCATTTCCTTGCTCTACGAATCCGTAGGCACAGATTTAACCCGACTGGCCCACGAGTTGGACAAACTCGCGGTTGCTTTGGGCGAAGGTGCTATGGTTACGCCCGTGGAGGTGGAGAAGCACGTGGGAATCTCCAGGGAATTCAACAATTTGGAGTTGATTCGTGCCTTAGTCAACAAAGACCCCAATCGTGCCTACCGAATCGCGGACGGATTGTCCAAACAGACCAAGAGCACCCCGTTGCCCATGACCTTGGGTTTTTTGTACGCAACCTTTGGAAAGGCACTTGTTTACGGCAGTTTAAGACCCCTAGGAAGCGCTGCAGCAGGTGCGGCCATGGGCCAAAAAAACCCGTACGCGTTGAAGGATTACGAGGCCATTTGCGCCAAGTATCCCCAAGCCAAACTCGTGCGGATTGTGCGTTACCTTCGCGAGGCCGATTTGGCCTTCAAGGGCGTGCGAACGGGAGGTGCCACCACCGACGAATTGCTGCGGGAGTTGTTGTTTAAAATACTGGTATGAAATTAAATGTACGCATTCCGGCAGGTCGGTTAGTAGCTTTCGCTTTTGGTTTTTGGGCACTGTTAGCATCGGCTCCTGTGGCCGCTCAAACCACGGGTGTGGTGCGCGGTTATGTATTTGAAAAATCCACGCAATTGCCGCTGGAAGGCGTCTCTGTTAGCGTGCTTCCCAAGGGAGGATTGGTCTCCACCAACAAGGAGGGGTATTTCCAGGTCAATCAGTTGCCTTTTGGCGACTACACGTTGGAGGTTCAGTTGTTTGGTTACCGGAAAGCCGCCCGAAAAGTAGTTTTGCGCGCCGGAAAGGTGCCGTCGGAAACGTTCTATTTGGATGAGGAGTACACCGTTTTGAAAGACGCCAACGTCACTGCAAAACGTCAAGAATCGCAGGGCAAGGTCATGACCGCTCAAATTAATTTATCGGCCAAAAACATTCAAACCTTTTCCATTGGGGGCGAGCCGGATTTGGTGCGCGCCATTCAAGTTTTGCCGGGGGTGGTTTCCACGGGAGACCAAGGCGGCCAGCTGTACATCCGCGGTGGAGCGCCCATTCAGAATTTGGTCAAGTTGGACGGTATGATTTTGTACAATCCCTTCCACAGCATAGGTTTTTTCTCGGTCTTTGAAACGGACATCCTGAAGTCTGCGGACATTTACACCGCCGGATTCAATGCCCAGTACGGCGGTAGAAATTCGTCCGTGATGGACATCAAAACCCGCCTGGGAAACCGCCAGCGTGTTGCAGGAAAAGTCAGCTCCAGTACCTACATGAGCCGGGCACTGGTGGAAGTTCCGATTGGCAAGAAAGTTGACGGCATCGCACCCAGTTCGTTGCTGCTCACCGCCAAAAAATCCTACCTGGATCAGACCGCAGGCGTGCTATACCCCTACGTAAAAACCGAATTTGGGGGACTGCCGTTTACGTTTACGGACGTTTACGGTAAATACGGCTTTCAAGGCCGCAACGGCTCCAATGCCAACGTATTCGGCTTCCGGTTTGAGGACGGCACACAACTGGCTGTGGACAAGGCTATTGGTTGGGTAGCCACCGGCTACGGCGCAGACATGACCATTGTTCCGCCGTCCAGTTCCACCATCATCAAGGCGCATTTTGCGCAGTCGGACTACTCCATTTCCAGCACGGAAATTGCCGGACGCCCGCGCGAATCATCCATTGATGGTTTCAATGGCGGCTTGGATTTCACCTACTTCATGCGCAAGTACGACCAGCTCACCTACGGGTTGGAGATGATTGGGTACAACACGAAGTACCGGTTTACCAACGGGGTGGGGCGAATTCTGCAGCAGAACGACAACACCACGGAAGTCGCCGGATACCTCCAGTACCGCTACCAAACCGGCCGGTGGTTGGTGGAGCCCGGTTTTCGGTTGCACAACTACGGAGCCCTGGGCATTGTGCGCCCGGAACCGCGTTTGGGTTTGAAATACAACGCCACGGAGTACCTGCGCATCAAGGCCTCCGGCGGCAGGTATTCCCAGAATTTGGTGGCCGCCAACTCAGACCGCGATGTGGTGAACTTGTTCTACGGCTTTTTGAGCGGGAGTGGGGACGTGCCCAGTGTGTTTGACGGCGCTCCCGTTACTTCCAAACTGCAAACAGCAACCCACGCCGTGTTGGGCACGGAATGGAACTTAACCCCACGTTGGACTTTGGAGGTAGAAGGATACCTCAAGGCCTTTCATTTGATCACCAACATCAACCGCTTTAAGCTTTACGACGATTCCGACGCGTACAGCGACAAGCCGGAAATCCTCCGCAAGGACTTCATGGTGGAACGCGGAAACGCTATGGGCCTGGACTTTTTGGTGAAGTACGAAGATCCACATTGGTATTTTTGGGGCACCTATTCCCTGGGGCGGGTTCGGCGGTTCGACGGCACCCAATGGTACGCGCCGCATTTTGACCGCCGGCACAACGCAAACGCAGTGGTGGCCTACAAATGGGGCGAAGGCAAGGAAATGCCTTGGGAATTCAATCTTCGTTGGAACTTGGGCACCGGATTCCCGTTTACCCCAATCCGCGGGTACTTCCAGAACCAACCCTTCGTAACGCCCAATGGGGCTGCGGATTTAAGCTACGACTACGCCCGTGAAAACGGCCAATTGGGAATTCTGTACGGTGATTTGAACAGCGCCAGACTTCCCATCTACCACCGTTTGGACGCCACGTTGAAGCGGGTTTGGAAATCGGGCAAGAACAACCGTTTTGAGGCAGCATTAGCAGCCACCAACGTGTACAACCGAGGAAATATTTTTTACTACGACGCCGTCAAGCGCAAACGCGTTAATCAGTTGCCAATTATGCCCACGCTCATGCTGAGTTACGCATTTTAAAGTCGTATTTTTGCAGCCGATGGCCGATTCTACTAAGTACATTTTTGTCACCGGCGGCGTGACTTCTTCCCTGGGCAAGGGAATTGTTTCTTCCTCTTTGGCAGCTCTTTTGCAGTCCCGTGGATTTTCCGTGACCATTCAAAAGCTGGACCCATACATCAATATAGATCCGGGCACCCTAAATCCCTACGAGCACGGAGAGTGCTTTGTGACGGACGACGGCGCTGAGACTGATTTGGATTTGGGGCACTACGAGCGCTTTTTGGATCACCCCACCTCCCAGGCGAACAACGTAACCACCGGCCGCATCTACCAAAGCGTCATTGAAAAAGAACGTCGCGGTGATTACTTGGGCAAAACAGTTCAGGTCATTCCCCACATCACGGACGAAATCAAACGACGCATTCGCTTGCTGGGCGATACCGGCAAGTACGACGTAGTCATTACCGAGATCGGCGGAACAGTGGGAGACATCGAAGCCCTACCGTACATCGAGACCGTTCGCCAATTGCGCTGGGAATTGGGTCGCAATTGCCTTTCCATCCACCTCACCTTGGTTCCTTATTTGAAGGCAACCGGTGAGTTGAAAACCAAGCCCACTCAGCACAGCGTAAAAATGCTGCAGGAGTCTGGCGTTCAGCCGGACATCCTGGTCTGCCGTGCAGAGCATTCCCTTACCGACGACATGAAGGTCAAGCTGGCGTTGTTTACCAACGTCACGCGCGATGCGGTTTTTGAATCCTTAGATGCCCGCACCATCTACGAAGTGCCCCTTTTGCTGCAGAATCAGAACATGGACGGTGTGGTGGTGCAAAAATTGGGACTGACCAGCAATCAGCCAGCAGATATGAGCGCTTGGAGTTCTTTTGTGGAGCGCCTGCTGCATCCGTCGCAATCGGTGCGCATTGGCTTGATTGGCAAGTACGTGGAACTCAAGGATGCCTACAAATCTATTGCCGAAGCCCTCATTCACGCAGGTGTTGCCAACAACACTCAAGTTCAGGTGGAGTGGATCCACTCCGAGCATTTGGACCCCTCTACCGTGTCGGAACAACTGAGCGGATTGAACGGTGTTTTGGTGGCCCCCGGTTTTGGTGAACGTGGATTTGAAGGCAAAATTGAAGCCGTGCGCCTAGCCCGTACCCAGAACATTCCGTTCTTGGGCATTTGCTTTGGCATGCAGGCGAGCGTTATAGAGTACGCCCGGAACGTGTTGGGCAAAAAAGAAGCCAACAGCCGCGAGGTAAATCCCAACACACCCGACCCCGTAATTGACCTGATGGAAGAGCAAAAATCCGTGACCCACAAGGGCGGAACCATGCGTTTGGGGGCCTGTGATTGCGCACTGCAGCCGGGCACCTTGGCATCCCAAGTCTACGGAGGTGCGGCCGTTATTTCCGAGCGCCACCGCCATCGTTTTGAGTTCAACAATGCCTACTTGGACGATTTGCGCAACGCAGGCATGGTTCCCAGCGGCATCAATCCGGAAACAGGGTTGGTGGAAGTGGTGGAAATTCCTGCGCATCCTTGGTTTGTTGGGGTCCAGTACCACCCTGAGTACAAGAGCACCGTTGCACATCCGCACCCGCTATTTGTTTCCTTTGTTCAAGCGGGCTTGCGCCACGCACAATCGCACTGATACATGCTTCTAGATAATCGCGGCGGTACCGACCGCAATCAACTCATTGGTTTCCTGATCATTGGAGCCATCCTCGTCGGTGCCAGCTTTTGGACCCAATCGTTGAACCCGGCTCCTGAAGAAACCGCCGTTGTTGACGTTGCCGCACCCGCGGATCCGGCCGCATCCCCAGCCGCAACTGCTGTCTTGTCTGTGGACACCGGATTTGCACCCACGGAGGTGACCTTGCAAAACGAAAGCGTCACCTTGACGTGGACCACTGCAGGCGCCCAGTTGAAGCGCGCGGAACTGCGCACCTACAAAAATTGGCAGAAGAATCCCTTGCTGCTGTTGGACGACAACCACGCCTTGTATTTGGCCGACGGCAAGCAAGTAGAAACCCGCACGTGGCCGTTTGCGGTAGAAGGCCAAACAGACAGCTCCGTTGTTTTGTCCGGATCCAAGGACGGTAAATCGCTCCGCCTGACCTACATTCTTCCCAAGACTGGTTTCGCGCTTAAATGGCGTGCGGAAGGAACGGGCTGGGCCAACGGAACCACGCAATGGCGCTGGGAGCAGCAGTCTTTGCGCCACGAGAAAAGCTTGAATACAGAAGCACTGGCCACCACGGTCTACGGATGGGACGCTGCGGAAGCAGACGACGTCAGTTTGTCCGACGGCAGTGACGATGACGATTCCTTCACGTCGTTGGCTTGGTTGGGCTACAAACAACAATTCTTCAGCAACCTGTTGACGCGCGACGGCAACTGGTCTGCTGTGGAGGTAGCTTCCACCACGCCGTTGGAAACGGACACCGTCCACACCCGGAACTTCGTTTCCAGTTTGACAGAGACGGTGCAGGAGGGGCGTATCAATTCTGCTGGCGCTTGGTACCTGGGTCCCAATAAGTACCACGACTTGGAGGCCTTTGACCGCCATTTTGACGTCATCATCCCCTTTGGCTGGGGTATTTTTGGTTGGATTTCGCGCTACGTGGTGGTCCCCATTTTCGATTGGTTGGACAGCTACGGTCTGAACTACGGTTTGATCATTCTCTTGATGTCTTTGATCATCAAGTTGGCCCTGTCTCCATTGACCTTCTCTTCGTACAAATCCATGGCCAAGATGCGCGTCTTGAAGCCGGAAATCGACGAAATCAACGAGAAACACAAGGACGGCGACGCCGCGCAAAAGCAGCAGGCTTTGATGGCGCTGTACAACAAGGCAGGAGTCAATCCGTTGGGCGGTTGCATTCCCCAATTGCTGCAGTTTCCCATACTGATCGCCATGTTCCGGTTCTTCCCGGCCTCCATTGAGTTGCGTCAAGAGTCGTTTTTGTGGGCGGATGATTTGTCCAGTTACGACTCCATCTTCACGCTGCCCTTTACGGTACCGTTCTACGGCGATCACGTTTCGATGTTCACCATCTTGATGGCCATCTCTACTTTCTTGTACACCAAGATGAACAACTCCATGACGCCCAACACGGGGAACGACATGATGCGCCAACAGATGATGATCATTCAGTACGTCATGCCGTTCATGTTGTTGTTTTTCTTCAACAGTTATTCTGCGGGCTTGAGCTACTACTATTTTGTGGCCAACATGATCACATTTGGCCAGCAATACAGCATGCGCTTTTTCATCAACGAGTCTGCTATTCGTGCCAAGATTGAAGACAACAAGGCCAAGGGCGGCAAGAAAGGCGGGTTCCAAGCCAAGTTGCAAAACATGATGGAGGAGCAGCAGAACGCCGGCAACCGCCGCATTCGCCGCAACAACAAGTAAAACGATGCGCGCCGAGCGCGCGAACTGTTTAAAAACGCCCGGCTTTGCCGGGCGTTTTTGTTGGTGCCCCGCCGCGGGCTGCGCCCACTTTTAAAGGATTTTCACGCCGGACAAGGTGCCAACACCCTCCGATACCCGGTTTTATACGTTTGAAACCGACTGTCGGCGCTGGCCATCCTTTTCTTTACCCCATGATTCAATGGCGTACATCGGGAAAGTTAGTGGTGCTGGCTGTGGCTAGCCTCTGCCTCCGCGCTTCGGAGTTTCGGGTACCCCTGCCGTTGGTTGCGTTAGCGCTTCCAATGCCGCAGGCTAGTGGGGATACAGCGCGTGCGCCCTGGAACGTGGGTTGGTACAACGTGGAGAATTTGTTCGATAACGAGGACGATTCCCGGGTTCGGGACGAAGAGTTTGCCGCAGACGGCGCCAAGGAGTATACCCCGCAACTGTACCGTTTGAAGGTTCAGCGCGTAGCTAAAGTGCTGGGTTGGCTCTTCCACCAAACGGGAGCGGTTGCGGTGGGCCTGTGCGAAGTGGAAAACAACCGGGTGTTGGACGACTTGCTTCGGACGCCTCCGTTGGATCAATTTTCACTCTGGCGCGTCCATCGGGACAGTCCGGATCCGCGGGGGATTGACGTGGCGGTACTGTACCGTACGGATTGCGTTCGCGTGGAGAATGCTTCCTGGGTTTTGCCCCGCATGCCCGACGAGCGCGGAACGCGCGAAGCAGTAGTGGTTACCCTGGTGCGCAGCGTGCACGGCACCCAGGACACACTTCGGGTGG
Source organism: Owenweeksia hongkongensis DSM 17368 (assembly GCA_945865885.1). Classification (GTDB taxonomy): domain Bacteria; phylum Bacteroidota; class Bacteroidia; order Flavobacteriales; family Schleiferiaceae; genus CAMDTE01. Next base: position 30,658 of record CAMBEZ010000013.1, read on the forward strand.
GTTGGATGCATTTGCCCTCGCAGCGCTCCGGCGATGCGCGTGCGCGAGCAAGTGCTTGGCAGTCGTTGGTGGAACAGGCATCGGGCTGTTCGGTTTGGCTGGGCGACGTCAACGAAGCGCCGGGATGGCAATTGGATGCTGCCGTTGCGGCTCGTTCTGGGGTGTTTTTTGACTGCATAGGGGAAGGTACCTACTACTACCGGGATGCCTGGAGTTGGTTGGACCGGGGTTGGTCTGTGCCGCCGTGGCGCGGCACGGTGCGGGTACTTTCTCAGCCTTGGATGGGAAGCGGCGCCCGAGATTTGAAAAGCGGTTTGGCGCCGCCGTGGCGAACGTGGCGTGGGGAGCAGTGGATAGGAGGCCCGTCGGACCATTACCCCATACACGTTCAACTGACGCGTATCTGAGGATTTTGTGTACATTTGGAACACTAATACGTGCAAAGCGATTGACTGTATCCATGAAAAAAATCATTGCCCTTCTTGCGTTGTCTGCGGTTGCCGTTTCTTGCGGCACCGATAAGCCGGACCCCACGCCTGTTGCTTACGCCACGGACTCATTGACCGTTTCTCCGGCTCAAAACGTCTTGGTTTTTGAAACCACTGGCGCTTGGTGTCAGTACTGCCCCAACGGTGCGGCAGCATTGCGCAAGGCCATCCTCCGCAATCCGAAAGGTCGCGTTTTGGGCATGGCAGCGCATACCGGTGACGTGCTGGAAACTCCCGTTGCTACCTTGCTGAACACCATGTGGGAATTTTCCGGTGTGCCTAATTTTTATGTCAACGGCAACGACGCCGGCCAGTCCATCGCGGGACCCATTGCGGCTTCGCTAACCTCTGAGCCCGAAATGGGCGTGGCATCTGCCGTTGTTGAAACGGACACGTCCTACGAAGTATTTGCTAAGGTTCAGGTATTCAAAGAAACCCGCGGTACCACCTTCACCGTACAGTCCTACCTGATGTACGAAGGCGTAGATGCTAAGCAATACGGTTTGGTGGATTTGAACCAAACGTCCAGTGTTTCTATCGTAAGCAAGGGATCCGGCGCAACGCCTTCCACTTGGTCCGTGGACACCGTTGGAATGAAGGCAGGAGACACCTACGTGCACGAGCACTTGCCGGTGATGGCGTCCATCACTTCCAATCCTTTTGGTATTGTTTTGGATACCGTGAACCCTCTGGGCAACAACTTCTTCGAAGGCGATGTATTCGGTACGAAATACACCCCGATCAAACTGCGGATCAGCAAGAAGCCGTTGGCGGCTTTGAATGCGATTGTTCCCTTGGATCCCAAGAAGTTTTACGTGATGACCATCGTATGGAAAGAGCGATTGGACGGATCGGGTGGCTACTTGTACATCAACGGGGTTGAAGATCATTTGGATTAATGCTCCAGTAGGTACTGCACAAAAAACGCCGGCATTCGCCGGCGTTTTTTGTTGGGTAGCCCTTCATTTATTGGGAACCCCTAAACAAGATCCAATTTCCGTCAATACCGCCACAGCAAAGAGGCGTCGCCGTAACTCAGGAATCGGTAATCGTTCCGCAAGGCATGGGCGTACAGTTCCTGCCAGGCGTCGCCTACCACAGAAGCAATGAGCATCAGCAAGGTACTGCCCGGTTGGTGGAAATTGGTCAGCAGCGCCTCCCAGGTCCGGACTTGGTATCCCGGCACCATCATCAAAGCCGTTGTGAACGTCCATTCCCCTTGGTTTGGCGGCCATTGGTCCAGCGCGTGGAGCCAAACCCGGCGCCTTTTTTCAAAGACGTCGCCCGGTTGAAGGTCCCACCAGGCGGCCAGTTCTTCCCATGCCCATTGTTCCAAATGGTGCCCCAAGGGGGTCTTGTTTTTTAGGCTGGCCGCAGCCAGCCAATACGCAGACTCCAAACTGCGTGAAGAGGTAGTTCCCACCGCCAAGGCAGGTGCTCCGTCGCTCAAGGCTTCCACCACGGCGCGCGGTAAGTGTACCTCTTCGGCGTGCATGGCGTGCTGCCGGGCGTCGGTGGCATCGATGGGTTTGAAGGTGCCCGCACCCACGTGCAATTCCACTTTCAAGAAAGATCGTCCAGAAGATTCCAATGCCTGGACCAGTTCGGGCGTGAAGTGCAGTCCAGCCGTTGGGGCCGCGACGGAACCCGCGTTTTGGGCATAAACCGTTTGGTAGCGTTCGGCGTCGGAGGATTCGTCCGCACGGCGAAAATAGGGGGGGAGCGGAACCCGGCCGGCCCGGTCCAGCAGTTCTCCCAAGGTTAGCGCGGCCTCCCAGCGCAATTCTACGGTACTGACGGCGCCGTCCTGGGCCACGCGCAACGCACGAATGCCCTCCGGATGCACCAGTTCCACGCCCGACCTCCATTTTTTGGAACCGCCCACCAAAACCCGAATGCGCGCAAAGCCCACGTGGTTCATGGCGCTCGCCACCTCGCCCTGGTCGGGTTCCAAGAAAAACAACTCAAAGGGTTTTTGGCCCGGTTCGCGGGGAAAGAGCAATCGCGCCTTGACCACACGGGAGGCGTTGACCACCACGTGGCGAATGCCCTCCACTAGTTCCGGGAGGTCAGAAACCCGAACGTCCAACCGGGGTCCGTCGGGGCCGCCCACCAGCAACTGCGCGCTGTCGCGCGGTTCCACCGGAAATAAAGCAATGCGTTCTTCAGGCAGTTCGTAGTGCAGGGGTTCCATGTTCCTTCGGGGCAAAAGAGCTGCAAGGTAGCACGCGCGCGGCCTATCTTTGAAGCATGCCCCGCGTCTTGCTCAGCGTCATCAACGACGTCCATACGGACAACCGGATCCACCGGACCGCTACTGTTTTTCAGGAGCGCGGCTACGACGTGAGCGTGGTTGGGCGCCAATGGCCCAACCCAGCCCCGGTGGAGCGTCCGTATGCGGTGCACCGCTTTGTGTGCCGGCGAAACAAGGGCGCGCTCTTCTACTTGGAGTACCAGATCCGTTTGCTGCGCTACCTGCTGCGGGAGTCGTTTGACGTCTACGTGGCCAATGATTTGGACACCTTATTGCCCATGAGTCTGGCGGCGTTCCTGCGCAAGAAACCGCTTTTCTACGACAGCCACGAATACTTTTGCGGCGTTCCAGAATTGGCTCGACGGCCTGCCGTGCGCGCTGTTTGGTTGGCGGTGGAGCGGTTTTGCATGCCCTTAGTTACGGAGGCCGTAACCGTCAGTCCACCCATAGCGCGCGCCTATTTTCAACAGTATGGCATTCCGTTCACGGTGGTGCGCAACGTACCGCTCCATAGGCCCGACGTCGGCCCGAGTCAACCCAATCTGGCCAAGGATTGGAATTTTGGGAAGCCGGACGCGCCGGTAATCTTGCTCCAAGGAGCGGGAATCAATGTAGACCGTGGCGCTGAGGAAGCGGTTTTGGCGATGCGGGAACTCCCGGATGCCCAGCTCTGGATTGTGGGGAGTGGAGACGTTTTGCCGCAGTTGCACGCCTTGGTAGCCGCGCACGGCTTGGAAGACCGTGTTTTTTTTCACGGCCGCGTCCCGGCTTCAGAGCTTCGGGAATTCACCCGGCGCGCACGGGTGGGGTTGAGTTTGGACAAGCCCACCAATCCCAACTACCGGTGGAGTTTGCCCAACAAGCTGTTCGACGCGTTCCACGCTGGTTTGCCCCAGGTGGTTTCTCCCGTGGAGGAAGTGGCACGTACCATTCAATCGTATGGTGCCGGCTGGGTTCTGGATTCCGTTACGCCGGAGGACCTGACGCAAGTCCTTCGAAACGTTTTGTGGGACGACGGAGCCTGTGCGGAAGCGCGTGACGGAGCACTGCGCGCCGCAGAACGTTACCACTGGGGTCGCGAGTCGCAAGGATGGCACCGCTGCATCGATCGGATGGAGGGCCGCGCGCCCAACGTTCACCTGATCAGCATGGACGCTCCGGTTCCGCCCCTGTACGGGGGAATGGCGGAGGTGTCCAGCCAAATCGACGCCCTGGAAACGGCATCCTTTGCGGTTGAGGTTCACGCTTTTGTTTCCAAAAAACGCATTCCGGAAGTGGCTGAAATCTGGAACCAAATACGCGGGCAGCGCCAACCAGCAAGCGAAAAAAGTCACTTTCAGGAAGATGCAACAAACGACACCTCCGGCGGACCGAGCGTCCGCCTTTGGCTTTACCCGCGCAAAGGTTGGGCCTCGTTTTTTCAACGCCTACCGTATTTAGTAGCCTCGCGAGCGTCGGTTCCTTTGGTTCGACGTCTGGAATGCGCCCCGGTTCCGGTGGTGGTGCACGGCTACCACAGTTTGTGGTCGGTACTGGTTTCTCGCTCGGTGGCGGCCCGTTCCTTCCTGCGCCTCCACAATCCAGAACGCCTTTATTACCGAGGTTTGGCAGCCACAGAAAGGGGTGCGGACGTTCGTTCCTGGCTGAAAAGGCGTTACTATTTTTGGGAAGCCAATCGTTTGGCACGCTTCGAACAAAAGGTTCTTCCTCGGTTGAAACTAGCCGGTATTTGGGCCTTAACTCCTGGTGATGCTGCGGCCACGGCCCCCTTTTTCCGAACCGCAGTGGAGGTCATTCCTCCGGCAGTTCCCGCATTGGCAGCCGGTCATCTTTCTTCCGCTGAACTTTTTCCCTTGCCAGAACGTCCGTTTCTGCTGGTGCACGGAAAGTTGAGTGTTCCGGAGAACGACTGGGCCGCGCATCGTTGGCTGGACGTCTGGGCCTGGGACCAAGTACACGGTGGTCAATTGAGCGAATCGGCCTTGGTGGTTGCCGGCCAGGGCGCCTCCGGCGCCTTGAGGCAGCGCGCCGCCGCCCTCCCCGGAGTTTGGTTTGTGGACACCCCGTCCCCGGAAGGTATGGCGCACCTGCTGCGCGCCGCCGCGCTTCACGGCCAACTGGCCGTGCACCGCGCCGGCATCAAATACAAAATGTTGCACGCCTTGCAAACACAAGTCCCCCTATTGGGCAACGAAGATTTGGTTGTAGGAACGGGTGCGGAAGGACTGGTTCGCTTGTTGCCGGAACCGTACGATCCCCAAAGTTGGATTGCGGCTTGGAAAGAAAGCACGGTTCAACCCTTAAGTACAGACGAACGCCACCGTCGAGCCCAATTCGTGGCGCAGCACTCGTTGTCAACCTTGGCCCACGCCTTGGAAAGCAGATTGCTTTTGGCCTACCGCACCCAGGGTACCGTCGCAAAAAGGGCTTAAAGGGTGCGCTGCACCGCCGCGTTTACCGTTCCCCCGAAGCACTTGTACGTGGGGTGGGGGAATTTGAGCAACAAAGCATAATCGTGCGTGGCCATCAACACCGCGGTTCCGGATTGGCCAATTTCTTTCAGCAATAGCATGATTTCCTCACTCGTGGCGGGGTCCAAATTGCCCGTGGGCTCGTCCGCCAGCAGCAATTCTGGAGCATTCAACAGGGCGCGTGCAATGGCTACCCTTTGTTGTTCGCCTCCAGACAGCTGGTGCGGAAACTTGTGTCCTTTGGTGGAAACGCCTACCTGCTGCAAGACTTTTTCAATCTTGGCCTTATTTTCATCCACTTGGTTGTGGCCGGTGGCCTGCAACACAAAATCCAAATTGTCGTACACCGAGCGCTCGTAGAGCAACTGAAAATCTTGGAACACAATGCCGATCTTTCTTCGCAAAAAGGGGATTTCGGCTTCTTTGACCGTGCTCAAGTTGTAGCCAACCACGCTGCCTTCGCCGCCTTGTAGCGGCAAGTCGGCGTACAAAGTGCGCAGTAAGCTCGATTTTCCCGATCCCGTTTCGCCTATTAAGTAGGCAAAGTCTCCCGCGCGCAGTTCCAAGTTAACACCGCTCAAAACCAGGTTTTTACCTTGGTAAATGGCGGCGTTTTTCAGCAATAAAGGGCGGTTGTCGGACACGATGGTATGGTTTTGGAAGAAACTACAACAAAAGAAAGGAATTTTTAGGTGCTTTGGTATCTTTGAACAGATGATGCGGAAACAACTTTTACGTGGAATGCTTGCCGCCGCTTTTGTGGGCGGCACGTTCGTTCCGGCCGTTGGACAACAGTCGACTTGGGAATGGTCCGCCCAACGCCAGTACGAAGAAGCTCGTCGCCTCTACGACGAAGGTTTGTACGCGGCGGCGTCGGACGGTTTTGAACGCACCTTGCGCTCCCTAGGGGACGACCGCAGCGATGTGTCTGAACAGTGCAGCTACTTCCGGGCGATGTCCGCGGTGAAGTTGATGAACCGAAACGCTGAGGACATGGTGGAAGGCTTTCTCAATTCCTACCCCACCAGTGCCCGACGCAAGGAAGCCATTCTGGAAACCACCGAGTATTTCTTCAACCGAAAGAAGTACAAGGAAGCGCGCACGTGGCTGCAGCGTTTGGAAGGCCTATCCCTCAACCAAGAGGAACGCGGCGACTACAAGTTCAAGTTGGGCTACAGCTGCATGATGACCAACGACAACAAAACGGCCCAACTTCATTTCAAAGACATCAAGGACGGTAAGTCCTCTTTTGCGCTCTCAGCCAAGTACTACTACGGCCACCTGGCCTACTTGGACAGCAACTACGTTACGGCCATTCAGAATTTATCTGCTCTTCGGAACGATCCGCAGTTTGGATTAGTGGTACCCTATTACTTGGCTCAGATGTACTACCAAACCGGAGACGATACGGCGCTTTTCCGGTTGGGCAAGGAGTTGCTGGCCAACGCCACGACCAAACGCGCTCCAGAAATTGCCAAGCTGGTGGGCCAAAGCCTCTACCGCCAAAAGCGCTATGCGGAGGCTATACCGTACTTGGCCCTGCACCGGGACCAGGGCGGCAAAATGCGTCCGGAAGATTTTTATCAGTTGGGGGTGGTGTACCACGCCACCGGCAAAATGCGCGAGGCCATGGAGGCCTTGAACAAGATGTCCGCAGGAAAGAGCGCCGTTTCCCAAGCAGGCTACTACCTCTTAGGCGATGCCTACTTGAAAGAAGGCATGAATCCAGAGGCCTTGAGTGCGTTCAAAGCGGCGAGCGATATGGATTTTGATTTGCGGCTGCAAGAGGAGGCGTTCTACCACTTTGCCGTGTTGACCTACTCTACGGTCAGCCCCTTTTCGAAGCCCATTGAGGTGTTTCAGCAATTTTTGACGAAGTACCCCAATTCCGAGTACAAGCGGGAGGCCAACGGCTACCTCGCCAATTTGTACACCACCTCACGCGATTACGCCAAGGCTTTGGAAGCTATTCAAGCCACCGGCATGGCCAGCATGGCCATGCGCGAGGCGTACCAAAAAGTATCTTATTTCTTGGGTGTGGAGGCCTACAATGTGGCCCAATGGACTCAGGCCGGAGACTACTTTCGTTCCAGTTTGGATTACCCAATGGAGTCTAGGTACGTGGCTCTGGCGCATTTTTGGTTGGGAGAGTTGGCGTATCGATCGGACGACCCTCAGGAGGCACTCGCAGAATTTGAAAAGTTCTTAAAAGTACCGGGAAGTTATACCCTCACGGAGTTGCCGATTGCCCTGTACAACAAGGCCTATTGCCTCTTTGCCTTGGCGAAGTACGAGGCCGCATCTACCGCGTTCCGCTTGTTTTTGGATTCCAAAGAGGCAGATTCTCGTCGCAAAATGGATGCCACGGTGCGGGTAGCGGATGCCTACTTCCTCCAAGGTCGCTATGCACAGTCCGAAGAGTTCTACCGCAAGTACGCGGCACAAAAGGCTCCGGATGCGGATTATGCCGCCTACCAGCGAGCCTTGAGTTTGGGACTCCTGGGCAAACACGAAGAAAAATTGTCGGTTTTACACGCCATGGCCTCGTCCTATCCCCAGAGTAAATTGCTGCTGGAGGTTGATTTTGAGCGCGCCAGTACGTTGCTTCGTTTGGACAAGAACGACGAGGCAGCTGCTGCTTTTGAGGCGTTTTCGCGGAAGTATCCGCAGGCCTCGCAGAGTCGTCGGGCCCAAATCAATGCCGCATTGGCGCACCGAAACCAAGGCGACCTGAACAGTGCCGCGCGAATTCTCAAAACGGTTGCCGATCAGAATCCCGGCACCGCAGAGGCACGCGAGGCTTTGTCCTTAGCCCGCGGTGTGTACGACGAGCTGGGTCGGCTGGAAGAGTATTTGGATTGGGTGAGCGGCATTGCGCAGTCCGGGGTTTCCGTCAACACCTTGGATTCGTTGGCCTACACCAGTGCCTACGAAAAGTACGCTTCCGGCAAGACAACAGAGGCGTTCAACGCGTTTCAAGCCTACCTCAAGCGCTATCCGCAGGGGTCGTTCCTAACGGCGGCCCAGCACTACAAAGGGGAGGCCGGGCGCTCTTTGGGCAAGTGGGACGACGCCTTGGCAGCGTACCGGGCCGTTACGGAGCAACCACGTTCTGACTATTCTGAAAATGCCTACCGTTGGTTGGGAACGCGTGCGTTGATCGATAAGCGCTACGCCGAGGGGCAACTGGCTTTTGAGAAGCTGTTGACGCTCAGCGAAAAGCCAGACGATTTCCGTCGGGCCAACGAAGGTTTGATGCGGTGCGCTGTGGGCTTGGGCCAGCAGGCCGCAGTCCTTCAGTACAGCGACGCCATTTTGGCGGACGAAAAACATGCCCCAGAGGTTCGCAATGAGGCGTACGTCCTCCGGGCGCGGGCTCATTTGGCTCAAGGCGACACCCTTGCTGCACGTACGGCCTTTGACCAAGTGGTGTCCAAAACGCGCGGGTCGTACCAAGCGGAAGGCTACTACTACCAAGCGTTTTTCCTTGCGCAATCCAAGCAATTTGCAGGCAGCAACGAAGCGGTCTTTGCTTTGATTGACAACCATCCATCTGAGGGAGAATGGCGCCACCGCGGTCTGTTGCTCTTGGCGCAGAACTACGTAGGCTTGAACGATCCCTTTCAAGCGCAGTACACGTTGAACTTCTTGCTGGAGGACAGTCCTTCCGAAACCATTTCACTTGCGGCACAGGCCTTGAAAAAAACACTGGACAATCCCGCTAATTCTGCGGTTGATACAAATACCAACGACTGATGAAGTATGCAAAATGGGTGGCTTTGGCCACGTTGGTAGTGGTTGCTGCAGGTGCTTCGGCCCAGCCCATTGGCGGTTCCATGGGCGGAGTGGATATTTTGGTGGTGGACCGATATAAGGCCAAAGTGCGCGAGGCCGTCAAAATCACCGGCCAGCCGGAGGTGAAAGACACCACGGTACAGCCGTTACCGGTGAATATTCGGGTTCGTCCGCGTTTTGCAGCACCTAAAGTTCAGTTGGAGCCCATCCAGCCGATTTCCATTGGCAAGACGCGGTTGGAGCGCATGCCCAAGAACTATTTGCGCATGGGCGTGGGCAACTACGGATCTCCTGAGCTGGCCTTCGCGGTGGGAGCAGGGCGAACCACCAACGCTTCGTGGACGGTTAAAGCGGCGCACCAAAGCACCGTTACCGGTGTTCCTGTCGACACCCGGGTGTTTCTGGACAATGCCGCACAAGACAACCGAATTCAAGCCCGGTGGGTTCAGAACGTGGGCTCGGTGCGCTTGTCCACCGGGATGGAAGGCCAGAGCCAAATGGTTTCCTTTTACGGAGTTCCGCTGGATTCTGCCGTAAACTTGAAGGACACCAACACGCGTGCACCCCAGCGCTGGATGCATTCCGCCGGGGTTTCCGTTCAATTGGAGCCCCTCCGAACCGGTCGGAGAGCCGTTTTCTACGGCTTGAACACGGACTATAAATTCTTGTACGACGCCGTGGGCGCGACTCAGGAGCACCGCGCTCAATTGGGGGTAGATTTGCGCAAAAGGGTTCAAAACGTTCAGTTATTGTTTCCGATTTCCGCTTCTGCCTTGCAGATCAGTCAGGTTATGGGCGCAACCCGTTTGCTGGCGGTGGATTTTTCCCCGTCCATTGCGGATACGGTGGGGCTGTTCCATTTTACGGCGGGTTTTAAAGTGACTCCCGTCTTTCGGCAGAGCCCGGGAACGGCCGTACCCACCAAGCTGTATGGTTTTCCCAACCTGCAAGCGACGGTGCCTTTGGTCAAAAACGTGATCAATATTTACGGAGGATTTGTGGGGTCGGTGAACACGGCCGGTTGGAGCGGCCTGTTGGGTCAAAATCCATGGATCAGCGAATTGACCGAATACCGCGAGACGGCCGAAACGCGCTTGTATGCGGGCTTCAACGGGCGCATTACGGGGCGTTTGGGCTACCAGTTGGGCCTGTCCTTGATCAGCAAAACCAACGCAGCGCAATTTTACCGAAATGCGGGAGGCTTCGCGCAGGATTCGGGCCGAATCTTTGTTGAATTCGTGAATTGGACCAACGTGCAGCAACGCGCTGAGTTGTCCTACCAACATCCGGTAGGTTTGGAATTGCGCTCTTTTATGGAGCTCAACCGCTACCGCGGTGCGGGCGGAACCGTCGGCACCATTTACCACGTGCCTGCCTACGAGGCCGGGGTTCAAGGCTTGTTCAATTTAAAAGGCAAGGTTCGATTGGAGACCGACCTGCGTTGGGTGGGTCCACGAGATGTTCCTGGTACCGCGGCCGATGCGTTGCCGTCCTATGTGGATTGGCGCATGGGGGTGTACTACCAGTACAACAAGCAATTGCAGGCGTATATCAACGGAACGAACCTTCTGAACAGCAAATATGCGCTTTGGCAAGGCTACACGGTTCAAGGTATTCGCGGGGTTTTGGGCTTGGCGTATAAGTTCTAAATCTCGATCGTTTGCTTGCGCGTTCACTTTCGGCATACGGCGCGTCTTTTCTGGTTGCAGATTGTTGAAAACCTGTTGAAAATAGTGGGTTTTGAAGGGGGTGGTACCGTGCTTTCGCGGGACCACCTTCTTATCTTTGTAGGTATCCCAAAAAATAACGCATTCCATGAGCGATCCCAAGCACTACGGCGCAGATAGCATTCAGGTACTCGAAGGATTAGAGGCGGTGCGCAAGCGCCCCGCCATGTACATTGGAGACATTGGGCTCAAGGGCCTGCACCACTTGGTTTATGAGGTGGTGGACAACTCCATTGACGAGGCCTTGGCCGGCCATGCCTCCCGAATTGATGTAACCATCGAAGTGGACAACTCCATTACCGTAAAGGACGACGGCCGGGGTATTCCGGTAGCGATGCACACGAAAGAGCAGAAGTCTGCTTTGGAGGTGGTCATGACGGTTTTGCACGCCGGCGGTAAGTTTGACAAGGACTCCTACAAAGTTTCCGGCGGTCTGCACGGCGTGGGTGTGAGCTGTGTGAACGCTCTTTCTTCCGATTTGTGCGTGGACGTGCACCGGGACGGGAAGCACTACCGCCAGGAGTACAAAATCGGCATTCCGCAGTACCCCGTCAAAGAGGTGGCAAACTCAGACTACCGCGGAACCATCGTGCGGTTTACTCCAGACGCCTCCATTTTTTACGAAGTAATTTACCACTACGATATTTTGGCGGCGCGGCTGCGCGAGCTGTCGTTCTTGAACCGCGGCATCACCATCACGCTGACGGACCTGCGCAACCCGGAAGAAGCGGACGATTCGTTTACGCCCCGCTCGGAGACGTTTCTATCGGAAGGCGGTTTGCGGGAGTTTGTGACCTACGTGGATCAAAACCGCGAGGCGCTGATTGAAGACGTGATGTACATGGAAGGCGAAATCGACGGTATTCCGGTTGAAGTGGCCATGAAGTACAACACGTCGTACTCGGAAAATATTCATTCGTACGTCAACAACATCAATACCCACGAGGGAGGTACACACTTGGCCGGATTCCGTCGGGCGTTGACGCGCACGCTGAAGAAGTACGCGGACGAGAGCGGTATTTTGACCAAAGAGAAGATTGAAGTGGCGGGCGACGATTTTCGTGAGGGCCTGACCGCCGTTATTTCCGTGAAGGTTATGGAACCTCAGTTTGAGGGACAAACCAAAACAAAGTTGGGCAACTCGGAGGTGGGTGGCGCTGTGGATCGCATTGTGGGCGAAATGCTGGCCAACTACTTGGAGGAGCACCCCGCAGAAGCCCGTATGGTGGTTCAGAAGGTGGTTTTGGCGGCCAAGGCCCGTATTGCTGCGCGCAAAGCGCGTGAAATGGTGCAGCGCAAAACCGTTTTAGGCAACCACAGTTTGCCTGGAAAATTGGCGGATTGCCAAGAAACGGATCCGGCGAAGTGCGAGATTTTCTTTGTAGAGGGCGACTCCGCCGGTGGAACCGCAAAACAAGGTCGCGATCGTCATTTTCAGGCCATCATGCCGCTTCGAGGCAAGATTCTAAACGTGGAAAAGGCCATGATGCACCGGATTTTTGAAAACGAAGAGATTCGCAACATGTTCACCGCATTGGGCGTTAGTATTGGCACTGAAGAAGACGTCAAGGCGCTGAATATAGCCAAGTTACGATACCATAAAATCGTCATCATGTGCGACGCCGACGTGGACGGTTCGCACATTGCTACGTTGATCATGACGTTCTTCTTCCGGTACATGAAGGAGTTGATTGAGCGCGGTTACGTATACATTGCATCGCCGCCTTTGTACTTGGTAAAAAAGGGCAACAAGCAGCAGTATGCTTGGAACGAACTGCAGCGCGATCAATGGTCTAAAGAATTGGGTGGCGAGAGCGAGTCTGGGGTTAATGTGCAGCGCTACAAGGGTTTAGGTGAGATGAACGCGGAGCAGTTGTGGGACACCACCATGAATCCGGCTTTCCGCACCTTAAAGCAAGTAACCATTGACAACGCAACGGAAGCAGACCGCATCTTCTCCATGCTCATGGGGGATGATGTTCCGCCCCGTCGTGAATTCATTGAAGCAAACGCAAAATATGCCCGAATCGACGCTTAAAGCGCCGTTTCCGAGCGTAATTTTGCACAGCAATTCCGCATAAAAAACCCTTGTCATGAAAATTACGGTCGTCGGTGCCGGCAACGTTGGTGCCACTTGCGCAGAAAACATCGCCCGATTGGAGCTTGCTCCTGAAGTAGTATTGTTGGACATCAAAGAGGGCTTTGCCGAGGGCAAGGCCATGGACATGATGCAAACCGCTGCCATCCAAGGTTGGAGCACACGCATCACGGGTACCACCGGTGACTACAGCAAAACGGCCAATTCGGAAGTGGTGGTCATCACCTCCGGAATTCCCCGCAAGCCGGGCATGACCCGCGAGGAGTTGATCGGTACCAACGCCGGCATTGTGAAGTCCGTGGTGGAAAATGCATTGAAGTATTCACCCAATGCCACCATTGTGGTGATTTCCAACCCCATGGACACCATGACTTTTTTGGCGGCCCGCACCAGCGGATTGCCCAAAAATAAGGTCATTGGCATGGGCGGTATTTTGGACTCCAGTCGTTTCAAGTACTACTTGAGCCAAGCAATGGGCGTACCTTCCAATGATTTGCAAGGAACGGTAATAGGCGGGCACGGAGACACCACCATGATTCCGTTGACGCGATTGGCGTCCTACCAAAGCAGCCCCGTTTCAGCGCATCTTTCTGAGGAGCTTTTGGCGAAGGCAAAGGCAGACACGATGGTGGGCGGCGCTACGTTGACCGGTTTGCTGGGAACGTCTGCGTGGTATGCCCCTGGGGCGGCCGGAGCAGCGTTGGTGGCCAGCATTGTGCGCGACGAAAAGCGGGTGTTTCCTTGCTGTGTGGCCTTGAACGGCGAATACGGTCAGTCGGATATCTGCTTGGGCGTGCCCGTAGTCGTAGGCAAGAACGGCTGGGAGAAGATTGTAACCTTGGATTTGACCGAGGCCGAGCAAGCGGAGTTCAACAAGAGCGCTGCGGCGGTTCGGTCGATGAATGCGGTACTGGACACGCTGTAAGCGTATCGTTTTTACCAAACCAAGTGTACCGGTGGGCGGCAATCCATCGGTACATTTTTTTTGTGCCCCACTCCGGAACCCGGGCCAAAATGTTGCCCAAGAACGGGTACGGGGCCGGAAGTTCGCGGAGAATGGGGGGCAGGGCTTGGTGGGCTAGGTACCAGCGGTTTCCGTCCCAAAACGCAACACCGTCCGCTTCCGGGTTGGGGTGTGGCGCAAAGTTGAGTACGGCTTGGCGATCGCGCCGTTTAAGCCAAGAAACCGTTGCGTTGCACAGGATACAAGGCCCGTCGTAGAGTACCCATTTTTCTTTTGGACCGAATGCGGGTAGGGGTTCCGGGTAAGGGCTTCCGGATGCTGCCGAGGGGTTGGTTGCTCTGGTGCTTGCGTCGTTTGTCATGGAACCACCATCAAGCGAGCAGCCTTCTGCCCGGAACGAAGCACATACATACCGGCAGGCCAATTCGAAGTCTGTACCGCATGCGGAGAACCGTCGGTCTGGCCGGATGCCATTACTTGGCCCGTGAGCGTTACCACTTGGTAGGGGCCGGGTGTGCCGGAAAACCAAAACTCTGCGTGCGCCGGGTTGGGCCAAATTTTGAGATCCAATGCCGTTGGTGGGGTTTCTTCCGACAGTCCAATGCGGAACGCCTCTCCGCGGAACAGGAGCAGTCCTCCGCTGCGGTTTCCCAAAGCCAACTCCGGGAATCCGTCTCCGTTGAAATCGCGCACGGCCGGAGCGTTGTTTCGTCCGGATTGAACCCAAAAACCCACTCGTTCCAAGGCTGGTGTTCCTATAAATTTAAAGTTGGGGCGGAGGAAATCACGGCCCAACAGGGGGAGGGTGCATCCTTGCGTGGTGAGGGCGTTGAAGGCAACGGCATCCCCGTAGGCGTGAGAACGAAAGGGGGTGGTGGTGCTTGCCAGTTGCACGTCAACAAACGGGAGGTTCTTGCTGAAGCAAATTTCCACCACCAAATTGCTGGCACCGTCCCAATCGAATGGGGTTTGCAGGGCGATGGTGTTGGGCCCAACGGACGGGACGTGCAAATAATCAAACACTTCCTTTAAGTTGCTCACAAAACCGGTTAAACTGTCCAACGGCGTGGACCCCATGCGCACCGTAAATCCTTGACTCAAGTACTGCATGGTGCCGGGCAAGACTTCAAAACCCAAATGCGTAAAACGGTACCGTCCGGTGCCCAATTCGCTCTTCTTGATGAGGTACTGGTGGCGTCCGGCTCTACGCGTTCCGCCAAACGGCGTTTGCAAAAAACCGTTGCCGGACAAGGTTCCGGTTCCCGCCTGCAGGGAAACGGCAGTGGATTGACCCAAAACGTGGGGCAATCCGGTGAATTCAACCACTCCCGAATCCGCGGTTCCAACCACTAGGCGAACCGCACCTTGGGCGTCCACAAATCCACGTGGCACGGCCTTTCCGGCGAAGGTTCCGGACAAATCCGCACTGATCCCTCCCCACCGCAGCAAGGGCACATCCCATGCGGGCGATTGAGGGGATCCTGTGTTTTGGAGGTAGGTTATGTTTCCTTCAAAATTGCCCACCCAAAGATCCAGGTCCCCGTCTTGATCGACGTCGAACAACTCCGGGGTGGCGTCTTGGCCTACGTCCACATTCAACCAGTTGGGTACGGCGATTTGAAAACTGGGCGCAAAAAAACCGCCGGTGTTGGTGCAAAAAACCAACGTGCCGTCCCATCGGCCCACCACCAGGTCCAAATCCCCATCGCCGTCCAGATCCCCGGCCGTGGGCGCCAAGTCTCCCGTTCCAAAAGCAGTTTGTACCGCAGGAGCTACGGTGACGGGGAGGTCTGGCTTCCACCAAGGCTGGGCCACGGTTCCCGCATTGCGGTAAAACCGCAGTTTTCCTTCGGTACCAATCAGTAAATCCGGTTGCCCGTCTGTGTTCCAATCCGCGAACGACGGTACTGCGTGCTTCCCAAAATCCAGTTGATCTCGCTGCAAAAAAGAAGAGTCTTGCAGGGTCCAAACGGGACTTTGCGGCGTACCGGTGTTGCTGTACAGCCAGGTATTCTTGAGGTATGGACCCGAAATTAGGTTGGTTCCTACCACTACGTCCGTACTTCCGTCGTTGTTGGCATCAACCGTGGAAGGGCAGGGGAATGGGACGTTGATGCGGGTGTGGTTGGAAGGCCAGGCGGTATCTTGGGATTCAATATTGGCCAGTAGGACCGTGCCCACGTTGAAGCCGGCCACCGCGGTGGGGTAGCTCATGTCCCCCAAAAGCACATCTTTTTTGCCGTTTCCGTCCAAATCCAGTACCGCAAGTGCACTGCCGGAATGGAGGGTCTGTTCCGGAGCGGCCCAACTTCCGGTGCAAGCGTCTATGACCAAGGCATTGCTCAGGGGCTTGGACTCCAGAGCGTCGCCCCAGCAGTCGGTTTCCAACACAAACTGAAGGCCACACGACTGGGTGTTTTTGTGCCACTCAATACCAAAACCGGCCAATCCAAACGTGAGGATGTCCATATCTCCGTCGTTGTCGATGTCCTCCACTACGGGGCGGTCTGCGATGGAAACGTAGAGGTTTGACAAGCTGCCCGTGCCGTTGTCCGTTAGTATGAAGGGACCGGTTAAGGCCCACTGAAAGCGCACGGTGTTGCTGTCTCGGATGGCCTGGTACACGCCAATTCCCGGGTTGGCGCCACAGAACAAATCAGCAAGTCCGTCGCAGTTGTAGTCCGCAAAAATCATCCATTCCCGAACTTTCGGAAAAAAGGTTACCCAGTCCCCGCGGTACGTGTAGCGGTTGGCCAAACGCTGCAAGGGGATCCATCGGTAGCCGTCGCGATCGAATCCGATTAAGTCCAAATTCCCGTCGTTGTCAAAATCCAACCGCCCAAATTGAATGGAATTCCACCCGCCGGCAAACCCCAACGGTAGGGAGTCTTGTGTGGAAGTCCCTACTTTGGCGGAGCGCCAAGGAGAAAACGAGGCAATGGGTTGGGCAACAAGGGCTGCCGTTGTTAAAAAAAGACCAACAAGAAGGGAAAATCGAACCGAATACAGCATCCGTATAAAGATACAATAAACTATATTTGCCACCTTATTCCCAAAAGTGCATACCATGCAGAACAAAGCGGTTATTCGCCTATTTGCCATTGCCTTCGCAGCGGCTTGTTTGTACGAGCTCTCTTTTACGTTTGTGGCGCAGCGCGTTGAAAGCCAGGCCAAAGAATACGCCCAAGGCGACCCCGTGAAGGAAAAGTCGTATTTGGATTCCATTGCTTCGTTCCCGGTTTACAATTTGGGCATCGCCGAATACACCTACAAAGAAGTCAAAGGGCGTGAGATGAACTTGGGGCTGGACCTCCGTGGCGGCATGAACGTCATTTTGGAAGTGTCTGTGCGCGACGTATTGGTGGGACTGACCGGCAACTCCAAGGATCCGATGTTCTTGGATGCTTTGAGCAAGACCGACGCCCGTATGGCCAGCAGCCAGGGCGCTTACTTAGATGTATTTTTTCAAGAAATCGATGCCGTGCGCGGCGATCGCAAATTGAGCGACGTCGGCTTGTTTGGCACGAAAGACATGGCCGATCGCGTGGGCGTGGACGCTTCGGACGACGACGTCAAGAACACGGTTCGTGGTGACGTCAATGCTTCGATTGAAAACGTTTACAC
>CAMBEZ010000014.1 GCA_945865885.1 Owenweeksia hongkongensis DSM 17368
GTGCCCGCCAGCGTTCGGGAAGGTTGGACCAAGTATTTTCTCCGGGCGAAAAACGGGAAACGCTCATGCGGCGTCCGTTAACCTTGCGTGCGCAAGGCGCCCATTCCTCCGTCCACACCCCAAACTTGTCCTGTGATCCAGCGCGCTTCGTCGCTGAGCAGGAACAAAGCCGTTGAAGCCAAATCTTCCGGGCGTCCCAAGGATTTCAGCGGATGGCGGTCTGCGCCGGCTTGCCGGCGCTCGTCTGAGCCCAACAGCCGTGCGGCTAAAGGAGTGTCGGTCAACGAAGGTGCCAAGGCATTGACGCGCACGGACGGTGCCCATTCGGCGGCCAAAGAACGCGTTAGGCCCTCAACGGCCCCTTTGGCCATAGCCACGGAGGCGTGAAAGGGCATGCCGGTTTGAACCGCTACTGTGGAAAACAAAACCACCGAAGAGCCAGGCGCAGCTTTGAGCGATTTTTCAGACGCCTGCAAAACCCGTACGGCTCCCAAGGCGGAAAGCTCAAAATCGCCTTGAAAATCGCTGATTTTCAGACCGCGGAATGGCTTGAGGTTGATGCTTCCTGGTGCGTACAGCACTCCGTCCAAAGCAGACGGGAGTTCCGGAAAACCCGAACCGTCTTGCAAAACATCCACCAAAAACTCAGACAAACCGGAGCTGATAAGCCCGGAAGGTCTTCTGGACCAGCCAATTACGTTCCATCCGGCGTTCAATGCACGTTCGGCAGCTGCCCGGCCAATTCCGCTGGAGTGCCCTACAATCAAAAGCGTTTTTGTCATGGAGGATTAACACCGGGTGCGGTACTTTTGTTGCACAACGCATTTGGAACCCCCATCCCCATGAAAACGCACGTATTGGACGCAACCCTGTCTTGGTCTGCTTGGAAGAATTTGGCCGAGGGCCCGCATCCAGTAGTGTTTTCGGAAGAAGTTTGGGAACGTGTGGAACAGTCTTATTCGTTTGTTCAAAAATTAGCACAATCCCCGGATCGCGCATATTACGGAATCAATACGGGGTTTGGTGCCCTCTACAACGTGTCCATTGGACCGTCGGACTTGGCCCAATTGCAGTTGAATTTGATCCGCAGCCATGCTTGCGGTACCGGACAACCGGTGGAGGCACCCTTGGTGCGATTGATGCTCTTGACCAAGGCGCTGTCTTTGAGTTACGGACATTCCGGGGTAGCCCGGACCACCGTGGAGCGCCTTTTGGCTCTGTATGAAGCGGATTGCCTCCCCGTGGTATACGAACGGGGTTCGCTGGGGGCGTCCGGAGATTTAGCGCCCTTGTCCCACCTGTGCTTGCCGCTGGTAGGAGAGGGAGAGGTGGTCTACCGCGGGAAGCGTATGCCGGCGGCCGATGCCATGACTGCTTTGGGCTTTAAGCCTTTGGTGCTGGGCCCCAAAGAAGGCTTGGCGTTGATCAACGGAACGCAGTTCATGCTGGCCCATGCCGTGTGGTTGGTGGTTCAAGGATACACCTTAGGATATTGGGCAGACGTTTGTGCCGCGCTGTCGCTGGATGCGTTCGACGGCAGAATCGAGCCATTTGATCCGCGGGTGCACTTAGCCCGGCCGCAGCCCGGCCAAGCTGTAGTGGCGGAACGGGTGCGGGAATGGTTGGCCGGTAGCCCGGGTCCAACCCGCCCCAAAACCCACGTGCAAGATCCGTATTCCTTCCGTTGTGTTCCTCAGGTTCATGGGGCTTCGTGGGATGCCTTGGGCCATTTGGCGCGAACGGTTTCGTACGAACTGCACAGCGCCACAGACAACCCCATGGTCTTTGCAGATGATGAAGAAGTTATTTCAGCGGGAAATTTTCACGGCCAACCCCTGGCTTTGGCCATGGATTTTGCGGCCATGGCGCTGGCGGAATACGGCAGCATATCGGAACGACGCTTGTACCAAATGGTCAACGGCAAACGCGGTCTGCCCGCGTTTCTCACGCCCAATCCCGGCCTTCATTCGGGATTGATGATTGTTCAGTACGCTGCCGCAGCTGTGGTGAGCCTCAACAAGCAGCTGTGCACCCCAGCCTCCGTGGATTCTATTGAGTCCAGTGCGAGCCAAGAAGACCACGTGAGCATGGGAGCCAATGCCGCCGTTCAAGCCGTCCAGGTATTGAACAATGTTTGGGATGTATTGGGAATGGAGTGGTTGGCGGCCTGCCAAGCCCTGGAACTGAGGGGTACACCTACAAGCGAGCTGCTCCAAAACTTGTTGGATGCCTTCCGCACCGCTGTTCCTTTTTTGAACGAAGACCGCATTCAAGCACCGGACATGGCCGAAGCAACGGCCTTCCTAAAGCGCATTCCCGTCGACGACGAGCGGTGTTTCCCAGCGCTGCAGCAATAGGGCTGCGGCTGCAACGGCCGCTGTTTCCGTGCGCAATCGGGAAGCTCCCAAACTGAGGGGAGTCCAGCCGGAACGCTCCGCAAGCGCAATTTCGTCGAGCGTAAAATCGCCTTCCGGACCGATGGCCACCACTGCTCGGTAGGGTGTTTGGAGGATCCAATTCAGGGCCGAAATCTTGGCACCTTCTTCGCAATGAAAGACGCCTTTGTTCCAATCATCCCAGCGCGGATCCGCCACCAATTTACCCCAAGGAAGCAACGCGTGCACCTCAGGACGCATTCCCTTCAAGCTCTGTTTGGCGGCGGAATCGGCAATTTTCTGAAGTCGTTCTGTAGTGACGTGTTTGCGTTCGGAACGTTGGGACAACGTCAAATGCACGTGCGAAACGCCCAATTCTACGGCCTTTTCAACGGCCCATTCCGTTCGGTCTAAATTCTTGGTAGGGCAGATAACCAGGTGGAGGTTGCCCGGAACGGCTCCAAAGTGGGGATTTATTTCCAGCACCGTTCCCCAGACGATCTTTTGGGAAACGTGAACCAGGCGTACGAGCGCCACGGCACCGGCTCCATTGCCCACCCACAACTCGTCGCCCGGAACTTTGCGCAGTACCCGTGCGGCGTGATTGGACTCTTCCTCCGTCAGGATCGCGCGTCCGTCTTCGGCCCAAGTACCCCAGAACAACTGCATCAGACGCCGATTTGGTCTTTTTTCCGACGCTTTCCACCGCCGGCGTGCTTTTCAACGTAATCGATGATGGCGCCCGCCACGTCTAACCCCGTAGTTTTCTCAACCCCTTCCAATCCCGGCGAGCTGTTGACTTCCAAAACCAAGGGGCCACGCTTGCTCCGCAGCATGTCTACGCCAGCAATTTTGAGCCCAAGCGCTTTTGTTGCGGCCACGGCCATCTCTTTTTCCGCGCGAGTAAGCCGAACCGGAATGCCCTGTCCGCCTCGGTGCAGGTTGGAACGGAACTCGCCTTCCGGCCCTTGGCGCATGTACGCAGCCACCACCTTGCCGTCAATAACCAACGTTCGTAGGTCCGCACCGTTGGCCTCGGCAATGAACTCTTGAACCAGGATGTTCGCATCCAATCCGTAAAAGGCCTCGATGACGCTCTTGGCCGCTTTTTTGGTTTCCGCCAGAACTACGCCCAACCCCTGGCTACCTTCTAAAAGTTTAACAATCAAAGGGCTTCCGCCTACTGATTTAATCAAATTGTCGATGTCGGTTGGGTGCTTGGCAAAAGCCGTTCTTGGAATGGAAACTCCTTGGCTGGCCAAAATTTGCATGGCGCGCAATTTGTCCCGCGACCGAACCAAGGCCAAAGAATTGAGCGTTGAAAAAACGTTTTTCATCTCAAATTGGCGCAACATGGCGCTGCCGTATCCGGTCAACGAAGCTCCAATTCTGGGTATCACCGCGTCAACACCTTCGATGGGGTGGTCTCCATAGTAAATATCCAAGGCGCCGGATTCCATGACGGCGTAGCACCGGCTAACGTTCATCACCTTGGCGGTGTGGCCACGTGCTTCTGCCGCTTCCATCAAGCGTTTGGTAGAGTAAAGGTTCCGGTTGGCGGAGAGAATCAATAAGTTCATGGGAATGTGCGGGAAGCGTTTAATTTTTTCCAAGAAAGGTTGCGGTATCGAACGTCTATGGTGAATCCTTGACGCACTAGATTTCTACCCAAAAGCAGGGGATGACGCTGAGAAGCACGAGAGGTGAGTCCCACCCAAACGCCGTACAACTGGCCAAATAATTCAATTTCCAGCCATACCGCAAAGCGATCCTGAACGTCCCCAAACGAATTTTTAACGCGAACGGTTTTGTATTTTGTAAAGGATTCAACCCAAGGTGCGGGGCGTAGGGAACCCGTTTCGGTTGCGTCAAACTGCACCAAAAGAACCCCATTGTCTTCGCAGCACGTGAGCATGTGCAGGGCACACAAGGCAGCACCGGAGTCAATTCGGCACGAAATTCGGTCCATTCTCAATGCGGGAATAGAGACTACGTCGGTTCGTCCAATCTTGGTAGGGGTAAGATTCTGGGTAGCCATCATCCCAAGAGTTCCGTTTGCAGGGGTATGCGCGCTTGCGCATGCGCATGGAGGACAGGTTGAATGCCCGACAAAAGCTGAAAATAGCCGTCGGCGCCTACCATGGCAGCGTTGTCTGTGGTAAAAGCCAGGGGAGGCAAGTAGATGTTCCAGCCGTTTGCGGTGCCCAATTCCGTTAGGCGATGGCGCAAGCCGGAATTGGCCGAAACACCGCCGGCAACCGCCACATCATGAAGTCCCGTTTGGGCAACGGCACGAACCAATTTATCGAGTAAATGGTCCAGCAAAGCGTCTTGAATGGAGGCACAAACCTCCGGCATGCGTTCTTTTGGCACGTTATGGGGTGCTCCAAAGAGCTTGGTTAGGGTGTTCAAAAAGCTGGTTTTTAAACCACTAAAGCTGTAATTGAGTTCGCCAACCGACGGCTTGCCAAACGCAATTCGCTCGTTTCCGGCTTGGGACGCCAGTCGATCAATTTCCGGTCCACCCGGATATCCCAGACCCAGGATTTTTGCTGCTTTATCGTACGCTTCGCCCACGGCGTCGTCCAGCGTTTCGCCCAGCACCACCAGGTCCAACGGGCCGTTTACGCGAAGCAGTTGGGTGTGCCCGCCGCTGACCGTGGCGCACAAAAAAGGGAAAGCAGGTCCGGAATTCTCGCTGGAGGGATTGAGGAAATGGGCCAAAACGTGGGCGCGCATGTGGTGCGCGTGGTACAAAGGGATCGCTAGAGCAAGTGCCACGGATTTTGCAAAGGAATGCCCAACGAGTAAAGAACCCAGAAGCCCAGGACCTTGCGTGCAAACTACGGCATCCAAATCGTGCAGCCGAACTCCAGCATCGTCCAACGCAGCCTGCACCACCGGCCACAGAGAAGTTTGGTGGGCGCGGGAGGCCAATTCCGGGACAACTCCTCCAAATTCAGCATGTTGCAATTGCCCAGCCACGCGGTTGCTCAACACCGTCAAACCGCGCAATACCGCGGCGCCGGTATCGTCGCAGCTCGTTTCCAGAGCCAAGAGCAGCGGCACGGTGTTTGCCATGCTGCAAAGGTACGCAGCGGCGCCACGTGATCCGGGAATCTAGGCGTAATTTTAAACCGTGGAAGCCGCTCCAGAAACTACCGTTCCAGTCAAACGACGCCTGCGCCGATGGCTGCTGGCATTGTGCGGGATTTTCCTATTGTTTTTTGGTGTTTTGCTCCTTCCTCCCGTGCAAACCGCGCTGGCCAAACGTTTGTGGAAGGTCGTTCGTGCGCAATCGGGATTGAATGTGGTGGCCCAATCGGTACAATGGCAGTGGCCTCTGGGATTGTCCCTCCACCACGCGGTGCTCCGCGATTCTTCCGATCGCCCCGTAGTGCACCTCGCGGAAGTAAGCTTGCGCGGGCCGTGGTTTGCCCCGGGCCTTGGTTTTTCTGCGGCTTCGCTGCAAATCAACGGGGGGACGGTGCTTCTGGAACGACAGCGCAAGGATTCATCCTTCACCCTACTCAGCGCCCTGGCTCCGCTGCTGGAAGGACCGCCTGCTGCCCAACCCACACCGTGGAAAATCAGCAAATTGGAGCTGCTTAATGTTAGAATTCTGCTGCGGGACCAGCACCAACGGTGGGGTTCGCAAGATCTTCGTTTGAATCGATTGTTGGTGCATCAACTGGGTGGGGATCCGGAAGGAGTGCTTCGCGCAAACCTAAAAGAATTGGCGGCATCCAGCCAGGACCGAACTGTTGCCTTCCGATTAGCAGCTCAATTCACTTCCCGTCCCAATGGAGCGTGGTCGGCTCAATCGCTGGACCTCCAAGCAACCGGACTCACCGCAAGCGGTGCGGTTTCAGGAAAAGGAATGGACACCTTGGATGGCAAATGGAAGGTTCGCGGCGAGGTGGCCTCCCTGCTTCGGTGGCCGCGCTGGTTGGGACTGAGGACGGA
Source organism: Owenweeksia hongkongensis DSM 17368 (assembly GCA_945865885.1). Taxonomy (GTDB): domain Bacteria; phylum Bacteroidota; class Bacteroidia; order Flavobacteriales; family Schleiferiaceae; genus CAMDTE01. Next base: position 6,342 of record CAMBEZ010000014.1, read on the forward strand.
TACTTTGCCGCAAGCAGGAGTGTTTCAAAGCTCAGGCGTCTTGGCAAAACGAGGTGCTCTATTGGAATGGAAGGACGTCCGCGCAACGGCGCCAGGTTTGGTGTTAAACACTTCCGGGTCTGGAAATTACCAGACTGAGGTCTTGCGAACCAAGAATACGGAACTGCAGTTCAACACCCGTATGCTGCTGAGCGCTTGGCCCCAATCGTTTTTTGCATCGGTCCGGGAACAAATCCAACCGAATTGGGTAGGCGCCGTACGCACCAAAGCAGGTATCTCCAAGCGATCCGGATGGCTCCAATCGGAGGTGCAACTGCAGAGCGGTGAATTCGCACGTTTGAACGCAAATTGGACCGGCTCCGTCAAGAAAAGAGATGCTCTTCCGTACCGCGCAGAATGGGCGGTATCCGTTCCCAAAGGTTCGGTTTTGTTTCCGGATTCTCTGGAGGTGGGCCCACTGTTGGCGCAGGGTTCCATCGAAGGGGTGGGCTACAATCCGGAGACGTGGAACGCCCGCGGCGCCGTATCGGTTGAAGTAGCCCGTTTTGGTGGATATCGGGCCGACGGTCTTCGCGCGCGGTTTGATTTGGAACCGCATTTGCTTTCTGCCGGATGGAACTGGAACAATTCGGCAGTGCAAGCCCATGGGGCACATGAGTTTCTTTTCCCAGACTCGGCGCATTGGGAACACCGCGGAGAATTCACGTCGGTGCGGTTGGACCTGCGTTCTGCCGGGTTGGTATCCGCACCCGAAGGGCACGTTTCCGGCAAGTGGAGTTACTTGTTTGCAGCAGAAAACGAAAATAAGGAACTTGAATTCAAGCAAATGGGTGCCAATTGGCGTGATGCGCAAGGCGGACATCCGCTGGGCGCTTTCACGGCCACCGGTTCGTGGAACCAGGATCAGGCATCTTTGATCGTGCGCGGCGACGCATTGGACCTGGATGCTTCGGCTTTGGGCAGTCCGTCGGCCGTCCTGAACTGGTGGGCAGGGCCCTGGGAAGAACGAATGGTGGGCCAAACGCCAAAATCAGCCAATTCTGCAGAAGCCTCCGGGAACGTGCGGGTCTTTTTGAAAAACACGGATTCTTGGTTGGACTTGGTGGACACGAGTTCCCATTTTGCCAGCGGCACGGTTGCGCAATGGACGCTGCAGTCCAACGGCGAAAGTTCGTGGGAAATAGTTGCTCCCCGTGCGCAATCGCAGGGAATCCGGGTGTACGGAGTTCGTTTGTTGGGATCGACCTCGCGCGGAAGTGCGCTCGCCAGCATGGAAGTAGATTCCCTTTCCGGATACGCGTCCTCCTCTGCGGTGCGTTGGTCAGCCGCCAACGGAAGCGGCACGGTGGAGTGGTCCTTGCAGGGCCCCAAGGCATCTGGATTGGCGTTTTCCGGCAGCAGCAAGGCTGTTTTTCAAACGAATGGACGGTGGTTGGGCCGCTGGGGCGACGGTTCCCTGCGAATTCCGGGTGATGTGCTGCAATCCGCCGCCGGCGCTACCTGGTCCATCGGGCCCCATGGATGGGAATCGGATCCCGTGCGCTGGTCCGGCGAGCGGGGCAGGGTGTGGTTTGGCGGGGCGTTGTCTGCGGCGCCAGACGCTCAATTGCAACTGGGCGTGGAAGGCTTGCCACTTTCGCTCGCAAAACCTTGGCTGGACAGCACCAACACCCAACTTGCGGGACGCGTGTCTGCCCAAGTTTCTGTGCAATCGCCCTTGGGAACCCCCGGGATCCAAGGTTCCTTGGGCATCGATTCCTTGGTGTGGAACCGCGAATGGATGGGCAAGTTGACCGGATCGGCCGACTACAGCAAGACCACAAAGATTTCTACCATCGGTTTGTCCTTGGATCGGGGCGAGCGCAAAACGGTCTCCGTTCGAGCCAGTTACGATCCCCAAGCTGAACAGTGGCCGGTCCAAGCTACCGTACACGTGGACCGACTCCGGTTGATGGCGCTGCAACCTTATTTAGCGGGCACGTTGGAGCGATTCCGAGGCACGGTGAGAGGAGAAGTTAAGTTTCAATGGAGTGAGTCTAAATATTTGTTAACAGGTGAACTGGAACTTCCCTCTTTTGCGGCTTCGGTACCCCTCTTGGGCACAGACTACGGCGTGGACGGGGTGCCCAGGCTGACGTTGGGCGAGAACCAATGGACCCTGCATCCGGTGGTGGTACGGGACACCAAGGAACGAACCCAAGGGTCCTTGTCCGGCACCTTCCGACCCAACAAATTCAAAGACCCGCGCCTGGACCTTACCTTGGAATTGGTTGATTTATTGGCTTTAGACCTTCCGACGTCGGATCTTTTCTTCGGTAAGGTGTACGCCAAGGGAACCGTGAAGGTGCTCGGACCTTTGGATGCTTTGCGTTTGGACGTGCGTGCGGAAGCTGCCAAACCCAGTGTGTTCAAGTTGCCGCTGTCCACGCCTACAGAGTACGAGGCCAATTCCACCATCTCTTTTGTGCGGCCCATTCAGGAGGCTCCGGAGCGTATTCGGACCACGGTGGCGCGTGGATTGGATGTTTCCCTGGCACTGCAGGTAACGCCCATGATGACCATGGAATTGCTTCTGGACGAAACCGTGGGCGACATTATTCGCGGCAATGGAGTGGGGTGGATGAAGGTCGATTATCCACCAACCGGTGCGCTGCGGTTGAACGGGTCGGTGGAATTGACCGGTGGAAGTTATTTGTTTACCCTCCAGAACCTCATCAACAAATCGTTTGACGTAGCGCCCGGCGGAACGTTGTCGTGGACCGGTGATCCCTACGGAGGACGTGTTAACATGCGGGCGGTGTACACCACGCGCACCGCACTGACGGGGATGGTGAATCAACCGGATTACGGAGGGCAGCGCGTTCCCGTCCAATTGGGATTGAACCTGACTGGGGATTTGATGCAGCCGCAATTGGGCTTTGATTTTGCATTGCCCAACGCCAATCCGGCTTGGCAGGAGGAATTGCGCAACAGACTCGCGGATGGCGATAAGCGGAACATTCAAGCATTCAGCTTGTTGCTCACCAATGCTTTTTGGCAATCCAACGAAGGCTTACTGAGCCAGAGTGTTCAATCCGTCAACGCCAATACCACCCAAATGCTGGCCAGTCAGTTTTCCAACTTCTTGGCACAGGGGCTGGGCGATTTTGTGGACATTGATTTGGCGTATTCGGGATCCAACCGAACGGACGCCCGCGATCAATTGGAGGTAGCCCTCTCCAAGGCCTTCCTCAACGATCGCGTTTCGGTACAAACTACTCTAGATGTGCCGTTGGGGCGCCAAGACGCAAGCAGCACCACTTCTGGGTTGGTGGGTGACGTTCAAGTCTACTACAAAATAACCGAAGACGGGCGCTGGAAAGCACGTGCGTTCAACCGAAGCAACAACAACAATCCGGCGTTGGACCGACTCAGTCCCTACACCCAAGGCGTTGGGTTGGAATTTGGAACCCAGGCCAATTCGTGGAAGGCACTGTTCAGGCGTCGTAAGAAGACGAAGTAAATAAGGTATTGCGGGCAATGGTTAGGCCGTACCCCTCAATTCCTACCCGTTTCATGGGTTGAGACGTCAATAGGTTGACCCGACGAATGCCCAGCGCGCGAAGTATTTGTGCCCCCATTCCGTAATCACGCGGATCGCCGCCAAAGGAAGGCCGTATATTTTGCAGGTTTTTCAGTTTCTCCACCATGGAGGAGCCACTGCCGGGGGTGTTCATGCACACCACAGCACCAGCTCCTGCTTTCGCAATGGCCGCAAAGGCTTGGTGCAACTTCTCTTCCGGACGGTGCTGAATCCAATCGACGGCGTCGGCCAATGCGCCGCCCGTTTGCATGCGCACCAAAACTTCATCCTCGGAGTCCCATTGGCCGAAGGTGAAAGCCAAGTGTTCTAAGCCATCTTGTTGTTGGAAAACGATGGCTTCAAACGTTCCCGCCACCGTGGTCACTGAGGTGCGGTAGGTTTCCCGAACCAAAGACTCTTTGGCCATTCGGTAGGCCACCAAATCCGCAATGGACACCAAAGGCAGGTCCCATTTCCGCGCCATTTGCACCAGTTGCGGCAAACGCGCCATGGTTCCGTCTTCGTTCATGACCTCCACAATCACGCCCACCGGCGGCAATCCGGCCAAACGCGTCAAATCAACGGCCGCCTCCGTATGGCCGGTTCGTTGAAGAACTCCGCCCGGTTTCGCACGCAAGGGAAATATGTGGCCGGGTCGGTTGAAATCATCCGGACCAAAGGAAGGGTCTACCAACGCACGGATGGTCTCCGCCCGGTCCGACGCCGAAATACCGGTGGTTACGCCGTGGCCCCGCAGGTCAATGCTCACCGTAAACGCCGTGTGGTGTGGATCCGTATTGCGTTGCACCATGGGGTGTAAATCCAACCGCTCGCAGTAGGAATCGGGGAGGGGAGTGCAGATCAGTCCACGGCCGTGTTTGGCCATGAAGTTGATGCATTCCGGCGTAATCAACGAGGCGGCACCCACCAAATCGCCTTCGTTTTCGCGATCGGCATCGTCCACCACCAACACCAATTTACCCGCGGCCAATGCGCGGATGGCGTCGTCGATGGAGTCCATTTGAATGGGGTCTTGAGCAGGAGATTCAGCAGCCATGGCGAGAATTAGATCGTGCGTTCGGTGGGTTTCCAAACACTGGATTTTACGCCGCGAAGGTACCGCGCAAGTCCCAATAACAAGGCAGCATTCAGCGCGGTAAAATACCCAATCGGCTGTAGGGGATTGTGTTGGCCCTTGGGCCAAAGAGACATACTGATCCAGGAGGTCAAAGCCAAAGCCCATGCGGATAGGGTTGCGAACTCCAGGACTTCCGCTGTTCCGCGAAATAGGTTCCATCCGGCCAAACCCAAAACGCCCAATGCCACCAAAGGAAACAGCCAACGAAGCACTTTGTGGCTCAAAAAGAGGATGCCCAAAGGAACGGGTTTGGTGAAGAGCAAAGGCCAAAAGCGAGCTAGATTTTGGTAGTTGCCCAACGAGATGCGCACCTTGCGGGCAAACTCCTCATGTCTATCAGCGGAAACATCTTCGTACGCTACGGCCTGTCCTTCCCACAGCACGGGGAGACCGGCCCGCAATACCTGCATGGACACGAAGAAATCCTCCATAAACGTTGCGGGCGGGATGGGTTGCCAAACGCTTCGCACCACTGCATAACAACCGCCTTCAACCCCTAGGGTGCAGCCAAAAAGATCGCTCTCCCATTGTTTGAGTTTGGACTCAAATTGCGTGTAGTGACGCTCCTCGGAAGCAATGGAGCCCGGTGTTGCTGCCAAACGGTCTTCCGCTGATTGGTAGACCAGTCTACCGCCCACTACGCCGGCCTGGCGTTGGCGAAGTGTGCTCACCAATCTGCGCACCGCGTCTGGAGTAAACACGATGTTGGCATCCGTGCCTACCACCACCTCGGCCTTCCCCAAACCTACCAATTGATTGATGATTCCCGATTTGCCGGTACGAACCTCCATCCGCACCAACGAGATGAGCGGATTTTTGGAAATCCAATCCCGAACGACCTCGTCCGTGCCGTCCGTCGACAAATCAGAACCTACCCAAATGCGTAATTTTCCCGCCGGATAGTTGGATTCCCCCAAAGATTGGAGCAGCCGACCAATGACTTTTTCTTCGTTGTACGCCGCAACCACTACATCCACCGCAGGACATTCGTCGTCGGTCAAAAGTTCGATGGATCCAACCGTCCGCACAGGGAATATTCGCGCCAACAGCCCCAGTGCAGCCGGAAACAGGACGTACGGTACCGCCAAGAGCAACAACCCAACAATCAGCATGGCTTCAAAGGTTTGGCAACCCGCAATCGACTGCCCAATTCAAGCGCCACCGCTTGGTCCGAGAATTTCTTTTCGGCCCATGACCGTGCCTCCCGGGCGCGTCGCATGCGCTCCGGCGCATCCGAAAGTGCGGAAATCACCGCGGCAGCAAAGGATTCGGGATCGTCCGCCACCCATCCGTGGGTTCCGTTGATGAATCCAATACCGTCCACGCCCAATGTTGTTGAAACGATGGATTTATAATGGGTCATCGCATCTAGTGCTTTAATGCGCATTCCGCTTCCACTCAGCAACGGTACCACGGAAATTCCCATGCCCGTGGTGACCTCGGCAAAACTTCCGTTCGCCTCCTTTGCGAACAGACCCTGATTGGGGTGATGAAACTCTTTGAGGCGCGCGCCTCGTCCCAAAACGGAAAAAGTGGCCGAGGGCAGTTCACGCCGCACCAAAGGCCAAACGCGGTCCACAAACCAGCGCAATCCCGCAACATTCGGCAACCAATCCAATGCACCCATGTGGAACAAAGCGGCCGGAGGTTCTTCCACATAGTTGGGCCAATGGCCCACCGTACACGGCACGGAATATCCCCCCATTTCCAACGCGTCTTCAGGAGTTATGGCCCATTTCTCAGACCAATCCTCCCAAACCTGATGCTCCATTTTGCGAAGCCGACTCACTTCAGTTTGGAGGTACATCTTTTTAATCGCATTTCGTTCGCCCCGGGCTACGTGCTCCCAAATGCGAAATTCAACGTTGTGCGCTCGGTACACCACCGGACCACCCCAGGCACTTAATTCGGGACCGTAAACCGTTTGGGTCAAACCGTCGGCCACCACAACGTCCCATTTTTGCGACCGCAACAACCGATTTAATTCGCTTGCGTACGCAGAAGTTCGAAACCTGCTGACGGTGTACGGAACTCCGCGAAGAAAGGCCCAAACAGCCCCCATTACCGTGGGCGACGTGTGGGCATTCACTGCGAACAAACGAACGTTGGGTCCCCATTCGCTTGGGTAGGAGGGAACATGAACCCAATGTTTCTTCGTATTGAAAGCCAACGTAGTTACGTGCGCTCCCGTCTCCAAGAGCACCCGAACCAATGCCCCCATGGCCATGGAACTACCGTCCCGGCCGGGGTACGGAACCTTATTGCACAGGTGCAGTACTTCCACGTTTTTGAAAATTCCAGGTTCGGTCGGACGCCGCCAAGTGGACCATCCACACGGCCAAGGGCAACAACAACAAATTGGGCAACCAAATGGCTTCTGCCGGGGTGAGCACGGATCCGCGTCCCATTTTTTCAGCAACCATCCCCAAAACATAGTGCAGTAAAAACAAAAGCACACTCAAGACAAAAGGCAATCCAAATCCTCCTTTTCGGATGACCGCGCCCAACGGAGCACCAATAAAAAACAACAAGACGCAAGCAACGCTGATGGCAAACTTCTTGTGCCACTCCAATTCGTGCCGCACGGCTACCTCGGATCGGTAGTCCATTTCCATGCGGCTCTGGGCCAGCCGTTCCTTTTGCGCTTCTGCCATAAACCGTGCGTTGCCAACAATCCGGGCTTGGTCCGCGGCGTCCAATTGATCAAAGGACCACGAAAGCGTTGCTCTTGGTACCCAAGCGCGTGTGGAATCCAATCCCGAGTAACGAAGGGTCCACTCGCGTCCCATTTCCACTTTGCGCTGACCCAATACCCGCTCCAACGAGTCCAATGAAGACTCCAATTGACGCACAGTCAGCATGTTGAATTGATTGGTGCGTTGAACCGCGTAGAGGTCTTTTCCTTGAAAATTGGCCATATTGAACCGCATGAAGAGCGTGTCAAATTCAGCACGCAAAAAGGGTCTTCCGGTTCGCTCCTCTGGGGTTCGTGCTTTCAATTCTTCGTAAATAGCACCGTTTTCAAGGGTCAATTCCAACCATTTCCCTCCGGCGATGGGGCGCAGCGTTCCGTGCGGCGCAGAAAGCATTCGGGCATTTCCCTGCGTGCGGTCCGTGTGGTCGTACACCATGATGCCCCATACATCCTGGTCGCTTTTGCGATCTACTTTAACCGTGTACCCCTCCAAACCGTGGTAAAAATAGCCGGGCTGCAAATTGAACGTGGGTTTCTGTTGGGCTATGTTGATCAACAGGTTTTCGCCTTTGAAATTGGCCACAGGAATGACGTTGTTGTTCACGAAGAACATGCCAACCCCCACCAAACCTACCACCACCAGAAGCGGGCGAGACAGCCGCCAAAAGCCAATTCCAGAAGCCCGCAAGGCGGCGAATTCATTGGACTCCGCCAGATCTCCGTACACCATAATGCCGGCCAGCAAAACCGCTACGGGAACGGCCATGGGCAAAACGGCCGCACTCCAATACACCAATAATTGGAGCAATACGCTCAATTCAATTCCTCGTCCGGTCAGTTCCTCAAGGTACTTCCAAACCATCTGCATCATTAAAATAAACACAGAAAGCGCTACCGTTCGAATAAACAAACGGAGGAAAGAACCGATGAGGTACCGGTCGAGCCGACGCACGCTGCTTTATTTGGACTTGGGCTCCACCACGGTGTACCCCGGATAGTTCGCTCGGTTGAAAAGAACCTTTGCTTTGGAAACCCCTCCGTTCACAGTATATGCGTCTACGGTGATGGTGGTTATCACATCGTTGAGTCCAAATTCTTGGTACGAATACAGTCGCTTGGTGCTCAAGTCAATCCCAATGACAATCTCGCGAACTTCTTCGGAGGCCTTGGGCTTCATGCGCACGTATTTGATCGTTTTGCCTTTTACTGCGGCGGTTCCAGCCCAAGCAAAATTGGATCCCGTTTCGTACTTGGCCAGCAGCGAAGCGGGGGAGAATGCATTGCCGTCTTTGCCCAAAGGACGAACCATTACTTCCTCGTCATCCGGCGAAACGATGTACGCCTTTGCGTTGTTGACAAAAATGGTTTGACCGTTCCAATCCAAGCGATAGTTGGTGCCCACAACGGCCACCGTTCCTTTGCTGGAGCGTTTGACGCGCGCACCGCCGTTGCGGCCCGGAGCGTCCAAGGTATTGGTGAACGCAATAGTTTGGTCTGTGTAGGCCTCTGTTTTGACGCGAACCTCCTTCAAAAGGTTCAGCGCTTCAACGTGCGCTTGTGCGAAAGCTGAATATCCCAGCAACAATGCGGCTGCGGCGGTCCAAATAAGCTGTTTCGTTTGCATGATCCTTTATTTTCCGTTCAGTGCACTCAAATGTTGTTCCAAATGGTATTCGTCGGAGATTAAAACTTGGCGGGCTTTGGATCCTTCAAACGGCCCAATGATGCCCGCAGCCTCCAACTGGTCCACCAATCGTCCCGCGCGGTTGTACCCCAACTTCAATTTGCGCTGCAGCAGCGAAGCAGAACCTTGTTGGTGGATCACTACCACCCGTGCGGCCTCTTCAAAGTGCTCATCGCGGTCGGAAGGATCCATGCCCGCACCGCTTGAACCGGATTCCAGACCAAGTGTTTCCGGTAAGATGTACGCTTCCGCTGGGGCTTTTTGATCGCCAATGAACGAGCAAACGGATTCCACCTCCGGAGTGTCTAGGAAGGCGCACTGAATGCGAACGAGGTCGTTTCCAGCAGAAAAGAGCAGATCACCGCGACCAATGAGCTGATCAGCGCCACCTGCATCCAAAATGGTGCGCGAATCAATTTTTGAGCTCACCTTAAATGCAATACGCGCCGGGAAATTCGCTTTAATGATGCCCGTAATGACGTTAACCGACGGTCTTTGTGTGGCAATGATCAAGTGAATGCCTATGGCGCGTGCTAATTGGGCCAAGCGCGCAATCGGCGTTTCCACTTCTTTGCCCGCCGTCATGATCAAGTCCGCAAATTCGTCCACCACCAATACAATGTACGGAAGGTAGCGGTGGCCGTTTTCTGGGTTCAGTTTGCGCGCAACAAATTTTTCGTTGTATTCCTTAATGTTGCGCACCATGGCGACCTTCAATAAATCGTACCGCTGGTCCATTTCAACACACAAGGAATTCAATGTATTGATCACCTTGCTCGTATCCGTAATGATGGCGTCGGAGTCTCCGGGTAGTTTGGCCAAAAAGTGCCGCTCAATCTTGTTGTACAACGTCAGCTCAACTTTCTTGGGGTCCACCAAAACAAATTTCACCTCGGCCGGGTGTTTTTTGTACAAAATAGACGCCAAAATGGCATTGAGTCCGACGGATTTACCTTGTCCGGTAGCTCCGGCCATGAGCAAGTGGGGCATTTTGGCCAAATCCGCCACAAAAACCTCGTTGGAGATGGTTTTTCCTAAGGCCACGGGAAGGTCAAAACCACAGGTTTGAAAACGCTCGGAAGCCAAAACAGACCGCATGGAGACAACCTGGGGATTGCGGTTGGGTACCTCAATACCTATAGTGCCTTTGCCGGGAATGGGTGCAATAATACGAATACCTAAAGCGCTTAAGCTCAAGGCAATATCATCCTCTAAGCTTTTTATTTTACTGATTCGAACGCCGGCCGCCGGAACGATTTCGTACAAGGTGACGGTGGGACCCACGGTTGCCTTGATTTTTGCAATGTCAATTTTGTAGTGACTCAAGGTCTCCACAATTCGGTCTTTGTTAACTTCCAACTCTTTGGGGTCCACCACAATATCTTGGCTCCCGTAGGCATTGAGCAATTCCAACGGTGGAATTTGGTACCCGGATAAATCGCGTCGAGGGTCAAACGCCGAACCAATACTTCCGTAATCAGGCTCGCCGGGTGGCACCAATTCGTCCAAGGGTAAAACAACGGGAGTTGGCTCCAATTCCAGTGCAATGGGCGAAGCGTTTAGCCCGTCTGAAAGGGGTGCTGTTAATTCCACGTTGTGTTCCTTCGGCACCAAGAGTGCGGGCTCCAGGGTACCATCGTCCACTTCGTCCCAAGGAGGAGAAAGCGGTACCTGCCCTGCAGGTGGCATGGACGCATTGGGTTCCGCACTCCAATCAATGGCCGGAGCGGCAACATCTGCAACAAACGGTTGTTCGTTGGTGAAGTTCGAGGGCGGTACCGAGTCCAGATGGGGCTCACTTTCTGCAGCAGCACGCTTTGGAAGCGATGAAGCCAACTGCTGGGGGGTGATTTTAAAGACCACCACGGCATACAAACCGGTACCCACGGCCCAAATCATCCAGGCTCCAGCGGTTCCCGTCCATTGACGAGACCAATCGGCCAAAAACCAACCCAAAGAACCGGCGTAGGGTCCCCACAGAGCGGGTAGCGACATCCCCAGGGCCCAAGGTAAAAATGCAGACCATACCAAGAGATGTGCCAAGAACCGCAGGGGACGAAAGCTTATGAGGAAGGCCATCCGCGCGCCCAGGGCAAAAAAGGCATACAGCCAGCCCAAAACAACCACCCCAAAACCTCGATACAAAAGAAAGTAACCGATCGCGGTTCCAATTTTACCAAAGGGATGCGCTACTTGTACGGTTGAATCAAAAAGTACGGAATCATACGACCCCGAGAAAAAACTGGCGTCTTCTTGCCAATAAAACAAGGTTCCCAGAACGGATAATGCACTTCCCAAGCTCACGGCCATGAGAATCAAACCGACAACTGTTGGCGCCGAAGCGTGTTGAAAAAGGGTGGGGGATTTTACAGCCATACTTTGAAGTCCCAAATTTACCATTTCCTACCTTTGTAGGAAGTAAAAAATCCGCAGCATGATTCAAATCATTACCGCCATGTCCGAACTTGGGGCTGGAACCCGTGGGGCGAGCTTGGGGTATGCGGCCATTCGGAGCGCATCCCTTTCGTTGGAACCGCGTTTTTTCCGGAAATACATACCCCGGAAAGTGGAAACGAACAACGCCCTGTTGTTTGATCACGTCAATACCCCCTACGGCAAACGCATTAAGGGGATCGTTCGCATGTACCGGCGCATTGCTGCAAAGGTGGCAGAGACCCTGGACGACAACCGCTTCCCTTTGGTCATTTCCGGAGACCACAGCAACGCCGGAGGAACCATTGCGGGATTGCGTCAAGCATATCCCAAGTCCCGTATTGGGGTGGTTTGGATTGATGCGCACGGCGATCTCCACAGTCCGTATACGTCTCCCAGCGGCAACGTACACGGCATGCCATTGGCTACGGCAATAGGCGAGGACAATAGGGACCGTCAGTGCAATAAGCCCAAGCCCAGCACCATCAAAAATTGGGAACGCCTCAAGGGACACCCCCGGCGTGTGGAGCCTGCGGACATCGTATTCATTGCCCTGCGGGATACGGAAGAACCGGAGGATTATTTAATCACCAAGCACGGCATGAAGGTCATACGTGTGCCGGAGGTCCGAAAGAATGGCACTGCAGCAGCAGTACTGGCGGCCTTGGAACACCTGCAGCATTGCGACCTATTGTACGTTTCGTTTGACGTCGACTCCTTGGATCCCAGTATTTCTGGTGGGACGGGAACTCCGGTTGAAGACGGTTTGACGGTTGAAGAAGCTTCAACCTTATTGAAGACCTTCGCCAAAGAACCGCGTTTGGGCTGCATGGAATTCACGGAAATCAATCCTTTATTGGACCACCAAGGCAACGCCATGGGGGAAGTGGCATTCCGGTTGATTTCACAAACCGTCCGCGAGTTAGAAGAACGGTCCAAGACCATACCCGGCTTAAACTCCTTTCACAGTACCCATGAATGATCCCTTAAAGTCCCTGGAGGGATCCATCGCCTCGGCGATTCAATCAGCGGTACAGGCTGAATTCGGAATTTCCATGGAGCAACCTGTGCTCCAATTCACCCGACGCGAGTTTTCAGGAACCTATACGTGGGTGGCGTTTGGCTTAGCAAAAACCGTCGGAATACCACCGGATGAAGTAGGTCAAATTGTTGGTAAACAACTTATTGATAGTTGTAAATTAGTTAAAGACTTTAATATTGTTAAAGGGTTCCTGAATGTGGAGCTGGCGGATGAAGCCTGGGTTAACTTGTGGAATGCTTTGCAGGTGCACTCCTACGGCGTTTCCCAAATTCGGGAAGACGAACCGGCTGCTATGGTGGAATATTCGTCGCCTAACACCAACAAACCCCTCCACTTGGGGCACGTTCGGAACAACTTATTGGGCCACAGTGTGTCCGAGTTGATTAAGGCCACCGGTAAAAAGGTGGTCAAAGTACAAATCATCAACGACCGGGGCATCCACATCTGCAAAAGCATGTTGGCCTGGAAAAAATTTGGTGCGGGCGAAACCCCAGAATCTTCGGGAACGAAGGGGGATCACTTGGTAGGCAAGTACTACGTGGCCTTTGACCGTGCCTACCGCGAAGAAATGGCGGCCTTGGTGGCGTCCGGCCGAACGGAAGAACAAGCCAAAGCTGAAGCTCCATTGATGCGCGAAGCACAAGAAATGCTCCGGCTTTGGGAAGAAGGGGACGCCGCGGTGATGAACCTTTGGCGCACCATGAACCAATGGGTTTACGCCGGTTTTGAAACGACGTACCGTCGATTGGGGGTTTCTTTTGACAAGAATTACTACGAAAGCGAAACCTACGTTTTGGGAAAACAAGACGTAGAACGCGGTTTGGAGTTGGGAGTTTTTTACCGCAAGGACGACGGATCGGTCTGGATTGATTTACGTCCGGACGGTTTGGATGAAAAAGTAGTTTTGCGGAGCGACGGCACTTCCGTTTACATGACCCAAGACCTGGGTACGGCGGTTCAACGCTTTTTGGATTTCAACATCGACAGCTTGACCTATGTAGTTGGTAATGAGCAAGATTATCACTTTAAGGTCTTGTTCTTAATTCTAAAAAAATTGGGTTATGCCTGGGCCCATCAGTTGGTTCATCTCAGCTACGGAATGGTGGATTTGCCCAACGGGCGCATGAAATCACGCGAAGGAAGCGTGGTGGACGCAGACGATCTTTTGAGCGAAATGGAAACCACGGCCGCCCAGTTGTCCGAAGAGCTGGGCAAACTGGAAGGAATGCCGGAGGCCGATAAAGCGGCCCTCTACCGAACCTTGGGGCACGGGGCGTTGAAGTACTTTATTTTGAAGGTGGATCCCACCAAGCGCATGGTTTTTAATCCGGAGGAAAGCGTTGATTTTAACGGAAACACAGGACCTTTCTTGCAGTATACCCACGCGCGCATTGCCTCACTGCTGCGTAAAGCGGGTAATCGCGAACTGATTGCTGCAGAAGACTATGCTTGGGACCCTCGCGAGACAGAAGTCCTATTTCAATTGGCTCAGTTTCCGCGGACGGTGCAGCAGGCAGCCGACGCACGCAATCCGGCGGCGGTTGCCAACTACGTTTACGAATTGGTGAAGTCGTTTAATGGATTGTACCAAAACCTCAGCATTTTGAATGCGGATCAGCCCGCACAAGTGGCTTTACGGGTGGGTTTGGCCGAGCGCGTGGGGTATGTGGTCCGCACGGGTTTGGGCTTTTTGGGCATAACGGCTCCAGACCGCATGTAAGTGCGCTTGGGTTGATGCAAAAAAAGGGGCTGTCTCGCAACGAGACAGCCCCTTTTTTCGTACCCAATAATTTCTTAAAGACCCAACTTGGAGCGCATCTCCTTGGTCAAGCCGTCTTTGTGGACCAGGATGGAAATGGTTTTGTACCGAACAAAAGCATCGGATGCGTGCATGTAGCCGCTTTTGTAGGGATTTTCACGATCGCCCCAGCTGTTCTTGACGGTGTAGAATACCGTACCGGTTTGGTCCTTTACCATGCCCGTGATTTGCATCCCGTGGTCGTCTTGGGTTTCGTAGTTGTCGTAGGCCAACTGACGGTTCTCTTGGGTGATGGTCCGGCTTTTGTGGGGCGCCGTGAAGACCGCCTTTTGTTCGTCCGAAGTCAGGTCGGACCAATCCTTTTCAGGAACTACCGCCAAACCGTTCTTGAGGGAGAACCCCTTTTCGCTCACGTCGCAGGCCCATGCCACGGTGTATCCCTTCGTCAACGCACCATTCAGCACGGACATTAGGTCTTCCAAAGGCACGTTGTGCGAAGTTCCCCACGTCCAATTGTCCGGAACTTCAATGGCGTGCTGGGTGTAAAAAGGCACGTGCGAAAAAGAGCAAATTTGAACGTAGTCCGACGGTTTAACGCCCACTACTTGGTCCGCAAACGTGCGCGGGGTGTAGTTTTTGCCTTGGTAGGTAAAGGTGGTGGGTTCGGTGCCCAAATAGGCATCCAGTACGCCGGTAAAGCCATTTTTCCAGACGGGGGTAATGGTGCCGTTTTTATTCTCCTTGACGGCATCAACAATTCCTTTCAAGGAAGCTTCCAATTCGTCGTGTTCGTTTACTTCCGTGCCGTAGTTCAGCCCGGTGTAGGCTGCTTCCGGAACAGCGCCGTATTTCTGGATCACGTAGAGGATGTCCGGAAGGGCACCGCCTTGTGCAAAATTGAGCGAACCGTGCACGCGAACATACTTTTCCGCCTTGTCTTGGTACACCTTGCGTACAATGTACATTTCGGACAAATCCACCGGCTTCTTGCCCATTCGGATCATTTCCGATTCCAAGAAGGCGGAGGTGGAGTAGCTCCAGCAGGTTCCGCTGCTGCCTTGATTTTCAACCGGGGTGGCATCCAACTGAACGATGGGGGTGAATTGGTACCCTGCACCCGCTGTTCCGTTGCCGGAAACCTGTTTCACCAAGTTGTCTTGTGCGCTTGCGCTCCAGGTGAATGCAAAAACCAGAGCGAGAGTAACTGATTTGAATTGATTCATTTGAATTTGCTTATTTAAAGTAAGAATTTACGGGAGCGTCCTTTGTTCCGGCGGCGTAGTTGTAAAAGCCTTGACCGCTTTTGACGCCCAGCAAACCGGCCTGAACCATGTTTACCAGCAAGGGGTTGGGCGCGTATTTGGGTTGGCCCAGTCCAGAATGCAGAACACGAAGAATGCTCAAGCATACGTCCAATCCAATGAAATCAGCCAACTGCAAGGGCCCCATGGGGTGCGCCATGCCCAATTTCATGATGCCGTCGATTTCAGCTACGCCGGCTACGCCCGTGTGCAAAGATTCAATGGCTTCGTTGATCATGGGCATCAAGATGCGGTTGGCCACAAAACCGGGGTAGTCGTTGCACGAAATGGCGATTTTGCCCAGTGATTCACTTATTCGAATTACCGCGTCGGTGGTGGCGTCGCTGGTTTTGAAGCCGCGAATGATTTCCACCAATTTCATGACCGGAACGGGGTTCATGAAGTGCATACCAATAACCTGCTCCGGGCGCTGGGTTGCTGCCGCTATGCGGGTAATGGATAGGGAGGAAGTGTTGGAGGCCAAAATGCAATGTGCCGGAGCCAATCGATCCAAATCCTCAAAGATTTTCATTTTTATGGCCTCGTTTTCCGTGGCGGCTTCCACCACGAGATCGGCCTGGGAAACCGCCGCCTCCAAGGAGGTTCCGGTTTGGATTCGGGCCAAGGCGGCATCTTTGTCTGCAGCGCTCAAAGTACCCTTGGCAACTTGACGCTCCAGATTTTTTTCAATGGTGGCAACGGCACGGGTCAAAGCCGCTTCCGAAACATCAAACAACGCTACTTGGTAGCCGCTTTGGGCAAAAACGTGCGCAATCCCATTACCCATGGTTCCCGCACCCAATACTGCTGCATTTTTCATGCTCCGAAGATACGGCACGTGCGTTAAAAAGGGTAGGGAAGAGCGTCCGCCAAAAACAAACGTTGGTCGTTACTTACCGCGTCCTTGCAACACAATCAAAACCGTGTACACCAGCACTTTTAGATCTGCAAACAGCGTGGCGTTCTCCAAGTACACCAAATCGTACTTCATCCGTTCCAACATTTCCTCCAGGTTGGAGGCGTAGCCGTAACGAACCATGCCCCACGAAGTGATTCCGGGTCTGATTTTGTGCAACTGCGCGTAGTGGGGGGCACGCTCCAACAACTGGTGCGCGTAGTAGGGTCGTTCCGGGCGGGGACCCACCAGGCTCATCTCCCCGCGCAAAACGTTCCAAAATTGAGGCAATTCGTCCAATCGGTATTTGCGCATGATGCGCCCCCACGGGGTAATGCGCGGATCGTTGTCCGAACTCAACTGCGGTCCGTTTGCTTCAGCATCCACGCGCATGGAGCGAAATTTTACAATCCAAAAGGATTTGCCGTTTCGACCCACTCGTTCCTGGTAGTAGAATATGGGACCGGTACCGGATTGCTTGACGCGCCAAGCGGTAAAAACCAAAAATGGGGACAGAACGGCAAGCGCGGTACCGGATACCAAAAGATCCAACATTCGCTTCACCGCTTCTTGCCAAGCCGGAATGGGGTTGCGCTGGATGTCCACCAAGGGAACCCCGTGCGCGTCCAATTTAACTTGACCCGTTAGGATGGACAAGGTGTCTGGAACCCATTGAATGCGAACGTTTAACGATTCAATTTGCACCAATAATTTCTCCAGCAAGTGGTGTTCCGTGGCATCCAGTGCAATCATGACCTCCTCAATGCCGTAGCGCTCCACCACGGATCGCGCGTCGCTCCAGGAACCCAAAAGGGGAAGATTCACTTCGGGGTCCGACGGATCCGCAGGAAGCGAACCGGTTAACCAGCCTGAGAAGGCATTGCCCGTGGGACGTTGCGCCAGTAGGTACCGATCCAAAACAGGCTTCAACCGTTTGGGAGAGCCAATAAGTAGGGTTGGAAAGCGGAGGCGACCGCTTTTGATTTGCGCGTAGGTGGCCGTCGCCAAGGCGTACCGACCCAATGCTGTTGCGGACAATAGCACGCCCAAGTACACCCCAAAACTCCAGTAGTAGTGGCGGTAATCCTTAACGTCGTCGTCCAGAATCAGGACGGCAAAAAGCGGCAGCGAAGCCAGAAATCCCACCTGAAAGGTGTGCACCAAATCGGCCAAACGAGACCGGCGCAAGACCTCGCGGTGGATGCCGGAGAGTCTGTGGATGAAGGCCCAATAGAGCACGGTGGCCAGCAATCCTTCAAAAAAGGTACTTTCCCATTCCAGTTGCGGAATCCCAAAACGCAAGGGCTCCAGAACGGCTTTCCGGTAGCCGTACAAGGCGGTGTAGGCTAATGCAGCGGCAACGGCATCGAACCATCGGTAGTACAACCGCAAGCGAAAAGCGCGGCGGTGCAGCCCTTCGCTTTGTGGGCTCATGGACGGTAGACCAATTTGATGTTGTCCAAAAAGATGGAATCCGTTTTTCCGTTGGCCACGGACTTTTTACTGCCGATGAATAACTTAAAGGACTCCGCGTCTGGCGTTCCGCTGACTTCCGTCATCAAGTTGATGTAGATCTTATTCCACTCGTCTTTGGGAAGAACCGTCGCCGTTGGTTTTTGCTCAATACCGCTGGGGCGGTAGGCGTAAACCCCCACCGTAAAGGGTACGGTGGTTTTGTAGTTGAGCTCCACGTAAACGTTTTTACCCCCTTTTGGCAATTCAAAAGCGTCGGCAGACCACACCTCAAACCAGGCTCCGTCCGGGCCCAGTCGAACCCATCCGCTGGCGGAATTGTTTTCGTTGGAAGGGGGCGTGAAGACCAAATCCGGACGAAACGTGCGCACCCAAAAGGTGTCGGACGTGGAAACCGGTTCAAAACCGAATCCGGCTCCCTCAAAATCTTCCAAAACTGAAACGGTAACGCCTTCGTCGTATTGGGTCCAAACCACGCTGTCCCCCGGGCTCTTCAATACGGTTTCTTCACCCGGCTTGAAATTGGCGCCCACAGATACCTCCTGGTAAAAGTCGTATTGGGATCGGAAGGCAGCCATACCGTTCGTATTAACGCCGGGATAGAGCTTTATCGTATGGAAGCCCTCGTCCAACAGCACCGGAAAGGAACACGGCAACGAAAAAGCGCCGGCGAGGGTACCGTTTGGCAACTGCACCCAAACGGTGGAAATTTTACTGCTGCGGGAACCGTTCTGCGACGATTCTACCGGATCCAGGGCCATTCCGTCGATGCGCACGTAGGCGGGCTCCACGGCTACCTCTGGAGCACAACTTGCACCGATCGCCAAAAGTGCAGCGGCAGCGCCCAGGCGCGTCAAAAAAGGAAATATATTCGGCATGTACCGCAAAGGTAAGGCACCTAGAGCGCTAAATTTGAGTTGTGAAACTGGCTGCGCATCCCCTTGATTTTCCACGGCACCTTGGCTTGCGCAAGCAGCTGATGGACCTTCTGCGCGAAAAGGGCATTCGGTCTGAAGAAGTGTTGGACGCACTCATGCAAGTGCCCCGGCACGTATTTTTAGAATCCAGCTTTGAAGCATTTGCCTACAAAGACGCAGCATTTCCCATACGCGCGGCCCAGACCATCAGTCAACCCTATACGGTAGCCGTGCAAACGCAGGCTTTGGAACTCTCGCCAGGAGCCAAGGTTTTGGAAATAGGTACCGGTTCCGGCTACCAAGCGGCGGTTTTGGCGGCCATGGGGTTCCGTGTCTACAGCATCGAGCGCCAAAAAGAGTTGTTTGACTTTTCCAAACGCGTTCTTTCTGAATTGAGGGCCACGGTGGTGCAACGCTTTGGCGATGGCTACAAAGGCATGCCAACATTCGCTCCGTTCGACGGTATCTTGGTAACGGCAGCCGCTCCAGACGTGCCCAACGCCTTGTTGGCGCAGCTGGCGGTGGGCGGAAAACTCATCCTGCCGGTGGGGCCAGAAGGAGCAGATCAGCGCATGTGGCGCATTACCCGTATGGGCGATAAATCGTTTGAACGAGAGGATTTGGGGGCTTTTCGGTTCGTTCCCATGCTGGGAAACGTGGCCAACGGTCAGGATTCCGTTTGAGCTCGTTTGGTCTCGCGGTCCGCGTCTTTTTCTTTCAAGCTGGTTCTTTTGTCGTGGAGCTTTTTACCTCGCGCCAAGGCAATGTCCAATTTAGCTAAACCTTTTTCCGACAGGTGTAGGAGCAGTGGAACCACGGTAATGCCCTTATCCTTCAACGCACGGTCTATTTTTTTGAGTTCGTTCTTTTTGAGGAGCAATTTCCGATCCCGCGTTTCCACGTGGTTGGCGTGGGTTCCCAAGCGCCACGGGGCAATGTGCAGGTGCTTCACCCAGAGCTCACCGTTCACAATCAGACAATAAGCATCCACCAAACCGGCTGCCCCCTCCCGAATGGATTTGATTTCGGAACCCATCAACACCATCCCCGCCGAGAAGGAGTCGATCAATTCGTATTCAAATCGAGCACGACGGTTTTCAATTCGGATTGTTTTTTGGGCCGGTTTCGCCATAGCGCAAATTTCGCCCGTATTTTTGGAACATGAACGCGTACCGCAGCTTTATTCGTCCGCTCTTGTTTTGCTTGCCTCCGGAAGCCGCCCATCGCTGGACCATGGCCGCGTTGCGTGTTTTCAGCATCCTCCCATTTGGACCGGCCGTGGTGAAGTTTTTTTCAGGCAAAGTTCCTCATTCAGAGCCTCTTGTGGTGTCTGGATTGGCATTTCCCAACCCGGTGGGCTTGGCTGCAGGACTGGATAAGGATGCGGAAGCGGTAGCGGCCTTGGGGGCCTTGGGTTTTGGATTTGTAGAGATTGGAACCTTGACGCCCAAACCCCAACCGGGCAATCCGCAGCCGCGTTTGTTCCGTCTCCCCAAAGATCGAGGTCTGATCAACCGCATGGGATTCAACAACCACGGGGTTGTGGCAGCGGCCCAACGATTAAAAAACCGCCCGGCTGGCTTGGTGGTGGGTGGAAACATTGGCAAAAACAAAGACACCCCCAACGAGCTTGCCGCGCAGGATTATGTTTTGTCCCTGCGTGCGCTGCATCCGGTGGTCGATTTTTTCACGGTGAACATCAGTTCGCCCAACACGCCCGGTTTGCGTGCACTGCAATCTTTGGAGCCGCTCCGGGAACTCATGCGCGAGGTCCTGGAAGAGCGGGATCGGCACCAGCCCCGTCGACCGGTTTGGGTAAAACTGGCACCGGACCTGACGAACGAAGAATTGGTGGACACGGCTCAGTTGATTGTTTCCGCCGGAGCAGACGGCATTATCGCCACCAACACCACCTTGTCCCGCTCGGGGTTGGGAACAGATCCCTTAAAAGTTGAGCAAATGGGCGCCGGTGGTTTGAGCGGCGCTCCCCTTCGCCAGCGATCCACAGACGTTATCCGCGTTCTACGCGGGGCAGTTGGGCCGGACTTCCCCCTCATTGCCGTGGGAGGCGTGCTGTCCGGCCAAGACGCGCGGGAAAAGAAAGAGGCCGGCGCCACGTTGGTTCAGGTGTATACGGGATTGATCTACGAAGGGCCTCAATTGGTTCACGACTGCATTCGGGCATGGAACGACTGACCTGGGTGGAATGCCCGCGGGACGCCATGCAGGGCTGGCACCGACTCTTCTCAACGGAAGAGAAAGTAGCCTATTTGCAGGAGTTGGCCCACGTGGGCTTTGATGTTTTGGACGCAGGCAGCTTTGTGTCTACGCGGGCGGTGCCCCAAATGGCCGATACGGCCGCTGTTCTGGACCAAATAGTTTGGCCAGATCGCAAGCCGGAAGTGCTGGTCATTGTGGGCAATCCACTGGGTTGGGAGCGCGCTTTGCAGCATCGGGCCGTGGACACCGTGGGCTATCCGTATTCCCTTTCCGAAGCTTTTCAGCAGCGAAACACCCAGCGATCGCGCCAACAAGCACTGGTGGAACTGGAGCGGATGGTTGCGAGCGCACACGACGCAGGCAAAAAAGCGGTGGTTTATTTTTCCATGGCCTTTGGCAATCCCTACGGGGAAGTTTTGTCCGACGGCATGATCCACGAAGCATTGGAACACATGGTGCGCATCCAGCCGGATGCCGTGAGCATTTCGGACACCATCGGCTCCGGAACGCCGGAATCCATACAAAAGCGCGCAGAGCAAGCACTGGAATACCTTCCGGTGGGACAATTGGGCATGCATTTGCACGTTCGTGAAGATCAGGCCTTTGCCCATTTGGAGGCCGCGTGGAATGCCGGGATAAGACGTTTTGACACCGCCTTGCGCGGCATCGGGGGGTGTCCCTTCGCGCAGAGCAACTTGGTGGGGAACATGCCCGCAGAAAAGCTCCTCACTTTTGCCAATCGGGTAGGGGCCTCTTATGGAGTACGTCCCATGGCCCTGGAAAGTGCGCACAACGAGGCATTGGCACTTTTTCAGTAAATCGCTTTTTCAAGTACGGCATGTGCTGCCGTACCTTTGCACCGCAAGAAGTTTGGAGGTGCGCCTCCAACGCAAGAAGGGAATCCGGTGCAAAACCGGAGCTGTGCCCGCAGCTGTAAGTTCCATTCATCTTCAGGCACTCAGCCACTGGAAGAAATTCCGGGAAGGCGCCCGAAGAGGAACGAGCCAGAAGACCTGCTTTTTGCCATACCATGCGCCTTCGGGACCAAAGGAATTGCCATGATTTGTACCCACCGACGGCCGTTTTTAGCCGTTGTGTTTTGTTTTTTGTTGGCCTCCGGTCAACTCGTCTCCGCTCCGGACACCGTTCGTCTGGGGACGGCTGATGTGCACGCCCTTCCGTTTCATTTTCGCGCTCCTGCACGCGGCTTGGATTCCTCGGCCCAAGGTTGGTCAGCCTCCGATTGGCTCCACCGCGGCGCCTTGTTGCGCACCACTACTCCGGGCGGTTCCCAATTGGTGGGTCTGAGTGGGCTACCCGCGGTGTATACTGGGTTTCATTGGCTGGGGTTTGCCCTGACCAGTCCTACCTTGGGGTTGACCGACGGTTCCTGGATTAATCCTGCGTTCCGCAACCAAACGGGCGTCCACACCCAGTTGGGAGGGCAGTATTTGGGTTCCGGTAATCTGGGCGGACTGGTGGATTTGTCGGCTCAATGGTTGGGCTCGGAAGGGTCCTGGGCCGGGTTGGAGGCTTATTCGGCAGGTGGAGGCGGGGCCACGGTCCGGTGCCGCACGAACTATGGAACTTTGGGATTTTGGGCGTCGTCGGCCCGCTACCGGTTTCCCTACCAAGATTACTTGGGTACGCGCCGAATGCGCACCGGTGCAGACGCTCAGAACGCGCAATTGGAGTGGCGCGGCGAACGGCGTTGGGGAGCGCACACCCTTCGGTACGGTTTTCAGGGGATTCTGCAGGATCGGGGACTTCCGCGCAGCGCGGCATCCTCCTACGGGACGGGAGATCGGCAACGGGACCACCGTTTGCACACCGGGGTGCGCTGGGAGCACCAAAAACAGAACTGGCATTGGAGCCGGGGAGCGTTCGGATGGATGGACTTTCAAGCCTTTGACGCGCGCGTGGTGGCCCTGCGCGATTCGCACCAAACAGCTGGGATGCGGGTGGAATGGGCCGGCACCCATCCCAACGGTCATGTGGCCTGGGGGTGGTCGCAAATGGCGGCCTGGGGCCCGTCCCACCAAACCTTAGGGGTTTGGGACGGTTTTGTCAAAGGTGCCCTTCAAGGGACGGGCCGGTTGCGCCCCGGTTTAGCATGGGCCCGATGGGACGTGCGCCAAACCACTGCGCGGAGCCCGCTGGGAAATGCATCCGGCGGGATGCGTTGGAAATGGGCAGGTGGACCAGAAGTTCAAGCCGCGCGTCATTTTCGCTGGCCAACGCTTAACGATTTGGCCTGGATTCCCGGCGGGAACCCACTGCTGCTGCCGGAGGCCGGTTGGGCCCTGGAGGTCCATGGTTTTATTCCCCGTTCAAAAACGCAGAAGAGGCATTGGGGCCAATGGGAGTGGCAGTCCAAAGCGATGCATTTGACGCAGTCCATTGTCTGGAAACCCATTGGTGTTCAGTGGGTTCCGGTCAATGCCGGATCTTGGAGCCAGTGGTGGAATCGCTTGCGCTGGACGGCGCAGCACCGCGAATGGATGGGTTGGGCGGAAGTGCAGTACACGCTGTCCAACGCAGCATTTGCCGTACCGTGGCGCGGAAATGCGGGTGTCGCCTACCGCAAGGGTGCCTGGACTTCGGGGGCGGAGTACACGGCGCAAGCGGCTTCGCAGCAAACACCGCGGTGGTTTACCGGACGTTTGTGGGGCGGATGGCAGAGCGGGCATTGGTCCGTGCAGATAAACGTTCAAAACGCTCTTCCGGGAACCGTCGAATACCTGCCGTACTACCCAAATCCCCATTGGTACACCGTTATTAATTTAAATTATAAGTTCAAATGAAAAACTTTAAACATTTAATTTACAGCACTTTAACAATATTTATTGCATCGTGTCAACCGGATCCCGCGAATCCTTTGAACCAAGACTACCGCAACGGGGTTTTGGTGGTGAACGAAGGTCCGTTTCAAACCGGAACCGGCACCTTGTCTTTTGCGCATTTCAAACGCAGCGCGTCCGACTCCACTTATGCGTTCCTGGACGTATTTCAAACGGTGAACGGTCGGGTCATGGGGAACATTGCGCAAAGCGCTGTGCGCGTGGGGAACCATGTGTTGGTAGCCGTGAATTTGGCCGGAACCGTTGAAATGCTAAACGCCAAAACCATGGCGCTGGAGCACACTTTCACCGGTTTGGGGCTTCCGCGCTACTTTCAGGCCTTGCCCAACAACCGCGTGGCTTTGTCCGACTGGCAAGACAATCGCGTCTACGTGTTGGACTTAAACACCAAGACCGTGGTGGACACCGTTCAAGTGGACGCCGGGCCGGAAGGGATGGCCTATTTGCCCAACACCCCAAGCGGCGATGTTCTGCTGGTTGCGTGTTCCGGAGGCTATAGTGACAACAACACGGTGGTGGTTTTGAACGCCCAAATGAACCGCATCAAGACCCTCACGGTAGGGGATCAGCCGCATTCCTTCGCGCAAGACCCAAGCGGTACGTGGTGGTTGCTCAACCAAGGCAAACCGGATTGGACCACCCCCGCAAACGGCACCCCCGGAAGCTTATACCGAATTGATGCAAATGCTTTGACGGCTTCCTTGTACGCCTCCTCCGCAGACGGCTCGTTGCACCCCGCACATTTGGTATGCGACGGCACCGGTTTGGTGTTTGTGTCCGATCGTTATGCGGGTTCCGCCGTTCGGATGCCCCTGGGTTCCACGGTTTGGCCCACGGTACCCTTTTTAACGGGAACTTCCTACAGTGTGGCTTTTGATGCCCTCAAAAAGGAGTTTTACTCGGGGAAAATTGTGGACTATTCTGGCCCAGGCCAACTGGTTCGTTACAACGAGCAAGGGGTTGCCCTGGATTCGGTTTCCACCGGTCAAATTCCTGGTTTCATCCTACCGGAATCGCACTGACCGCATTCAGCCAGCCTAAATCCTCATTCCCCCATCAGCCCAACGGCCAATTCTTCGCCCAATACGGGAGCCAAGGCCACGCCCATTCCGCCCAAACGAACGGCACTCCACAGTCCCGGTTTGTGCTGCGCGAGTAGGGGATCTTTTTCGTTGTTGGGGCCAAACGCCATGGTTCCGGCCCAGGTTTGATCCACGGATACCGGAAGTCCAGGAAGTAAAACGTCCCGCAGGTACTGTTCCAAAAACCCCGTAACTTCCTCCGTGGTGTTGCGGTCGTCGGTTTGTTCCTGGGCCCGAAAATGATTGCGTGCACCGCCCAACAGCAAACGGTCTCCGACGTTTCGAAAATAGAGGTAGCCGGCGTCCGCGTGGAACGTCCCCCGGTAGGGCACGCTGGGTAGGGGATGCGTCAGCACCACCTGTCCCCGGGCCGGCACCACCGGCCACTCCGGAAAAAGCCCGGAGGTTGCGCCGTTGGTGCACATTCCCACGCGCTCAGCAGCTACCGTTCCCCGGGAGGTAGGAAGTAGCCACCCGGCAGTTGTGTGCTCCCACCGATCAAAAGGAGCGACGTCTGCACCAAACAAAAGGTGAATACCGGCGCTCTGACATGCCTGCTGCAGCGCAAAAAGTGCTTTTCCCGGATGAAGCTGTGCCTCTCCTAAAATTTTAACCCCGGAATGCCATTGCTTTCCCGGCAACTGATCCATGGCTCTAAATACTTCGCCTTGGCTCGTGATGGATTTCATGCTTCGGTTCAAGCCCGGCAAGGCGTCCTGGGTTTGCTGCGCCAGATCAGATTCGTGAATCCGAAAAAGCTCGTGCCCACCCAGGGGCTCCCAACGGAGATCGTGTTCCGAGAAGGCAGACCGCCAAAGCGATAACCCGCGCCAGCGTCGTTCCACCCGGCCCCAAACGTGCGCCTCCGATGCCTGAGATAAATCATCCAAAAGCTCCGTTGGTGATCCAAAACAGGCAAAACCGGCATTCCGCGTGGAAGCTCCCGCACCAAAGGCACTTCGCTCCACGACGCCAATTTTCCAATGGGGTTTTTTGCGTTTCAGGTGCAGGGCGGCCCAGCAGCCCACAAAACCGCCACCAACGATGACCGCATCCCATTCCAGCTCCAGCGCTGTGCGCTCCCAGTAGCTGGAGTTCATTCGATCAAAGGGGTTTACGCCTGAGCGCGCTCAGCGGATTGAATCCAGCGCACCACGACGGCAGCAGCTGCGCCAAAGAGCCATGTGCTCAGCGCGAAGTTGGCGGCAAAAGGCAAGCCGGCCACCAAAGCCGTCAACCATCCGGCAAACGTTTGTTCGTAGAACGGAGCGCCCAACCAGCTGCCCGTATTGGTCACCACAAAAAACAACACGGAACCGATCAAGGCACCGCCCGTCCATCGGGTCCAGGAGCGTTGCACCTTCAGCGCACTTCCCAGTGCCACCAAAAGTGCCCAAGCGGAGTAGGTCCAAACCATGCCGGAATAGCCCCAAGAGAATGCATTGCTACCGGCGCTGTACAGCGTGTTGTTCAGGACCAAATCCGTAGCGTACAAGCCCGCCAACGCCAACAAACCGTTCCAGCGGGAACCGCCAAACCAAACGGCACTTCCCAGCGCGAAGGCGCCTACTGCCGTAAAATTGGGCCAGTGCGGGATCAGTCGAGTCAATAAAACCAGAGCCAAAGCTCCTGAAAAAGCAAATAAAGAAGTAAAACGGGCAGATGAAATCATTACACGACGCGTTTGAAAATGAATACGACAAAGAGCAAGAGCACGATGCCCAGTAAGATCCGAAACGACCCACCAAAATGCAGCTGGTGCACCGCGCGGTCCTTTCGGTAACTCCATGCCAAGATCCCCAAAAAAAGGAGGGTAAAGGTGGCGGCAAAAATCCAGTGACCGGTAGTGATGGAATTGGACATGGTGCAAACTAACTTGGCTGCACAAAAATACACCCATGAAGGCATATTTAAACGCGGTGGAAGAATTTCACCAAGCATTTGGGATTCCGAACGGAGATCATCCCCATACCCCTGTGGATGAAGCTACGGCACGCCTGCGCCATCGGCTTTTGGCAGAGGAAAACGATGAATATTTGGACGCCGCACTGGAGGGCAACACCGCAGAAATAGCTGATGCTTTGGGCGATCAATTGTACATTTTGTGTGGAACCCTGCTGGTGCACGGAATGGGGGAGGTCATTGAAGAGGTGTTTCAAGCCATTCAGGCCAGCAACATGAGCAAGTTGGGGCCGGACGGTAAACCTATTTATCGCGAAGACGGCAAAGTATTGAAAGGTCCGAATTACTTCCGCCCGGATATCGCTTCGGTTCTAGAAAGTTGCTCTGCCCGACGGTCCAAATAACCGGGCAACGGTTGCGCAGGATCCCCCGGATTGGACGGTTCCAGCACTCCGGAAGTACTGCCGTTTACCCGGACGCGGTCCAAAGCTGATTCTATAAAGTCAAGAATCAATACGGGCCCTGTAATGCTATTGATTCCTAAGTACTTGGATTTATCCCAGGTGTGGTATCTGGCTTGGGCATTGCGGCGTAGAATCACCTGTTCCAAACCGGAGGACGTAAAGAAACCGTGGGCCCGCTTTCCCGCCATTTGATCCACTTGGTTGGAGTCGTTCCATCCGGAAATCAACGGATTTCCGCCCATATACAAACTGTCCGACCGACCGCTGCGCCACACCATGTAGAGGGTATCGCTCTGGATTTGGTAGGCTCCTGAAAAAGCGACGGGCGGCTTGGATTGACGCAGGAACAAGAGGGTGGAGTCCTTTTGTTGGTAAACCATGGAATCGGCGGAGGCTTGAAAATCTGGAGTCCAAAATTGAGCTCGGGGTCCGGCCAACCACTGCTGATCCAGCGCGTCCAGTCGGTCTGCGCGCAAGGCCAGGCTGTCGTTTCGCTGCCAATTGAAGAGGTGCGCCCGGCCGCGGGAAGACCATCCTTTTTCCAGGATCATCAGCGTGTCCCCGGAAAGGGTTGAATGCGGTTGCCGCGCCAAGGCCGGTCCCCAAAACAAGCCTTCTTCTTGCTTGGAATTCCACCGCCCGGCGGCAAACGTCAGTTGGGTAGAATCGCGCTTAAGTTCGCCAGCGCTTCGAATCCAGGCCCATTGCGAGCGATCGTCGTACTCCACCCATTCCGAGCGAAGTTCCCCGTCTTTCTGCTGCAGCACCACCGATTTTTCGAACCGATGAACACCACTTTTGCTGTCCAATACCCCCGTGCGGCAGGTTAAAGAGCCGTCGGTCAATTGAATTTTGGCGCCCTGGGTCCAGCGGGCGGTGCCGTCGGCCACCAATACAGACAAGGACTCGGTTTGGATGATCATGCGGTCTTGTTCCGCCCGAACGTTCCCCGTGAAATAGGCCAATACTTGGTCGTACGTGAGATTTCGGGAGCGAACGGTTTGACCTTTCCCTTTGCGGTAAACTACTTGGCCGTGGGCCGTAAAACGTTGGCTGCGGGTGTCCCACCACAGCGAATCGCACGAAACGGTGGCCGTTCCCTGCCGCACCGTTACTTGCCCAACCAAAATGTTGATACCGGAAGCCAATCCGATGGTGGTTTTTTGGGACCGCACCAACTGTATGGGTTGCGCGGTAGTGGAAAGCCCCAAAAAGGCCAAGACCAATGCCCCTGCAAGTGCCCAAATGCGAGTCACTTGCCGCCCATTCATACGCGCAAAATGGTTTGTTCTCGGTCCGGACCCACGGAAACTAAGGTCACCGGTACACCAACGGCTTTCTCAATGAAGGCCACGTAGTCCAGAAGCGCTTGCGGCAATTGGTCTGCACGGTTCATTCCGGTCAGGTCTTGGTTCCAGCCCGGTAACTCAATAAATTGAGGTTGAACCCATTGTTCCTCCAAAGAATAGGGGAGACGGTCCACCAATTCACCGCGGTAGGAGTAGTGCGTGCACACGCTGAGCTGCTCAAATCCAGACAAAACATCTGCCTTCATCATCATCAATTCGGTCACTCCGTTGATTTCCACGGCGTACTTTAATGCGGGGAGATCCAACCAGCCGCACCGGCGAGGGCGCCCTGTTGTTGAACCAAATTCACGACCCACTTGACGCATGCGTTCCCCGGTTTCGTTGTTCAACTCCGTAGGGAACGGGCCGGATCCAACACGGGTACAGTACGCCTTGAAAATTCCCAATACACGTCCAATTCGGTTGGGCGCAACGCCCAATCCCGTGCACGCTCCTGCACACGTGGTGGTGGAGGACGTCACAAATGGGTAGGTACCAAAGTCCACGTCCAGCAAGGTGCCTTGCGCACCCTCGGCGAGGATTTTTTTACCCGCCCGAAGCGCGTCGCTGATGTAGTGGTCGGAATCCACCAAGCGCAGTTCCAATAAGTGTTGAACCGCTTCCATCCAACGTTGCTCTTCTGCATCCAAGTCAAACGGAAATTCAAACCCACGGAGCATCTCCAGGTGCTTCTTTTTCAGTGCTTCGTAACGATCCTGGAAGTCCGGAAGTTCCAGATCGCCCACGCGCAAACCGTTCCGCCCCGTCTTGTCCATGTAGGTGGGGCCAATGCCCTTCAACGTGCTGCCGATTTTTTGAGCGCCTTTGGCCGATTCCGAGGCCGCATCCAGCAATCGGTGGGTGGGCAGAATCAAGTGCGCCTTGCGGGAGAGCAACAAACGAGGAAAGGCGTTGGGATCCACCGAAGCCAATTTCACTAATTCTGCAGCAAAAACCAGAGGATCAATAACCACCCCGTTGCCAATCAAGTTGTCCACACCTTCGTGAAAAATACCGGAAGGGATGGTGTGCAAAACGTGTTTGATTCCGTTGAATTCCAAGGTGTGGCCAGCGTTTGGTCCTCCTTGAAAACGCGCAACCACCTGGTATTCTTGCGTCAAGACGTCAACAATTTTCCCTTTTCCTTCGTCGCCCCATTGGAGGCCAAGTAGCACGTCTACGTTCATGGTGTTTTCTTTTTGGCGTAGAAGTACAGGGAATGCCCCGTCACGTCTACCCCGAAGACCTCTTCGATGGTCGATTTAATTTGTTGAATGCGCGGGTCGCAAAATTCCTTCACTTCACCGGAGTCGGTTAGAATCAGGTGATCGTGTTGGCGGTTGAAATAGCTCTTTTCGTAAAGCGCCTGACCTTGAGCGAATTGGTGTTTTCGAACCAAGCCGCACTGGAGCAGCAAATCCATGGTGTTGTACAAGGTAGCCCTACTCACGCGGTAGTTCTTGGATTTCATGGAGAGGTAGAGGGCCTCAATTCCAAAATGATCTATGCTGGCGTAAATTTCTTTGAGTATGGCGTAGCGTTCGGGCGTTTTTCGCTGCCCGTTGGCCTCCAAAAAGTCCGTAAAAACTTGGCTGACCTGCTGGTAGGCTTGGTCATTCATTGGCTCCGGAATCAAGCTGCAAAGGTACAAAAATCACAATGCACAGAACTCGTTTATCGCACTAACTTGCGCGGGTATGCTGAAAATAGTTCGCTTGCTTGGCGCAACGCTAGGGTTGCTGTGTATGTTTGCGCCTGAGGCAAAGGCGCAAAACAAAAAGGCCGTCGTTTTTTTTGAAAAAGCACGCGCTGCCGCCTACGCAAAACAGTATTCCAGCGCTGCAGCATGGGCGGAGAAAGCGCTGCAAAAAGACCCTTCCTACGCCGCCGCCGCACTCTTGCGGGCGGACGTGTACACCGTTCTGGGGCCGGTAGATTCTGCGTATTCGGCTTACCGCAAGGCGTTTGAAAACCACAAGGCGGGAACGGTTGCTCTGTTGCGGTGGGGACAACTGGCGCACAAAAACGAACAGTATACCGCAGCAGACTCGCTGTTTCAGGCCTGCATACAGCGCGAAAAACCGGGGACTTCCATCCGCAAAATGGCTGAGCGCATGCAACCCACGTCCGCTTTTGCCGCTAAAGCAGTGCACAACCCTTTGCCGTACACCGTGTTTGACCTGGGCGACTCCATCAACCGGATGGAGCTGAACTACTTTCCGGTGCCGGTTGCCGCAGATTCCACCTTGTTGTTCACGGGTAAAAACGACACCCGATCCCCGTACGACGAAAATTTGTTTTTCAGCCGAATGAAGAAGGGCGGCAGCTGGACCGCCCCCCAACTTTTGCCGGGACGAGTCAACACTACCTCCAACGAAGGGGCGGTCGCCATCCGGGGAGACGGTCGGTACTTGGTGTTTGCGGGCTGCGATCGGCCTGAGGGCCGGGGCTCCTGCGACTTGTACGGTTCGGTTTGGACCGCACGCGGATGGTCCGAGCCCTTCTCTTTGGGAGACAGCATCAACACGCCGCAGTGGGAAACTCAGCCCACTTTATCCTCGGACGGGCGAACACTTTTCTTCGTGCGCGCACCGGAACGGGATAAAGCCAATTCCACCATCTTCACTTGTACCCAGCGGCCCGACGGATCCTGGAGTCGGGCCAAACCTTTGCCGGGGCCCGTCAACACCCCCTACAACGACCTGTGTCCGCGTTTGCACGCAGACGGAAACACCTTGTACTTCTCCTCCGACGGCCACCCGGGCATGGGCGGGCTGGACTTGTTCGTTTCGCGCCGGCAAACCGACGGAAGCTGGGGAGCACCCACCAACATGGGTTATCCCATCAACAGCCCCCAGGACGATTTTGGTCTCGCAGTATCACCGGACGGAAAAACCGGCTACATGGGACGAGGCGGCCTGTACGAAAATCGAGGCATTCGCCTCTTTGGGTATGGCCTGCCGCGCGAGGTTCAACCGGAGCCCATTCAGTGGTTTGAAGCGTTAGCGGTGGACGATAAAACCGGCAAGACCTTGAATGCATCGTGGCGCCTGGAAGCAGACCGATTGTTCCAAGGAACGGCATTCGACGGTCCCAACTACAGCACCAGTCTTTTGCCCAACCGATCCTATTCGCTGCAGATTTCTGCGCCCGGTTACAACTTGGTGTCCGACCGCCTGGAAATCAACACCGTTGGTGCCCGCATCAAAAAGACCTACCGCCTGGTCCCGTTGGAAAACAACCAGCGCTTGGTGCTGCAAAATGTTTTGTTCGATACGGACTCCACGCGCATCAATTCGGGTGCTGCCAGTGAACTGGACGCTTTGGCTCGCTGGATGGCGGTCAATCCGCAAGTTTCATTGGTTTTGGAGGGTCATACAGACAACCAAGGTCCGGCATCCTACAACCGAGGTCTGAGCCAAGGACGAGCAAATGCGGTGAAACAGGCCTTGGTGGAACGCGGAATTGCCGCGTCGCGCACCGAAGCAAAAGGATACGGCCCAGAGCGCCCTGTGGCCACCAACGCAACCCCCGAAGGTCGGGCCTTAAACCGCCGAACGGAGTTGTTGATTCAAATCAAGTAATTGTTGAATCAGAGTTAATAACGATCTGGCCAGCAATGTTTTAAATACCTTAAAAACTCCTGCTCTTTGGGGTTATTGGCCGGTACATAAAAGGGCTCCAAATCGGCCCGATCCGGAAAGTAGTTTTGCGGGGTGAAGTGGCCTGGAAAATCATGCGGATAGGAGTAATCCACGCCGTATCCCAAGTTCTTCATGGCCCGGGTGGGGGCGTTGCGCAGGTGCAAGGGTACGGAGGTTTGTGCAGTCGCTTCTGCTGCGGCCAAGGCCGCATCCATGGCCAAGTACGACGCATTTGATTTGGGCGACGAAGCCAAGTACACAATGCACTGCCCTAAGGGAATGCGCGCCTCGGGCATGCCCAACTTCTCCACGGCGTCGAAGGTGGTGTTGGCCAAAACCAACGCATTGGGGTTGGCATTGCCAATGTCCTCGGAAGCGGAAATCAGCAGCCGGCGTGCGATAAAATGCGGCGGTTCCCCACCCGCCAACATGCGGGCTGCCCAATACAATGCGGCGTCGGGATCCGACCCCCGAATGCTCTTGATGAGGGCGGAAGCCAAGTCGTAGTGCGCTTCCCCTCCTTTGTCGTAGTGAACCACCATGCGCGTACCCACCGATGCAACAAACTCGTTGGTTACTTCCGTCTGGTTTTGCCCGGCGGCTTGCTCCAGCACCCATTCCGTTTGGTTCAGCATTTTGCGCCCGTCGCCACCGGCCAAGGCCACCAGTATTTCCCATTCACGCACGGCAACGTTCAGCGAACGAAGGTATTCGTCTTCCGCCAGCGCGCGTTCGGCCAACTGCTGCAACTCCGAATCGCTCAAAGATTGCAAAACGTACAACTGGCAACGGGAGAGTAGGGCCGGAATGACTTCAAAGCTGGGGTTTTCCGTGGTGGCGCCCACCAGCGTTACAACACCCTTTTCAACGGCGGCCAATAAGCCGTCTTGCTGCGCTTTGGAAAATCGATGGATTTCGTCGATGAACAACAAATGTCCGTTGGTGGAGCGGAAAAGGGAATTTTGTTCTGCCTGCTGCAGCACCTCGCGCACTTCTTTGACTCCGGAAGAAATGGCGCTCAAAGCCGTAAAGCCCATGCCGGTTTCACCGGCCAAAAGCAAGGCCAAGGTGGTCTTCCCAACTCCCGGAGGGCCCCAAAGCAGAAGGGAGGGCAAGCGCTTGGTTTGGATGGAAGCGGTCAATGCTCCGCGTTCCCCAACCAAGTGGCTTTGGCCCACCATATCCGCCAATTGCTGCGGCCGGCGTCGCTCTGCTAAAGGAATGCGCTTTTCCATGGGTTAAAAGTACCTCAGATCGCTGTACCAAAAATCGTTCGTTACAGGAGTCCTTCAACGCCCATGCCAAAAAGGGCGTAGTCGTATTTTACGGGATCTTGCGGATCCAACTTGCGCAAAGCAGCATCCAATTCCAGTACGGCACGCGCATCCGTTGCGGTTCGTTGCAACAAGCCCAACGAACGAGCCACTCGTCCGGAATGAACGTCCAAAGGACAACTCAACTTGGACTTGGGTAGGTGGGACCAGATTCCCAAATCCACCCCGCCTGCGGCGGGACGAACCATCCAACGCAGGTACAAATGCAAGCGTTTGGCAGCCGATCCCGCAGCAGGGGAAGCCACGTGCTTGGCCGTTCGCGCGGGTGCCTCCGCTGCCTCCAGAAAAGCCAAGCGAAATCGATCCAGGGCGTTAAAATAGTTGATTTCCG
Organism: Owenweeksia hongkongensis DSM 17368; assembly: GCA_945865885.1. Lineage (GTDB taxonomy): Bacteria > Bacteroidota > Bacteroidia > Flavobacteriales > Schleiferiaceae > CAMDTE01. The sequence continues at coordinate 40,428 of CAMBEZ010000014.1, forward strand.
TTTCCGTGGGCTGAAACAAAGGAGCCAAACTCCCGTGTTCTTGGTGCAAACGACGCAAACCCCGCACAAAAACGCGACCGTCTTCCGGAAGAAACGTCCGGTGCCCCGGTTTCCACTGCGCCAGTTCCCGGTCCGACGCCTGCAGTACAAAATCCCCAGGGGCGTCGTCCATGGAGGAAAAAAGCTTTTCCAAGCTGGCCCGGATGGATTTTCGCTGCCCCCAGGCCCATACCGCCGCAAAAAGTCCTGCTACCTCCGCGTCCCAGGCCCGTTCCGCGTACCTCCGGGGAAACTCAACGGGGTCGTCCACGGCAAATTTTGGGTGCTCAAACGCCGACGCTTTTTCGTTTAAAAAGATGAGCAATTCATCGCTGGAACCCTCCAATCGATTCAGATTCTGATGGTTCATTCGGAAATAGTGCCGGCCACCAGGTGCACCCTGCGGTCTGCAAGCGCTGCTAATCGTTCCGAATGCGTCACCACAATGGCCCCAACGCCCCATTCCGCTACGGCCTGACGCAGTAAATCGTGCAGGGCTGCGGCATTTCCCGCGTCCAGATTGCCCGACGGTTCGTCGGCAAGCAACAATTTAGGTTTGTTGTGCAGCGCGCGCGCCACGGCAACGCGTTGCTGTTCGCCCCCAGAAAGCGCATTGGGCTTGTGGTCCATGCGGTCTTCCAAGCCAAAAGCTTTCAGCAAATTTGCGGCGCGCTCCAAGGCTTCTGCTTTGCTTTTGCCCGCCAAAAATCCAGGCATGGCGGCATTCTCCAGCGCGGTAAAATCCGGTAGTAAATGATGGAATTGAAAGACAAAACCAACGGAATGCAAGCGAAACTGATCTTCCTGTTTCGCGGAAGTCGGGTAGGCGATACCTTGAAATTCCAAAGAACCAAAATCCGGCCGATCGAGTTGACCCAGTAAATTCAATAAGGTGGTCTTCCCAGATCCAGAGGCCCCCAAGATGGCAACCAATTCACCGGAATGGACTTCCAAATCAATTCCCCGCAACACGTCTACGTTTCCGTAGCGTTTTTTTAGCCCGTGGGCACGAAGGAGAGGCGCGTTCATTTGCCAAAGGTAACCTACCTTTGCACTCGGAAAAAAGCAAGAACCATGAACCTTCACGAGTACCAAGGAAAAGCACTGTTGAGTGGCTTTGGCGTGCGCACCCAGCGCGGCATTGTTGCACATACCCCGGATGAAGCGGTAGAAGTCGCAAAAAAATTGGCCGAAGAAACGGGTACCCAATGGTTTGTGGTCAAAGCGCAAATCCACGCCGGTGGGCGCGGTAAAGGCGGTGGCGTCAAATTGGCCAAAAGTCTGGACGAAGTTCGCGAAAAAGCCAGTGCCATCTTGGGCATGCAGTTGATTACCCCGCAAACTCCTCCCGAAGGGAAGAAAGTTCACATGATTTACATCGCTGAAGACGTGTACTATCCAGGTCCCAGCGAAACCAAGGAATACTACATGTCGGTTTTGTTGGACCGCCAAAAGGGTCAGAATACCGTAGTGTACAGCACGGAAGGTGGAATGGACATCGAGGAAGTTGCCGAACACACGCCCGAGCGAATCTTCAAGGAATTAGTAGATCCAACCGTTGGCTTGCAGCCGTTTCAAGCGCGCAAAATTGCCACCAATTTGGGCTGCACCGGAGGCGCGTTTAAGGAAATGGTGGCCTTCGTACAAAGCTTGTACACGGCGTACGTTTCCATCGATGCTTCTTTGTTTGAAATTAATCCCGTTTTGAAAACGTCGGACGACAAAATCATTGCGGTAGACGCCAAGGTGTCTTTGGACGACAACGGATTGTTCCGCCATCCCGAATTGGCTGCCTTGCGTGATTTGCGCGAAGAAGACGCCACGGAAGTAGAAGCCGGCGAAGCCGGTTTGAATTTTGTGAAATTGGACGGGACCGTGGGTTGCATGGTGAACGGCGCCGGTTTGGCGATGGCCACCATGGACATCATCAAGATGGCCGGAGGAAGCCCTGCTAATTTCTTGGACGTAGGCGGCACAGCAGATGCCAAGCGCGTTGAAACGGCGTTCCGCATCATTCTTCAGGATCCCAACGTGAAAGCAATTTTGGTCAATATTTTTGGTGGAATTGTGCGGTGCGACCGCGTAGCCCAAGGTATTGTGGATGCCTACCGCTCCATCGGTGAGATTCCTGTACCGATCATCGTGCGCTTACAAGGTACCAATGCCGAAGAAGCCAAGGCATTGATCGACAACAGCGGTTTGACGGTGTATTCGGCCATCGCACTCAAAGAAGCAGCAGATTTGGTGCAGACTTTGGTTAAGTAATTACATCTAATTTTTTTGACGGTGAGTATCTTGGAGCTAATTTCCTCGGTGCTCACCGTTTTTTTTGTGCTCGGTGCCGCCCACCAAAAAATATGGGCGTGGCCCGTTGGAATGGCGGGTACCTTGCTGGCCATTCCGCCTTATTTAGCAGCAGGGCTGGTTGCAGAGGCATTTCTGCAGGGGGTCTATACAGCCCTGGGAGCTTGGGGATGGTTCACGTGGCGCGCGGATCGCGCCAACCAAAAGGCCGGTGCGGAAATCCCGCAGTGGATGGCGCCTAGGGAGCGGTATTGGTCGCTCCTGCTTTTTGTCTTGTTGTGGTTGGCATCGGGCTGGGTCTTCTGCCACTCCAGTGTGCTGCTCTTTTTGGACACCGCGTTGCTGTCCGCGGGTCTGTTGGCAACAGGTTTGGAGGCGAAAAGAAAAATGGACGCGTGGCCCTTGTGGCTCGTTGCGAACGCGTTGAGCTCGTTCGTTGCTGCGGAGCGCGAATTGTGGGCCTTTGCAATGCTCTACCTGGCCCTGACGCTGTTAAGCGCCTACAGTTGGGTTAAATGGTCTCGCTCAAGGAATTCAGCCACTGCCGAAACGCATTGAAGGCGTCGGCGTCGATTCCGTGCCCCAACCACTTGAATCGATGGTAATCCACGAGGATTCCACCTTGTTTTTGGAGCTCATCGTAGGTGGTGTCTGGCCAAGCAATGGGGATTACTTGGTCCTCTTCTCCGTGCGCAGCCCACAAAGGTGGAACTTGGTTGGGAGCAGGAAGTACAGGGGTTAGATCCTTGTTCCAATAACCGGAAAATGCAGCGACGCCGCGGATTTTGGTTGGCGCTTGAAGCACCGTGGCCAGGGAAAGTATCGCACCTTGTGAAAATCCTACCAAAACAGGAGGAAGCAAGGCGCATCCGGCAGCAGCCGGCAATGCATCCAATGCTCCAAGTAATTGAATGATCGACTGCTCCGCTTCTTCGTGGTTGGACCATTCCGAACGCGGCCGTTCAAAATCAATGGAAAACCAAGCACGACCTCCTTGAGCCAATGGCAAAGGAGCACGAAGAGAGAAAACAGCTGAATTTGGTGAAAAAAAGCGTTCAAAGGCAAACAGATCGTCTTCGTTGCTCCCGTAGCCATGAAGCAAAACAAAAGAGGGCAGGGGAGTTGCTGCCGAATTGGGGCCCGACGGGCCTCTAAATTTGGCCAATAGCCCGTTTAACTCCATTCTACGACATCCCAAGTGTTGTCCGGAAGCATACGAACCGCGTGCACAAAGTTGCCTGGATTTCGCGTTGAACCCGCCCATTCCTGCGGAGAAACCACGCGCAAAACATATTCCCCTTCCAACTCATACAAGAAGTAGGTGTGGAGCATGACCGGTTTGAATCCCATGCGGGCCTGATAAATCCACTGGGCAAGCTCTTTTCGACGTTGTATGGCTGCCGCTTGCTGCGCCAAAAGCTCCATTTGACTGCGAATCTGATTCATCTGCGCGTCGGTTTGCCAATTCATGGCATCGCGTCCTTGAGCCGCGACCATTCCAGCGTCCGTTGGGACGATGGGAGGGCTGCCTACGTGGTGTGCGTAGGGCAGTAGGCCCGGACGATCCGTCGTTTTGTCCGCGTCTATGGGGTTGGTGAAATCAGCTGGCACGGTGCAAAATTAGGACTTTACCGCACTAGCTTCCGGATAAACGCCAAAAAGCTCGGTCGCCGTCCGAAAACGATGCGCAAAAATTTGGTTCAATTTGGGAAGTACCAACCACGGATGGACCAAATCCCCCAACGGTCCAAACGGAAGTTGGTAGGAAACGATATCGTGCATCAATACACCGCCCGGAATTTCTTCGAAAAAGTGCTCGTGGTGCCAAATTCGATACGGTCCAACCCGCTGCTCATCCACGAAATAAGCAAGTTCCCGAACCTGGGTAATTTCCGTAGTCCAGTTCATGGGAATGCCCAACAAGGGCTTGACTTTGTAATGAATAAACAAGCCGGGGTACATTTTTTCCGGACATTCCCCTACGATATCAAACCCCATGTATTCGGGTGTGATTCGTTTTAAATTCTTGGGACTGGAAAAGAAATCCCAAGCCTCAACCAAAGAAATGGGGAGTTTTTGGGAGCGACGCATCGAGTATACCATGCACGACTAACGCGGTGAAGGCGGTAAATGTTTCTGTCAATTCAGAAACCTTCGTGCCAACAGTTCGTGGATCAGGGATTCAGTTGCTCTTCCCAAAGCACCAGGCCCGTACGGTCCAAATACGCTGCCCGAAGGTTTCCGTTGCCGTCCAACTCCAACAATCCGTAGTTGTAATCGGTTACGACGCTGGAAGGATCCAGGTTAATGTTTTCTTCAACCTCTTTGGGAGTTGGCGCAAACAACTTGGAAGACAATGCAGAACTTGTGTACTCTACCAACGACTTTCCAGAGGGCAGCAGGAGTCGATTGGTTTCGGAGTGGTGGCGGTCACCGGTCAACAACACAATCCGTTTCTGTGGAGCGCGATCCAGTAGTTCCAAAAAATGCTTCCGTTCTGGGAAACGCACGTAATTCTCAAAGACGTGGGCCTCGTTCAACACTTGGGAACCAACGGCCACCAAAACAAAGGTTGCGTCTTGGTGCTCCAACAAAACGGTTTCCAACCAGTTCAGTTGACCACTGCCCAACATGTGCGTGCCCACCGGCCCGCGGTGGGACCGATTGTCTAAGCCTACAATCAGTAGATTTCCCCGCCGTTCCGACCAACGTAAATCGCCGTATTTATTCAGTTTGGTTGGCGTATCCTTCCAGAATCGGGCAAAGATTTGTTGGCTCTCTTTGCGGTATACAAAGGAGCTGTCTGAATCGTTCGGACCGTAGTCGTGATCGTCCCAAATGGCGCGTTGCGTTAAGCCGAGCAAAAACGACTTAGCAAGTGGGTTGGAGAAACGGTTTTGCAATGCTTCTTTCATGCCTTCGGGAGAGGCGTAATCGGCTTTTTCGTAGTAAACATTATCGCCCAACCATAAGAAAAGATCCGGTTCCGTTTTTGCTGCAATTGTTGCAAGAATGCTGTCGCCTTTTTCACCAACATAATCCGCACAGGACCCGAAGGCTATGCGGTGC
>CAMBEZ010000015.1 GCA_945865885.1 Owenweeksia hongkongensis DSM 17368
CGATTCTTGCTAAAAGTTTTGTCGTAAAACAAGACGCGGCCCAAAGTAGCACCGTGATCCGTAACCGGATTGGTAAAAGGCGTGTTGTCGCGATTTAGGACGTTGGGTGTTGCAAAATGAGCAGGGACCTGCGGATTGCTGTAGTTGTATGGTTCGCTTGGCAAGTTCAGTGCTTCCGCCACCGGATCCGTGGGCTCCTCAGGGCGACAACCCACAAAAACCAATGTTGTTGCTCCCAAGGCAGCGACCCACCGGAGCCCTACGAATGTACTTTTTCGTTCCCTCATGATACTTGGATTAAAAGTACCCCAATTCGTTTAACGATGACCAAAAAAAGTTTGCGGCGCCGTTGCCAACGGATGCCTACACAAGACTATTTCAGCGCCGTCCGTTCGCCTGAATCAAAAATATACAGGGTCGTTTGTGCAGGTTTGGTGCGGCCACAGCGCGCCATTCCCGAACGGTTCGCATCGAAATCCACTCGGTGGCAAGGGTCAAATCTACCGCTACGCACAAGCGTGTTTCCGGCTGCAACGCCGCCAAGGCAGATTCCCAAGTAGCCCCGTTTCGGTAGGGAGTTTCAATAATCAACTGCGTGGACGGGACGCCGGGTGACTGCGTTGAACGGGCCTCCAACGCTTGCCAAGCTTTTTTCCGGGCCGCTGCGTCAACGGGCAGGTAGCCGTTGAACGCGAACTGTTGACCGTTCAAACCGCTCGCCATCAGCGCCAACAAAAGGGAAGAGGGACCCACCAGGGGAACCACGCGAATGCCCATCCGGTGTGCCTCCGCCACTACCAAAGCACCGGGGTCTGCCACGCCGGGAACACCAGCTTCAGACATCAAAACCACCGTTTCTCCGGAAACGGCCGGAGCTAGAAAATCGCGTATGCCTTGTTCGGGGTGGTGCTTGTCCAACTCGTGCACCACCAAATCAGCCTGCACGATTCCCGGATGCAGCAGTTTGAGGTGATGACGCGCCGTTTTGCTGTTCTCCACCACAAAATAGCGCGCGGAAGAAACAGCGTCCAGCAGTTTTTGCGGAAAAAGGTCTGATGCAGGGGCGGGCCCCAAGAAAGTGGGGACCAGTAGAAGCACTTAAGCCAAGGTCAATTTTTTGCGCAATTCGTCCACGTACGTGCGGAAGCGCTTGTCGGTTTCCGAAAGGTTGTTTACCGTACGGCAAGCGTGGAGCACGGTAGCGTGATCCTTGTTCCCGCACTGCGCACCAATGGTGGCCAAGGAGCTTTTCGTCAATTGCTTGGCAAAAAACATGGTCAATTGGCGGGCTTGAACGATTTCGCGCTTGCGGGTTTTGCTCTTGAGGAGCTCCGTAGGCATGTCAAAATAATCGCAAACCACTTTTTGGATGTAATCGATGCTGATTTCGCGCGATGTGTTCTTGACGAACTTATCAATCATCTGCTTCGCCAACTCCACCGTAATCTTCTTTTTGTTCAAAGAAGATTGAGCTAAAAGGGAGATTAAAGCACCTTCCAATTCGCGAACGCTGGAGTGGATGGAGTACGCTAAGTATTCCACAACATCTTCCGGCATTTCGATTCCGTCGATGTAGAGTTTTTTGCGCAAAATAGCAATACGCGTCTCTAAATCAGGTTTTTGCAAGTCCGCACTCAACCCCCACTTAAATCGAGAAAGGAGACGTTGTTCCATGCCTTGCAAATCCACAGGAGCACGATCAGAGGTAAGAACTACTTGTTTTCCGCTTTGGTGGAGGTGGTTAAAAATCTCAAAGAAAACGTCTTGGGTCTTTTCTTTTCCGCTGAAAGACTGCACGTCGTCCATGATCAATACATCGATCATTTGGTAGAAGTGCACAAAATCGTTCTTGGTGTTGTTCCTTATGGAATCGATGAATTGCTGCGTGAAGCGTTCCGCAGAAACATACAAAACGGTCTTTTCCGGGTAACGGTCTTTGATTTCGATCCCAATGGAGTGTGCCAAATGGGTTTTACCCAATCCTACACCACCGTAAATCAATAAAGGATTGAAGGAGGTTCCTCCAGGCTTATTTGCCACAGCATAGCCGGCAGAACGGGCCAAACGATTGCAATCACCTTCGATGTAGTTGTCAAAGGTGTAGTTGGGGTTCAACTGACTTTCAACGTGAACCTTTTTCAGGCCCGGAATCACAAAAGGATTGCGGATGCCTTCAACACCGCCAATTTCCACCGGCATCGAAACGTAAGGGTTTTGAATGGGTGCGCGGTTGGTTGAAGGGATTTTCAACGTTTGCGGCTCCGTATTGCCGTACGTGTTTTCCATTACAATGGAATACACCAGCTTGGCATCCTCACCTAATTCTTTAGTGATGGCGCTTTTCAGAAGTTTGATGTAGTGGGCCTCTAGCCACTCGTAGGTAAATTTGGAAGGTACCTGAACGGTAATCGCTTTGCCTTGCAGCTTAAGCGCCTTGATGGGAAGAAACCACGTGGTAAATGCTTGTGGGGTTATGTTGTCCTCAATAAAGGACAAACAATTCTTCCAAACGGCTTCGGCGCTCCGTTCCATAGGGGGTATTCTCGTATTACATTTGGACTTCCGAAGGGGTGGCACGTTGCCAATTCCGCGGGGTCGTTTTGATCTGACAAAGCTGTCGATAAATTTGTCATTAAAAAAATGTTTAACCCCTTGATTTTAGGTTTTTTTTTGTGTAAGGAGAATGTTAAGCGGACCCTTGGAGATGTCAGTGTTTGTCTTTTAAGTAATTGAATATAAACGATTTAATGATTTCACACAGTACAGAAATTCGTGTACGCTACGCTGAGACGGACCGCATGGGATACGTTTACTACGGGAACTACCCAACTTACTTTGAGGTAGGTCGCGTGGAATGGTTGCGCGCACTGGGTTTGAGTTACAAAGAGTTGGAAGACTCGGGCACCATGTTGCCGGTTTTGAACCTGCACGTTAAGTACATCCGACCTGCGCGTTACGACGAATTACTCACGTTGATCACCCGGGTAGAAAAGTGGCCAGGTACCCGTTTGGAGTTCCACCACGAAGTTTTAGGACCCAGCGGTGAGCGGCTCACTCTGGCAACCGTCGAATTGGTATTTGCCCATACGGACACCGGAAGGCCCAAGAACGCTCCGGATTCCGTTTTGAACGCCATGCGGCCTTACTTTCCAGAAGGCTCAGCCGAATAAAAAGTTATGCGGCTAAAAGCCAGTCCAACGAAAGTGCCCGTGCGAACCATTGGTCTCCCAACGAAGCAGGTAGGTTCCTGGGGGTAAGTTCCAAAGCGACCGCAGGTTGTGCAAGCCTGCAGCAACATGAACGTTGCCTACGTTGCGACCGTTGAGGTCTGTGCAAGTAACGTCTAAGGTGGTGGTGGCCACAAAACCTTCTTCTGTACCCCAGGCATACTGCGAGAAAACGGTAGCGTGCTCTTCGTCAGACGCCTTGGGCAGTAAAATTTGCCAGGTCGCGAAGTCCCGGTGCAATCGCCAGGCGTTGGTTCCGTTGTTGCGCAAAGTGTCTGCCTGCAAAACCAATTCCGCGGCCGTTCGGTAGGACATGCCAGACGCCCACTGGTGAGCACTTTCCAGCACCAAGGCATCCATTTCGTTGCGTCCCACGTGCGGCCAGCTGCGCATTAGAGCGTCCACAAATACATTGGTGTGCGCATAGATGTTGAAGAACGAAAGTCCTGGATACATTTTTTGGGTCCCGTTTTGCGCGGATCTGCCGCTCCAGAATTCGTTGTGTCCGTCCCAGCCAAAGACGCGTTGCCAGCCAAAGTTGTTGAGGAATCGGGAATAACTGACGGCCCAATAATCGCCAAACGCTTCGTCCAAGGAATTGCGTTCGTCGCCAAAATTGGTGTTCGGCACTATGGCTTGCGATAGGGCGTGGCCGTATTCGTGCACCACTACGTCCGCGTCTTCCGCATCGTCTACACCGCCTTCCCCAAAGTAAAGACGGGGAGGGGTGGTACTCCAATCAAAAAAGCTGTTGTCTTGGCCGTTGATCGCGTGCGGATCCACGGGAATCGCATAGGGAACGGCGGTGAAACCCAAAGCAGAAGTATGGTTTTTAAAGGATTGGATGTGGTAAAACGCATTGACGTCCTCAAAGCGGTTGTCCGTGCGGGAAAACGCAAAAGACGGGATGCTGGAGGTTGCGGGTGCGGAGGTAGGAGGGTCAAAGTCTTCAATTACAACGGATCCTGAGCTCAGGACGAATTGGGTGCCGGTCCAGGTAGCTTGGAAGCCCTTAGTCACCCGCAAGGGGTCCAAAACAGCTGAATTGGCGTCGTTGAGGTCTACGTACTGCCCCCCGTAGGTAACCCCGGCCTTCGTCAGGGGGTCTGGCTCAAATACTAAGCCGGTAACGGTAGTGTCCGTTTGAACGGCGTGTTCGTCGGATTCAAAATGAACCAACATGTCGCGTTCGTACAACGTCGCTCCAGTTTGGTCGTCCTCAAAACGCTCCCACCAGCGGTGCTCGGGTTCGGTGGTGCGCACCCGGGTTTGCCAGGCAGAAACCCACGTTATCGCGTTTTCGTCAAAGTAATAAACCGGTGTTTTTGGGGCCGACGGTTCGGGATTCCAGAGCGGTGCAGGCAATTGCTCCGCCCGGGGGTAGTAGGGAACAACAGCCGAAACTACTTGACCGTTGCGGCGAACGCACACGTTGGCTTGCAGCCCAAACGCAGGAACTGCGCCGGCATAAACCCCGTAAAGACGGTAGTCTGCCGTTGGCGTTTGTTCCTTGTGTTCCATCCGGTAGGCCCAACCTGGAGGCAAGGGGAGACGTTCGGTCAACCAGGCGTGCGTCGCCTCGTCCGAGCGGGCCTCCAAGGGCGCGTCCGGGTGGTAAATCTGTCCCAACAGGCCGGACGGTGCTAAAAGGACTAATCCAACGATGAAAAGACTGCGAATTGGCTGCATGGTAACTTATTCAGTAAGGTCTGTACTACGAAGATACACGCGACATTCGGTGGCGCCCAAGCGTTTGGGAAAACCACGGTTCGTTTGTTCCGAGCCGGTTAGGGGTTGGGCATTGTCTGGCAGGCTTGGCGCCCAAACGGACGGAGTCCAAGGCCGGTCTTGGGTCAATACCCGCAACTCGTCCCACAAGCCAGCTTGCAAAAAATAGGCCAAAACAGACGCACCTCCTTCCACCAGTACCGAGCGAATTCCATTTTCGTGGCACCACGCTAGGGCGTCTTCTGGTTTGGCAAAGCAGGTAACATCTGATGGCAAAGGGGTGGACGGCGTGCCCAGTACCAAGCGCCGGGGAGCGCGCCCACCCACCAAGCGTGCATTCAATTGCGGCCGGTCCAAATCCCACGTTCGGGCGCCCACCAGTAGGGCATCTTCTTCCGACCGCCAGCGGTGCACCACCACCTGTGCTTCCGGCGATGAAACGGGGAAGGGGCCGGGATGTTCAACGGTTCGGGCTGCATCCATGCCCCCGTCAGGGGTTTGGGCCCATTTCAAAACCAAATAGGGCCTTTGTTGTTCCACCGAAACCAGAAATCGACGGTTGATCCAACGGCACCAGTCTTGAAGCTCCAGGGATGCTGCTTCCACCACTACGTCGGCTGCTTCCAAAAGGCGCAATCCGTTTCCGGAGACCCGTGGATCCGGATCTTCGGTGCCGTACACCACCCGCCCAATTCCGGCAGACACCAGGGCGTCCGCGCAGGGTGGGGTCTTGCCGTGGTGTGCGCAGGGTTCCAGCGTTACGTAGGCCGTGGCGAGCGGCAAAAGCAATCGGTCCTCTGGGGAAAGGGCTGCCAAGGCTGCTGCCTCCGCGTGCAAATCCCCGGCGCGCCGGTGAAAACCCTCCGCCAGCAAGCGTTCGTCGGGTTGTCCCGGTCGGTACACCAAACAGCAACCCACCACGGGGTTGGGCGACGTATGCCCCAAAGCCCGAACCGCCAACTCCGCGGCGCGGAGCATACCTTTGCGGTCTGCGGCAGGGGTAGATTGCATGCAGCAAAGGTACTGCAGATGAACGGCAACGAGGCCCACAAGAGGTTTGTAGAAGCAGCCCAGGCGGGCGGGCACGACGAACGCGAAGCACGCGCCATTTGGCAAGCGTGGTTGCAGGATCGGTGGGGCCTGACCCGAACGCAGTGGATGCTCCACGAACACGAGCCCGTTTCCGATGTATTTGCAGGGCAGTGGGAATTGGACACCCAACAATTGAGGCTTGGAACCCCGTACCAATACACGCTGGGCTGGGTGAATTTTGCAGGAGTCCATTTGGACCTAGGCCCGGGCGTATTGATTCCCCGCCCGGAGACGGAGGCCTGGGTTTTGGATTGGTCCAAACGGCTTCCGCATGCGGAGCGAGCCTTGGACGTTTGCTCCGGCAGCGGGTGCATCGCTGTGGGTTTGGCCCAGGCTTGGCCCAAAGCCACGGTGTATGCCGTGGAATGGGACGCAGATGCTTGGCCGTGGTTGATCAAAAACGCCGCCCAATTTCCAGACGTCCACCCCGTTAACGCCGATGCATTGGCACCCCCGCCGTTCGCTTTAACATCCTTGGATCTGCTCCTTTCCAACCCGCCGTACATCCCGGAGGGCGAGCGAGAAACATTGGCAAACCACGTTCGCGATTACGAACCCGGCGTCGCTTTGTTTGTACCTCAAACCGATCCACTCCTGTTTTACCGCTCGTTGGTGGAATGGGGCGAGCGCTTGTTGCGCCCCGGGGGCTGGTGGTCCGTGGAATGCCACACGGATTTCACGTTTGATGTTGCTCAATTGGTGTCCCGTCCGGGTTGGTCTGTGCCGGAAATCCGCGCTGATATTTTTGGAAAACCGCGCTTTGTGGAGGCGCAATGGCTCGGTATCTTTACCCCATGATCCCGTCGGAAATCGACCCTGTTTACGAACGAATTCAGCTCTTGCGCACGGAGCTGCACCGCCACAACCACCGGTACTACGTGGAAGACCGGCCGGTGCTCACCGACCAAGCCTTTGATGCGCTTTTGCGCGAATTGGAAGACTTGGAGCGCGCTCATCCGCAATGGGCGGATGACAACAGTCCCACCCAACGCGTGGGCGGTGCCGTCACCAAAAAATTTAATTCCGTTCGACACCGCGTTCCCATGCAGAGTTTGGCCAACACCTATTCTCGTGAAGAACTGGATGCCTTTTTTGATCGGGTAGAAGGGGCTTTGCCGGAAGAGCCGGTTTGCTACGTTGGCGAGTTGAAGTACGACGGCATTGCCCTCAGCTTGCACTACGCAGGCGGTCGGTTGGTGCGCGCGGTCACCCGGGGGGATGGGGTTTCCGGGGACGAAATCACCGCCAACGTGCGCACCATCGCCACCGTACCCTTGGTGTTGAACGGCACATCGCCGGAATCGGTAGAAGTTCGGGGCGAAGTGTTCTTGCCCTTCGCGGCGTTTGCGGCCCTCAACAACGATCGTTTGGAGCAGGATTTGGAGCCGTTCATGAATCCGCGCAACGCAGCCAGCGGCAGCCTGAAGTTGCAATATTCGGCAGAGGTTGGGAAACGAGGTTTGGCCTTTATGCCGTATTTACTCGTGGGCGTAGAAGGGGTGGCTGCACATGCATCGGGCTTTGAGCAGCTCAAAGCGTGGGGATTTAAAGTGCCCAACGAAGAGGATCACACGCTCCTGGTGGCGCACCACCGCAACGAAATTTATCGTTTTTTGGATCGATGGGACGCGGATCGTGCAGAACTGCCTTTTGGCATCGACGGTGCCGTCATCAAGGTAGATGCCACGGACCAGCAGCGACGATTGGGCAGCACGGCCAAAGCACCGCGTTGGGCCATTGCCTACAAGTACAAAGCCTTAGCAAAAACCACCCGTTTGGAGGCTGTGGTGTACCAAGTAGGCCGCACCGGTGCCGTAACGCCTGTAGCCCAATTGGAACCGGTTCTTTTGGCCGGCACGGTGGTCAAGCGCGCCAGTCTCCACAACGAAGACATCATCCGGTCGTTGGACCTCCATATGGGAGACACCGTTTGGGTGGAGAAAGGCGGTGAAATCATCCCCAAAATAACCGCAGTGGAGTTCGGCATGCGTCCCAACGGAGCTTTGCCCGTGCGTTTTCCGGAATCCTGCCCGGAGTGCGGAACTCCGCTGGTTCGCCAAGAGGGTGAGGCCCAGCACTACTGCCCCAACGCCATCGGTTGCATGCCCCAGCGCCACGGCCGCGTGGTGCATTTTTTGGGCCGCCGCGCCCTCAATTTAGAGGGTTTGGGCACCGAAACCGTGCAAGCCTTGTTGGATCGCGGACTGGTGCAGCAACCGTCGGACCTCTACTACCTGAGCGAATCAGACTGGTACCTATTGCCCAACTTTAAAGAAAAATCGCTCCAAAATGTTCAATTGGCTTTGGAGGCGAGCAAGCAAGTGCCCTTTGAACGCGTTCTATTTGGACTGGGCATTCGCCACGTGGGCGAGACCGTCGCCAAAAAAATGGCGCGCCACTGGGGCAACATAAACGCGTTGGCTGCGGCCGACGTAGAATCTTTGCAAGAAGCAGACGAAGTTGGGCCCGCCATAGCGGAGTCCGTTCGAGCTTTTTTCTCCGATCAACTCAATCGGGTGGAAGTGGATCGCTTGCGGGCGGCCGGATTGCGCATGGAAATCGACGGCAGCCACACGGTTTCCAATGTCCTTCAGGGCAAGAGCTTTGTGGTGAGCGGCGTTTTCACCGGCTACACCCGGGACGGCATCAAAGAAACTATAGAATCCTACGGCGGGCGCGTTGTGGGCTCTGTGAGCGCTAAAGTGGATTTTGTAGTGGCCGGTGAGGGAATGGGGCCAGCCAAGAAGGCCAAGGCAGAATCACTTGGTGTTCAGGTAATTACCGAAGTTCAATTCAACCAAATGCTGCAAAACCAATGAAGTGGATTGCCGACCTACGTACGCGCTACTGGCACTTTCGTTTGCGCCAGCATTTGGAGCGGCTAAAGCCCACGCTTCCTTGGGTAGGGTGGGAGCGAGCCAAATGGATTGGGGTGGTGTTTGACGCACAATCCGAAGAGTCGTTGGACCTGGTTCGCAAAGCAACAGACCGGTGGAAGCTCCAGGGCAAGTCTGTGAAACTGCTGGGATACACCGGGACGCGACGGGACAAGCACACCATTTTTTCCGGCAGACAGTTGTTTTTTTTGGATGACTTAGGTTGGGATGGAACTCCTACCCGCGGCGACTCTTTGGAATTCATCCAAACAGACTTTGACGTAGTCCTCAATTTGGATTCAGACCCCTACAGCCCCAATGCCTTTGTTTTGGCTCATGCCCGTGCCGCCATTCGTGTAGGTCCCCCAAACACAGCATCCATCTACACGGTCATGATGCCTTTTGATGTTGCCGCTTTAGGAGAACGTTTACCGGAATTAGAGTCCTATTTACTACGAATTATACCCTCATGAGACACAATCCATTTCAAGGGACCGGCTTGGCCCTAGTGACCCCCTTTGCCGCCGACGGATCTTTGGATCGTGCGGCTTTGGCGCGTTTGGTAAACCACTCCATCGACGGTGGTGTGGACTTTTTGGTGGTCTTAGGGACCACCGGCGAAACCGCGACCCTTGCCACCGACGAAAAAAAGCAGGTACTGGAGACTGTTGCGGAAACCACCAACGGACGCATTCCTTTGGTGGTGGGCGTTGGCGGCAACAATACGGCCACAGTTTGTGCGCAGTTGGAAGCGGGACTTCCGTCGGGCTACACCGGCGTTCTCAGCGTTTCGCCCTACTACAACAAGCCCACGCAAGAAGGCATTTACCAACACTACACAGCGGTATGCGGCAGCACAGACGCTCCCGTCATCTTGTACAACGTACCCGGCCGAACCGGAAGCAACGTATTGGCAAACACGGTGTTGCGCGTGGCGCAAGACTGCCCGAACGCCGTGGCCATGAAAGAGGCCAGCGGAAATCTTGAACAAGCCATGGCCATCATTCAGTCTGCCCCGGCCGGTTTTGACGTACTCTCTGGCGACGACAACCTCACCCTTCCTTTGTTGGCATGCGGAGCAAAAGGCGTCATCAGCGTCAGCGGTCAGGCCTACCCACGTTTGTTCAGTGGAATGGTTCGGGACGCCCGAGCCGGGCGATTAGAAGATGCGCAACGTGCTCATTACGAATTATTTACTTTCACTCAATTGCTTTTTGCCGAAGGAAATCCCGGAGGGATTAAAGCAGCCTTGGCGCATTTGGGCTTGTGCGAAAACTTCCTCCGTCTGCCGTTGGTTCCGGTGTCTGCTGAGTTGAACGGTCAATTGCGTACGCTGGTTGCCCAACTCGCATGACGCCCTTGCGCCTGCTGTACGCTGTTCAAGGCACCGGGAACGGTCATGTTGCCCGTGCGCAAGCCCTTGTTCCGCTCTTGCTGGCGCAACCCAACGTTCGGTTGGATTTGGTTGTTTCCGGTACCTTGGTGGATGTGGGGCTTCCCCTAACTCCTCGGGAGCGCTACGCAGGTTTCTCCTTTCGGTACGGGAAGAGCGGGGGCATTGACTGGTTCCAAACGTTCTGGGCGAATTCCTGGTGGAAACTACTTCGTTCCATCCAAAAGACACCCGTAGCGGAATACGATTTGGTGCTCAACGATTTTGAGCCCGTAACGGCCTACGCCTGCAAATGGCGTAAAATCCCCATCATCGACATCAGCCACCAGGCCGGCGTTCGGCATCCCGGTGCGGCCCGTCCCAAACACCAGGACCCTTTGGCGGAGTGGGTGCTGGCGAATTTTGCCCCCGCAAACCGGTGCTTGGGATTTCATTTTGTTGCTCAGGGCATCAACTACCGAACCCCCGTCATTCGCCCAACCGTTCGCCAACTGAAGCGTGCTGTGGACGGTTCCGTATTGGTGTACTTGCCCGCCTATGCCCCGGAGGTTCTGCTTCCGGTATTGATGGGGTTGAGCCAACGCGTTTGGCACGTTTTTGTGCGGCCAGGCACGCCGCTTCCCCAAAACACTCCGGAACACGTGAATTGGCATGCCATTGATCAAGAAGCTTTTTTGGATCGACTGTCCCGGGCCAGCCACGTACTTTGTTCCGCTGGATTTGAACTGCCGGCAGAAGCTCTGTTTTTTGGTGCTGCGCTAGTGATTGTTCCGATTGCCGGCCAATACGAACAGTCTTGCAATGCTGCTGAAGCAAAAAAATTGGGCGCGCGTGTTTTGCGCAGTCTTCATCGGCCCAAAGACCGCCAAAAATTGACTGATTGGCTGGGATTGGAACGAGGACATCCCGTGTATTTTCCGGACGAAACCGAAACTTTGGTGCAGGATTTGCTGCGTCGGTTTCGGGAAAATCCCCAACTGCCGGACTACGTCCGCGCCAAATCGTAAGTTTGCGCTCCATGAAAAGTATCCGTTCCGCCTTTGTTGCATTGGGTTTGCTGTTGGCTCTGACCTCCTGTGGCGACTACAATCAGGTTTTGAAGAGCACCGACAACGAGTTTAAATTGAACAAGGCTATTGATTACTTCAATGCCAAAAAATACAACCAGGCCTTTGCGCTCTTGGACGAATTGCTAACAACCTATCGGGGCACCAGCAAGGCACAAGACGTCTACCTGTACTACTGCAAAACCGTTTACGCCCAGCGCGACTACATCTTGGCGCAGTACCACTACAAACAATTTTCCAAGACCTTCCCACGCCATCCGGAGGCCAATGAGGCCGCCTACATGAGTGCCTACTGCATGTATTTGGACGCACCGTCCAGCAGCCTGGATCCGGCACCCATTTACAAAGCGATGGACGAACTGCAGTTGTTCATCAACACGCACGCCCAGCATCCGCGCGTTCCCGAAGCCAACAATTGGATGGACGAATTGCGGAATAGACTGGAAACCAAATCTTTTGAGATTGCGAAACAGTACTACCGTACCCAGCGTTACGCCGCAGCCGTGGTAGCTTTTTCCAATACTCTAGCAGAGTTCCCAGATGCCCCGTACCGTGAGGAAGCCTTGTACCTCAAGGCAGTTTCCGCGTTTCGTTTGGCGGAGAACAGCATTGACGATAAAAAACCATTGCGGATGAAGGAGGCACGAACGGCATGCCGCGATGCCCTGACTTTGTTTCCGGAAGGACGTTTTGCTAAGGAATTGCAGCGGGTTCAAACCAAAATTGACGCGTACTTGCAAAAAAAGTCGTAATTTTACACCCCTAATTGCAGTTTGGAAATGGACCACAAAAAAATTAACGCCCCACGTACTACCATCACCCGCAACTTCAACGAGTTGGATGCTGTTACGGACAATTTATACGAGGCCGTTGCCTTGATTTCCCGCCGTGCGGAGCAAATCAACGACGATCTTCGCGCTGAGTTGCAAGACAAACTGCAAGAATTTGCCACGCACGTGGAAACTTTAGAGGAGGTATTTGAAAACAAAGAACAAATCGAAGTATCTAAGTTTTACGAGGCATTGCCCAAGCCAGTGAACATGGCAACCCAAGAGTGGTTGGAAGGCAAGGTTTACTTCCGTTATCCCGAAATTGAGGAATCTGCGGAATAATGAATCCGATTCAAGGGAAGCGTATTCTGCTGGGCGTTACCGGCAGCATCGCGGCCTACAAAACGCCGCATTTAGTGCGGTTGTTGAAAAAAAATGGCGCTGAGGTACGTGTTGCACTAACACGAGCCGGCGCCGATTTTGTTTCTCCCCTAACCCTCTCTACGCTTTCCGAGCATCCAGTGGCTGTGGAATTTGTGGAGGGAGTTGCCGGTTCGCTCTGGAACAACCACGTGGAGTGGGGCGGGTGGGCGGATTTGATTTTGGTGGCTCCCGCTTCGGCTAATACGCTGGCGCAGGCAGCGCAAGGAGCCTGCAGTTCTTTTTTATCTGCCGTTGTCCTCAGTGCGAAATGTCCTGTAGTTTGGGCGCCGGCCATGGACTTGGACATGTACCGTTACCCCGCCGTCCAAAATAACTTAACCTGCTTAGCGGCTTTTGGACACGTCGTAATTCCGGCGGCCACAGGATCCTTGGCCAGCGGCTTGGAAGGGCCGGGGCGCATGCCGGAACCGGAAGAATTGGTTCAGCACGTAGCCCATTTTTTTGCGCAGAAAGGACCTGCCCGCGGTAAAAAAGTGTTAATAACGCTGGGGCCCACGCACGAATCCTGGGATTCGGTGCGTTACTTGGGGAACCGGAGCAGTGGAAAAATGGGAAGAGCATTGGCAGAGGCCTGGGCGTACCGCGGTGCAGAAGTTATAGCGCTGGTAGGGCCAGGTGCGGAAGAGCCTTCTTTTCCGTCCATCCGTACGATCCGTATCCAAACCGCTGAAGACTTGTTCCAAGCGGTTCGAGCGCATTTTCCTCAAGTGGATGCCGCCTTTTTTAGCGCAGCGGTTGCGGATTACCGCCCGGCTCGTCTGTTTGAAGGCAAGCACAAGAAAAACGGTGAATCGGTTTCCCTGGACTTGGTTGAAAACCCGGATTCCTTGGCTTGGGCAGGAGCCAACAAAAAGCCGCACCAACGCGTGGTGGGTTTTGCCTTGGAAGAAGTTGGTGCTTTGGAACGGGGTAAAGAGAAAATGGAACGAAAGGGTTGCGATGCGTTATTTTTCAACGAGTTGGGACATAAGAATGCCGGAATGGGCGCGGCCGAGAATGGGGGTTTTTGGCTGGACGGAACCGGCGCTACGCCCGTAGAACAGCGTCCAAAAGAGGCGTTGGCACAGTGGATGGTGGAGCGGGCTTTGTTTGATTGGAAGTGGAATCAACAAGATTAAAGACATGAGGCCAACAGCACTTTTTGCGACGTTCGTAATTTTGGTATTTGGAACGAAGTCCTTGGCTGCACAAGACCTGCAGTTGCAGGTGCGCGTGCAGTCGCAAAACGTTCAAACCACGGATCGGTCGGTCTTTGAAGCAATGGAGCTGTCGCTCCAAGAGTTCGCCAACAACACCAAGTGGAGCACCCGCGAAACAGATTTCGTAGAACGATTGCAGGGTTCCTTGGTGTTCAACATTACCGAATACAACTTAGGATCCGGAAACATGACCGGCACTTTGCAGATAAAATTCAGTAGACCCGTATTTAAATCGGATTACGAGAGCAATTTGCTCTTTTTTTTGGATCCAGACATTCAGGTCACCTACGTGGAAAACAGCATATTGGAATTCTCCCCGCAGCGCCACAGTTCCAACCTGACGTCCGTCGTAGCATTTTACGCCTACCTGTCCTTGGGTTTGGAGGCGGAATCGTTCCAAGCCGGCAGCGGCAAAGCCTTTTTTGATTTGGCCTCCAATGTGGTTGCCAACGCGCAGAGTGCGAATGCCGGCCGCGGATGGACCCGGTTCGACGGCATCAAGAACCGGTTTTGGCTGATTGAAGACTTACAGAATCCCTCCAATGCTCCTTTTTTAGCATCGTGGACGGATTACCACCGCAAGGGATTGGACAAATTGCACAATCCGGAAACACAATTGGCCGCCAAGGAGGCCATCAAAACGGCTGTTATGGCCTGGAAACCCCTGTACAATAAGCAACCCAACTTGTTCTTGCTTCAGTGGGCCATAGACAGTAAGGCGGACGAATTATTGAGTATTTTTTCCGGGGGACCGTCGGTGCCGGTTACGGATTTAGTGGCCTTTTTGCAGCAGCTGGATGCCACAAACGCAAGTAAGTATTTAAACTTGGGCAAGCAACGGTAAGCGTACTACCTTCGTACCGTGATCGTTTCTCTCCGCATATCCAACTTTGCTTTAATCGACCGTTTGGAGGTGGATTGGCCCGCCGGTTTGACCGTTCTGACGGGCGAGACCGGTGCGGGAAAGAGTATTTTTTTAGGGGCTTTGCAACTCGTGTTGGGCGGCAGAGCAGACTTGTCGGTTCTCAAAGACACCTCCAAAAAGAGCGTGGTGGAGTTGGACGTTCAGGTAGAGGAAATTTGGCAGACCTGGTTTGACGAACAAGGTTTGGATTATGCGCCGCTCACCACCATTCGCAGGGAGTTGGCACCCGGCGGTAAATCCAGAGCCTTCATCAACGACACTCCCGTTACCTTAGACGTGTTGAACGAATGGATGGGGCGTCGGATAGACGTGCATTCCCAGCGCGAAACCGCTTTTTTGACGCATCCGGATTTTTTATTGGATCTGTTGGACGGTCTGGGCACCCCGGCGGATCGGGTGGAATCGGTACGGAACGCCTACCGGGAATGGACGGCTTCCAAACGCGAGCAGTCTGAAGCATTGAATGCGCTGAAAGGTGCTCAAGATGTCGACTATTTACGTTTTCAGTTCGATGAATTGGTTCAGGCCGGAGTGGGAGCGGGGATGTACGAATCCCTGCACGAACAGCACCAATTATTGGCGAATGCTTCCGGATTGAAATCGGCTTTGGACGCACTTTTGGTAAGTATAGAGGGCGAAGAAGGTGCCTCCGATTTGGTGTTGCGCGCGGCAAAGGCCATCGATGCCTCCGGCGATACCGGTTCCGAATCTCAAGAATGGTCCGCTCGTCTGCGCGCCTCGGTGGAGGAATTACGGGACGTGGCGCGCGAAGCAGAGCGAAAGTGGAGTTCTGTGGAGGAAGATCCTCGGCTTTTGGAACAGCTGGAAACTCGGTTGGCCGTATGGCACCGACTGATGGGCAAACACCGGTGTGCGCAGCCGTCTGAATTGGTGGATTACCGGTTGCAGTTGGAGGGACAGTTGGAGGCCATAGCGGGAGCGCAGGGCAACTTGGAGCGCTTGGCCGTTCAGGTTTCGCGTGCGGAAGAAGGCTACCGAATAGCTGCAGAAGCGGTCCACGGCGTGCGTCAAGAAATTGCAGCGGGTGCAGCCGAACAAGTTTTGGCGCTCTTGCACGATCTCAACCTGCCCCATGCGCGGTTTGAAGTCCGCGTTGAACGTTCTAAGGTGGACTCGG
The DNA here is from genome assembly GCA_945865885.1 of Owenweeksia hongkongensis DSM 17368. Classification (GTDB taxonomy): domain Bacteria; phylum Bacteroidota; class Bacteroidia; order Flavobacteriales; family Schleiferiaceae; genus CAMDTE01. The sequence continues at coordinate 15,860 of CAMBEZ010000015.1, forward strand.
AACGTGGAAATACCCTAGTAGAACTTTGGTTTTCCGCCAATCCCGGAACGCCGCTTTTGGAGGTGCGCAAGTCTGCATCCGGAGGAGAACGCAGCCGCGTCATGTTGGCACTGAAAGCTGTTTTTGCTCAAGGAAAAGGTCTAAAAACCATCTTTTTTGACGAGATCGACACCGGAATTTCCGGTTCAACCGCGTCCCACGTCGCGGCAATTTTTCGAAGAATGGCCCAGTCACTGCAGGTGGTGGTCATTACGCACCTGCCCCAAGTTGCTGCTGCCGGCAGCACCAACTGGCGCATTGAAAAGGAAGTGTCCGACGGAAGTACGCAAACGCGTTTGCGCTTGTTGGCTCCGGACGAAAAAGTAGAGGAGGTTGCTCGGATGGTTTCCGGAGCCACCGTAACTCCGGCCGCTTTGGAAAATGCTCGGGAATTGATTTTCGTATCTTCGCAACCATGAACAACTTACTCAAAGGCAAAAAAGGCATCGTTTTTGGTGCTTTGAACAGCGATTCCATTGCTTGGAAGGTGGCGGAAAAGTGCCACGAACAAGGTGCTTCCTTGGTGTTGACCAACGCTCCCATGGCCATGCGCATGGGCGAAATCAACGCTTTGGCAGAAAAGACCAATTCACCCGTTGTGGGCGCAGATGCCACCAGTTTGGAGGATTTGAAAAATCTATTTGAAACGGCTCAAGCACACTTTGGCGGCAAAATTGATTTCATTTTGCATTCCATTGGCATGAGCGTAAACGTTCGCAAGGGCCGTCCGTATACGGATTTGAACTACGACTTCTTGACAAAGGGTTGGGACGTTAGCGCCGTGTCCTTTCACAAGGTGCTGCAAACGGCCTACCAAATGGACGCGCTAAACGAATGGGGCAGTGTTTTGGCATTGAGCTACATGGCTGCACAGCGTACGTTCCCGGACTACAACGACATGGCCGAAAACAAGGCCTATTTGGAAAGTGTAGCCCGCAGCTTTGGTTACCACTACGGGGTGCGCAACAAAGTTCGCGTCAACACCATTAGCCAGTCGCCTACGCCAACTACAGCGGGCAGCGGGGTAAAAGGTTTTGGCGGGTTTCTGGCCTACGCAGAACAGATGTCTCCGTTGGGCAATGCGACCGCAGAGGACTGCGCCAACTACTGCGTGGCCATGTTCTCGGACTTGACGCGCCGGGTCACCATGCAAAACCTCTACAACGATGGTGGTTTCTCCAACATGGGCGTTAGCAATTTGGTGATGGCTCAGATGGAAAAAGCTGCTGAGTAAATAATACGCCAAATACAAAAAAGGGGCCTTCGCGCAAGCGAAGGCCCCTTTTTTGTAGCTGCGGCCCGTTCAAGTTCCCGGGCCTAAACAATTTAATACTCGGATTTTAGGTGGAACGTCAAACCGTCGAACTTCTCTTGACTCATTTGCAACGAAAACGCAGAGTCTGCCAAGAATACCAACTTTCCGTACTTGTCTTCCGCCAGATACCGCTGTTTAAGTTTTTTAAATTCTGCCAGTTGTTGGGGATCGCGTGAATCAATCCAGCATGCTTTGTAGGCAGAGAACGGTTCGTAGCTGCACTTGGCCCCGTATTCATGTTCCAGTCGGTACTGAATAACCTCATACTGCAAAGCACCTACGGTTCCAATGATTTTGCGGCCGTTCACCAACAAGGTAAAAAGCTGCGCAACTCCTTCGTCCATCAATTGATCTACGCCTTTTGCCAATTGCTTGGATTTCAGCGGATCTGCGTTGTTTATGAACCGAAAATGTTCGGGTGAGAAGGAGGGAATCCCGATGTAATGTAACTTTTCGCCCTCGGTCAAAGTATCCCCGATGCGGAATAAACCCGTGTCCGGCAAGCCAACGATATCGCCCGGAAAAGCCTCTTCAATCACGGATCGCTTGGAGGCCAAAAACGTAGTTGGAGAGCTGAATTTTAGTGATTTACCCTCGCGAACGTGCAGGTAATTGGTGTTCCGCTGAAAGGTTCCACTCACCACCTTAACAAACGCAATTCTGCTGCGGTGGTTGGGGTCAATGTTCGCGTGAATCTTGAAAACAAACCCGGAGAATTTGGTTTCTTCAGGCAGCACCAGGCGCTCTTCTGCAGCTTTGGGCAAGGGCGTCGGGGCGATTTCAACAAAGCAGTCCAGAAGTTCGCGCACGCCAAAGTTGTTCAAGGCAGAACCAAAAAATACGGGACAAATATCCCCCTGCAAATAAGCAGCTTGATTAAATTGAGGGTAAACCCCTTGCACCAGTTCTAATTCCTCTCGTAGGGCTACCGCCGCGGATTGGCCAATTAGTCCTTCCAGCGCCGGATCCGTCAAATCGTCAAACGCAATGGAATCCTGCACTTTTTGCTTGTTGGAACCCACGTAGAGCTCCAATTTTTTCTCCCATAAATTATAGACACCTTGGAATTGCTTCCCAATGCCAATAGGCCAACTCAGCGGACACAACCGCAAACCTAATTTGGATTCTATTTCGTCCAGTACATCAAAGGCGTCGCGGCCTTCGCGGTCCATTTTATTGACAAAAACCATGATTGGGGTGGCGCGCATGCGGCAAACCTGAACCAGTTTTTCCGTTTGTGTTTCTACCCCCTTAGCCACGTCAACCACTACGATTGCGCTGTCAACTGCCGTCAATGTTCGGTAGGTGTCCTCTGCAAAATCCTGGTGCCCGGGGGTATCCAAAATATTGATCTGCCTACCCTTGTATTCAAAGCCCATCACGGAAGTTGCCACGGAAATTCCCCGTTGGCGTTCGATTTCCATGAAGTCTGAGGTAGCTCCTTTTTTGATTTTATTGGACTTAACAGCGCCTGCTTCTTGAATGGCTCCACCAAAAAGCAGCAATTTCTCCGTCAAGGTGGTTTTACCCGCATCCGGGTGGGATACGATGCCAAATGTTCTCCGGCGATGAATTTCGTCGAGTAAACCCATGAATTATTTTTTGCAAAAGTACTCGGTAATGAACCATTTTGTCCGACAGTCGTTATAGGCTATTGGAATGAACGGTAAATACAGCATCAAGGACCTGGAGAACCTAACGGGAATCAAAGCGCACACCCTGCGCATTTGGGAGCAGCGTTATGGTTTGGTTGAACCTCACCGAACGGATACAAACATTCGTTTGTATTCGGACGACGACTTAAAAAAATTACTCAATGTGTCGGTTTTGGTACACGCCGGACACAAAATTTCCTCGGTTGCCTACATGGATCCCAGTGCACTGCACGCTGCGGTGCAAAACGCTGCATTGCAGGAAGCAGAATACGAATCGCAAATTTCCTCCCTCAAGCGCGCCATGCTGGATTTTGATGAGACTTCGTTCATTGCGGTACTGGAGCAATCTTTTCGGCAAATAGGTGAGGGGGAAACCTTTACTGGATTGGTGGCTGGTTTCATCCACACCATTGGCACGCTTTGGCAAACGGATGCTATTTCCGTGGCCCAAGAGCACTTTGCTAGCAACCTGATCAAACAAAAGCTATACGCGGCTCTGGATGCTCTGGTAATCCCGCAACCCGCACCGGGAGAAGGCTACACCTTGTTGTACCTCCCGGAAGAGGAGTTGCACGAATTGGGTTTGCTGTACCTCCACTACTACCTTAAATCCAGCGGGGTGCCCACCTTGTTTTTGGGACAGTCCGTTCCCTTAGTTTACTTGAAAGACGTCCTGACTTCGGTGCCCATTCGCCAGGTTGTTTCGGTTTTTACAACGTGCCCCAGCCGAGACAACCTTCGGTCCTACATCTCGGAATTGCGGTCATTGGTTCCGCCTAAGGCAAACATTCATGTGACAGGGCTCCAGCTGAACGATGCCTTGAGCGGAGCGGAGTGGCCGTTTGGCGTGCACATTCACCCGCATCTGGGGGCCTTGAAAGGGCTGGTTGTTTAATCTTTTGTAAAAATAACTAAACAAAATACTTTTTGAACCGACTTCCTGTTTAACTTTACATCCTAAATGTTAAACAAAATGAGTTCAATGTTGGATTTCGGTTCTCAAATTCATCAGGAGCGTCCCTTTCTGCGTCAGTTGGCCATGAAGCTCACGAAACACGTAGACGACGCCGAAGACTTGATTCAAGAAACCTTGTTTAAGGCGCTGAAAAATCAAGACAAATACCAACCGGAAACAAACTTGAAGGGATGGCTCTACACCATCATGAAGAACACCTTCATCAATCAGTACCGGAAAAAGAAATTCCAGAATACCTATTCCGACGATTCGGAAAACCAATACATCACTACCTCTATGGAGGCAAGTCGAAGCGACGAGGCTGATCATCCGGCAGAACACAGCTACGTGCTTCAGCAAATCAATACAGTGGAGAAAGCATATCTTGATGCATTCATGATGTACTTTAACGGATACAAATACGAGGAGATTTCCGACATTTTGAACATTCCCTTGGGAACGGTTAAGAGCCGTATCTTTTTGGCTCGCAAGAAAATGATGGAAAAATTAAAAGATCATCGCTACGAATGAGTCAAAAATCAGTAGTTATAGGCGGTGGTTTTGCCGGATTGAGTGCGGCATGCTATTTAGCCAAAGCTGGCCACCACGTAACGCTTTTGGAACAACACGATCAGTGGGGCGGTAGGGCTCGTCAGTACAAAGAGCAAGGATATACCTTTGACATGGGGCCCAGCTGGTACTGGATGCCGGATGTTTTTGATCGTTTTTTTGCAGACTTTGGCAAAAAAACATCCGATTACTACAAACTTCATTTACTGGATCCCGCCTATTCGGTTTACTTCGAAGACGGAAAAGTAGAAATGCCTGCCACGGCACAGGAGACCATTGCCCTCTTTGAGCGCATGGAGATCGGTGCGGGTGCCAAGCTCCAAAAATTTCTGGACGACGGAGCCTACAAATATGAAGTCGGCATCAACGACCTTGTTCGTAAACCCGGACGTTCTTTGTTGGAGTTTGCAGACATGCGTGTTTTGAAGGGCCTATTTCAGCTTGATTTGCTGCGAAACATTAGATCGGTCATCAACCAAAACTTTAAGAACCCGCAACTCCGTCAGTTGATGGAATTCCCGGTCTTATTCTTGGGCGCTGTTCCGCAGAATACACCGGCCTTGTACTCCCTAATGAACTACGCCGATCGCGTTTTGGGGACGTGGTATCCTGAGGGTGGAATGTACAGCGTGGTTCGGGCCATGGTTTCGCTCGCAGAAGAACTGGGTGTTACTCTGAAGTTGGAGCACGAGGTTACGGGTTTTTCTTTTGATGGAGCCAACATCACGGCCGTCAACACCAACAAAGGTTCTTTTGAAGCGAATTACGTGGTTGGCGGCGCGGATTATGCGTTTATTGATCAGCACCTGCTTCCGCCGGACAAAAGGCATTATACACCCAAGTACTGGGCCACGCGAAAAATGGCTCCCTCCAGTATTCTCTACTACCTGGGATTGGACCGGAAAATAGATTTGCCCCACCACGCGCTCTTTTTCGATGCACATTTTGACACGCATGCGGACGCCATTTATACCAATCCCCGTTGGCCGCAGAAGCCCATGTTTTACGTCAGTGCGGCCAGCCAAACAGATGCATCGGTGGCTCCTGAAGGCTGCGAGAATTTAGTCATCCTCATTCCTACAGCGCCCGGTTTGGAAGATACGGATGAAGTTTTGGACCGTTACTTTGATCTGGTGTCGGAACGTCTGTTGGAGCACATTGGAGTAGACATACGTCAGCACCTGGTGATGAAGAAATCCTATGCCTACCGCGACTTTGTCAAAGACTACAATGCCCATCTGGGCAACGCCTACGGTTTGGCCAACACGCTGGATCAAACAGCCATTTTCAAACCAAAATTGAAGGCGAAAAAAGTTCGTAACTTGTACTACACCGGTCAGCTCACTACACCGGGTCCCGGTGTGCCGCCTTGCCTGATCTCGGGAGAAGTGGTAGCACACGAAATTGCCAAAGAAATCATTCGATGAAGTCCATCTACGACCAATCCTCGTTTGCGATTAGCAAATTAATTACCAAGCGGTACAGTACTTCTTTTTCCTTGGGCATTTTGGGTTTGGACCGGAAGTACCACAATCCCATTTATGCCCTCTACGGATTCGTCCGTTTGGCGGATGAGATTGTGGACACCTTCCACGGTTATCCCCAGCGTGAATTACTGGAACGCTTTAAGCAGGATACGTACCGCGCACTTGAAGAAGGCATCAGCTTGAATCCGGTTCTTCAATCTTTTCAGGAAACCGTAAATAAGTACCAGATCGACCGGACTTTGATTGATACCTTTTTGGCTTCCATGGAAATGGATCTGACGGACAGTGCACACGATCAGTCTTCTTACGAATTATACATTCTGGGCAGTGCGGAGGTAGTTGGACTCATGTGTTTGAAGGTATTTGTTGACGGCGATGATCAGCAATACGCCGCCTTGACTTATTCCGCCATGAAGTTGGGTTCCGCCTTCCAAAAAATAAATTTCTTGCGCGATTTGAGCGCAGACTTCCACACCTTGGGTCGAACGTACTTTCCCAATGTGGATCTGACGCGTTTTGACTGGCATACCAAGCGGTCCATCGAACGCGACATTGCATTGGATTTTAGACGCGGTTACGAAGGAATACTGCAGCTTCCCAAAGGTGCTCGCTTTGGCGTTTACATAGCGTACATGTACTACTACGCCTTGTTCCAAAAAATCATGCAAAGCCCGCCGGAAGATTTGTTCCACCAAAGAATCCGCATCAACAACCCCAAGAAATACCGTTTATTCGCAAGCAGTTACGTCCGGCACAGTTTGAATTTGCTCTAGAACCATGAAAGAATACGTTATCCTCGTCAACCCGACTGATCAGCCGGTGGGACGGATGGAGAAAATGGAAGCCCACGAGAAAGGGATACTTCACCGGGCCTTCTCCGTTTTTTTGTTCAACGACAAAGGGCAGACGCTCCTGCAGCAGCGTGCCTCTTCTAAATACCACAGTCCTCTACTGTGGACCAATACCTGTTGCAGCCACCAGCGCGACGGTGAATCCAACGGCCAAGCTGCATCCCGTCGTTTGCAGGAGGAATTGGGTATAGAACTGGCCGCAGATCGATTTAACGACGTTTTTTCGTTTGTATACCGAGCCGAGTTTGACAACGGTCTAACGGAGCATGAGTTGGACCACGTCTTGGTGGGGTCGCTCAATACCTATTCTGGGGGATGGAATCCGGACGAGGTAGCGAGTGTACGATGGGTTACATTAGAAGAAATCAAAAATGAAATGGACGCCCATCCAGAGCACTTCACGGTTTGGTTTCGCATCATTTTCAACGAATACGCCAATAGAATAGCGCAATGAAGGCAACCGTAAGCAGAAAAGCCCATTTCAATGCAGCCCATCGGCTGCACAACGCTGCATGGGATGAAGAGCGCAACAATGCCGTGTTTGGCCAGTGCAACAACCCGCATTACCACGGCCACAACTACGAACTCATCGTTTCCGTTACGGGAAACATTGATTCAGATACCGGCTACGTGGTGGACACCAAGATGCTATCGGACCTAATCAAGAAAGAAGTAGAGTCCCGTATGGACCACCGCAATTTGAATTTAGAGGTAGCGCCCTTTACGGAGGGAATGATTCCTTCCGCCGAGAATATTGCCGTTTGCATTTGGAAGTGGTTGAAACCACACCTAAACAACGAATTTGATCTTAAGGTAACCCTTTACGAAACTCCTCGCAATTATGTCGAATACAGTGGTCAATAACGGCAACAATCCTTCCACGGGCGAAGTGCACAACCATCGCTCTATTTATTCTTTAGCAACTCCCATGCGCGAGGATGCCTTTCTTTTGTCTGAGGACGAGAAAATAGAGCAAATTGCAGAAAAATTTGCAGACATCATGGGTATTTTGGGTTTGGACCTGCGGGACGACAGCCTCCGTGAAACACCCAAGCGGGTGGCGAAAATGATGGTTCTGGAACACTTTCAAGGTCTGAATCCGGCCAACAAACCGGCGGTAACACTGTTTTCAAATCCCTACCGCTACGGAGAAATGCTGGTGGAGCGGAACATCACCTTGCATTCCACGTGCGAACACCACTTCGTACCGATTTTGGGTGTTTGCCACGTTGCGTATTTCTCAAACGGTCAAGTCATTGGCCTGTCCAAACTCAATCGTTTGGTTCGGCATTATGCCAAGCGCCCCCAAGTACAAGAGCGTCTAACGGAGCAAATTGCTGCGGAGTTAAAGCTGACTTTGGGAACCGAAGACGTAGCGGTTTTCATAGATGCAGAACATTTGTGCGTTAAAACGCGTGGGGTGGAGGACTGCGGCAGTTCAACGGTGACTTCGCACTACAGTGGGAAGTTCCAAGACCCGCAAGTGCGCAACGAATTTCTCCACACCGTAAGCCATCGGTCATGACGCTTTTTTGGTTCCGGCGCGATTTGCGTTTGGAAGACAACCATGGATTGCTGCGAGCCCTGGAACTGGGGGAGCCGGTACAACCTATTTTTATATTTGACCAAAACATCCTAAACAGACTGAGCAGCCCAAAGGACGCGCGGGTTTCGTTCATTCACGGACGGTTGTTGTTGCTGCAGAAGCAGCTGCAGGAATGGGGTGCGGATCTATGGGTTTTTCACGGGAATCCTCTGGAAATACACCGTGATTTACTCAATCGTTTTTCAGACCTCTCAGGGTTGGTGGCCAACAGGGATTACGAACCTTATGGTTTGGAGCGCGATAGAGAGATCTACGAATGCTACCTGGAGCGTGGTCTGACGTACACGGGCGTCAAAGATCAAGTGGTTTTTGACCGAAACGAGGTGGTCAAGGACGACGGAACGCCGTATACTGTTTTTACTCCTTACAGTAGAAAATGGAGACTTCGTTGGGAGCAACACCCTGAATTACCCGCGCGGCGCGTTGGGCCACAGGATCTATGGAACCGTCCTTCTCAAAACCAGAATCCCGTTCCTTCCTTGGAATCCATGGGATTTGAGGCGTCAGATCTACCCATTCCCGCCTCAACGCTTCAGCCCGACGTCATCAAGAGGTACCACGAAGACCGCAACCGTCCGGATCTGCCCTCCACATCTCGTTTGGGCCTTCATTTGCGTTTTGGCACGCTGGGTATTCGAACGTTACTGCACGCCGCCCATCCGCTCAGCCATACGTTCGTAACGGAATTGATTTGGCGGGATTTTTACCAGTCCATCTTGTATCATTTTCCGCAGTCGGCCCACCAAGCCATCAAACCGGCGTACGACCGCATTGAATGGGAACGGAACGAAGAGCATTTTGCGCGTTGGTGCGCCGGGACCACGGGTTATCCACTGGTGGACGCCGGCATGCGTGAGCTGAACGAAACCGGATTCATGCACAACCGCGTGCGCATGGTGGTTGCCAGTTTTCTGACCAAACACCTCCTTCTGGACTGGCGCTGGGGCGAACGGTACTTTGCGGAAAAATTGCTGGATTTTGATTTGGCCTCTAACGTAGGCGGGTGGCAATGGGCCAGCGGTTCCGGGTGCGATGCCGCACCTTATTTCCGGATTTTCAATCCCTCCGCTCAACTAGCCAAGTTTGACCCACAGTACGTTTACGTCAAGCAGTGGGTTTCGGAATGGGGCACTCCCAAATACCCAACACCGGTGGTGGACCATGCATGGGCGCGTGAACGCGCGTTGGCCCGTTACAAGGCAGGTCTTAACTCTGTTTTGTAACCGAACAGACCTTTCTCTTTGATGATTTGATCTACGTACAAGGGCAAGCACTGTTCCCAGCCTTCCTCACCGGATCGAATTTTTTGCAAAACCTCCCGGCTAAAAATGTGCAGGATTGACGGGTCAAACTCTTCGATGTCCCGTATGCGTTTGTTGTGCAATAAGTAGTCAAAAATTGGTTTGAACCTGGGGTGAACCTCTGCGTCGGCCGCATGGTAGGTATGACCGTGGGCGTTCAGCATTGGGTACACAAAAAGGATAAGATCGCGCGAGAACAAACGCCCAAAGGCCTCCAGAATACCACCGGTCAGGTTGCGGTAGTACTTTTCGTCAAACAACTCCTGCAGGTTGGGCATGCCCATGATCAATCCGCTCCGCAACGTGGAGTACTGAGCGAAGTAATCCACCAATTTATAGTACTCTTGAAACTTTGAAATCAAGACCGTCTGGCCTATGGAGCATAAAATATCGGCTCGATCCAAAAAGTCTTGTTCGTCTAAAGAGCCGTCCATCAGCAAGTTGTTCAGCGTAATTTCGAACAAAACCACAGTTTTGGACGGGTCTACCTTTTTGCTGGCTTGGAATTGTCGCAGGCCTTTTTGGACCATGTCCATGTTGACTTTCGTGACGGGCCGGAAAGAGCCGCGCACCACTAGAATATTCTTTTTATGCAGAATTTCGGCCGGCAATAAATTGTTGCCTTCTGGCCCAAAAATAACCGCATCGGTGAATCCATTTTTCACCAGCTGCAAGGACATCAAACGGTTGTCTACTTGGGCAAAATCCGGTCCGCTGAAATTGACCAAATCCACCTCAATGGCCGTGTGGTCCACTCCTTCGTAGAGGGATGAGAGTAAACTTTTGGCGTCTTGCCAAAGGGTAAACGCGCCGTAAATCAAATTAACGCCCAAGGCGCCGATGGTTTCTTGTTGGTGCTTGGGGTCGTTTTCGTGCAGGCGCACGTGCAGGATAATTTCGTTTGCTTCTTTCTCCGGAGCCGTTTGAAACCGAATACCAATCCACCCGTGTCCCTTGAACGTTTTGGCAAAATTGATAGTGGCTACAGTGTTGGCAAACGAAAAGTAGCAACGATCGGGGGCCTTGTCCCGATCCAGTCTATTCTCCATGAGCTGGTACTCGTGGTTGATCATTTTACGCAAACGACGTTCCGTCACGTAACGACCGTCGGATTCAATGCCGTAAATGGCGTCCGAAAAGTCTTTGTCGTAGGCAGACATGGCCTTGGCAATGGTTCCCGATGCTCCTCCGGCACGAAAAAAATGACGGACGGTTTCTTGACCGGCGCCGATTTCTGCAAAAGTGCCGTAAATATTGGGATTCAGGTTTATTTTCAGCGCTTTTTGCGCGGAGGTGAGGACCATTTGTTCCATGCATCAAAAGTACGATTAAATTTGCCCCCATGTCCGCGCTATCACTGGAATTTTTAGGCACTGGAACCTCACAAGGGGTGCCCGTTATCGGTTGTGGGTGTTCGGTGTGTACGTCGTCCAATCCAAAGGATCAAAGGTTGCGTACCTCGGCCTTGGTGCGAAGCGCAAGCTGTACCGTGGCCATTGATTGCGGGCCTGATTTCCGGCAACAAATGCTCCGGGCAGGGGTGAACCAGTTGGATGCGGTGGTTCTTACCCACGAACACATGGACCACGTCTCTGGTTTGGATGACTTGCGTGCCCTTCAATTTTTGCAAAAGCGCCCCACAGCGATTTACTGTTCTGAGCGTGTAGAAATTCGCCTTCGGCAACAATTTGCGTATGCATTCTCCGAAAAGCCCTATCCGGGAGCTCCGCAATTTGAAATACACCGAATTCAAGCGGGCGTTCCGTTTGATTTGGCAGGGGAAATCTGGATGCCCTTTGTGGTGGTACACGGAACGCTGCCGGTGTTGGCTTTCCGCATTCAATCGATGGTGTACATAACGGACGCCAGCGCTATTCCGGAAGAAAGTTGGATCCACGTGAAAAATGCGCGCCATCTGGTTCTAAACGCACTGCGGATTGAACCCCATTACAGTCATTTTCATCTGGAACAAGCCCTAGAAATGGCCCAAAAAGCAGGCGCCAGGAACACGTGGTTGACGCACATCAGCCACCACTTAGGCCTCCACCAAGAGGTAGACGCTCTTCTGGGCCCTGGCGTGCAATTGGCCTACGACGGACTGAAGGTTACGGAGTAAAAGATTCGACTCGAGGAGTCGATGTAGTTACTACCGAAAAGTGTAATAATTTCCCCGCGTAAAAACCCCTACTGATGATCCTTTTAATTCCTTAAAAGGCAAGTAGTTAAAAGCTTTACCTTCTCGCAACGGTTCAGGTCCTTCCGGGTTGAAAAGTGTGAGTTCCGCAGGGGATCCTTCCGCAATGCGAACCTGCCCCAAATTCAAGAGGTTTCGCGGACCGTGGGATACGGCGCGCACCCAGGTGGATTGGGCTTGGTGATGAGAACCGTAGCGTGCCGTAAATGCACTGTATGCGTACTCCAAAGAGGCGGCGCCGTAGGAAGCATAATCAAATTCAATCTGCTTGCTTTCGATGTCGTAGGGGCGGTGTCCCGAAGCAATTGCGTCTAGGGTACCGTCCATTATTCCCGCCCACAGTGCCTCTTGATCCGTCTTGGAGCGCACCGGAGGAAACACTTTCAATCGGGTGTCAAAGTTGACCAAATCTTCATCCGTAAAGAGCAAGTGCGCGATGGTGGTGTCTGCAGTAACAGCCAAACCACGCTTTTTTGCGGCCGCCACCAAAGCGACGCCTTCGGCCGAAGAAAGTCCGTGGAGGTGAAGATTTCCGCCCGCATACTCCAACAACCGGAAATCGCGTTCCAATCGAATGCACTCCGCAAGTGCGGGCAATGTCTTCAAACCCAAGCGTGTAGTTGCGGCACTTTCGTGCACCGAGCCGTGTGGATTGAGCGAACGATCCACGGGGACACTGTAAATAGGGATATCCCGGTGGTTGGTGTATTGTAGGGCAAGCTTCAGGAGTAGTGCACTTTCCGTGGTTCGGTACGCATCAAAAAATCCTACAGCTCCGGCTTGCTGTTGCAAATGAAGTTCCGCCAATTGTGCTCCGTTTGTTCCCGAACTCAGTGCTCCAAGCGGCAAAAACTCAACGGGCAGGTGTTGGGTTTCCGCCAGAAAAGCGGCAATTCCGGTGGCGTTGTCGCGCACTGGATTTCCTTCGGGAGAAACGGCAACTTGGACAAAGCCACCGCGGAGCGCAGCGGCACCTAAGGTGGCATACGTTTCGCGTTCTTCGTGTCCGGGTTGACCGCAGGTGGCCAGGACGTCAACCCATCCGGGAGAAACCCAAGCAGTAGCTGATTCTGAAGTAGGTTCTACGGAATGAATTTGACCGTCGGCCAAAACCAAATGCACCGTCTGGCCGTCGTACGGCGAATGCGGGTCTACAACCCGAACGCGTTCTAAGCGATCGCTCATGAGGTCAAAGGTACGGATTTACGCGCGAAATAGGATTCTGCGGCCAGGATAAAGCCAGCGAGCAGGAGCCACCCAAAAGGAGCGCTAAAAAATGAAGAGCTGCCCGTTGCTGTGGCTTGGGAAAAGGAGATGGCGTTGCTTTTGCGGTCTTCCAATTGCAACGCAGGACGTGACGAGCCCGTTTCTTGACGACTGGGGTGCAGGGCCACCACATTCAGCGTATCGCCGCCGGTAGTGGACTGCCAAAGAAAGCCCCGCATCAACGGTTGGGATCGGGTGGAGGAGTTCCAAATGCGGCCATTTTGGTTCCAATTACTGCCGGCAGCGGCATCCTTAACGAATCCTCGGTCGTTCAGAGCGGTACGTTGACTGCGACCGCCCCATTCGGCCATGCGTCGAACCCACGCAAATGGATAGGGCGATTGATGCAGTTCCGAAGCAGCAGATGCGTCCCAGGGGTCCGAAAGCCAAAACAAATTGGACTGCAAACGATGGGTTAACGCGGCCTCTGCATTGTTTTTGAGCAATACATCGTGGTTGGCTCCGCAAAGACTGTCCGGCAAAGGACCGTTCGCCATTTGAACCGCCTGGAGCGCCGTTGGCATTCGAGCCACCATTCCTTCGTAAAAGGGTGATTTGGGTGCAATTTGGTTCATGGGTTGTGCTGCTCCCCCTTGAATTCCCCGGTTGCACCCCAAGATTCCAATTCCTAGTTTTGACGCATTGCGCAATGCTTGTTTTTCCATTGCAGGAAGCGCATCCCAGTCACGGACTACCACTAAAGCGGTTCGGCTGGGGTCCAAATCCTTTGCCCCAAGGCTGGTTTTCAAGGCGGCTTCGTGCGGTACGGGTGCCAATGCCCAAAGAGGCTTGCTCCCAGAAGGGGCCCAGCCCAGGTAAAGTATTTGTTTTCCGTTATTTGCCGGTATCCAGAAATGCCTTCGTCCGCCGTGAGAAAACCGCAATTCTACCGGGCAATTCCCACCCTCTGGAGCGGTAAATTCTGTTTGTACGGTGGCCATTTGATTGGGAACGGCGCGAAAAGAACTCCACTGTACGCGCTTACCGGCGCACCACCACTCCAAGCGCTGGCTGATGGTTGGATTTTTCGTGGGCGAAAATTGAACGTATCCCCGCCAACGGTTTCCGCCCGAGGGATGGTGCTCAATCCAAGCCGAGTCTGGCCAAGACACCGTTTCTACGGCGGAACCTACGGAAACAATCCGCAGGGAATCTAGGTCCAAGAGCAATCCCCATTCCGTATCGGAAAATGCCAAGGAGCAATTGGAAATTAATGCTTTAGATCGGTCTGATTCTGCTGTAGGTTGAATACTGTCCAATTGCGTCAGCCATTCTTCAGCCGTTCGGGAAACACGCCCCAAAGGAAAAAACTCCGAGTGCACTTCCACCGTTTGGTTGCGGGGAAGCTCTTGAAGGGCCAACTTCATTCGGCGTTTGGCCTCATCCATACGGCTAACCTTCTCGTCGTAAGGCAATTCCATACTGGCCGACGCGTCCAAATACCACGTAAAGGGGTCGGATGACTTTGAGGCGCCCCATTGCGGTTGTGCCAACAACAAAACGCCCAGAAGAAGTGCAAAAAGCCGCAGCGCCAGCAGGATACGTTGACGAGGTTCGGATCTTTTCTCCTGCGAATCCCAAACCTCCCGAAGGAGCCGGGTATCCGAAAAAACAATCCGTTTGGGACGAATGAGCTTTGAAAAGTGCGCATACAAGGGAAGCGCTGCCAAGAGCAATCCCCAAAGCGCCAAAGGGTTGCCCCAGGTCAGTCCTTCCATTCGCTAGAATTCCTCAAAGTGAAGTGAAATCCCATTCCCGGTTTGGCTTTAAGAACCAAGGTTCCTTCCCAGGTGACCACCTGATCGGTTTTGAATTTTTGACCGGGTACCGCCAACTCCAATCCCATAACGCTCTCGGGTCCGGCTCCTCCACAAAAAAAACACGACGAAAAGGTGTAGGCAGATAGCGCATAAACCTTTCCCGTTATATCTACGGGTACCATATAGCCGGTAATCCGAACTTGCTGCCCTTGCAACGCTAGAATTTCCGCTGGAAAATTTGCCTTTTGCGACCAGATGTTTCTGCTGGCGTCAAATACTTCCTCAAATTTGGTGGTGGCCAGCTGCCGCCAGGTAATCTTTGGAGCCAGCTGAGCCCGTACAGTAGTTGCCCACAGAGAGAGGAACACCAGTGCGAGAAAGAACGGTCGGTACATCTTCGCAAAGTTAGGCATCCAAAAGGGCCGTGTGGATGGGGGTGCGCAACATTTGGTACGTCGGTACCAAAGCCAACAAAGCAGCCGAAAGAAGGCCTGCCACCAACATGTAACCGTCCAGTGGAATCCATTGTCCGCCTGGAATTTCCAACGGCCAAAAAGGAAGCGTCCAGACGAATTGCGCCATCCAGGCAATTCCCCAGCCCACCAACAAAACCCCGGCAAAAGGAGCCAGGATGAACCCATAGAGTTGTCCTGCAGTGGCTCCATTGGCGCGCAACAGAGCCAATTCCGCTCGTCGCTCCTCGGAGAAATTCCACCACATCAACACAATCGCCACCAAAGCAACCACGGTGATCAAGGCACTCATGATGGAGAACAGTTGACTTCCTTGATCCAGAAGGGTGCGCAATCGATTGACTTCCAATGGAGGGGAAACGGCCATCCCCATTCCGCTGGAACGAATGCTGCGCGGTAAAAACAGGGCGGCCATGGGGCTTTTGGTTTGGAGCAATACCGCGGTGTAGTCTGCCGGGGCATCTTCGTGCACGGCCCAAACACTCGCCAAAGGAGTCATCAACAAGCCGTCCACCACTTGTCCTCGAGCATTTCCGATTCCAACCACTGTGTACGGATGGTGCTCGTGGTCGCCGGCGTCGCCTTCAGTTCCGTGACTGCCGTGGAAAACGGAGCCAATTTTCAAATTCAACTGCTGTGCAGCGCGCGCGCCCGCCAAAACTTCAAACGGTTGGCTGGGCAATCGACCTTGCTCCAGCGCAACTTGTTTCCAAGCGTAGAAATCCGGTGTACATCCCAAAATGCGTATGCCGGACACCCGGTCGCCATAGGCCAAGGGCAACGCACGGGCCACTGCCGGATGCTGCATCCACTGGTTTGCCCAGGCAGAATCTACATTGCCGGTGGGATCGTCCAAATGAAATACGCTGGCGAGCAAGGCCTGGGTGGGGGATCCGACTGCCGCTAAAATGAGGTCTACACCTTCCAATTCATCCACCAATGCCTTGTCCGAGGCTTGTTCCAAGCGAGCAACACCCATGGCGGCGCCCATGCCCACGGCCACCAGCACCGCCTGAGCCATCGCCTGACCGCGTCGGGTCCACAGGTTCCGCAGACCCCAAAGCAAACTACTGAGCATTTTGCTGTGGATTGACGGTTAAAATCTTGGTAAAATCGATGCCTATTGTTTGAAACGGAAGCGTACGCGCGTCGTGCGATGCCAGCAAGACCCCGCCGCCACTGGTTTCGCACCAGTTCCGCAGGACGGTCATTACTTCCAAAGACTGTGAATCATCTAGAGAGGCGGTGGGTTCGTCTGCCAAAAGGACTTGCGGATTGCCAACCGTAGCCCGGACCGTTGACAAACGTTGTTGTTGGCCCAAACTGAGTCGATCGGCACGTCGGTCGCGGTATTCGGCGAGTCCCAAGCGCTCCAGCAGTTCCCAAACGCGCGAATCCAATTGGGTTTGTTTGGCCCAAGCCGCCAATTCCAGATTGCGGCGAACCGTGAAACCCGGCCAAAAAAATGGCCGTTGGGGAATCCAACCCACCCCTTTTTGGCGCCAGGCATTGGGCACCCGAACGCCCGGTTGTACTGCAGCGATATTCGTCAATTGAAGGGATCCGGTGTGCAGCGGCAGCAATCCGCCGGCCGTGTGCAATGCGGTAGATTTTCCGCAGCCCGACGGTCCTCTAAAACCCAGTACTGTTCCCGATTCCAAAGCATAGTCCGGCCAATAAATGGGGGACTGTCCGGGGTACCGGTGGCTGCAATTCGTTGATTGGAGCAGTATCATTCACCCAAAGATACGTCTTGGATTTGGCCTATTTTTTGTAGCTTTGAAGAAGGAGTTGTGCCTTGGTGCAAATTCCCAACACAAGAACGTTTAACCCCAATGAGTAGTTCCATGAAAAACTTGTTTCTCGCCGTTTTTGCCCTTTTGGCAACTGGAGTTTACGCCCAATCACAGCCCGCTTGCTGCCAAAAGTCTGGAAGTGCAGCACCCTCGTGCTCCTCAAGCGCGGCCAAAACCGAAGCTTCGTGCCACGATAAATCCGCACCCGCCGATAAGGCCAAAGGTGGAAAAGCAAAGAAAAACGCGGCAAAATCTTCCAAAAAAGGAGAGGTAGCGGTGATTGAGCGCCGCATTGAAATCAAGGACGGTCAACTGGACCCAAACATGGCAGTCCTATTGCGCGACCTGCCCGCTATGCCCCAAGGCGGCGAAACCCGCATGTTTTTTTTTGATTCGTCGGAGCATGAGGGCGTGATGCCGGAGTGGAACACAAACGCCTCCAAAGCTCGCTTAGGAGTTGTTGGCGCTGAAAACGCAGCCGACATCGATGGGGCGATGGTGAAAGAAGTTACCCCCGTCAGCACTGCTGCGGCGATGGGTTTGCGTTCGGGTGATGTTATCTTTCAGTTGAACGATTTGGCCGTACACTCCTTTCAAGAATTGGTTGTGTCCTTAGATGGAAAGGTGGTAGGCGATCTCGTTGCGGTTAAGTTTAGACGAGACGGAAAGCCAATGGAAGCGGTTGGTTATCTGATTCCCGCAAACTCATTGCCCACGAATTTGTCCTTGGCTCTGCCCTTGGAGTTGGGGCGCGAAGCGGGTCCCATACGCATAGAGCGACAAGAGATTCGTCGTTAAGTATTTTTTAAGGCCCGCCTCGCGGGCCTTTTTTTAGGACTTTTCAAAGTTAAAACATTGAAAAAAACACTGCACCCCGCCACCGCTCGCGGATACGCCAACCACGGTTGGTTGAAGGCCAATCATTCTTTTTCCTTCGCCAGCTGGTACGACCCGGAAAAGGTTCATTTCGGTTGCCTGCGCGTTTGGAACGACGACTGGGTTGCGCCGGGTATGGGATTTGGCACGCATCCCCACGACAACATGGAAATCGTAACCATACCGTTGACCGGTGTATTGGAACATGCGGATTCCATGGGCAACCGGGAACAATTGCACCCGGGCGAAGTTCAAGCCATGAGCGCCGGTACCGGCATTACCCATTCGGAATACAACGGCAGCAAAACGGACCCGTGCACCTTGTTTCAGATTTGGGTACTGACCGCAAAACGTCAGGCGGTTCCGCGTTACCACCAGGTCGTATTTCCAGAAACCCACAGCGCCAATCGCTGGGGTTTAGCGGTTGGGCCGGATGGGGTTGAGGAAGCTCCACTTCACGTTTACCAGAACGCGTGGTTTTCGCAGGTCCAAACCTCTGAAGACTCCTCCATTCCGTACACCGTCCGCGGCGGAGCGGGTCAAGGAGTATATTTTATGGTGGTTGAAGGCCAGGCCACGGTTGCGGGCACGGTTCTGGGTCCGCGCGATGCCGTTGGGGTATGGGAGGTTGGAGATCATTCCACCGTAGACGTAGTTTTGGCGGCGTCCAGTAGGGTGGTAGCGGTGGAGGTGCCCATGGCGCTCCCCGTGCTTCATTAATTCTTGGTGCGCCCGCAGGACGAGTTGTACCTTTGCACTTTAGTTCTGTACCGTCATGTTTGAGAGTCTCAGTCAAAAAATTGAAAAAGCTGTTCACCGTCTTTCCGGGCGGAGCCGCTTAACCGAGATCAACGTCGCGGAAGCGATAAAAGACATTCGTCGGGCCCTTTTGGACGCGGACGTAAGCTACAAGGTTGCGAAGCAGTTTACGGACGATGTTCGTGATAAAGCCTTAGGAGCCAATGTATTGACCTCGCTGCAGCCCGGGCAGGTGATGGTTAAAATCGTCCGAGACGAGATGGCGGCCCTCATGGGAACTTCCGCTTCTGAGTTGGATCTGAAAGGCCATTTCAATGTGGTCTTGATGGCCGGTTTGCAGGGGTCCGGTAAAACAACCTTCACGGCGAAATTGGCCAATTTTCTGCAAAAGAAAAAGGGAAAGAAGGTTTTGTTGGTAGCAGGAGACGTTTACCGTCCAGCCGCCATAGAACAATTGCAGGTCTTGGGCGGGCAAATTGGCGCCGACGTCTTCACGCTGGAGGGCGAGAAAGATGCCGTTCGCATTGCCCGAGAAGGGGTAGCCTTTGGTAAGTCCAAAGGATACAACGTGGTCTTGGTGGACACGGCTGGCCGCTTGGCGGTTGACGAAACGCTCATGGCGGAAATCAAAGCCATTCATGAGGCGGTTGCTCCAACGGAAACACTCTTTGTGGTGGACTCCATGACCGGCCAGGACGCGGTGAATACGGCCAAGGCCTTTCACGATGCTTTGCAATTCACCGGGGTGGTGTTGACCAAATTGGATGGCGATACCCGCGGTGGTGCGGCGTTAACAATTCGGGCAGTAGTAGATGTTCCGGTGAAATTCATCGGTACCGGCGAAAAAATGGAGGCCTTGGATGTTTTTCATCCGGACCGCATGGCCGATCGCATTTTGGGAATGGGCGACGTTGTTTCTTTGGTGGAACGCGCTCAAGAACAATTTAACGAAGAAGAGGCTCGGAAAATTCAAAAAAAGATTGCCCAAAACAAGTTTGGCTTTGATGACTTTTTAAGTCAAATCCAGCAGATCAAGAAAATGGGCAACATGAAAGATTTGATGGGAATGATTCCGGGCATGTCCAAGGCCATGGCCGGAGTGGAGGTAGACGACGATGCGTTCAAGCACATCGAAGCCATGATCCATTCCATGACCCCCGTGGAGCGAACTAATCCGTCGATCTTGAATGCATCCAGACGAAAGCGCATTGCACAAGGGAGCGGTAGAACCCCAGAGGACGTCAATAAGTTGATCAAGCAGTTTGAGGACATGAGCAAGGTCATGCGCATGATGCAAGGAGAGGGCGGACGGCGTCAGTTGATGAATGCCATGAAAGGAATGCGCGGATGAGTTCAGCGGATTTTCTCTTGTTGGATGGCAAGGCGGCTTCGGCGGCCTGGAAAGAACACATACGGAAAGAAGCCGCCGAAGGCGTTCTCGTAGGAAAGCACCGCCCGCATTTAGCAGCAATTTTGGTGGGGGATCATCCCGCCAGCGCGGCCTATGTAGCCGGAAAAATAAAGGACTGCGAAGAGGTAGGGTTTAAATCTACCTTGCTTCGATTTCCCGCGGATGTGCATAAGGAGGACTTGATGGAGGCTATTGATGCCCTGAATCGCCGGAAAGATGTGGATGGATTCATCGTCCAATTGCCCCTCCCCAACCACATCAGCGAGCACGAGGTTTTGTTGGCCATAGACCCGGCAAAAGATGTAGACGGTTTTCATCCGGAGAATGTAGGACGCATGGCGTTGGGGCTGCCCACGTTTGTTCCCGCAACTCCTTACGGTATTTTGCTTTTGTTGGAACATTTTGAAATTCCGACGGCCGGAAAACACGCGGTGGTGGTGGGACGCAGCCACATCGTGGGTTCGCCCATCAGCATTCTGCTCAGTCAAAACACACCGGCGGGAAATGCCACCGTCACCTTGGTGCACAGCCGAACGGAAGGACTGGAAGAGCACTTGCGGAATGCAGATTTGGTGGTGGCCGCCATTGGCAAGCCGGAGTTTATTCCGGGCTCCTGGTTGAAACCGGGCGCTGTAGTAATTGACGTAGGCATCAATCGGGTAGAGCGCAACGGCAAATCACGTCTGGTGGGGGATGTGGACTTTTCATCCGCCGTGGAAGTGGCCAGTGCCGTTACCCCGGTTCCGGGTGGAGTTGGGCTCATGACTCGTGTTGGTTTGTTGATGAATACGTTGAAAGCGGCGCATGGCCTCCGTTGATCCCGCACAGAATCTTCCCTTGATGGAAGAATTTTTGACATTGCAAGGAGAGGGAGCGCACACCGGTTCCAGCGCGTATTTCTTGCGCATTGGTGGATGCGACGTTGGCTGCCACTGGTGCGACGTGAAAGAGTCGTGGAATGCGGAGCTGCACCCCGTAACGCCGCTGGAGCAAATGGTGCTGAACGCCGTGGCTTCTGGATCACCCACCGTTGTGGTAACCGGAGGGGAACCGCTGATGTGGAATATGGGGCCTTTGACCGATGCGCTCCATGCTGCAGGTCTGCAGGTCCATTTGGAAACTTCCGGGGCCTATCCCTTGACGGGATCGTGGGATTGGATTTGCCTTTCTCCCAAGAAAACCAAGGTCCCTCGTCCCGAATGGTACGCTGTAGCGAACGAGCTAAAAGTTATCGTGTTCAACAGCGATGATTTCCGTTGGGCAGAAGTTCATGCCCAAGAAGTCCATCGGGGTGCACAACGCTTTTTACAGCCCGAATGGAGCAAACGGGACAAGGCCTTGCCCGAAATCATTGCGTACATCGAGCGAAACCCCGTCTGGAGGTTGTCCCTGCAGACGCACAAGTACATCGGGCTTCCTTAACGGGATTTAGGTGGTGTATTTAGGCGATCAACCTTTTCTACACCAGGAACTTCCTTAAGTTTTTTAATCAGATTATTTAAGTGGCCCTTGTCTTCAACCGATACAATCAGGTCGCCCTGGAACACGCCGTGGTCCCCCGTGATGGAAAGGGAACGAATATCAATACGCAAGTCGTTGGAAATGATTCGCGTTACGTTGTGAATCAACCCCTGCGTGTCCATTCCTTGCAAATGCAAAAAAGTAGTGAAGCGTCGGTTGTCGCTGTCCTTCCATTTGGCTACTAGGGTCCGTTGCGCAAAACGACTTTGGATGGCCACGGCTTTTGAACAGTCGGTTCGATGCACAATGATGCCATCCGCAGGGTGGAGGTAACCAAAAACGTCATCGCCGGGAATGGGGCGGCAACACGTTGCCAAGCTGTGTTCCAGTAGTAACTCTTCCGGGCTAAAAACCAAGGTGTTGTCGGAAATGATATCGTGTTTTTTGCTTGATTCTCCAGTTGAAGCTGTTCGTTGGGACCGCGAGAAACGTCGGCGCAAATAATTGTAGAAACCGCCCGATTCCTCCCGAAGAAAATGCCGAATTTGCTCCGCTTTGACGGTTCCCTGGCCAATTCTCAAGTGAAGTTCTTGGGGCGTACGGAGTCCAAAAAAATTGAGCATGAGCTGCGTTGTGCTCTGCGAATTGCTCAGCTTGGCGGCTTTGAGCATGCGGTCGAGCGTTTTCTTTCCGTCTCCTGCTGCGCGCTGATTTCGGTCCCGCAGCGCCTGGCGAATTGCGTTCACGGCACGCGGAGTTACGGCCCACTGCAACCAAGCTTCTTGGGGATGCTGCTTGTCCGTACTGATGACTTCCACCTGATCTCCACTACTCAAAGGGAAGTCCAAGGCCACCAACTTACCGTTCACCTTAGCCCCCAAGGTATGGTGGCCCAAATCGGTGTGGATGTCGTATGCAAAATCCAAGGCGGTAGCCCCTTTGGGCAGACGACGAATCTCCCCTTGGGGGGTAAACACCATGATTTCTTCGTTGACCAACTGCAGTTTGAAGTTGTCTACAAAGTCTATAGCGTTCTCATCCTGGTTGTCAAGCACTTGACGCACTTGGTCCACCCAGGCATCCAACTGACTGTTGGACGAGGAGTCTTCCTTGTATTTCCAGTGTGCGGCATAGCCCTTTTCGGCCATGTCGTCCATGCGCACCGTGCGTATTTGCACCTCTACCCAGTGGCCCTCAGGCCCCATGACGGTGGTGTGCAAAGACTCATAACCGTTTGATTTTGGGGTGGTAATCCAATCGCGCAACCTCCTGGGATTGGGTCGGTACAATCCGGTAATCAGCGAATAGACCTGCCAACACTGCTCTTTTTCGCGCTCTGCTGGAGTGTTTAAAATCACCCGTATGGCGTACTTGTCGTATACCTCTTCAAACCGAACCCCCTGGTTGACCATTTTACGCCGGATGCTGTAAATGCTCTTGGTTCGTTCTTTTACGTTAGCGTCCAGCCCGTTTTGCTTGACCATGTCTTTGATCCGATTGGAAAATCGACGCAAGTACCGGTAGTCGTTCTCTTTTCGCTCGTTGAGTTTCTCATCAATTTCCCGAAAGGTGTCTGGCTCCGTGTATTTTAAGGAAAGGTCTTCAAACTCCGTCTTAAACGCATACAAGCCCATTCGGTGGGCCAGAGGCGCGAAAATGAACAGGGTTTCCGACGCAATTTTCAGCTGCTTGTGCGCCGGCATGGAGTCCAAGGTGCGCATGTTGTTCAATCGGTCCGCCATTTTGATCAAAATGACACGAACGTCGTCCGATATGGAAATCAACATTTTGCGGAAATTTTCCGCTTGTACGGAGGTGTCTTGATCAAAAACACCGGCAATCTTCGTCAATCCGTCCACCAAACGCGCAACGGTAGGCCCAAAGAGCCGTTCGATTTCGTCTAGCGTGTAGTCCGAGTCTTCCACCACATCGTGGAGCAGGGCTGCGGCAATGGAGGTTGGGCCGAGGCCAATTTCTTTGGCCACAATGAGTGCCACTTCCAGCGGGTGTACGATGTACGGTTCGCCGGACTTTCGCTTCACGTTTTTGTGCGCGTCGTTCGCCAGGTCAAAAGCACGCTTGACGAGCTCCTTGTCCTTGTCGTCCGCTTTGCCTTCCATGCTCCGCAGAAGGCTTCGGTACCGGTTGGTAACTATGCTGTCCACGCTTTTGCAGGCAAAAGAGTTCCGCTAACTTCACCAAAACCAATGCGAATTCCGGAATGTGCAGCATGTCCGCGTAGAATCAGCGTGTCCCCATCGTCCAAAAATCGACGCTCCGTACCGTTCTTCAATTGGAGCGGCTGGGTGCCGTTCCAACTCAATTCCAACAGGGAGCCAAAAGAATCGGGCGTCGCTCCAGAAATGGTTCCGGACGCGAGTAAATCTCCCGCCTTGATGGCGCAACCGTTGCAGGTGTGGTGCGCCAATTGCTGGGCCATGCTCCAGTACATGGTTGAAAAATTCGTGCGGGAAATTACGGTTTCTTCTTCCCCGCGTGGGGCAAGAGCCACCTCCAAATTCAAGTTGATGTGGCTGTTCTTGGGTTGGTGCAAATAGGGCAGGGGTTCGGGGCTTTGCAGGGGGCCGTCGGTGCGGAAGGATTCCAAAGCCTCCAAGGTGACCACCCACGGTGACATACTGCTCGCAAAATTCTTTCCCAAGAAGGGGCCTAAAGGAACGTATTCCCATTGCTGGAGATCCCGGGCGCTCCAATCGTTGAAAAGAACGAGACCAAATATATAGTCCTCAGCAACTTTCGTTGAAATCCAATCGCCCATTTCAGGTCCCTGACCGGTGAGGAAACCCACCTCCAATTCAAAATCCATTTTCACCGACGGACCGAATACGGGAGCCGGATCGTTGGGACCTTTGCGCTGGCCGTTGGGACGGTAAATGTCTGTGCCGCTGACCACCAACGTACTGGCTCTGCCGTGGTACCCCACCGGCAAATGCAGCCAGTTGGGCAACAGAGCGTTTTCGGGATCGCGAAACATTTTTCCCACATTGGTGGCGTGCTCCCGGCTGGCGTAGAAATCCGTGTAGTCGCCAATTCGGGCGGGAAGGTGCATGCGAACCGCGCCTTGCTCGTGTACACACTGATTTTGATGTTCTCGGTTCTTCTCCAACGGAAAAGAGCTTTCGGAACGGAGAATTTGGGAAAGGCGGAGCCGAACGTCGGACCACGTTTTTTTGCCGCAAGCGATGAACGCGTTCAGGTGGTCTTGGGCAAAAAGTCCGTCGGGCAGGCCCAAACCTTCCAGATACCCCAAGCGTTGAAGCGCATCCAAGTCCACTGCGAAGTCCCCGACGCGTGTGCCGCATACAGCCGGCAATGAAGGGGTCGAGAAAACCCCAAACGGAAGGTTCTGAATGGGGAAATCTGAGTCCTGACTCACAGATAGCCAGCTGGTTAGCTCCGGGCGATTGGCGTCGATCATTTTGGCCTACTTTTGCTATCCAAGATAGTACCAAATTATGCAACGCGACAACGCTTTATTTAATCTGATCGAACGCGAACGTGTGCGTCAAACCAACGGTTTGGAGCTCATTGCCTCCGAGAATTATGTAAGTCCTCAAGTGCTTGAAGCCCAGGGGTCCATCTTGACCAATAAATACGCCGAGGGCTATCCCGGAAAGCGCTACTACGGCGGTTGCGAGGTGGTTGACTTGGTGGAAGACTTGGCGCGCGAACGGGCAAAAACGTTGTTCAATGCCGATTTTGTGAATGTGCAGCCACACAGCGGCTCTCAAGCCAATGCGGCCGTATACCTGGCTTGTTTAAAGCCGGGAGACACCATCATGGGATTTGATCTGAGCCACGGAGGGCATTTGACCCACGGTTCTCCGGTCAATTTTTCCGGCAAGACCTACCGCGCCGTTTTTTACGGAGTGGACCGCGAAACGGGCTTGGTGAATTACGATACCGTGCGCGAAGTTGCGCATCGGGAAAAGCCTAAGATGATCATTTGCGGGGCCTCTGCGTACAGTCGGGACCTGGACTACGAAAAATTCCGGGAGATTGCGGATGAGGTAGATGCCCTGTTGTTGGCGGATATTTCGCATCCGTCGGGGCTCATTGCGCGCGGTTTGTTGAACGACCCGTTGCCTCATTGCGATTTTGTGACCACCACCACCCACAAAACCTTGCGCGGTCCGCGTGGCGGCATGATTTTGATGGGTCAAGATTTTGACAACCCGTTTGGATTGACCACGCCGAAAGGGGAAATGCGGAGGATGAGTTCGTTGCTGGACGGCGCGGTATTTCCGGGTATTCAGGGCGGTCCCTTGGAGCACGTCATTGGAGCCAAGGCCGTTGCGTTTGGCGAAGCCCTTACGGACGAGTACTTCAACTACATCTTGCAGGTTAAAAAGAATTCTTTGGCTTTAGCGAATGCCTTGCAGTCGTTTGGCTACCACATTGTTTCCGGTGGCACGGACAACCATCTGATGCTGATTGACTTACGCAACAAGGATATTTCCGGCAAAGAGGCGGAGGCCGCCTTGGGCCAAGTACACATCACGGCCAACAAAAACATGGTCCCGTACGACGACAAGTCTCCCTTTGTCACCAGTGGAATTCGGTTGGGCACTCCGGCGGTCACCACGCGTGGATTGGTTGAAGCGGATATGGAATCCGTTGCGGGTTGGATCAACGAGGCTTTGGTGCAGCGAAACAACGAGTCCCATTTGATAACAATCGCACACCAGATTGAGTCTTTGATGGCGAACCGCCCGCTTTTTATGGGTTAAACACCAGGGATTTGGCACAAATAAGGGGCTGTCTCGTTGCGAGGCAGCCCCTTTTCTCATTCAATGGCGTCGTTATTTTTCAACACGTACGGTCAACACAGTGCCAAAATGTTGAACCACACGTACCAGATCTCCTTCATGACCTAAATGCCCCGCTTCACCGATGCACGACCACAAATCGCCGTTTACTTCCACCGTACCCAGCTTGTTTCCAACGATACCCTCCTGAAGAATGCCGTGGGCGCCGTGCAAGTTCTCTGGACCGGGCAAAAAGTTTTCGTGATCCAATGATTTCTTAACCAGGGGTCGAACAAAATGAAAAAGAACAAACGACACCGCGAGAAAAGTAAGGACTTCCCATTGCGGATGATGCGGTAAAAACACAGAAACCCCAGACGCCGCCAAGGATCCAAAACCCAGCGAAGCATTAAACAAACCGGTTTTCCAGAGTTCCATACCCAAGAGGAGTACTCCAGCCAGGATCCAAACAACGAAGAGATTTTCCATGAGCAGATGGATGAATGTTGAGTACAAATATTCTTAAGCTCTGTTGGAACAAACAATGATTTAAGTCACCTTTGGAAATAGGTAACTTTACAGCATGCAAGGAGTTCTCTTTCCCGATCGATGGTTTATTCACCTAGGCCACCACAAAACCGGCACCACGTGGATGCAGCAAGTTTTGTTCACCAAAGAGCATGGATTTTGCATTTTGAACAACCACAAGGAGCCGTGGAAGGACGCGCTGCTTCGCGCGTTGGTGTTGGGTGACGGTTTTGAGCCCAGCCGCCTTCGGGCTATGGCTCTTGAACGTTGGGACGGCAAAGGAATTCCAGTCCTATCTGCGGAGCGCCTTTCTGGCCATCCGGTCAGTGGTGGGTTTGATCAGGAGATCATTGCGGAACGGATTAGGACTGCCTTTCCGGAAGCTATTGTTCTAATCGGCACGCGTGATGCCGAGGAAGCAAAATCCAGCGTGTACAAGCAATTGGTTCGGGAGGGATTTTTGGGCAAGGATCTTCAGACCTTGGAAGCAACGAACTGGAAGGTTCCCCAAATGCGCGAAACTTATTTTCAGCACGCCTTGCTTTTGCAGCACTACCGTTCCCTTTTTCCAGGAGAACAGGTAGTTGAACTGCCCTACGCGCAATTGAGTCAAAGCCCGCAACTTTGGGTAGCGGCTATGGAGAAAGCGTATGGTGAGTCATTCTCCTTTGAACTGAGTCAACGGCACAAAAGTCGCGTCCATGCGTCGTGGTCCGACCGCCGTACACGCGTGCAGCGCGTGGCCAATTATTTTGAAAAATCGCCTTTGAATCCCTATCCGTTGATCCACCTGAACAAACGTTTTGCGCAATTTATTGGGGAGGTGGCTGTTTTGTTTGGAGCCTAGTGAGGCATAGCTTTTCGTCCTGATCGGAACGGCGCTGCCTGCTGGAGCAACCAACTCAACGCAACCACCCCCAAACAACCCAAGGGGTTGTACCAAAGAAACGGCCAATCCTGCGTGGTCCACAGAATGAGGACCGTCGCTTCAACCAGCAAAACCGAGGTGAATACCGCGTTTGATTGGATTTTTGGCAGAAACCAACCCACCACAAAGACCCCCAGTACTGCACCGTAAACGAGCGAACCTACGGCGTTGACGGCTTCGATTAAGGAACCCAGTCGGTAGGCCAGGAGGGCAAATCCAATGGCGTACAAACCCCAAAAGAACGTTATCCAGCGCAGTCGGGTAGGGCTTGAGTTGGTTTCCTGCACTTGGGCCGATTTAGAGAAGAGGCCCTTCCAATCCCAAGCGGTCGATGAGGTCAGGGCACTCAGTTCCGCACTGGTACTGGACATGGAGGCGGCCAACAAAACCGCAATGAGCAATCCAAGCATTCCGGAAGGGAACGAATTCAATACGTAGTGCAAGAAAATCAGATTGGTTTCGCCACCGTCACCGGTCTTTGCTTTAATCCAGTTCTGTGCCCGCGCCTTATTCGTGTTTATTTCAATATTTAAATTGTTTATTACTAAATCATTAGATATATTTAAATCATCCTTTTGTTTAATTAATATTCTTCGTTCTGTCTCCAGCTGTGCATGCTCCGTTTCCCAGGCTTTGAACGTAGCTTGTTCCGCGTCCGTGGCTTTATTGAGTACGTTTTCAACCAAAGAAGTATTGAAGTGCAAAGGCGTTTCCTGCCGACTGTAGTGCGCATACAGCAAGATGCCCAAAAAGAGAATGGACGCCTGAAGCGGTATTTTCAAAATACTGTTGAACCGCAATCCCAGGCGACTCTGCCGAATGTCGGAACCGCCTAAGTACCGCTGAACTTGGCTTTGGTCCGTACCAAAGTAGGAAAGCATCAAAAACGTTCCGCCCAATAATCCGCTCCAAACGGTGTACGGCGTGCTGGGATCCCAGTTAAAGTCCAACCAATCCAGCCGGTGCGTGGCCTCGGCGGGATACAGCCATTGCTCCCAGGTAAGGGCGTCGGGTTTTTCCGAAGCCAGGGAATAGGCCGCATAAACCATCCCCAACGTGATGATGCCCATTTGTACCTTTTGGGTCACCGCTACGGCTCGAGCGCCACCGGTAACGGTATACAGCAGAACGGTAGCTCCAATTCCAACCACCGAAAGTGCCAAGTCCCAGCCCAGCGCGTAGTGAAAAACCAGGGCAGGAGGATAAATCGTGAGGCCCGCAGCAATTCCGCGGTGCGCAAGGAACAAAAAGGAAGCAATTCTGCGGACCCGGCGGTCAAAGCGATGTTCCAAAAATTCATAGGCCGTAACAACGCGCAAACGGTAGTACCACGGCAAAGCCCAGCGCGAGATAATCCACAAGGCCACCGGCATTCCCAAGTAAAA
>CAMBEZ010000016.1 GCA_945865885.1 Owenweeksia hongkongensis DSM 17368
TCGTTCGTGGCGCGTTGGATACTGCCGGTGTAAACGGTCGTATGCAGCGTCGTTCCAAGTACGGAACCAAGCGTCCCAAAGTAAAAAAGTAATCCCTTAGTGAATAGTACTCTGTCATGAGAAAAGCAAGAGCTAAAAAACGCCCCCTGTTGCCAGATCCTCGTTTTAACGACACGCTTGTAACGCGTTTCGTCAATAACTTGATGTACGACGGCAAAAAGAGTATCGCATACGGTATTTTCTACGAATCTGTAGACATCGTATCCGAGAAGACCGGCGAAGGCAATGGACTGGAAATGTGGAAGCAAGCGTTGACTAACGTTATGCCCCACGTGGAAGTGCGAAGCCGCCGTGTTGGTGGATCCACATTCCAAATTCCTCAGCCAATCCGCCCCGAGCGGAAGGTGTCCATGGCCATCAAATGGCTCATTGGCTACGCCCGCCAGCGGAACGAAAAATCGATGGCTGCCAAATTGGCTGCTGAAATTTTGGCCGCCTCTAAAGAAGAAGGCGCTGCGGTTAAAAAGCGTATGGACGTCCACAAGATGGCCGAAGCCAACAAGGCTTTCTCTCACTTCCGCTTCTAATCGTTACGCATCATGGCAAAAAGAGACCTCAAGCTCACGCGGAATATTGGCATCATGGCGCACATTGACGCCGGCAAGACAACCACTACGGAGCGCATTCTTTACTACACCGGTGTCAGTCACAAAATTGGCGAAGTACACGATGGTGCGGCTACGATGGACTGGATGATTCAGGAGCAAGAGCGCGGAATCACCATCACTTCTGCTGCAACAACTTGTTTCTGGAACTACCCGACCACACAAGGTCAGTCGGTGCCCGAGACCGAAGAGTACAAGATCAACATCATCGATACCCCGGGTCACGTTGACTTCACGGTGGAGGTAGAACGCTCTTTGCGCGTTTTGGACGGTGCTGTGGCTTTGTTTTGTGCTGTTGGCGGTGTTCAGCCTCAGTCCGAGACCGTTTGGCGTCAAGCAACGAAGTACAGTGTACCTCGTTTGGCGTTTGTGAACAAGATGGACCGTACCGGTGCTGATTTCTTCAACGTGGTAAACCAAATCAGCGATAAGCTGAAAGGAAACCCCGTCCCCCTTCAGGTTCCCATTGGAGCCGAGCAAGATTTTCGTGGTGTTGTTGATTTGTTGGACCGCAAGGCAATCATTTGGAACGACGATACCCAAGGCATGACCTACCAGGAAATCGATATTCCTGCAGATTTGCAATCCACCGTTGACGAGTACTACAGCAAAATGGTGGAAGCCGTTGCTGAATTCGACGACAACTTGATGGAGAAGTTCTTCGACAATCCGGAGTCAATCACCCGCGATGAGTTGATCAATGCAATTCGCAAGGCAACCGTTGCCATGAAAATTACGCCCGTTTTGTGCGGTTCGGCGTTCAAGAACAAGGGTGTTCAAACCATGCTGGACTCGGTTATGGCGTACCTGCCTTCTCCGATGGACGTTGAGGCCGTTTCCGGCATCAACCCCAACACAGAAGAAGAAGAATTGCGTCGTCCGGACCCCAGTGAGCCTTTTGCCGCGTTGGCCTTCAAAATTGCAACCGATCCTTTTGTGGGTCGTTTGTGTTTCTTCCGCGTTTACAGCGGTAAGTTGGCTGCCGGTTCGTATGTTCAGAACATGCGCACGGACAACAAAGAGCGCATCTCCCGCATTTTCCAAATGCACGCCAACAAGCAGAACCCAATTGATTTGATTGAGGCAGGCGATATTGGTGCAGGTGTAGGTTTTAAAGATATCCGCACCGGCGATACCCTGTGTGAAGAAAAGTTCCCAATTATTTTGGAGTCCATGAGCTTTCCGCAGCCGGTTATCGGTTTGGCGATTGAGCCCAAGACCCAAGGTGATGTGGATAAGTTGGGCATGTCTTTGGCCAAATTGGCTGAAGAAGATCCCACCTTTAAAGTACATACGGACGAGGAAACCGGTCAAACGGTCATCTCCGGCATGGGAGAGTTGCACTTGGAGATTATTGTTGACCGCCTGAAGCGTGAATTCAAGGTGGAATGCAGCCAAGGTGCTCCCCAGGTTCAGTACAAAGAGGCGTTGACGGGTTCTTATGGACACCGCGAGGTGTACAAGAAGCAAACGGGTGGTCGCGGTAAGTTCGCGGACATCGTATTTACCATCAGTCCTGCTGACGAGAACGTAGTGGGATTGCAATTTGTCAACGAAATCAAGGGTGGTAACATCCCTCGTGAATTCATTCCCGCGATTGAGAAAGGCTTCAAAGAGTCCATGAAAAACGGTCCCTTGGCGGGCTATGCTTTGGACAGCATGAAGATTACCTTGTCCGACGGTTCCTTCCACCCGGTTGACTCCGACGCATTGTCCTTTGAATTGGCTGCTAAGGCCGGTTTCCGTGAGGCAGCACGTCGTGCCAACCCTGTGATTCTGGAGCCCATCATGAAGTTGGAAGTAGACACTCCCGACACGAACATGGGTGACGTAGTAGGTGACTTGAACAAGCGTCGCGGCCAGGTAGAAGGCATGGATTCCAAGTTGGGAGCTGCCGTCATAAAAGCCAAAGTGCCTTTGAGTGAAATGTTTGGTTACGTTACTGCACTGCGCACCATTACGTCCGGTCGCGGTAGTTCAACCATGGAGTTCAGCAATTTTGCAGAAACTCCCAAGAGCATTGCCGACGAGGTAATCGCCAAAGTAAAAGGAAACGCTTAATCTTCTCCGTGATGAGTCAAAAAATTCGAATCAAATTGAAGTCGTACGACCACAGCTTGGTGGACAAGTCGGCTGAGAAAATTGTTAAAACGGTGAAGAGCACCGGCGCGGTGGTTAACGGTCCCATTCCGTTGCCTACCAACAAGCGCATTTACACGGTGTTGCGTTCTCCGCACGTCAACAAGAAGGCCCGCGAGCAGTTTGAATTGTCCAGCTACAAGCGTTTGTTGGACATCTACAGCTCTTCGAGCAAGACCATTGACGCCTTGATGAAGTTGGAATTGCCCAGCGGTGTTGAGGTTGAAATCAAAGTGTGATCTTTTTTTATTAATAATTAATTGTTCTGAATCATGCCTGGATTAATTGGCAAAAAAATCGGAATGACCAGCATCTTCGACGCGGACGGAAAGAACTATCCGTGCACGGTGCTTGAGGTGGGTCCCTGTGTGGTGACTCAAATCAAGACGATGGATGTCGATGGTTACAATGCCGTGCAGATTGGATTTGGCGATGTAAAGCATCCCACCAAGCCTGCCGCCGGCCACGCTGAAAAAGCGAAAACCAATGCAAAATCCAAGTACGTGGAATTCCGCGACCTGGACACCAACGGTATCTCCTTGGGGGATATCCTGCCCGTCTCTCTTTTTGCAGAGGGCGAGTTTGTGTCTGTGGTTGGTACTTCCAAGGGTAAGGGTTTCCAAGGTGTTGTAAAGCGCCACGGATTTAGCGGGGTAGGCGAGTCCACTCACGGACAGCACAACCGCTTGCGCGCACCGGGTTCAATTGGTGCGGGATCTGATCCCTCGCGCGTCTTCAAAGGCATGCGAATGGCGGGCCGTATGGGCAGTGATCGCGTAAAGGTCCAGAACTTGCAAGTATTGAAGGTCGATACGGAGAAGAACTTGTTGATTGTAAAAGGTTCTGTTCCTGGAGCCAAGCAGTCCACGGTAATTGTTGAGAAATAATGGAACTGAGCATTCTTAACTCCCAAGGCAAAGAGACAGGTCGCAAGGCGACTCTGAACGATAGTGTTTTCGGCATCGAGCCCAACAACCACGCGGTATACTTGGATGTGAAGTTGTACTTGGCCAACCAGCGCCAGGGCACACACAAATCCAAGGAGCGCGCGGACATCGCTCGTACCACGAAGAAAGTGCACAAGCAAAAAGGTACCGGTGGCGCACGTCACGGTTCCATGAAGTCACCGTTGTACCGTGGTGGTGGTCGTGTTTTTGGTCCTCAACCTCGCGACTACGGTTTCAAGCTGAACAAGAAAGTAAAGGCATTGGCTCGCAAATCGGCTCTGTCGATCAAGATTGCTGCCCAGAAGATTGTGGTTTTGGAGAACGTTTCTTTTGAAGCACCAAAGACCAAGCAGTATGCTTCAATGATCCAAGCTTTAGGCCTGCACGGAAAAAAATCTCTAGTAGTGCTTGGAGATTCAGATAAAAACGTATATTTGTCGTCCCGCAATTTTGAGGGCTCGAATGTTGTAACTCACTCAGAACTAAACACTTACGATATCATGAATGCCGGTGTGTTGGTTTTAGTAGAGTCCTCGATTGAGAAAATTGAAACTGCATTAAGCGCGAAATAATGGAACACATCCTGATTCGCCCGATCATTACCGAAAAGGCTTCCGCAGCCAGTGAGAAGCAGAATTGTTACTCTTTTGTTGTTGCAAAAGAGGCGAACAAGCTGCAGATTCGCAAAGCGGTAGAGGCCAGCTATGGTGTGACGGTAGAAAGTGTACGCACGAGCATCGTGGCAGCTCGCCAAGTTGTGCGTTTCACCAAAAGCGGCACCCTGGCCGGCAAGAAGTCTTCGTACAAAAAGGCTGTTGTTCACGTGAGTGAAGGGCAGACCATTGATATCTATAGCAACCTGTAAGTCATGGGGGTACGTAAATTAAAACCAATCACTCCGGGACAACGTTTCCGCGTGGTAAACGACTTCAAGGTTTTAACTCCTGGTGTTGAGCCAGAGAAAAGCCTCTTGGTTTCCAAGAAGAGTCGTGGTGGCCGGAACAACACCGGTAAGATGACCGTTCGCTACCAAGGTGGTGGCCACAAGCAGCAGTACCGTTTGATTGATTTCAAACGCGAGAAGGTGAACATTCCTGCAACGGTTCGTTCCATCGAATACGATCCAAATCGCAGTGCATTTATTGCATTGTTGGTCTATGCAGACGGTGAAAAGCGCTACATCTTAGCTCCTAATGGGGTTACCGTAGGCATGACGCTGGTCAGTGGTAAAGGAAGTGCACCTGAAGTAGGCAATGCATTGCCCTTGTCTGATCTGCCGTTGGGTACGGTTGTTCACAACATTGAAATGCGTCCTGGTCAGGGTGGAGTTATTGCTCGCTCAGCAGGTTCTTTTGCTCAGTTGGTGGCCCGCGACGGTGGTTATGCCGTTCTGCGTATGCCTTCTAGCGAGACGCGCATGATTTTGATTACGTGTATGGCGACGGTAGGTGTTGTTAGCAACAGCGATCATGCCTTGGAGATTTCCGGTAAAGCCGGTCGCAGCCGTTGGAAAGGTCGTCGTCCTCGTACTCGTGCCGTCGCGATGAACCCAGTTGATCACCCTATGGGTGGTGGTGAAGGTCGTGCTACGGGTGGTCATCCACGTTCACGCAATGGCATTCCTGCGAAAGGTTACAAAACGCGTACACCGAAGAAGGCAAGCAATCGTTACATCATTGAAAAACGCAAGAAATAAGCCATGTCTCGTTCACTGAAAAAAGGACCCTTTATCCACTTCAAGCTTGAGAAGCGTGTAGCGGAAAATGTTGAGTCGGGCAAGAAGACGGTGGTGAAAACCTGGTCGCGCGCCTCAATGATTAGCCCGGATTTTGTAGGTCAAACTATTGCTGTTCACAACGGCAAGACCTTTATTCCGGTTTATGTAACGGAGAATATGGTTGGTCACAAGTTGGGTGAATTTTCACCTACTCGTACCTTCCGTGGTCACGCCGGTAACAAAAAAGACAAAGGAAAACGATAAGCCATGGGATCTCGTAAGTACAGTGCGGCCGAAGCCCGCAAAGAAGCACGCAAAAGCGTTGCTATGGCTTCTTTAAACAATTGCCCGACGTCTCCGCGTAAAATGCGCCTTGTGGCAGATTTGATTCGTGGTATGGCTGTTGAAAAGGCATTGTTTGTCTTAAAGTACAGCCCCAAAGAGTCTTCTATTCGTTTGGAGAAACTCTTGCTTTCAGCTTTGAGTAACTGGCAGACTAAGAACCCAGATGCGCGTTTGGAAGACAGTAATTTGGTTGTTGAGTCTGTGATGGTTGATGGTGGTCGTATGTTAAAGCGTATTTCGCCTGCTCCGCAGGGTCGTGCGCACCGCATTCGCAAGCGCTCCAATCACGTAACAATCATTGTGGGTAGTAAACAAGTGATCACCGAAAACGCTGAAGCATAAATAATGGGACAAAAGACTAACCCCATCGGCAATCGCCTTGGTTTCATCCGCGGATGGGAATCGAATTGGTACGGTGGCCGTGTATACGGTGAGAAATTGGCTGAAGATGCACAGATTCGTAAGTATCTGTACGCACGTTTGACCAAGGCAAGTGTGTCGCGCATTGTTATCGAGCGTACACTGAAAGTGGTTACCGTTACAGTTGCCACGGCTCGCCCTGGTGTCATTATTGGTAAAGGTGGCCAAGAGGTTGATAAGTTGCGGGAGGAGTTGAAGAAACTGACCGGCAAAGAAGTTCAAATCAACATCTTCGAAATTAAGCGTCCGGAACTGGATGCCAAGTTGGTAGCCGACAGCATTGCCCGTCAGATTGAAGGTCGTATTTCCTTCCGCCGCGCAATTAAGATGAGTATTGCGGCAACCATGCGAATGGGTGCCGAAGGGATCAAAGTACAGATCTCTGGTCGTTTGAATGGTGCGGAGATTGCACGTTCGGAGAAGTTCAAGGACGGACGCACTCCTTTGCACACGTTTCGCGCAGACATTGATTACCACATTTCTGAAGCGCACACGACCTACGGTCGGATTGGCATCAAAGTTTGGATCATGAAGGGTGAAGTTTATGGCAAGCGTGACTTGTCCAACTTGCTCGGACCTGCGAAGAAGACAGGCCCTGGTGCTAACGAGGGTGTTCGTGATCGCGATCGTCGTGGAGGTGCAAGTCAAGTTCGCGATCGTCGCGGAGGTGCAAAGAAATAAGTAGAACGCCAAAGAAGCTAAGCGATGTTACAACCGAAACGCACGAAGTTTAGAAAGCAGTTCAAGGGCCGCATGAAGGGCAATGCCCAGCGCGGCGCCACGTTGGCTTTCGGTTCCTTCGGCATCAAGTCGTTGGAGAATGTATGGATGACAGCTCGTCAGATTGAAGCCGCTCGTATCGCAGCTACACGTTACATGAAGCGTGAAGGCCAGCTGTGGATTCGCATTTTTCCTGACAAACCGGTAACCAAGAAGCCCTTGGAAGTACGTATGGGTAAAGGAAAGGGTGCGGTTGAATATTGGGCAGCTGTAGTTCGCCCGGGTCGTATGTTGTTCGAATTGGACGGCGTTCCCGCCGATATTGCGAAAGAGGCCTTGCGTCTTGCCGCTCAAAAGTTACCGGTTAAAACCGCGTTGGTCGTTCGACGCGATTACACGGAAGCCTAATCCTTCGTTAGATCATGAAAGTAGCAGAAATTAAAGCACTGAAAGACGCCGATTTGGCTTTGAAGGTGACACAAATGAAAGATGAATTGTTTCGGATGAAGCGCACCCATCGCATGTCTCCTTTGGAGAATCCGATGCGCATCACCGCAGCGCGAAAACTGGTTGCGCGCTTGGCCACAGAGTTGGTGCTGCGCAAAAATCAATAAGAGATAGAGCAATGGAAAGAAATTTGCGCAAAGAGCGTATTGGTATTGTGACCAGTGCAGCTATGGAAAAAGGAATCACGGTAAGTGTTTCACGTCGTGTCAAGCATGCTAAGTATGGTAAGTTCGTATCCTTTACGAGCAAGTTCCACGCACACGACGAAAAGAATGAATGCACCAAGGGCGATACCGTCCGCATCATGGAAACCCGTCCGTTGAGCAAGACGAAGAACTGGCGTCTTGTTGAAATCATTGAAAAGGTAAAGTAGGATGTTACAACAAGAATCCCGTTTACGCGTTGCGGACAACACAGGTGCCAAAGAAGTTTTGGTCATTCGTGTGTTGGGCGGAACAAAGCGTCGCTATGCGAGCGTTGGTGACAAGATCGTAGTGACGGTTAAAGACAGCACCCCGTCGGGTAACGTTAAAAAAGGACAAGTATCCACAGCGGTAGTCGTTCGTACTTCGAAAGAAGTTCGTCGTGCCGATGGTTCATACATTCGCTTTGACGACAACGCTTGTGTGTTGTTGACTGCTGCGGGTGAGATGCGTGGCACTCGTGTTTTTGGCCCTGTAGCTCGTGAATTGCGCGACAAGCAGTACATGAAAATTGTTTCTCTGGCACCAGAAGTGCTTTAAGTATAGAACGATGGCGAAGTTTCATATCAAAACCGGCGATACCGTAATGGTGATTGCGGGTCAGTCCAAGGGACAGACCGGTCGCATCATTCGCATGATCCCCAAACAGCACCGCGCTGTTGTGGAGGGTGTGAATATGGTGACCAAACACCAAAAGCCTACGGCATCCAGCCCCCAAGGCGGTCTTTCTCAGATGGAAGCACCGTTGCACGTCAGCAATTTGATGCTGATTGATCCAAAAACGGGTACCCCAACCCGCGTGGGAATGAAAATCAACGATAAAGGCCAGAAAGTTCGCGTTGCGAAGAAATCAGGCGAGACGATTAAGTAATGGAACAGCGTTTGAAAAGCATTTACCGGGACAAGGTAGTTCCGGCTTTGCAAGAAGAATTTGCCTACAAGAACATGATGGAGGTTCCCCGCCTTCAAAAGATTGTTCTTAGCCAAGGCATTGGTGCAGCGGTAGCTGACAAAAAGTTAGTTGATTATGCCGTTGAGGAGATGACTATCATCACTGGTCAACGCGCGGTTTCAACCCGCTCAAAGAAAGATATTTCGAACTTTAAGTTGCGTAAAGGCATGCCCATTGGAGCGCGCGTTACGCTGCGTGGAGAGCGTATGTACGAATTTTTTGATCGCTTGTTGACCGCGAGCTTGCCGCGTATTCGTGATTTTCGTGGTGTCAAGGAAGGTTTTGATGGCCGTGGGAATTTCACTTTTGGAATCACCGAACAGATCATTTTTCCAGAAATCGACATCGATAAGGTGAATCGCATTGCCGGAATGGATATCACATTTGTCACTTCGGCGAAAACCGATAAAGAGTGCAAA
Source organism: Owenweeksia hongkongensis DSM 17368 (assembly GCA_945865885.1). Classification (GTDB taxonomy): domain Bacteria; phylum Bacteroidota; class Bacteroidia; order Flavobacteriales; family Schleiferiaceae; genus CAMDTE01. The sequence goes on from CAMBEZ010000016.1 coordinate 9,035, forward strand.
TCGTTGATTACGTCGTTTGGATTTCCGTTTAAAAAATAATTGAAGGACCCGTGGCAAAAGAATCCATGAAGGCCCGCGAGGCCAAGCGTGAAAAGTTAGTAGCCAAGTACGCTGCAAAGCGTGAGGCTTTGAAGGCTGCTGGCGATTATCTAGCCTTGCAGAAGTTACCAAAGAACGCATCACCGGTGCGTTTGCACAACCGGTGCAGCATTACGGGACGCCCCCGTGGTTACATGCGTCAGTTCGGCATTTCGCGCGTGACGTTCCGTCAAATGGCGAACATGGGCTTGATCCCAGGTGTGAAAAAGTCCAGCTGGTAATAAACGATTAAAGGAACGACGCTATGAATACCGATCCGATTGCAGATTTTTTGACGCGCATTCGCAATGCGAGTCGCGCCGGTCACACGGTGGTAGAAGCCCCGGCTTCGAAGATTAAGATTGAAATTGCGCGCATTCTCATGGACCAAGGCTACATCGCAAGCTACAAGCACGATGCCGAAGGCCCGCAGGGTGTTGTAAAAGTTGCTTTGAAGTACGACAAGGCCACGAAAACTCCAGTTATTCGTGGTATCGATCGTGTTTCAACTCCCGGCTTGCGCAAGTATTTTTCTAAAGTGAATATGCCCCGCGTAAAATACGGTTTGGGCATCGCCATTGTAACTACCTCCAAAGGTTTAATGACGGACAAAGAGGCCCGTCAGAAAAACGTTGGTGGGGAGGTTATTTGCTACGTATATTAATTCCAAGTCGATACTATGTCACGCATTGGTAAGGCCCCGATACAAGTACCAGCAGGTGTGGAGATTTCTGTCTCCGGAACCGCTGTTACCGTCAAGGGCAAGTTGGGCACTTTGACCCAAGAAATTCATCCCGACATTACGTTGCAGCAGGAAGGTGACGTCGTAACAGTTCTTCGTGCGAACGAGGATAAGCCGACTCGTGCAAAGCACGGTTTGTATCGGGCTTTGATCAACAACATGGTGGTTGGTGTTTCCAACGGCTGGACTAAGGAACTTGAGTTGATAGGTGTGGGTTACCGTGCTTCCAACCAGGGTCAAATCTTAGATCTTTCCCTCGGTTACTCGCACACGATCATGGTTCAATTGCCTTCGGAGGTTTCTCTTGAAACCAAATCGGAAAAAGGTAAGAACCCCTTGATCATCCTCAAATCCTTCGACAAGCAGTTGTTGGGTATGATTGCTGCCAAAATTCGCAGCTTCCGCAAGCCAGAGCCTTACAAAGGAAAGGGTGTGCGTTACGTCAATGAAGTGGTACGTCGTAAGGCGGGTAAATCAGCCGGTAAAGGCAAGAAATAAGCGATATAGATTATGGCACTTTCATCCATTGATCGCCGCAACCGAATCCGTCGTCGGATTCGCAAAGTGGTACAGGGCACCGCGCAGCGTCCTCGTTTGGCTGTTTTCCGCAGCAACAAGGCGATTTACGCACAACTTATTGACGATGTTACCGGCACCACTTTGGGTTCCGCTACCAGCGTAACCAAAAAAGGTAAAGCATTTGAAGGTGCGAAGACCAACCAAGCGTTTGAGGTAGGCAAGGCTATTGCTGCTGTTGCTCAGGCGAAGGGAATCTCCGCAGTCGCTTTTGATCGCGGTGGTTATTTGTACCATGGGCGTGTTAAATCTCTGGCCGACGGTGCCCGGGAAGGTGGTCTCAACTTCTAAGCAATTGATATGAAATCAGCACAAAATTCGCGTCGTGTCAAGCCCAGTGGCTTGGAGTTGGTGGATCGTTTGGTAGGCGTTCAACGCGTAACCAAGGTGACCAAGGGCGGTCGTGCATTCGGTTTTAGTGCAATCGTCGTTGTTGGCGATGAAAGTGGAATCGGTGGATACGGTTTGGGCAAAAGCAAGGAAGTTTCTGAAGCGGTTGCCAAAGGCATTGAAGATGCTAAGAAGAATCTTTACCGCTTCCCTATTGTAAAGAAATCGATTCCTCACGAGCAGGATGGTAAGTTTGGTGGCGCACGTGTTTTCTTGCGTCCCGCCTCGAACGGAACTGGTGTTATCGCTGGAGGTGCTATGCGTGCCGTTTTGGAGTGCGTTGGTGTACACGATGTATTGGCGAAATCAAAAGGTTCGTCGAATCCGCACAACTTGGTAAAAGCTACTTTTGAAGCCTTGCATCAGTTGCGCGACGTGAATGAAGTTGCACGTCAACGCGGTATTGCCATAACGAAGGTTTTTAACGGTTGATAGCGATACATTATGGCTAAGATTAAAATCACACAAGTGCGCAGTACGATCAATCGTCCCGCACGCCAAAAGGCCACAATGGCCGCATTGGGCATCCGTAAAATGAACCACTCTGTTGTACACGAAGCAACCCCCCAGATTCTGGGAATGGTGCGCAAAGTAGAACACTTGGTTCAGGTACAAGAAGTTGAACAAGCCTAAACGCATTAGAGCATGAACTTGAATGAATTAAAACCCGCAGCAGGCTCGGTTCGCAATAACAAGCGCTTGGGTCGCGGTCAAGGATCGGGTCGCGGTGGTACTTCCACACGCGGTCACAAAGGTGCCAAGTCACGTTCCGGCTATTCGACCAAGATTGGTTTTGAAGGTGGCCAGATGCCGCTTCAGCGTCGTGTTCCAAAGTTTGGATTTACGAATCCAAACCGAGTAGAATACCGTGCAATCAATTTGGACGTGTTGCAAACCCTTTCGGTTGAAAAAGGATTGGAGCGTATTGACGCTGCAGTATTGATTCAGAACGGCTTGGCTTCCAAGAATGATTTGATCAAAATCTTGGGTCGTGGAGAATTCACGGCTAAGGTTTCCATCTCGGCCCACAAGTTCAGTGCATCAGCCGTCAAGGCAATTGAAGCAGCTGGCGGAACCATTGAGCAAGCTTAATTAAGATTCCATGAAGCGTTTGATCGATACCTTCCGCAACATTTGGAGCATCCAAGAACTGCGCGACAAAATTTTGTTGACGTTGGGTCTGCTGTTGGTCTACCGTTTGGGGTCCAACGTGGTGTTGCCCGGCATTGATCCGACTTCGTTGACCAATCTTCAAAGCCAAGCAAGCGAAGGCTTGATAGGCATATTGAATGCCTTCTCTGGAGGTGCGTTTGCCAATGCCTCTGTTCTGGCATTAGGCATTATGCCGTACATCTCAGCATCGATTTTGTTGCAATTGCTGGGTTTGGCCGTGCCATCTATTCAGAAAATGCAGAAGGATGGAGAGAGTGGTCGACGCAAGTTGAATCAAATCACGCGCTACGTTACCATTGCTGTAGCACTTTTACAAGCGCCGGGATACATCACCAATTTGATGTACCAAGGCGTAGGTCTTACGTTGCCTACCTCTACGTTTTGGACGCTGGCATTGATTACACTTACGGCGGGAACCATTTTCGCCATGTGGTTGGGTGAGCGCATCACGGACAAAGGAATTGGTAACGGCATTAGCCTGTTGATCATGATCGGTATCATTGCTCAATTGCCTCAATCGTTCTTGCAAGAGTACGTGAAGCAGGTAAGCGAGGCAGGTGGTGGCATCGTTGTTTTCTTGCTGGAGTTGGTTGCGTTGTATTTGGTCATTTTGTTTGCGATTGCAATTACTCAGGCGGTGCGTCAAGTACCCTTGGAGTATGCCAAGCGCGTAGCTGGTGCATCCGGTAATTCTGCCCCACGTTCCATTGGCCGCAGTTACTTGCCCATCCGCGTTAACACCGCGGGTGTTATGCCAATCATCTTTGCTCAGGCCTTGATGTTCATACCCATTACGGTACTGCAGTACAGCGGTGCCGGCACGGATACGATGCCTTGGTTGGTGGATATTTTTGGGAACATCCAAGGTTTCTGGTACAACTTTATCTTTGCGGCGTTGATCTTGGTCTTTACCTTCTTCTACACCGCCATTCAATTCAATACTAGTCAGATTGCAGAAGACTTGCGTAGAAGCGGTGGTTTTGTTCCCGGAGTTAAACCTGGAGCAGATACTGCTGAGTACTTGGATCAGATTCTATCTAGAATCACGCTCCCGGGTGCAATTGCTCTTGCATTTTTGGCGATTCTTCCTTCCCTTGCGAATATCGCAAACCTGACTCCTCAGTGGGCTAATTTCTACGGTGGAACCAGTTTGTTGATCATGGTGGGGGTTATCTTGGATACCTTGATGCAGGTCGAAAGTTATTTGTTGAACAGTCACTACGACGGCCTTATGGAAGGTAGTCGGATGAAGGGTCGTTCTACGAACGCAAACTAAGACATGGCAAAGCAAGGAGCAATAGAGCAGGACGGCGTGATTACGGAGAATCTCTCCAATGCCATGTTCCGTGTGGAGCTTGAAAATGGTCACGTAGTGACTGCGCACATTTCTGGAAAGATGCGCATGCACTACATTAAGTTATTGCCGGGTGATCGGGTTAAGTTGGAGTTGTCTCCATACGACCTGTCCAAGGCCCGAATTGTTTATCGTTATTAATTGCCTACTGAGATATGAAAATCAGAGCATCCCTGAAGAAGCGCAGCCCCGAGTGCAAAATTGTTCGCCGCAAGGGCCGTTTGTATGTCATTAACAAGAAAAATCCGAAGCTGAAACAGCGTCAAGGATAATTTAATTAACCAACGAAATGGCGAGAATAGCTGGTATCGACCTTCCGAAGAATAAGCGCGGAGAAATTGGTCTAATGTATATCTATGGAATCGGCCGCAGCCGGTCCCGGAAAATCCTGACTGCTGCAGGCGTCGATTACGACACTAAAGTAGGTAATTGGTCGGATGACCAGTTGCAGGAAATTCGTACGGTAATTTCTGATAGCTTTAAAGTAGAAGGCGAATTGCGTTCGGAAACTCAAATGAACATCAAGCGTTTGATGGACATTGGTTGTTACCGCGGCATCCGCCACCGTTCTGGTTTGCCACTTCGCGGTCAGCATACCAAGAACAACAGTCGTACGCGCAAAGGAAAGCGCAAGACTGTAGCGAACAAGAAGAAAGCGACCAAGTAATCCCTGATCCTCATGGCAAAGTCAACAAAAACGGTCAAGAAGCGTAAAGTGAAGGTGGAAGCCTTCGGTGAAGCCCACGTGACGAGCACCTTCAACAACATCATCATTTCCTTGACAAATCTGCAAGGACAGGTTATTTCCTGGTCCAGCGCTGGGAAAATGGGATTCCGTGGCTCTAAGAAGAACACACCCTACGCAGCCCAGACCGCTGCGGAAAATGCTGCGAGCCCTGCCATGGAGGCCGGATTGCGCAAGGTGAAAGTATACGTTAAAGGTCCCGGTAATGGTCGTGAAAGCGCTATTCGTTCCTTGAATAATGCTGGAATTGAAGTAACTGAAATCATTGACGTTACCCCCATCCCCCACAACGGCTGTCGTCCTCCGAAGCGTCGCCGCGTATAATCATTAATTAGAAGAGTTAAGAGTTATGGCACGATACAGAGGCCCATTGACGAAAATCGCCCGTCGTTTTGGCGAACCTATTTTTGGACCGGACCGCGCTTTGGAAAAGCGCAATTACCCTCCAGGTCAACACGGTTTTGCCAAGAAGCGCGGCAAGAAAAGTGAATACTCCGTTCAGTTGGCAGAAAAGCAAAAAGCTAAATACACGTATGGTATTTTGGAGCGTCAGTTCCGTACCTTATTTGAAAAAGCCCACCGCTCCAAAGGAGTTACCGGTGAAGTTCTTTTGCAATTGTGTGAGTCCCGTTTGGATAACGTGGTGTACCGTTTGGGTTTTTCGCGTACCCGTCGTGGTGCACGCCAATTGGTTTCACACCGCCACATTTTGGTGAATGGCGAATTGCTTAATATTCCGTCCTACCAGGTAAAACCAGGTGATGCGATTTCTGTTCGTGAGAAGTCAAAATCCATGGAGGTTATTGCCGATTCCTTGTCCGGTCGACGCGGTGAGTACTCTTGGTTGCAGTGGAACGACGCTACGCACATGGGAACCTTTACAGGAGTTCCTTCGCGTGATTTGATCCCTGAGAACATCAAAGAGCAATTGATCGTCGAATTGTATTCTAAATAAACGATTATGGCCATTCTTACCTTTCAAAAGCCCGAAAAGGTCATTGTCAACGCTGCAACCGAAACCGAAGGTCAATTCGAGTTTCGTCCCTTGGAGCCTGGCTTTGGTCTAACGATTGGCAATGCTCTTCGCCGGGTTTTGTTAAGCTCGCTCGAGGGTTATGCGTTTACTTCGGTTCGCATTTCCGGAGTGGATCACGAGTTCTCGACACTGAAGGGTGTGGTGGAAGACGTGACCGAGATTGTTCTGAATCTCAAGCAAGTTCGTCTGAAGCGTCAAATAGATGCCAGCGAAGGCGAAACGGTTAAAGTGAGTATTTCCGGTCAAGAGCAGTTCACTGCTGGTGACTTGGGTAAATTCACGGCAGCGTTTCAGGTGCTAAATCCGGAGTTGATCATCTGCCGCATGGAATCCAGCGTAAAAATCGAGATGGAATTGACCATTGAGAAAGGGCGCGGATACGTGGGAGCAGAGGAAAATAAGCGTTTGGAAGCCATCAAGGGAACCATCGCTTTGGACTCCATTTACACTCCGATCAAGAACGTTAAGTACAGCGTTGAAAACTACCGAGTTGAACAGAAAACAGACTTTGAAAAGTTGGTTTTTGATGTTCAAACCGACGGAAGTATTCATCCGCAGCACGCAGTTACCGAGGCGGCGAACATTCTTATTGAGCATTTTTCGTTGTTCACAGATGAGCGCATCAAGTCCGAAGAGAAGGTTGTTGTAGAAACTGAGTCCTTTGACGAGGAGATTCTGCACATGCGTCAACTGTTGAAGACGAAATTGACCGATCTTGATTTGAGCGTGCGTGCTTTGAATTGTTTGAAAGCGGCTGAGGTTGAGACCTTGGCAGACTTGGTAACCTATACCAAGCAAGACTTGATGAAGTTCAGAAACTTCGGCAAGAAAAGTTTAACCGAATTAGATGAGTTGGTGGAAACCAAAGGTCTGGTGTTCGGTATGGATGTTACGAAATACAAATTGGAAAAAGAGTAATGAGACACGGTAAGAAATTCAATCACTTGGGCCGCACAGCATCGCACCGCAAGGCGTTGTTGAGCAACTTAGCGAATTCATTGATTGAGCACAAGCGAATCAATACTACTTTGGCCAAGGCCAAAGAGTTGAAGAAGTATGTTGAGCCCTTGGTGACTAAGTCAAAGGTGGACAGTACCCACAACCGCCGTACTGTTTTTGCCTACTTGAAGAGCAAAGAAGCGGTTACGGAGTTGTTCCGCGAGGTTGCTGTGAAGGTTGGTGATCGCCCCGGTGGTTACACCCGCATCATCAAGACGGGCACTCGTTTAGGCGACAACGCCGAAATGGCCATGATTGAGTTGGTAGACTTCAACGAAGTTTACGGTGCAGACAAGGTTGCTGCGAAGGGCACACGCCGCAGTCGCAAGAAGGCTGAAGCAGTAGTTGCAGAGGCCGTTGTTGTGGCTCCTGTAGTAGAAGCAGTTGCAGTTGAAGAAACGCCTGTTTCTGAGACTCCTGTTGTTGACGAGGCTGCTTCAAGCGAAGATTCAGAAACCAAAGAATGATTCAATGGTTGTTCATTTTAAGAAAAGGATAAGGTGTTCCCTTATCCTTTTTTTATGCAACAATCGGTCGTAAATTAAGGGACAGAATGAAAGGACAATCCGCACTTTTGGTTTTGGCAGACGGAACCGTTTTTCACGGTAAGAGCACGGGCTTGGACGGTACCGCTTGGGGTGAAATTTGCTTCAATACGGGCATGACGGGGTACCAAGAGGTATTTACCGACCCCAGTTACTTGGGCCAGCTGATGGTCACGGCAACGTCGCACATCGGAAATTACGGGGTGCACGATGATGAAGGGGAAAGCAATCGGGTTCAAATTTCAGGATTGATCTGTAAATCCTTCAGCAGCGTGCAAACACGCCCCGGTAAGACGAGGACTTTGGCGGAACTTTTTGCAGAGCAAGGGAAAGTGGCCATTTCGGATGTAGATACCCGGGCATTGGTTCGCCACATTCGTCAGGCGGGTACCATGAATGCCATTGTTTCTACGGAGATTGAGGACGTGTCGGAACTTTTAGCGCGTTTGGAAAAAGTTCCCTCCATGGATGGATTGGAATTATTGCCCCAGGTAAGCATTAGCGAGGTTCGTAGAGCACACGTGGAAGGTGCCGCATACCGAGTGGCTGCCTTAGATTTTGGGATCAAGGAGAACATGATCCGACGCCTCAACGCGGAGGGAATTTCCGTTGATTTGTTCCCTTACAACACTCCTTATTCGGTTCTTGCAGCTGATTCGCCGGATGGTTTCTTTTTGTCCAATGGGCCAGGAGATCCTGCAGCATCACTGCAGGTTGTAGAAACGGTGCGGGAGATTGTAGAAAGCGGCAAGCCTGTTTTTGGGATTTGCTTGGGTCACCAAATGATTGCGTTGGCATCAGGCCTCAGAACGTACAAAATGCACAACGGCCACCGAGGCATCAACCATCCCGTTAAAAATGTATTAACCGGTAAAGGGGAGATTACTTCACAGAACCATGGTTTTGCCGTTTCGATGGAGGATGTTGTTGCAAGTCCTACGGTTGAATTGACGCATGTTCATTTGAACGACGGAACGGTTGCGGGAATTCGCAGAACAGATAAACCTGTATTCAGCGTGCAGTACCATCCCGAAGCGGCTCCGGGACCGCACGATTCCCGCTATTTGTTTACGCAGTTTGCATCATTAATGAATCAACAACACTAAGCCATGGCTTTAATTGCAGCGGTGCACGCGCGCCAAATTTTGGATTCCCGAGGAAACCCCACGGTTGAGGTGGATGTCGTAACGGAAAATGGTGCCTTTGGACGTGCGGCGGTGCCCTCGGGAGCATCTACCGGTGCACACGAAGCGGTTGAATTACGTGACGGCGATGCACAGGTTTATTTAGGACGCGGCGTGTTAAAAGCAGTCGACAACGTCAACAGTGAACTTGCTGAAGCGATTGAGGGAATGTCTGTTTTTGACCAGCCGGCATTGGATGCCGCCTTGTTGGAGTTGGACGGCACGGAGAATAAGTCCAAGTTGGGTGCCAATGCTTTGTTGGCGGTTAGTCTTGCGGTGGCCAAGGCTGCTGCAGAGGAGGCCGGAATGCCCTTGTTCAACTACGTCGGAGGTTCCAATGCGCGTACCTTGCCGGTGCCCATGATGAACATCCTCAACGGAGGTGCGCATGCAGATAATGCCATTGATTTCCAGGAATTCATGGTTATGCCGGTTGGGGCGGAGAGTTTTTCGCATGCATTGCGCATGGGCACTGAAATTTTCCACCATTTGAAAGGTGTTTTAAAGGCCAAAGGATACAGTACCAACGTGGGGGATGAAGGGGGTTTTGCGCCAAACATCCGGTCCAATGAAGAAGCGATTGAAACGGTATTGATGGCCATTGAGAAGGCCGGATACAAACCCGGTGACGACGTCTTGATTGCCATGGATGCGGCCATGACGGAGTTGTACGACGAGAAAACCGGACTCTACACCTTCAAGAAGAGCAGCGGCGAACAAATGTCTTCATCGGACGTGGTCAATTACTGGTCCGACTGGTGCGATCGTTACCCCATTTTGAGTATTGAAGACGGTTTGGCGGAGGACGATTGGTCCGGTTGGAAGCAACTCACCGAGAAATTGGGATCTAAGGTTCAATTGGTTGGGGACGACCTTTTTGTCACCAACGAAACCCGCTTGGTGCGCGGCATTCAGGAAGGTATCGCGAATTCGATTTTGATCAAGGTCAACCAGATTGGAACTCTTACGGAGACCATCAATACGGTTCAACGCGCACAACGGAATGCGTATACCACCATCATGAGCCATCGTTCGGGTGAAACCGAAGACACCACCATTGCAGATTTGGCCGTTGCCTTGGGTACGGGTCAGATCAAAACGGGATCCGCCAGTCGGTCCGACCGCATGGCGAAGTACAACCAGTTGCTTCGCATTGAAGAAATGTTGGGCGATCAGGCTATTTATCCTGGAAGAAATTTGCGTTAATCAACCCTTGTTCAAAAACTCTATCTAATCCAAAATACCATGGACCGCTTAAAAGAGCACTTTGCATCTAAGATTCCGGGTGCTGTAGCCGAAGTCAAACAATTCATTGCGGAGAAAGGCGATGAAGTGGTCGGTCAAATCACAGTGGCTCAACTGTATCAAGGCATGCGCGGCATGCTGGCCCTAATTTGCGAAACGTCTAAGTTGGACGCCGAAGAAGGCATTCGTTTTCGCGGTTACAGCATTCCTGAGTTGCAAGAAAAACTGCCGAAGTATCCCGGCGGTGAGGAGCCGTTGCCGGAAGGGTTGTTCTATTTGATGCTCATGGACGAGATGCCTACGGACGACGACGTTCGTCGTATGAGCAACAGTTGGGCGCGTCGGGCCATTGTTCCGCAACACGTTTTCAAGGCAATCGACGCACTCCCAATAACTGCCCACCCCATGACGCAGTTTGTGGTGGCCATCATGGCGCTGCGGACGGAAACTGAATTTGGGAAGGCCTACAAAGCGGGGATCCCCAAAAGTGACTACTGGTCTTATACGTACGATGATTCGATGAATTTGATTGCTCGATTGCCTCGCGTTGCGGCGTATATCTACCGCCGTACCTACTGCGGTGGCGAGCACATTGAGCCGGACCCAAAATTGGATTGGGCAGGAAACTTTGCCCACATGTTGGGATTTGAATCCGAAGAGTTCCGCGAGTTGATGCGTTTGTACATGACGATTCATGCGGACCACGAAGGCGGCAATGTATCTGCACACGCGGTGAAGTTGGTGGGCAGTGCGCTCTCCGACGCCTACCAAAGTTTTGCCGCAGGAATGAACGGCTTGGCAGGCCCGCTCCACGGCCTAGCCAACCAAGAAGTAATGGTTTGGACGTTGGACATGCTTGAGGAGTTGGGCACACAGACCCCCACCAAAGAACAGATTTCCGACTACTGCAAGCGTACGCTCGCGGAGGGAAAAGTTGTTCCGGGTTTTGGTCACGCGGTACTGCGGAAGACGGACCCGCGTTACACGGCGCAGCGTGAGTTCGCTTTGAAGCACCTGCCGAATGATCCTTTATTTCAGGTAATATCCAACATTTACGAAGTTGTGCCGGAAATCCTATTGGCTACGGGTAAGGTAAAAAATCCTTGGCCCAACGTAGATGCGCACAGCGGCCAGCTTTTGATGTACTACGGTTTAAAAGAATATGATTTCTATACCGTAATGTTTGGTGTTTCCCGTTCGTTGGGTGTTTTGGCCAACCTCATCTGGGACCGCACATTGAGCTTCCCCATTGAACGCCCGAATTCCACAACAACCGCGTTGCTGAAGAAAAAATTTGTGTAACTTTGCACTCCTTTTTTGCAGTAGGTTAAACCCTGAGGCGCTGCAAAAAAAGTGTTTTCCAACCGTACAACCCTCCTGCCGAAGGCCGCAGCCTCAGGTTTCGCAGGATACAAAGGTGATGAGTGATGTCTGAGGAACTCAACCAGAGTGAAGAAACTACCCCTGAGGCGGTAGTAAATACGGAAGCAGCTGCAGAGGTTGCTCCCGTTGCAGCAGAAGCTTCTGCAACTGAAGAAGTTGCAGAAGAAGCTCCTGAGGTAGAAGAAGTTGCAGCAGAAGCCCATGAGGCAGAAGAAGTTGCAGCAGAAGCCCATGAAGTAGAAGAAGTTGCAGCAGAAACGCCTGCTCCCGTTGCGGAAGTAGAAGTTGTTGCAGAAGCCTCCGCGTCGGTTTCCGCAGTGGAAATGGACGAAGATGAGGGCGAATTGGACTTGACCGTTGTTGAGGAAGAAGAGGCTTTTGACTGGGACAAGCACGAATCATCAAGCAAGCACGATGAGGCTTACTTGGAAATGGAGAAACGCTACGAGGCGACTTTAACGACTTCTGTCGAGCACCAAGTGGTGAGTGGCGTGGTCGTCAATAAGTCCGATCGAGACGTGATCATCGATATTGGATCCAAGTCCGAGGGCGTGGTCTCCATGAACGAGTTCCGCTACAACCCCGATTTGAAGGTTGGAGATTTGGTTGAGGTATTGGTAGACAAGCAGGAAGACAAGTTGGGTCAATTGGTGCTTTCGCACCGCAAAGCCCGCTCCATCAAGGCTTGGGACCGCGTCAACGATGCATTCTTGAACGAAGAGGTGGTGCAGGGCTACGTGAAGTGCCGCACCAAAGGCGGTATGATCGTGGACGTATTCGGATTGGAGGCCTTCTTGCCCGGTTCGCAGATTGACGTCAAGCCTATTCGCGACTACGACATCTTCGTGGACAAGACTATGGAGTTCAAGATTGTCAAAATCAACCAAGAGTTCAAGAACGTGGTGGTTTCGCACAAGGCGCTCATCGAAGCCGACTTGGAAGAACAAAAGCGCAAGATCATTGGTCAGCTGGAAAAAGGACAAGTTCTGGAAGGCGTGGTCAAGAACATCACCAGCTACGGTGTATTCATCGATTTGGGCGGCGTAGACGGATTGGTGCACATCACGGACCTCTCTTGGAGCCGTATCTCGCACCCAAGCGAAGTGGTAGAACTGGATCAGCGTTTGAACGTGGTTATCCTCGATTTCGACGAAGCCAAGACGCGCATCCAACTGGGCTTGAAGCAATTGTTCCCGCATCCGTGGGAAGCTTTGACCACCCAAATCAACGAGGGCGACCGCGTGAAAGGTAAAGTAGTGGTTTTGGCCGACTACGGTGCTTTCGTGGAAATCCAGCCGGGCGTAGAAGGTTTGGTTCACGTTTCCGAAATGAGTTGGGGTACGCACTTGCGCAGTGCTCAAGACTTCGTTAAGGTTGGCCAAGAAGTAGATACAGTGGTTTTGGGTATTGATCGTGAAGACCGCAAAATGTCTTTGGGCATTAAGCAGTTGACGCCAGACCCATGGGCTTCCATCACCACCAAGTACCCTTTAAATTCAATCCACAAAGGCACCGTTCGCAACTTCACCAATTTCGGAGTATTCTTGGAGTTGGAAGAAGGAATTGACGGTTTGGTTCACATTTCAGATTTGTCTTGGACGAAGAAGGTGAAGCACCCAAGTGAATTCACTTCTGTGGGAGCTATCATGGAAGTCAAGGTTTTGGACATCGACGAGTCAAACCGTCGTTTGAGCTTGGGCCACAAGCAAACCTCCGAAAATCCTTGGGACAATTACGAGGGAGTATTTGAAGTTGGAACCTTGCATACGGGCAAAGTTTCCGAGGCCGTAGATAAAGGCTTTAACGTATTGTTTGAGACGTTTGGTGTTGAAGGTTTCTGCCCTTCGCGCCACGCCACCAAAGAGGACGGATCCAGCTTTACAGTTGGTGATGTCTTGGAATTCAAAGTATTGGAATTCAATCGCGACTCACGTCGCATTTTGGTGAGTCATGCACAAACGCACAAGGAAATGCCCGCTGAAGAAAAGTCTTCTGGTGGATCCAAAGGCAAAAAGAGCAATTCCGGCAACAGCGGAATCAACGAAGTAAATGCTGCTGTTGAAAAGACCACCTTAGGTGATTTGGATGCTTTGTTGCGCTTGAAAGATCAGATGGACAACAACGCGTAAGCGAAGAATAGTTCGAACGATCAAGGGCCGTCTCGTATGAGGCGGCCCTTTTGTTTTTGAATCGGTTTAATTTTGCGGCGCGCAGTGCAGAGCACTGTATGAAGGCCTTTGGTGCCGTTGTATCTTTAGGAAATGGAATACACGGCTACGGTTGGCGGATTGGCTGATTTTTTGAACGATTGGGCCCCTATTGGTTTGGCCGAATCATACGATAATGTTGGGTTGCTGGTGGGGCGCAGAGAATGGCCCGTAGAACGCGTATTGGTGGCATTGGACATTACCGAGGCCGTTGTGGAAGAGGCGGTTCAGTATGGTTTTCAGGCGGTCGTGGCACACCACCCCGTAATTTTTAACGGACTCAAAAAGTTAGTGGGACAGTCGGACTCGGTTCGGGCTGTTGAGCGTGCCATTCAGTCCAGGATAGCCTTACTAGCGGCCCACACCAACCTGGATGCTGTTGCCGATGGAGTGAGTGTGCACTTGGCCCACAAATTAGGTCTTGAAGATATTCGCATTTTGGACCCCCGAGCGCATCAGCTCTTGAATTTAACGGTTTTTGTCCCCGGAGAAGCATTAGAAGCAGTGCGCGAAGCGGTGTTTGCCGCGGGCGCCGGAAAGGTGGGCAATTACGATCGATGTGGTTTTACCACGCACGGAGTGGGGACGTTCCGGCCGTTGGAACGCGCGAACCCCGTGGTGGGGTCCATTGGTAAGGAGGAAAAGGTAGATGAGGTACGCATTGAATTTTTGGTGCCGACAACACGACGACTTGCCGTGGAGCAGGCCCTTTTTGAGGCCCATCCGTACGAGGTAGTGGCTCATTTTTGGCACGAACACCAAGGTCTTTTGGAAGACGTTGGGTTTGGCGCGGTGGGCTACTGGCCTGAGGGAAAGACTTGGAATGAGGCCGTTCAAACGGTAAAATCGTCCTTGGGCCTTTCGAGTATGCGGCACAGCGCCCCACCAGAAGGATTAGTCACGTGTGTTGCTGTTTGTGGAGGCTCCGGCAGTGACTTGTTCGAAGTTGCTCAACGTTCTGGAGCTCAGTTGTTTATAACGAGTGACGTCAAATACCATCGGTACTTTGATGCCGATTCACGATGCGCATTGGTGGATGTTGGCCATGCCGAGAGCGAACAGCACACGGTTGAATTAATGATTGCCCGCATTAGCGAAAAATTCCGTAATTTTGCGGTCCTTGGCGCGGAAACACGCACCAATCCTGTAACGACTTCATAACCATGGCAAAGACCAAAGAAACTACGGCAGAAGAGAAGCTGCGCGCGTTGTACGACTTGCAGATCATTGATCGTCGAATCGATGAAATTCGCAGCCTTCGTGGGGAATTGCCCTTGGAAGTGCGTGATTTGGAGGATGATATTGCTGGAATGCAGACTCGTTTCGACAAAATGGGTCGTGAGATTAAAGAGTTAGAAGCAGAAATTAAAGGCAAGAAGGCGGGCATTAAAGAAGCTCAAGAGAAGATTTCAAAATATCAGGAGCAACAGAACAACGTGCGGAACAACCGTGAGTTTGATGCCATTGCGAAAGAAATTGAGTTCCAAGAGCTGGAAATTGTTTTAGCCAACAAGAAAATCAAGGAGTTTGACGCCAAAATCACCCACAAAAAGGAGTTGATTGGTTCCGTTGAAGAGCGTCTCAACGAGCGCAAGAGTCACTTGGAGTTCAAGCAAAGTGAGTTGGACGGTATTCTCGCGGAGACCTCAAAGGAGGAAGCTGCTTTAGATGCCAAAAGCCAAGAGTTAGCAAAACAAATTGAAGAACGTTTGTACGTGGCCTACCGTCGGATTCGCACCAAGGTGAGTAATGGTTTGGCCGTAGTGAGCATAGAACGCGGCGCTTCTGCTGGTTCGTATTTCATGATTCCACCGCAGCGTCAGATGGAGATTGCCCAACGTAAGAAGATTGTTACGGACGAGCATTCCGGTCGCATTTTGGTGGATCCGGAATTGGCACGTCAAGAAGAAGAGAAAATGGCGCTAGTATTGGCTAGCTTGATTCAAGGTTAGTTCCAAACAGAGGAATAGAACAAAAATAAAAGGGCTGTCTCGTTGGAGGCAGCCCTTTTATTTTTTAGCAACAGCAGCAGAACGAATAAAGAAGGGTTCTTTCGGAGCAAAGGGGCTTGCTGCAAATTAAGCGACGGGCTTGCGGCAAATGTAGAGTGGCTCGCCCATCGGTAAGCGGTAGCGCTCAAAATCTTCCGGAGCGAGGTGCTGGTCCATGTTGATGCATTCAACGTCAAAACCGGCAGCCCTTAGGCGTTCCGGATAGTCTTGACCGTAGATTCGCACGTGGTCGTACTGCCCAAAACGACGTTCGCGTTCGGCGGGGTCTGTGATTGATGGGTCCTCATCCGTGGAAATTTGGGTAGGGACAAAAGGCACCTGAAAGATACCCCAGCCGCCCGGTTTGAGTACCCGGTAGAGTTCTCGAAGGCATTGTGCGTCGTCGGTTACGTGTTCCAGAACGTGGTTGCAGAAGGCCACGTCGAACCGATTGTCTTCCAAAGGGATGTGGTGTAAATCAAAATGCAAATCCGCCAAGGGAGATTCGATGTCGCCGGTCAGGACGGTGAGGTTGCTCAAGCGTTTGAATCGGCCGTGAAAGCACTGTTCCGGGGCGATGTGAAGGACGTGTTGGGGACGTTCGAAAAAGTTGGTAAATCGCTGCAAGTAAAGCCAGAGCAAACGGTGCCGCTCCAAGGAATTGGTACCGGGGGCCAATGCATTTTCGCGAATTTGGTTGCCGTATCCGTAGGGAAGGAACCGTCGATAAGAACGCCCGTCAATGGGGTCCGTAAATCGTTTGCCCGCCCACAGCACCGGGGCAACCCATTGAACCAAGTAGCTCAAACGGATGAGCCAGGGACGAGGTAGGTTTCGTAATGCCCAGCGTATCATGCAAAGAGGGGATCGTTTTTTGGGAGGCCCATTGCCTCGTAGATGTAGTCAAAAGTAGAGAGTACAACAGGTCTTCCGTCCACCAAGGCTACATCGTGTTCAAAATGAGCGGATGGCTTCCGATCCCCAGTCACGATGCTCCAACCGTCTTTCAATTGGACCACGCGGTGGGTGCCGCGGTTGATCATGGGTTCAATGGCCAAGACGAGTCCGTCCTGCAGGAGTTTACCGGTGCCGCGCTTTCCGTAGTTGGGGACCTGCGGTTCTTCGTGCAGTTCCCGGCCCAATCCGTGGCCAACCAATTCACGGACAACGCCGTAACCGTGCGATTCTGCGTGCTTTTGTATGGCATTTCCGATGTCGTTCACGCGGTTGCCTTGGCGCATTTTATCAATCCCGATGTATAAGCTTTCCTTGGTCACGCGCAGGAGTTTTCGGGTGTCTTCGCTGACTTCACCCACTTCAAAAGTGTAGGCATGGTCTCCGTAAAATCCGTTGAGAACAACCCCGCAATCCACGGAAACAATGTCACCTTCGGCAAAGGGCCGGTCCGACGGTATTCCGTGTACCACCATTTCGTTCAGGGACAAACAAAGGGTATTGGGGAAGCCGTACAATCCCTTAAATCCTGGAATTCCGCCGTTGTCGCGAATGAACTCTTCGGCCAATCGGTCCAAATGGAGCCCAGTAGCTCCGGGTTTGATTTCGGTGGCCAGCAGCCCCAGCGTTTTGGAAACCAGTTGCGCACTTTCGCGCATCAAGGCGATTTCGTCGGGTGATTTTAACTTCACGGATGCAGTAAATTTTGGCCCGTCATGGATGCGGGCTGCGCTAGGTTTAACCAACGCAATACGGTGGGGGCAATATCTCCCAAGACTCCATTATTTAAGCGCATGTCCGCTGTTTCCGGTCCAACTGCAAAGAAGGGAACCGGCTGGGTGGTGTGTGCGGTATTGGGCGTGCCGTCCGAATTGCGCATGCAGTCTGCGTTTCCGTGATCCGCGATGATGAAGAAGGTGTAGTTCTGGGGCAAACCCGCTGAAACAACGGCTTGAGCGCACGAGTCTACCGTTTCTACCGCACGAATTGCGGCCGGTAAATCACCGGTGTGGCCCACCATGTCTGGATTGGCAAAATTGAGGCAAACAAAATCTACTTCACCTGCTTGAAGTACAGGAATCAGCGCGTCTCGTAGATCCGGGGCACTCATTTCCGGCTGCAAATCGTAGGTAGCGACCTTGGGAGAGGGGCACATAATGCGTTCCTCTCCGGGAAAGGGTTCCTCTTGACCGCCGGAAAAAAAGAAGGTAACGTGGGGGTACTTCTCGGTTTCCGCTATGCGCAACTGGCGCTTTCCGTGTTGCGATAAAACCTCGCCCAAGGTCTCGCGAAGATCCTCTTTGTCAAATAGCACATCCACGCCGCGGAAAGACGCATCGTAGCGCGTCATGGTGGTGAAATGAAGTCGGAGTGGGGCGGTGTTGTGTTCGTGAAAGGCTTGCTGAGAGAGCATTTGAGTGATCTCGCGACCTCGGTCGGTACGGAAGTTAAAGACCAAAACAGCGTCGTCTTCCTGGATCATTCCAATGGGTTTACCAGCATCGTCCACGCAGACCAACGGCTCCAAAAATTCATCCGTCACGCCCGCCGCGTAAGCATCGGTCAGGGCCTGCAGGACATCGGTACACGGGGTGCCCGCGCCGTTCACCAAAGCGCGGTACGCTTTGGATACACGCTCCCATCGGTTGTCTCGGTCCATGGCGAAATACCGCCCTGTTACGGTGGCCAATTGGGCGCCTGTTTCAGCGCAAACCTTCAGGAGATCCTTTAAAAAGCCATGTCCACTTTTGGGATCCGTGTCGCGTCCGTCGGTAAAGGCGTGAACAAATACATGCTCGATCCCCGCAGCACGAGCCAGCCGGAGCAACGCATAAAGGTGTTCGGCGTGGCTGTGCACGCCTCCGTTGGAGACGAGCCCCATGAGGTGCAGCGGTTTGTTACCTGATTTGCAGTAGTCCACCGTTCGCAACCAAGGGGCATTTTCGGCCAAGGAACCGTCTTGTGCGGCCAACGAAATTTTGACCAAATCCTGGTAGACCACTCGGCCAGCACCCAAATTCGTGTGCCCAACTTCGGAGTTGCCCATTTGCCCTTCCGGCAGTCCAACGGCCAAGCCGCTTGCTTCCAATTGGGCGTGCGGGTAGTTTCCAAGCAAGCCATCCATGAAGGGCGTGTGGGCCAAATCAACGGCCGATACAGCCTTGTCTTTGGCAATGCCCCAACCGTCCAGGATCATCAAAACCGCCTTGCGTTTCATGGAGCAAAGGTACGCTTATTCCCCAACCCGAATGGCGCCTGGGATCAATTCTGCCGCAGGTAAACCGGCTTGAAAGAGGCGAGTATTTAAGGAACCTTTAAGCTCCAATAGACCTCCGTGCAGTTCCAACCAGCTGCCCTCGCGAAGACCCAGGACCGGCTGCGGGTGGTAGCAATGAAATTCGCCAATGCGTTGTTCGCGCGTTTCCCCTTTGTGGGTGGAGTGGGGGTCTGGATCCAGGTAGTGCGGATTTAGGTTGAAGGGAACCCAACCAAAGGCATTGAGGTTGGCCGGGTGCGCAATGGGCATGTCGTTGGTGGTGCCGACAGTTCGTCCGGCTAGGTTGGTTCCGGCACTGCTGCCCATGTAGGGTTTGCCGCATTGGACGGCTTCGTCCAGGGGAGTCATCCAGCCGCCGCGTTGCAGCGTGTCCAGAAGAACGAAGGTGTTGCCTCCGCCAACAAAAAAACCGTCGGCCTCAGCGGCGGCTTTTTCCGGCGTTTCCCACGTATGAATTCCGCGCAATTCCAACCCCCATTCCGCGAAGACAGCCGCGGGGCGTGCCGTGTAATCGTCCCAAGTCAGGCCGCCCGGGCGTGCGAAGGGCACAAAGGCTACCGTTTTGCATCCCGAAAAATGGGCGCGTACCGCCGATTCCAAGTAGGACAGGTAAGGCGCCCCGTGGACGGTTGAGGTAGAAGCCAATAGTAAATTCAGCTGGGACGGTACCATAGTGGGGTTGCAGGTGAATGTTTTGGTTTGGGCGGGTGTGCGCGATTTTGTAGGGTATGCTACGGATGTCGGGGCGGATTTTCACCAAACAAGGCAACTTCATTCAACGAAAGGCACCACACGCTGTTGACTCCGTTGTATTGTTCCGTCCAAACGGCATACACCTGACCGTTTTTTACTTCCAGGTGGTTGTAATCGCCAAAAAACACCTCCGGTTGGGTGGTGAATCCGGATGCTTGCAGGGGAAGGTGCGTCCAAGTTCGGCCTGCGTCCGTGGATCGGCTGTAGTAGGTGCGGATCTTCAATTCCGAATCCTGTGCGTAGCTTATGGCGTGCAGGTGCTGGGTGGCGGGGTCCACGGACAGTGCGCCAAAAAAAGCATTTTGGCAACCGGGTTCCGGACGAAACTCAACCGGGGTTTGCCAGTGTTCGCCTTGATCCCGGGAAACTACGGTCCACAGCCGAGCAAAGTCGTTTTGCTGCGTTCCAAACAAGGTAAACACTTCTTCTTCTCCGCGGCAAACGGTGAACGGCAGCCCGTTGGCGCGGCCGAGGGCAGGAATGGAAAAAGTCCAACCACCGGGTTGGGCAGCAACCAGGTGCTCTTTAGCAAGCCAGGTCCCTCCGGCGTCGTCGGAGCGGTTGTACCACAATTTTCCGTCCCGGGACCAAACCACATGCAACCGGCCGCGGTTGTCCAGTGCGGGCACAGCGCCCTCCGTCGTTCCGTCGTCGTCCCGGCAGTCGCCTTCCAAAAGAGACAGGACCGTGGGGGAGGTCCAGCTGGCTCCGCGGTCGGTAGATTTGGCGTACAAAATGCGCGAGCGGTGCGTTGATTTCTTGGAGCCGTAGACGTCAAATTCTGTCCACGTCAAATGCAAGTGCCCGGTGCGCGGGTCGATGCAAACCCATTCCTTGTCTTGGTCTTTTGGAGGTCGGTAGCCAATGCCAACGCCGGAAGACCAGGTTTCGCCGTTGTCGTCGGACCACTGCACCACCATTCGGTCCAAAAGACCTTCCCCTTTCCAGCCTTTCCCGTCGGAGTCCGACAGGTGAAAATAATACAGTCTGCCGTCCGGTCCGTACGCCAAGACGGGGTCGCCGTACACCCCAAACGGGGATTGAACGGTTTGGCTTTCCCACTGAGCGCCCAGAGAACCCGTTCGGTGGATGCGGCTCAAAACAGTTCCCACAACCGCTTGCGCGGGGTTGGTGGGATGCACGGCTACCGCCGGCTCGCAGGCCCATTCGCCCGGTCCAGACCGCGCCGCTGCAATTCTGCGCACCAAGGCTCCCGGAAAGGGGGAATAACCCAACGAATCCGGAACGGACAACGACGGTACCGAGGCCATTCGGAGCGGGAACAGGGACGAAGCAGCTGTGCCAAACAAATCCAAGGTTCCGACCAACCAAAACCCGGTTCCAACCAAGAAGCGAAATGCTGAAGTCATGCTTCAAAGGTAGTAACTTGCCCCGGTGAAAGACAGGATTCAACGGCACGGTGCCCACATCTTCCAACGGACGGTTGCGCTCCTTCTGCCCTTTAAGCCGACGCGCGCTGCTCTTATTGCTGCCGTGCTGCTGGGAGGCGCCTTTCGGTCGGACGACCACGAGTACTACGTGGGTGTGGCAGAGTGTCGTTTTTTCCCGGAAGCCAAGCTGTGGGTTTGGGAGCAAAAGTTGTTTACCGACGATTTGGAACAAGCATATAATTTGGCCCATCCCACGGCCAAGATTCGGTTGGACAATGCACTTCCCCTCGTGGATACTGCGGTTTCCGCTTGGGTGCTGTCCCAATTTCGGGTGCAGTGCGGCAAGAAAAACCTAACCTGGGTCCTGATCGACCGCGTTTCATCGCCGGAGTCTACCGTCTTGCGCTGGAAATCCCGCAGCGTTGATCCTCTTGGCAAAAGCGTAATCATTCAGCACGACGCCCTGCGCGCAGCCCTGCCGCAACAAATCCACCTGGTTCATTTTCGCCGGCAAGATTTCCGATCGTCTCATTCGTTCAAGGAGTCTGGAACTTTATGGACGCTCCAAATTCCGTAGATTCGCCGCATTATGGACGTTTGGAACCTCTTTTTAGAACTGGGATTTTTCCACATTTTGGACCTAAGGGCCTGGGACCACCTGTTGTTTTTGGTGGTTTTGGTGGCCGTTTATGGCTTGGAGAACTGGAAGCAGTGGGGAGCTGCAACCGCAGCATTTTCCCTAGGCCATACCATGAGTTTGGTTTTTTCCATGGCCTCCGGAATTCCCTTACCGGAATCGTCTGTTGAAATCGCCATCCTTTTGACCCTGGTCTTGACGGCTGCGATCAACCTGCACCCGCGTTCCATTCGCCCAAAAGGGTACCGACGTGCCTGGATTTCCGGTCTGCTGGGACTCGTGCACGGTTTGGGATTTGCCAAAGATTTCCGCGGAATGGTATTGGATGAATCCTTGAATGTTTCCTCCTTGTTGGCATTTACCGCAGGCATTGAACTGGGCCAGTTGGTGGTGGTTTTGGTGGCCTTGTCTTTTTCAACGTTGTTGGAGTCTGCCGCAATATGGAAACCCCGCGAGTGGGTGCTTTTTTGTTCCGGAGGCACCTTATTTTTGTCGCTTTATTTACTCGTTCCGCACTTCCTTAATTGACCGATTTTCCTGCCCTATGCACGTGTTTAAATCCTTCACAGCGCTCGTTGCTTTTGGCCTGACTTGGGCCGCATCCGCTCAGTCGGTCCCGTTTGACCGCACCAATC
Organism: Owenweeksia hongkongensis DSM 17368; assembly: GCA_945865885.1. Lineage (GTDB taxonomy): Bacteria > Bacteroidota > Bacteroidia > Flavobacteriales > Schleiferiaceae > CAMDTE01. Next base: position 31,331 of record CAMBEZ010000016.1, read on the forward strand.
AGTCCAAATTCCGGCAATTGGGAACGGAACTCCCAACGCCCAACAGCTACCGCACGGCCAGCGGCGCCCCGGGTGCGGCGTACTACCAACAGCAGGCGGATTACGATTTGGAAGTTTGGTTGAACGAGGACACCCACGTGCTGAAAGGGTCGGGTACCATCACCTACACGAACAATTCCCCCGATGTGCTGGAGTATGTTTGGTTGCAATTGGACCAAAACGAGAAGAACCCCAACAGCGTCAACCAAAAAATTACGCGCGGCAACGCGCTTCCAGAAAAAATGACGCCGGAACGCTTGGAAGATTTCTTCTACGACTTTCCTGGCGGATTCACCATCGACAAGATGGTCCAAAACGGCAAGCCCCTCAAGTACACCGTGGTCAATACCATGATGCGGGTGGATTTGCCGCAACCGTTGAAAGCCGGACAAGTGCTTCAGCTTCAGATGGCGTGGCATTTTACCATCAACGACCGCATGCAAGACGGCGGACGGTCCGGTTACGAGCATTTCAAGGAGGAAAACAACACCCTGTATACCTTGGCTCAATTCTTCCCGCGCATGGCAGTTTACGGAGACAACGTGGGCTGGCAGCACAAGCAGTTTTTGGGCATGGGCGAGTTTACTCTTCCATTCGGAAACTACCGCGTTCGCATCCACGTTCCCGGTGATCACGTGGTGGCAGCAACGGGAGAATTGCAGAACGAGTCGGACGTACTGACTGCGGAGCAGCGCCGCCGCTACGCCAAAGCACGCACCGCATTGGACCAACCGGTGTTCATCGTAACCCAGAAGGAAGCGGAGGCCGCGGAAAAAGGCCGTGTCAAATCGGAAAAAACGTGGGAGTTCAAAGCCACCAACGTTCGGGATTTTGCCTTTGCGACCTCGCGCAAGTTCATTTGGGACGCCATGGGCGTTCGGGTGGGGGGCAAGACCGTCATGGCGGAGAGCTTCTACCCCAAGGAAGGCAATCCCTTGTGGGAGCAATACAGCACGCGGGTAGTGGCCCAAACCATTGCCACCTACTCCAAGTTTACCGTAGACTATACCTATCCGCGCGCCCTATCCGTCCATACGGCAGACATCGGCATGGAATACCCCATGATTTGTTTCAACGGAGGTCGTCCGGAACCCGACGGTACCTACTCGGAGGGAACGAAGTACGGCATGATTGGCGTCATCATCCACGAGGTGGGCCACAACTTTTTCCCCATGATCATCAATTCCGACGAGCGCGATTGGACGTGGATGGACGAAGGGTTGAACACGTTTGTGCAGTACCTCACGGAGGTGGAGTGGGATCGGGACTACCCGGCCCGACGCGGCCCCGCCTACAAGATTGTGGACTACATTAAGTCACCGGCTAGCAGCCAGGTTCCCATCATGACCAACTCGGAGTCGCTCCTTCAGTTCGGGAACAACGCGTACGGGAAACCGGCGACTGCGTTGAACATCTTGCGCGAGACTGTTTTGGGGCGCGAGTTGTTTGATTTCGCCTTCAAAACCTACTGCGAGCGTTGGGCGTTCAAGCATCCATCGCCGGCAGACTTCTTCCGAACGATGGAGGACGCCTCCGGAACAGATTTGGATTGGTTTTGGCGCGGTTGGTTTTACACCACGGAGCCCTGCGACCAAGCACTGACCAAGGTGCGCATTGCCGCCATGCCTGATTTCCCGGCAGAAGCCAAATCGCGCAAGGTGAACACGGAGCGCGAGCGACGCAACGCACACATTGGGTACGTTCGGAACCAAAAAAGCAATTCATCCACGGTGGTAGACCGCGTCCCGGAGGCTTCTGATTACTACAACTCCGCCTACAAAAGAGAAGAACTGACCAAAGCGGAGTCCGCTCTGGCCAAGGCCAACGTGGAGGCGCAGAAAGCCGCAGCGGCCAAGCGCGCGGGAACCTATTTCCACGAGTTGACCATCACCAACAAAGGCGGTCTCATCATGCCGGTAGTGATTCGTTTCACTTTGGAGAACGGCCAAGTAGTGGACGAACGTCTGCCGGCCGAGGTGTGGCTGCGCAACGAAAACGAGTTCCTCAAGACGTTTGCGTTGCCCGGAAAGGCCGTACGGATTGAGCTGGACCCCCAATTGGAGACGGCGGATATTGACACCGAGAATAACGTATGGCCCGCCTCAGCAGACACTTACCTGGAGTGGGCTCCGTCCGGTTCCGGACGCGGTGGCCGCCCGGCAAATCCCATGCAGGAAGCTGGTTTGGGAAAGAAGTAAGTTCCGGAGGGCGCGAAGTTTGAGGACAGCGCACATTCTGCTCAGGCACCAAAAAAAGCCCGCCCCGATGCAATCGGGGCGGGCTTTTTAGCGGGTCACCAAACGCCGGAGAACCCAGTCAAAAAGATCAAATCCGGTTCCAAACCCATTGATCACCTGCCTTCAAGCCAATGCGCTGTGCCGTTCCGCCGGGGACCTCAACAACCACATTGGCCGGTCCTTCCGAAGGGCGCGGAGTATCCGTCAGCGGGGTGCAGTTCTCCTGAATACTCACCACAACGCCCTTGCTGTTGACATACACGATGTCCAACGATACGTACGTGTTGTGCATCCAAAAGCTCTGTTGCGTTTCCTCGCCCATGAGAAAGACCATTGCCATGTCTTCGTCCATGTGTTTCCGGTACATCATTCCGTACTGCACTTCGTCCGGACGCTCGGCTACTTCCACGCGGTAGTTTCGCAAGGTATCCCCCGTTGAACCAGCAATAAACGCTCCAACGCCTTCTTGGGTAAAAGGTGGCTCGTACGCCTCTTGGTTCTCCTCAACTCCGCGGTTTTGAGCCGATCCCTGTTCTATACGCTGGCAAGCCGGCCCAATCTGCAACCCCACAAATCCAAGAGCAGCCAGGAGGAGCAATGCGGTGCCCACTTGTTTCATCAGTCGATTCATAGCCAGAAAAATAGTGTTTTAAATGCTTTAAGATGCGTCCTTTACGCTTCAGGCCGTCCCCGTTTGTCAATCATTTTAACGCTTCGTGCGCGACTGCCACACAAGGTACAGTCCAACGGCAACCAAGGGCAGACTTAGCCACTGGCCCATGTTGAGCGCCATTCCGGCTTCAAAACTGCTCTGATTGGCCTTCAAAAATTCCACCGCAAAGCGGAAGCCAAAAACACCGATCAAGAAGGTACCAAAAATTCGTCCGCTTGCCTTAAATGATCCCCGCAGGGCCATCAAAATTAAAAGACCGTACACGAACAAATAAAAGAGTGCTTCGTAAACTTGGGTGGGATGCCGCGGTATGCCATACCCCGGCAGGGCAAATTCGCCATTTTCCAACGCCACAACTTCCGCTTCAGGAGCACCTACAAAATGAATGCGGTCTTTGGGGCGTGATTGCAAGTGCGGCATCAGTTGCCCTTCCCAAAGTGCCTCCAATTCACCCGGTCCCATGCCTTCAACGGGTTGTACCACCAGTCTGTAGGCCGGCAAATTCAAGGAGTCCGTTTCCCGGTCCGGTCGGTTGGCATCTCGCTCCAAGCGAGCGCCCGTCAGCGCATGGCCGTAGTGGTTGTCGATCAAATCCAATACCGGGCGAGCAAATACGGTTTGCGCTACCGAGTTAGCCGGGTCTCCGTAAATTTCAGAGTTCATCAAGTTTCCGGTGCGAATGAAAACTGCGGCCAAAGCGACGGTGATGACCAAACGATCCATCATCCAGAGGTAGGGCTTGTTGATGACGTATTTGGCGTACCAAAATATGGCCACCAAGATGGCTGCAGCAGCGCCGTGGCTGGCCAATCCACCTTCCCAAACGTACAGGATTTCCACCAAGTGGTTTTGGTAGTAGTGCCAATCGTAAAAAAAGACATGCCCCAGCCGAGCGCCAACAACGGTGGCCACTACCATCGTGGTTAGTAAAGTATCCAGTTGCTCGTTGGTCAAACCGGCGCTGGTGAACCACTTCCGCATTTGGCGGTAGCCCAGGAAAAAACCAGCAGCAAAGAGCAGACTGTAGTAGCGAAGAGTGAAAAAACCAAGGTCCAAACCGTTTTCGGCAGCCCAAGTAAGTGTAGCGGTAGCAAACATGAGGGAAAGTTACGTGAAATCAGTTGGGCTTGGAAGTTAAATCAGCTTTGGGTTTTGCGGGCACGGGGTCGTATCCCCACGTACCCCACGGATGGCATTTGCTCAGTCGGCGTAAACCCATAAGACTTCCGCGCCAAGGCCCCCATACACGGATGGATTCGCCCATGTAGGCAGAACACGTAGGGGAATGCCGGCAAGAGGGAGGGGTGAGCGGCGAAACAACATACCGGTAAATACCTACCAGCACCAAAAGTGGACTGGCGAAGAACCACACCATAAAACGTTTCACGGCCATGGGTTTGTCTAGGATCGACGGTCTACCGAGTATTCAGTGCCTTCTTTTCCGTCTTTCAAAACAATTCCACCTTTTGCCAGGAGATCCCGTATGGCATCGCTTGTGGCAAAGTCGCGCTCGGCGCGTGCCTTTTGGCGCACGTGAATCACGGCGCTCATGGCTGCATCGAGGGCCTCGATCGTATCAGAGGATTGTGCACTTCGTTCCAGATTCTCCAATCCCAAAACCGCGAACAACCAAGTAGACATTTCCGCAAGAAGTTCAGACGCGTCCGCATCCGTCAAAGGCGCACGTCCGTCTGCGTCCGCCTGTATGGCCTTGGCCGCATCAAACAAATGCGCTATCAAAATAGGGCTGTTGAAATCGTCGTCCATGGCGGCGCGGCAATCGGCTTTCCACGCGGTCAAAGACCACGCGTTGGGTTCCTTAACCAGCTTGGCGCTGCGCTCGCTGAGTACCTTCCACGCCGCGAGCAACCGGTCGTGACCCTTTTCCGCGGCCAAAAGCGCGTCGTTGCTGAAGTCCAAAACGCTTCTGTAGTGCGCTTGAAGCATAAAGAACCGCACCACCGACGGCGCAAATCCTTGGGTCAGGTGCGGCGTGTTTCCCGTGAACAACTCTTCAGGAAGCAAGGTGTTTCCAGTGCTTTTGGACATCCGTTTGCCGTTCAAAGTCAGCATGTTGGCATGCATCCAGTAGCGAGCTCCATCGGTTCCGTTGCAGCCGTTGTTTTGGGCTACCTCGCATTCGTGGTGCGGAAACTTCAAATCCATGCCGCCGCCGTGAATGTCAAACGAAGCGCCCAAATACTTGGTGCTCATGACGGAACACTCCAAGTGCCAACCGGGAAACCCTTCTCCCCAAGGAGACGGCCACCGCATGATGTGGTACGGAGAGGCTTTTTTCCACAAGGCAAAGTCCATGGGGCTGCGCTTCTCGCTTTGGCCTTCCAATTCGCGCGATCCCGCCTGCAATTCGTCCAAAACCCGTCCGGACAGTTTGCCGTAGTGGTTGGATTTGGAATACACAGCAACGTCAAAATAGATCGATCCATTGACCTCATAAGCCAATCCGCGTTCCAACAGCACTTTGCACGCTTCAATTTGCTCCACAATGTGGCCTGTGGCTGTGGGTTCGATGCTGGGCGGCAAAGCATTGAACTGCCGCATCACTTCGCGAAACCCAACGGTGTAGCGTTGAACAATTTCCATCGGCTCCAAAGACTCCAATCGAGCCTTCTTTCCAATTTTGTCTTCGCCCTCGTCGGCGTCGTTCTCCAAATGACCGGCGTCCGTAATGTTGCGCACGTACCGCACCCGATACCCCAAAAACTGAAGGTAGCGGAACACCAAATCAAAGCTCAAAAACGTGCGAACGTTGCCCAAATGGACGTCGGAATAAACGGTTGGGCCGCAAACATACAAGCCGACGTGCGGTGGGTGCAACGCTTCAAACGGTTCCTTTTGACCGGATAAGGTAGAGTACAGCTGCAAGCTCATGCCCCAAATTTCGTTTCCAAGCGAATGTAGTCCATCAAATCCCGACGCAACTTTTCTTCGTGCAAAAAGCGTCCGCCGAATTCTGCGGTTACCGTGCTGCTTTCGATGTCGCGAATACCTCGGGCATTCACACACAAGTGCTTGGCATCAATGATGCACGCCACATCCGGAGTGCCCAAGGCGTCCTGCAAAGCCGCTACAATTTGCCGCGTCAAGCGCTCCTGAACCTGCGGACGTTTCGCGTAAAAGTCAACAATGCGGTTCATTTTACTCAGTCCGATGACCCGTTCATTGCTCAAATAGGCAATGTGCGCCCGGCCCACAATCGGCAGCAAGTGGTGCTCGCACGTGGAGTACACCACAATGTTTTTCTCCACCAGCATCTCGCCGTAGGCGTAGCTATTATCAAAGGTATTCAAGGACGGTTTTCCGTCTGGGTTCAAACCGCCAAACGTTTCTTTGACGTACATTTTGGCAACCCGACGGGGCGTTCCGCGCAGCGAATCGTCCGTTAAATCCATGCCCAACGTGTCCAAGATGGTCCGCACAGCACCCTCAATTCGTTCTATTTTTTCTTCGTCGCTCAACGCAAACGCATCGGCGCGCAACGGGGTTTCTACCGACCCTTTGGGGTGGTCCATCTCCCTATCTTCCAAGCCTTCGTGTGGATTCATGGCACAAAGGTAAGGGTCTTTCGCGGGGATTCGGTACCTTTGTACCCATGAGTATCTCCGTGAGCATCATTGGGACGGGCAGCGTATTACCGGACCAAATCGTACCGAACAGCGCCTTTTTGGGCTGCGACTTTTACGACGAAAAGGGCCAACCTTTTCCCCATTCCAACGAAATCATCATTCAAAAGTTTGAAGAAATCACGGAGATTCGGGAGCGGCGATGGGCCAATCCGGAAGAGCTGTGCTCCACCCTGGGAACTCGCGCGGCAGCGCATGCCTTGGAACACGCCGGCATAGACCCGGAAACGCTGGACCTCATCATTGTCACCCATAATTTTGGCGACTTGGCCTTTGGCTCGCGCCACACGGATCAAATGCCCACGTTGGCATCGCGCGTGAAGGCCGGATTGGGCATTCGCAACCCCAATGCTGTTGCTTTTGACGTATTGGCCGGTTGCCCCGGCTGGGTTCAGTCCGTTCTCACCGCACAATCCTATATGTTGGCAGGGCATGCCAAGAGAGCCCTTGTTGTAGGCAACGAAATGCTCTCCAGAACGCTAGACGTTCACGACCGGGATTCCATGATTTTTGCCGACGGTGCCGGTGCGGTAGTTTTGGAAGCGGGTGAAGACAACCCCTCCAACATCTTGGGCCGTGCCATGCAAACCTACACGTCCAACGATACAGCGTACTACCTCAAATCCAACCCGTCCAACAAACCGGGGACGGATCCTAAAGAAATGCTCATCAAGATGAAGGGGCGCAAGATCTACGAATTTGCCTTGCGCCACGTTCCGGACGGTATGAAGGCAGCCTTGGACAACGCCGGCGTGCATCTTTCCGAAATCAAGAAGATTTTCATTCACCAGGCCAACGCCAAACTGGATCACGCAGTCATTGAGCGCCTGCATCGCTTGTACGGCATGAAGGTGGACCACGTCGACGCCATCGCGCCCATGAGCATTCAATGGCTGGGCAATTCCTCTGTCGCGACGGTTCCAACCCTATTGGATTTGGTGGTCAAAACCCAATACCAAGGGCACAAAATTCAACGCGGAGATCTCTTGCTGTTCGCATCCGTAGGTGCCGGCATGACCATCAATGCGTTTGTCTACCGCTGGTAGGTCTCAACGTCTGAAGCACAGCAACGAAAATCGCCCGCCTCCATCCGGAGGCGGGCGATTCCATTTTCACCCAGCCGCGCGCACCTGAGCGCGCCCAGAATCGGTCAATCCAAATCTGTCGCCAGTACGGACATGCCACCGGCTTTCACCAGTTCTGCATCCAGCTTTTTCAACGACGCCCAAGCCGCAGCCAACTGCGGTGCCAACGCAGCCACACCGGTCTTCACCGCTGCCAAATCGCCCACCATGGTGCTCGTTGGCGCCGAACGGTGGGACCAAGAACCCCAAGTGGCATTGCCCATGCGGTCTGTCAAGCCCGGTGCCGTCTCAAATTCGCGTTTGCTCATGCTGCCGTCGCCGTACAGTTCAATGCCCCAAGCCGCCAATTGAACCTCCAATTTGCGCGCCTCAGCCAACGTTTCCAGCGAGGCACCCGGCGTATTGCGCAAGCCGGCCTTCAACTCCAGAACATGCTCCTTCAAAACGCGGAACGTGCGTTCTACAGATTCCAAGGACTGAGTTGTTTTGTTGGCATCGGCCCAAAACGCATTCCGCGCGGCCTCGTCGGCAGGTGCGGTGGGGTGGGTGGTTCCGTTTTTCAAATGATTCAGGCGGAAAGACACCGGCCCGGCCAGCAAACTGCCCACGCCGTTGACCAGTTGGTACATCGACACCTGGTAGGTGCCTTCCGGCGCAAAGTGCGCGCCGGGCGCCGTGGTGATGGGCTCCGAGCCGCGGCTGCTGCCGTCCATTCGTCCCAGTTCGCCGTCCCAAACCACGCGTTGAATGCCTTTGGCAGCAGCCTGGCTAAACCGTCGCACTTCTTTGCCGTTGCTGTCGTATACAACGTACAAATGGTAGGCCTTCTCTTCTTGGTCCTCCGCCCGAATGGCCTCTGCCGAGGGGTAGCCCGTGACGCCGGATTTTTCTTGTTCCTGGCGCTGCGCCTTCAAACTCTTGGGAACGTCTTTGACGTGTACGGTGAACACCGCGCCCATCGGCGGATTTTCCGCCATAAAGTAGGAGGCTCCCATAAATCCCGGAGGTCCGTATCCCAAAGGGTTTGCCGTGTGGAACACCAAACCGTCCTTAACCGGCAGAATGGCGGCGGGCTTCTCCAACGTTTCCTTGCT